>NZ_BOOO01000021.1 GCF_016863275.1 Planotetraspora mira
AACCACTTGACCCGAACCCCGCAATCCAACAGGAATTCCGACCACCCCGTCTCCAGGGCAACCCCTCGAGCTTACCCGTTCAGGCCCCGCCACGCAAGTGGAAACCTGAAACCCGAGCCAGAAAAGCCACACCATGAACACGAGCACCGGCGCCAGCCGGACGCATCCACAACACAACCATCGAAACGATCAGAAGGGGAGCGCCGAACCACGCCGACGACCACAAGATTAGCAGCCCTTGAGACCACCTTGATCCGATAGGCGACGCACGCCGGACTAGGGACGTTGATCCCGGCTCACCCTTCATGTGGCCCACGAACCAGCTCACATGGCGCACGAAGCAGGCGACCACGATGCGCCCTCACCACACGACCCGGCTCCCCCGCCCAGGAACGCATCGACGCTTCCCGCCGTTGCCATCGGTGTATCGGTGCGGCCGGCCGTACGGACACGGCAAGCTGGGAACGGCCTGTAGATCTGCCGGAAACAATCAGCGCACCAGTGTTGACGTCTGATCCAATTGTCGGATCTTTCCTCAAAGAAGGGGTAGATACGGGAACGTGCTTCCACAGCGGATTCCTCGCGCACTCGTCGCCATGCTCGGCGCCGCAGCCGCTGTCGTCACCCTGGCCGGCATTCAGGCCGTCGGGTCCATCGTCGGCCCGGTGATCCTGGCACTCACGCTGGTCATCGCCGTCTCGCCCCTCCGTGGCTGGCTGTCCCGTCATCGGGCCCCCGTCTGGGTGCAGGTCGTCGTCCCGCTCGCGGTGGTCCTGTTCGTCCTGGCCGGCATGGTGGCGGTTCTCTCTCTCGCCGCCGCGCAACTCGCGATCCTGGCGCCCACGTACTCGACGCAGTTCAGGACGATGGTGGCCGACCTCCAGCACTGGGCCGCCGGTCTCGGCTACGGCAGCGAGCAGTTGAACAAGGCGTTGTCCTCGTTCGATCCCGGCAAGATGATCGAAGTCGCGCAGGGCGTGCTCAGCAGCCTCCTCGGAGTGTTGTCGAGTCTCTTCCTGATCGTGGTGCTGCTCCTCGCCATGAGCCTGGACGCTCCCGTGTTCTCCCGGATCGTCGACGCCGCCGCAGCGGAACGGCCGCAACTGGCCGAGGCCCTCAAGTCGTTCACGTCCCGCACCCGCCGCTACCTGGTGGTCTCGACCATCTTCGGGTTGATCTGCTCGGCCCTCGACGTCACGGTCCTGGCGATCCTCAGCGTGCCACTCCCCCTGCTGTGGGGCGTGCTGGCGCTCATCACCAACTACATCCCGAACATCGGATTCATCCTCGGACTGGTTCCCCCCGCGCTCCTCGGCCTGCTCGACGGCGGCCCGAGGACGATGCTCCTGGTGATCATCGCGTACATCGCGATCAACGTCGTGATCCAGTCGTTCATCCAGCCGAAGTTCCTCGGCGACGCCGTGGGGCTCTCCACCACGGCGACGTTCCTGTCGCTCATCATCTGGGCCTGGGTGCTCGGCCCTCTCGGCGCGCTGCTGGCGATTCCGCTGAGCCTGCTGGTCCGGGCGCTGTTGATCGACAGCGATCCGGACAGCAAGTGGACCGCGGCCCTCATATCCGGCCGGCTGCCCGATCCACCCGAGAAATCGTCGGCCGAGCCGTCCGGAACACCGTCGGAACCGTCGGCCGAAGCGCCCGCGGAGGGCGCGCCGGTGAAGGCTCAGCGGCCACCCCGCGCGTAATGTCTGAGCATGCGGCGATGGGACATCGACGAGCGCCACACGGGCATTGCCGACGGGTCGGCGATGGACCCGCAGGTGCGAAAACTGCTTGAGACCATGCCGCGGGACGGCTGGGTGACCGAGGCTCCCGAGGAGCACCTGCTCCCGCATCTACGGCGTGCGTGCGGCTCCGAATGGCTGCTCCTCGGCGAACGCCTTCTCGACGACGGGGTCTACGAGGTCACGGTCTCGCTGTCCGGCGACCGGGAGGGTGTGCACATCCACCGCGACGCGATCCGCCTGCTGTCCGCGATCGCCGAGCCCGCCTTCTTCGTACGGCAGAGCGAGCCCGGCGTGTTCGACTGCGTCACCGGAGTCCTGGACGGCGACCCGCCCGGCTTCAAGAGTCACGGCCACCTGGTCCGGCTGATCGTCAGGTAGCGGAGGGCGCCCGTGTCAGGCGTCCACGCGGGCGGCCGGGATGCCGGTGGGGACGGCCTCGACTCCTTCGGACCTCCTGCGGCCCCATGGCATCGCCGCGATGAGCACGGGGAACAGGATGATCGAGCTCATCGCCCAGGGTGAGTGCAACTCGCCCCACTTCTCCCCCGCGAACTGGGTCAGCACGAGATAACCCACCGCGGACCAGGCCGCGCAGCCGATGACCGTGGGCCACGCCCAGCGGGTCGGCCGGGCGACGAGGAACGGCATGAACCACATCAGGTACTGCGCTCCGAGCCGTGGCGTGAAGATCATGAAGGCCAGCACGATCGCGATCGTCACATCGATGGGATCGGCCTTGCGCCACCAGAGCAGGCAGAACACCACCGCGGCGTAGATCATGTACTGGCCGAGCTTCAGCGCCGTGGGGTTGAGGACCCAGTCGCCCCCGTTGAGGATCGCCGTCCATCCCCAGTCGCCGGTGATGGGGCGCACGTCGCCGGGCCGCAGGCCGATCGTCTTGAGGACCTCGGGCAGCTGCCCCCACGCGGTCCACCCGCCGATGGGCAGCGTGAGCAGGAAGAAGACCGGCGGGATGCCCGCGGCGATCAGGGAGATCAGCCGGGAGCGCGGCCCGGGCAGGAGCAGGAGCATGCCGGGGATGAGGATCACCGGCCAGCTCTTCGCGCACAGGGCCATTCCCATCAGGAGACCCGCCCAGACGGCCCGCCTCGTGGCGGCCCGATCGGCGTCGACGGGATGGGTGAAGCGACGCAGCAGGTCACCAGGCCGCCGCCAGGGAAGGGTGGCCGACGGCCGCCAGCCGTCCGGGCCGCGCGCCACGACGTAGGCGGCGACGCCGAAGACCAGGGAGACGGGCTCGACCTGGCCGTGCACCGAGGCGACGAGGATGGCGAGCGGGTTGCACGCGTACTGGAACGCGCGGAGCTTCTGGGCGGAGCCTCCGGCGAGCTTGCCGACCAGCGGGATCAGCACGATGTCGGAGACGACCGTGACGAGGCGGCCGGCGACCTCCCAGGGGATGCCCAGCCACAGGAGCAGGCCGTACACGTAGGGGATGGTCGGCAGGAAATGCCAGCCGCCGTTGCTCTCCAGCACCGGGTCGTGGTGCTGCACGATGGCCTCGCCGGCCGGTCTGAAGCTGTTGACGAAGTCGACCGGCTGCCAGCTGTCCTTGGCCGAGAGCACGAGGATCAGCACGCGGAAGCCCACGCCGATCGCCAGCGTGACGGCGAGTGAGGGCTTCCAGCCCTTCCACTGCGCGACGAGGGCGAGCACGACACCGGTGACGAGGACGATGCCCGTCGGGATTGCGTAGTCCATGACGCTGCCAAGCCTGCCCGACAAACCAGTAAAGAGGCGACCCGGCTCCAGAATTCTTCGTCCCCCACTACCGTCGGTCACCATTAGTTGTACTCTTGTCACTCAGCGTAACAAATGGGAGACTTCGATGAAGATTCGCCTCTGGATCACCCTTGCCATCGCCACGGTCGTGGGCATGTTGATCGGCCTGCTGGCCCCGACGCGAAGCGGCGGCCGGCGCGACGGGTAGGGGGGATTCCGTCGCGCCGGCCGCCGAGTCATGGCCGGTCGGCCCTGTGATCAGAAGCCGGCGGTGATCCGGGTGAAGTCCCAGTCGTTCTGGGCGATGCCGCTGCAGTTGGAGACCACGCCGCCGCCCGGGCAACCGCGGTCACGGTTGACCGACCAGAAGGCGAGCCTGCCGAGCCCCTTCGACTTGGCGTAGTCGCGAATCTGGGTCCAGGTCGCCACCGACGTGAGCTCCTGCTGGTCGGACAGACCGTTCATGCCCGAGATGCCCATGTGCGCGTAGGCCTGGGCGTCGGTCCAGCCCCAGGCTGTCTTAAGGGCGTTCTTCAGGCCTTCGGCCGCGTTCACGGTGTTCTGGTACATGTTCGCGCCGCCGCCGAAGTCGAACGGCATGATCGTGTAGTTGTCCACGTTGACGCCGAGCGCCTTCGACTGGTTGATCAGGCGGGTGCCGTAGTAGGTCGGCCCCGTGGTGCTCGTGCCGAAGGTGATGACGACCTTGGTGTTCGGGTTGTTCTGCTTGATGATCTTCAGGCCGCCGAGGATGCGGTCCTGGACGGCCTCGTTCTCGAACTCGTCGCTGTTCTCGATGTCGAAGTCGACCGCGGCGGGGTTGTAGGCGTTGATGACCTGCTGGACGGCCCCGGCGAACGCGGACGACGACGAGCAGTTGGGCCCGAGCTTGTTGCCCGAGTAGCCGCCGAAGGAGATCTGCACGTTGCCGCCGGCGGCCTTGATCTGCGAGATCGCCGTGGCGTCGGCGCCGCCGGTCAGCGGGCGTGAGCTGTCCCAGGCGGGCGTGCATCCGCCGCCGGAGAGCATGAACGCCATGGTGAAGGCCTTGACGCCGGTGGCGTTCATGACCGTGGCCGGGCTCGGCGGGTTGCCCCAGCCCTCATAGAGGTACGGCGCGCCGGGCAGTTTGCCGCCGCCGGTCGGACAGCCCGTCGTGGTCGCGGTCGCCGCGCCGCTGGCGGCGGACTCGCCCTGCCCGTTGTACGCCTTGACCGTGTAGGTGTGCGTGGTGCACGTGCCCAGGCCGGAGATCGTGGCGCTGGTGCCGGTGACGGTCGCCCGCACGGTGGTGCCCTCGTAGACCCGGTAGCCGGTGACGGTGCCGCTCGACGCTCCCCAGGACAGCGAGATCGACGCGTTGGCGGTGCCGGTGACCGTCGGGTTGCCCGGCTTGCCCGGCGCACCCGCCGGCGGAGTCGGCGTGGGCGACGTGGTCGGACCGCCTCCGCCGCAGGAGGCGCCGTTCAGCGTGCAGTTGGCCGGCGCGGCGCCCGAGCCGCCCGGGCTGCCGTTGAAGCCGAAGCTCGCGGTGCCACCAGCCGGGATGGTGCCGTTCCAGCCGAGGTTCGTGAAGGTGAAGTGCTGGCCGCTCCTGGTCATCGCGGCGTCCCAGACGGAGCCGACGCTGTACCCGGACGGCAGGTCGAACTCCACCCGCCAGGTGCTGATCGCCGACGACGTCCCGTTCGTGATCACGTACTTGCCTTCGAACCCGGTGCCCCAGTCCTGGGTCTTGGTGAAGACCGCGGTGGCGGACGCCGCGTACGCGGGTGCGACGGCGACGATGCCGCCGACGATGGCGAGCGCCGCGGCGGCGATGACCGCACGGACGCGCAGGCCGGGGCCTGACCGTAGTTTCATGGTTCCTCGCAGGGGGTTGGGGGGTGTCATCCGAGCGCGTTGAGGTACGCCCGGTGGTTGCGCGAGAACTCGGAGCCGTTGTACTTGTCCCAGTTGATGGACCAGGTCATCAGCCCGCGGAGACCGGAGAAGACACCGTGCGGGCGGTAGGAGCCGCAGTTGGTCCCCTTCGCGAGGCAGCCGAAGGCCTTCTGGACCTCGGCGACCGTGGTGAAGCCGTTCCCGGCGAACGGAGCGGCCGGCAGGCCGATCGCCACCTGGTCGGGCCGGAGCGCGGGGAAGGTGGTGCCACCGGCGACGGGGAAGCCGGTGAGCAGCATGTCGGTCATGGCGACGTGGAAGTCGGCCACGCTCATGGTGTGGTACTGGTTGTCGAGGCCCATGATCGGCCCGGAGTTGTAGTCCTGCACGTGGAGCAGGGTCAGGTCGGCCCGCAGAGCGTGGATGACGGGCAGGTAGGCCCCTGACCGCGGATCCGCCGAGCCGTTCGGGCCGGGGCCGTAGAACTGGTAGCCGAGCTGCACGAAGAACGTCTCCGGCGCCATGGTGAGGACGAACTTCGAGCCGTACCTGGCCTTGAGCGACCTGATGGCCGAGATCAGGTTCACCACCACGGGGGTGGTCGGGTTGCGGAAGTCGGTGTCGCCCTGGTTGAGCGACAACGAGTGGCCCTCGAAGTCGATGTCCAGACCGTCCAGGCCGTACTTGTCGATGATCGCGCCGACGGACTGCACGAACTTGTCGCGCGCGGCGGTCGTGGTCAGCTGGACCTGGCCGTTCTGGCCGCCGATGGAGATGAGGACCTTCTTGCCCGCCGCCTGCTTGGCGCGGATCGCCGCGGTGAAGTCGGCGTCGCTCTCCACGTTGGGGCATTCGGCGGCGGGGCAGCGGTTGAACCGGATGTCCCCGGATGTGACCGAGGTCGGTTCACCGAAGGCGAGGTCGATGAAGTCCCAGTCACCGGGGACGTCGGCCATGCGGATGTAGCCGGATCCGTTGGCGAAGGACGCGTGGAGGTACCCCACCAGCAGGCGCTTGCCGTTCGACGGGGGCGGCGTGGGTGTGGGTGTCGGCGTGGGAGTGGGGGTGACGGTCGGCGTCGGGGTGGGTGTCGGAGTGGGGCTCGGCGAGGGGTTCGTGCCGCCGGGGCCGTCGAGCACGATGTCGTCGGCGAAGTAGGTGCCCTGGCCGTACCAGCCGTTGACGTAGACCGTCACGCTGCTGGTCGACGCGCCGGTCGTGAACGACGTGGTCAGCTGCTTCCACGTCGCGCCGGGGGTGCCCCACGTCTGCGCGTCCGTCGTGCCGGTGCCCGTCGCGCCGAGGAAGACGTAGTTCCCCTGGACCCAGGCGGAGACGGTGTAGGACGTGGACGGCCTGACGCTGATCGTCTGCTGGCAGCGGGCGAAGTCGCTCCCCGCCGGGGTGGCCGACAGGGCCTTGGTGCCGCCGTGGACGGGGCTGGAGACCACCGAGGCGGCCGACGGGCAGGTCCACCCGGACAGGCCGGACTCGAACCCGGGATTGGTGACGATGTTGGCGGCGGAGGCGGTGCCGCCCCACAGGGCGGTCGCCCCGAGCGCCAGCACGGCGGCCGCCGCCCAGTTGCGCACGGACATCCGCCCAGATTTCCTCGTGGCCAATGGCGCGGGCATTCGCCAGGACATTCGCCCAGACATTCGCGCAGACATGAGACTCACTTTCCTGGCGACCACCCCCCACCTCCCTTTTGCCGTGATCATGCACACCTTCGGGGAAAGTACCGCTGACCTGGCAGTTCACAATCCGTGATCATGCACACTTTCGGCGCCGGCCCGGCCGACCTGGGCATTCGCCGTTCGTGATCATGCACGCCGGTCGATCGCGCATGATCACGAACAGTGTTACCGCAGGTTGTACGGCCTTCGGCCGAATCTGTGCATGATCATGATTGAGGTTTCCGCTGGTCAGACCGGCTTCACCCGAACCTGTGCATGATCACGCGCAAGGGAGGAGGGAGGGAGGGGGTCAGCCGGTGAAGGGTTTGAAGATGTTCGTGAACTCGTAGCTGGACTGGGCGACGCCGCTACAGGTGGGTGACACGGTGCCGTTCGGGCAGCCGCCGTTGTCACGGCCGACCGACCAGAACCCGATCCGGCCCACGTGGTTGGTCTGCGCGTACGACAGGAGCTTGCGGGCGTCGGCCTGGAAGGTGGTCTGGCCCGTGTCGTTCTTGCCGATCATCGGAGTGAGCCCGAGCAGCCGCTTGATCTGCGCGTCGGTCTTCGACGGCCAGATCTGCTTCATCTGCGTCACGGTCGCGTTCGCCGCGGAGACCATGGCGTCACCCCAGTTCCCGGAGAAGCCGAAGTCCATCAGCATCGGGTTGACCATGACGTTGAGCCCCTTGGCCGCGGCGTCCTGGAGGATCTGCACCGAAAACGGGTCCATGCCGTAGTCCTGGCCGAGGACCCGCATCGTGTAGCTGATGGTGGTCCCGCGCTCGGTCTGGAGTTGCTTGAGCGCCGTGTTCACCTTGTTGACGTCGATCGAGGCCTCGATGTCGACGTCGAGGAAGTTGGTGCCGACCGTGTCGAGCACCTTCTTGTAGGCGGCGAGCAGTGCGGCCGAGGTGCCGCAGTTGTGCTCCAGGTACGGCCCGGCCGCTCCGCCGGTGGCGACGATCACCTGGCCGCCCCTGGACTGGAGGGCCTTGACGTCGTTGATGATCCTCGAGTCGTTGACCGGGATCGTGCCGCCCCATGCCGGGTTGCAGCCGGTGCTGTCCCCGAGCGCGAACGCCAGCGTGTAGTTCTTCACCCCCGTCGCGTTGTACGCGCTGACCAGCGACGGCGTGGTCATCGTGATGTCGATGTACGGCGCGAAGGTGATGGCCCCCGGGTTCGGCGGCGGCCCGGTCGGCGTGGGTGTGGGAGTGGGGGTGGGAGTCGGCGTGGGAGTGGGCGTCGGCGTGGGCGGCACCGAGCCCGGCCCGTCGAACACGATGTCGTCCGCGTAGTAGGTGCCCTGGCCGTACCAGCCGTTGACGTAGATCGCCACGCTGGTGGTGGAGGCCCCGGTGGTGAACGACGTGGACAGCTGGGACCAGGCGGCGCCCGGCGCTCCCCAGGTCTCGGCGCTCACGCCGTTGCCGGTCGCGCCGAGGAAGACGTAGTTGCCGCGCACCCAGGACGACAGGGTGTATTTCGTCGAGGGCTTGACGGTGATCGTCTGCTGGCAGCGGGCGTAGTCGCTCCCCGCCGGGGTGGCCGACAGCGCCTTCGTCCCTCCGTGCACGGGAGTGGAGACCGCCTGCGCCCCCGACGACCCCGAGCAGGTCCATCCGGACAGGCCGGACTCGAATCCCGGGTTGGCCGCGATGTTCGCGGCGTACGCCGTGCCGGTCAGGAAGCCCACGAGTGCGACGGACGCCACCGCGCCCAGGGTGATCAGTTTCTTCATGGCGTCATCCCGTGTACGAAGCGAAGATCTTGGAGAACTCGTAGGGCGACTGCGCGATGTTGGTGCACATGTAGAGCGCGCCGTTGCAGGCGTTGCGATCCCGGGTCGTCTCCCAGAAGGCGAGCAGGCCGAGGTGCTTGCCCTTGGCGAAGGTCACGAGTTGCCGGGCGTCGTCCTGGTTGTAGATCCGGCCGTCGTCGTTCTGCCCGAGCATCGGCGTGACGCCGACCATGCGCCACACCTGGGCGTCGGTCAGGCTCGGATACAGCGACTTGATCTGGGAGAACGTGCTGTTGACCGCCTGGACCGCCGCGTCGCCGTAGTCGACCGGCTGGTAGTAGTCCATGGCCATCACGTTGACGACGTCGAGCTTGACCCCGGCGTCCCGGGCGGACCTGACGACGTTCAGCCCGTCGGAGGTGAGGCCGTTCGGCAGGACCGGCAGGGTGAGCGAGATCTTCAGGTTGGGATGGGCCTGCTGGAGCCGGGCGAGCGCCTGCGACCTGCGGGCGACCGACGCGGGCTCGGCCGTGGCGGAGCCCTCGATGTCGAGGTCGATGTAGTTCAGGCCGTACGCGTTGACCACGGCGTTGTACTCGTTGTACAGCGCGGTCACGTCGGTGCAGGCCTGGGCGAGCTCGATCCCGGTGGCGCCGCCGAAGGAGATCTTCACGTCACCGCCGCCGGCCCTGATCGCGTCGATCTGGTCCTTGCCCCACTGCTGCCTCGGGTCGTACGCGTTGAACCACATCGCCTTGCAGCTCGACGCGGTGACGAAGCCGAGCGTGAAGTTCTTCAGGCCGGAGGCCGAGGCCATGGCGGTGAGGCTCGGGGTCGGCCAGGCGCCCATGTCCACGTACGGCGCGCTCCTGAGGTTCCCCGGCGACGGTGGTGTCGTCGGCGGCGGGGTGGGCGTGACCGTCGGCGTGGGAGTCGGCGTCGGCGTGGACCCCCCGCCTCCGCACGAAGCGCCGTTGAGCTTGCAGTTCGCCGGGACACCTGTGCCGGTGCTCACCCAGCCGAAGGCCGCGGAAGCGCCGGGGGCGAGGGTCCCGTTGTACTCGCGGTTCTTGAACGAGTAGTGGTTGCCGGACTTGGTCAGCAGCGCGTCCCAGTAGGAGCCGACCGACGACCCGGCCGGCAGGTCGAACTCGACCGTCCAGCCGGAGAGCGCGGCGCTCCCGGTGTTGGTGATCGTGTATCTGGCCTGGTAGGCGGAGCCCCAGTCGGAGTCCTTGGAGAAGACGGCCGTGGCGGTGGCGGCCTGGGCGGGAAGGGCGACGAGGGCGAGCGCGACGGCGGCCACCGCCGCCAGCACACGCCAGATGATCCTGATCTGCATGTCACAACCTCTGGGGGGTGAGATGGGAGGTCATGGAACCCGTACGGCTGACGCCTCACGGAGGCGGCCGAGTAGAAACGGCGCCAGCCGTACGGCGCTTCTTGGCGTCTGGTGACGGGACGCAGTCTCGGAGGTGAACGAAGGTCTTTTTTTAGGAAAGTTTCCTAAGAGTTGATCGGATCGTAGCCCGGCCGACAGGGGGCGGCAAGGCCCAAACGGAAGGGAATTCTGACGAGCTCTGTCAGAGGTCCACGACTGGCGGGAAGCGTAGTCGCGGGCTTTTCTGACCGGCAAGGGCGCGACCTTAAACGACCCTTATCTCTGCCTCAAGCCCAGATCTCGTGCCTCAGGCCCGGCCGCCGCGCTGACAGCGTTCTGCCAGGGGCGTGCCAGCGGGCGCCCCGATCCTCAGGACATGACCAACACGATCGAAGCCGAGGGCCTGGTCAAGAGGTACGGCGACAAGATGGCCCTCGACGGGGTGGACCTGGAGGCGCGGGCCGGCTCGGTTCTCGGTGTGCTCGGGCCGAACGGCGCGGGCAAGACGACGGCGGTCCGCATCCTCGCGACGCTCGTCGTCCCGGACGGGGGCAGTGCCAGGGTCGGCGGCCACGATGTGCGGAAGGAACCCGCGAAGGTACGCGAGCTGATCGGCCTGACCGGCCAGTACGCGTCGGTCGACGAGAAACTGACCGGCAGGCAGAACCTGGTGATGATCGGCCGCCTGCTCGGCATGAACAGGTCCGCCGCGCGGGCGAGGGCGGCGGGTCTCATCGACAGGTTCGGCCTGCGGGACGCCGCGGATCGGGCGGCGGGGACCTACTCGGGCGGCATGCGGCGCAGGCTCGACCTCGCGGTGAGCCTGGTCGGCGAGCCGTCGATCATCTTCATGGACGAGCCGACCACCGGCCTCGACCCACAGGTGCGCGCGGAGTTGTGGGCCGTCGTGCGCGAGCAGATCGCGAGGGGCGCCACCGTACTCCTGACGACGCAGTACCTGGAGGAGGCCGACCAACTGGCCGACGAGATCGTGCTCATCGACCAGGGGAAGGTGAGCGCCAGGGGAACGCCCGACCAGTTGAAGGCCCGTGCGGGAGACAGGCGCCTGGAGATCCGGCCGGAGCACGACGCGGAGAAGGCCGCGCGGATTCTCGCGGAGGTCACCGGGCTCAGCCCGCATCACGGCGAGAACGGCCTGATCAGCGTGCCGGTCCTCGACCCCACGCTCCCGCCCGCGGTGTTCCGCCGGCTCGACGACGCGGGGATCGTCCTCGCCGAGCACGCGCTCAGGCGGCCCACCCTCGACGAGGCCTTCCTCTCGCTCGTCTCCACCCCGGCGCGACCTCCGGCGGAGAGCCCCGCGGAAACTCCCGGACGAAGCCCCGCACACGATCCCGCAGATGCTCCCGCAGGAAGCGCAGAAAGGCCGTCGGCATGACCACCCGCAACACCTTCGCCCAGGGGATGACGCTGACCTGGCGGAGTCTGGTGCCGCTCAGGAACCAGCCCGGGGAGCTGATCCAACTGCTCCTCCAGCCCATCTTCATGATTGTGATCTTCGTCGTGGTCTTCGGGGCGATGTCCGGCGACCAGGCCGGGGCGGTGCAGCATCTGCTTCCCGGCGTGCTGACCCAGGTCGCCCTCACTCAGACGATCACGACCGGCCTCCGGCTCGCCGAGGACATCGGCAACGGCGTGTTCGACCGGTTCCGGAGCATGCCGATCGCGAGATCCGCGCCCCTGATGGGCAGGATCCTCGCCGACACGGCCACCATGACCCTGACCGTCGCGGTGGCGCTGCTCGTCGGCGCGGTGGTCGGCTTCCGGATCCGCACCTCACCCCTGGAGGCCCTCGGGGGCGTCGCGCTGCTGCTGGTGTTCACGCTGGCGCTCGGCTGGGTGTCGGCGTGGCTCGGCCTGCGGGCGAAGTCCGCGGCCTCGATGCAGGGCATGGCCACGGCCGTCCTGCTCCCGCTGACGTTCGGCAGCACGGCCCTCATCCCGGCCGCGAACCTGCCGAGCGTGCTCCAGTGGTGGGCGGCCCTGAACCCGGTCTCGCACCTGGCCGACTCCCTGCGCGCCCTGTTCACCGGCGGGCCTGCGGGAGCGCACATCTGGATCACCCTGGGCTGGGCCGCCGCCATCGCCGCCGCCTTCGTCCCGCTCGCCGTGCGCGCCTACTCGCGCAGGATCAGGTGATCGGCGGGCTCACCCGCCCGTCGTCACCCGGCGGATCTCCTCGGCCGACAGCGCGCGTCCTCGTTCGTAGGCCTCCACGAAGACGGCGCCCCCTCCGGCCTTCGCCGACTCCATCGCCCGGAGGGCGTCGGGGTCGGCGTGCCACCCCTCGTGTACGGCGTCCGCGGCGCCGAACAGGACGGCCGCCCTCTCCGTGCTCCCCTCCGCCAGGGCGACCATGGCGGAGCCGGCGACGAGCAGGGCGAGGACGGGGACGTCGGGGTGGGTGCCGAGCGCCGCGACCGCCGCCCGGTGCTCGCGCAGAGCGCCGGCCAGGTCGCCCCTTTCCAGAAGAGCCCTGCCGTACCCGCCTCGCGCCATCGCGGCCTGCTGCGGGATCGTGACGTCGTCCAGCAGGGCCACAACGTCCTCGTAGGCGGCGACGGTGGCGCCGAGGTCTCCGCCGTGACGCGCGACCTCGGCCTCCGCGATCCTGAGCTGGAGCAGGGTGTGGGACGACATGGCGTCCGACAACCGGGCGCGCGCCGTGGCCAGGTCGCTCATCGCGCCCTCAAGGTCGCCGGCCCCCATCCTGAGGTGCGCCAGCCGGGTCAGCGCCGAGATCGTGTCCTCCGGGCTCATCCACTCACCGGTCAGCGCGATGATCTCGTCGACGAGCTCGGACGGCAGGTCGCCGCGTCTGGCGCGGAGGGTGGCCAGTGCGAGCAGCGACTCGCTCAGGCCCCGGCGGTCGCCCGTTCTCCTGAACCCGGCGACCGCGGCCTCGAGGTCCCGCATGGGGTCGGCGGAGAGCCCCAGCGACCCCCCGCGGATCATCAGCGCGGAGTTGGCCAGCCAGGGGTCGTCCGACTCGGCGTACTGCTGCAGGAAACTGCGGGCGCGCTCGTCCTGACCGGACATGGCCGCGATGACCACGCGCACGATCAGCAACATCGGATGGACGGGGCCTTCGCGCTCGGCCGCGGCGATCAGGCTTTCCATCTCCCGGAACATGGCGTCGATCCGCTCGCGATCGGCCATCGCGTGGCCCAGCTGGAGGGCGGCGATACCGAATCGGCACGCGGCGTAGTGCCGGAGCAGGCCGGTGGGCGGCCGGTCGCCGACGAGGTCGACGACCCGGCCGGCCCAGACGGCCGCCTCGCTCCCGTATCCGCGCACCCACCAGTACCAGCTCAGCTCGCCGCACAACCGCAGGGAGATCTCCACGTCGCCGGAGTCGATCGCCCAGCGGAGCGCGGCGTGGAGGTTGTCCTGTTCGGCGCCCAGCCGCGCGATCCATTCCAGTTGCCCGGCTGCCCGCAGGTGCGGCTCGGCCTCCTCGGCGAGAGCCAGGAAGTGCCGGGCGTGCCGCCTGTGGAACTCGCCGGACTCCCCCGCCTCGGCGAGCCGCTCGAGCGCGTAGGCCCGGATCGTCTCCAGCATCCGGTAACGCCCGTCGTCGGTCACCTCGACCAGGGACTTGTCGACGAGCAGGGGCAGGGTCGCCGTCACCTCGCCGGGGTCGCCGCAGACCGACTCGGCCGCCTCGAGCGTGGCCCCGCCCGCGAACACGGCGAGCCGCCCGGCCAGGGCCCGCTCGTCGGGCGTGAGCAGATCCCAGCTCCACTCGACCACCGCGCGCAGCGTCCGCTGCCGCGGCAGTGCCGTACGGTTCCCTCCCGTGAGCAGGCGGAAGCGGTCGTCGAGCCTGGCCGCGAGCTGGGCCGGGCCGAGCGCCCGCAACCGCGCGGCGGCGAGCTCGATCGCCAGCGGCATCCCGTCGAGGCGGCGGCAGATCGTGACGACGGCGTCGACGTTCTCCTCGTCGAGCGTGAAGCCGGGCCGTACGGCGGCCGCCCGGTCCGCCAGCAGCCGCACGGCCGGGTAATCCGACGCGTCGGCGACCGTGGCGCCCGCGGGCGGCAGGCCGAGCGGCGGGATGGGGGCGAGCGTCTCTCCCGGGACGCCGAGCGGCTCCCGGCTGGTCGCCAGCACCCGCACTCCGGGGCACTCCTTGAGCAGGCGGTCGGCCAGCGCCGCCGCCGCGCCGACGACGTGCTCGCAGTTGTCCAGCACCAGCAGGAGAGCCCGGCCGGCGAGCGAGGTGACGAGATGCTCCACCGGATCCCGGGCGTCCTCCCGCCACTCCCCCGTGACCACCCGCTCGCTCATGATCCCGAGCGCGTTGAGCACGGCATGGGGCACGTCGACGGTGTCGGTGACGGAGGCCAGCTCGACCAGCCAGGCACCGTCCGGGCGCGGGCCGCCGTGCGGCTGCGCCGACACACGCAGCGCGGTCTCGATCGCGAGCCTGGTCTTGCCCGCCCCTCCCGGCCCGATGATCGTGACCAGGCGCGTCCGCTTCAGCAGTCCGCCGAGGTGGGCGACCTCGTCTCCGCGCCCCACGAACGTGGTGAGCGGCGCGCGCAGGGCCGGGGTGAGTGGCGCGCGCGGGGGCGTGGTCCGCCCCCCGTCCGGCCGGCCTCGCCGTACGCCGGGGATCTCTCCCCTGAGGACGGCGAGGTGGGCGCCGCGCAGGTCGGGTCCGGGATCGACGCCGAGGTCGTCCGCGAGCGCCTGCCGGGTCTTGTCGTAGAGCGCGAGGGCCTCCGCCTGCCTGCCGCTTCGGGCGAGTGCGCGCATGGCGAGCGCGCAGAGCCGTTCCCTCAGGGGGTGGGCGGCGGCCTCGGCGGACAGGTCGAGGTCACGCCCGAGCGAAAGGTAGGCCTCGGCCCGGCCCTCCAGGGCCGCGAGCCGCTGCTCCTCGAGGGAGGTGGCGACGTTCGCCAGGTACGGCACGCCCAGCAAGTCGGCGAGCGCGGGCCCGCGCCACAGGGCGAGCGCCTCGTCGAGCGCGTCGGCGGCGCGGGCGGGGTCGCCCGCATCGCCGATGACACGCAGGACGGCGAAGTGCTGGACGTCGACATGCGTGGGGTCGACGTCCAGGACGTAGCCGCCGGCTCGCCAGACGACGGCGTCCGGACGCCTGAGGGCCGCCCGCAACCGCTTGACCAGCGTCTGCAGGGCGTTGGCCGCCGTCGCGGGCGGGTCGTCGCCCCACAGCGCGTCCACGAGACCGTCGGCAGACACGACCTGTCCCGGCCGTACGGCGAGGACGGCCAGCAGCGCCCGCACACGTGGCCCCGCGACGACGATCCGCTCACCGTCGTCGTCCGTTACCTCCATCGCCCCCAGAAGGCTGACCCGCATGACCGACATCCTGCCCGACGCCCTCCGCGGACGGTGATTCGCGACCGGCCTGTCAGTCCATGCCTCGCTTGCCGGGAGTCCAGAAGGGCTTGGTGACGACGCTTCTGCGCGGCCAGCCTCGCTCGGCGACGAGGTGCCTGCGGACGGCCTGGAGGGTCCGCGCCTCGCCTGCGAGGTAGGCGACTCCAGGCTCCCCCGGCAGATCGAGCGCCTTCACGGCCTCCAGCAGGGCCGCCGAGGGGACGGCCTCCCCCGTGCGCTCCACGCGCACGAGGTCGCGCGGGAGCGGCAGGTGGTCCTCCGCCGCGCCGGCCTCGACCACCCCGTAGACCGGAGTGGCCGCCGGGATCGCCTCGAGCATCGCACCGAAGGCGACGGCGGCGGTCTCGTCTCCGGCGAACAGGTGGTAGCCGCCGGGCCGTACGACGAAGTCGCCCTGGGGGCGGGAGAAGGTGACCTCCTGGCCGGGGGTGGCCCCCCTCGCCCAGAGGTTGCCGGGGGAGTCGCCCTCGTGGTCGAAGACGACCAGGTCGAGGGTGCCGGCGTCGCCGTCGGCGGCCCAGATCGAGTAGGTGCGCAGCACGTCGCCCACCGCTCCCCGCAGCCACGTCCTCGCGGCGAACATGTCGGTGACGTGCACTCTGACCTGCTGGCCCGGGGTCCAGGCGAGACCCTTCAGCGCCGGTCCGGAGATGCGGACGCGGCGCATCCGCGGAGTGAGCAGGTGGACGTCCTCGATCACACCCACGAGGAACAACATTTCGCGAAGGGCGCGGGCCATGACGGATCTCCCTCTGTACGGCTGCCACCCACACCCTATCGAGATATATCGCGTCCATCCTCCTCCTGAGGGAGGAAGACGGATCTCATCAGCCGGCTCTCACCAGGCGGTGGCGAGGGTGATCGCCCCCGCCCCCACGAGGGCGAACGCCCACATCCGGTCGAGGTTGAACCACGCCTTCCGAAGGATCGTCAGGCCGGCGAACTCGTAGACGACGAGGGCGATGACCGTGGCCGTGACGAACATGGCCAGGGTGTGGATCCCCGCGACGACCATGCCGCCGGACAGGGCGCCGCCGTGGTGATGCCCCCCTGCGGCCGTCGTGGCGGCCGGGAGCCGGGTGAGAACCGGCAACAACATCAGGCCGGCGCCGTGGACCGACGACATGAGGAAGGACCAGGCCGCGAGCTGCGGAAGCGACACCCGCATGCCGACCCAGCGGAAGTGCCGCTTGGACAGCAGGTGCCAGAGCCCGAAGCCCACGAGCAGCACGCCCGAGGCGATGCTGAGAACGGAGCCGGTGACCAGCGAGCCGGTGGCGCTGACGATGAGGACCACCACCGCCACCGACGCCAGGTGCCCCAGCGCGATCACCGGCAGAGACTGCAGGAGCAGGTCCCGGCTGCGTTCCTGCAGTCCCCTGGCGACCGCGAAGAGCCAGCCCATGGAGGGGTTGATGCCATGGAAGGCCCCGAGCAGGATGACCGCGGTGAGCGTCACGGGTAGCAGTAGGAGTCGGAGGAGGCGTCGCCACCCTGCAGCCGGGTCTGGTGCGGGCGCAACCCCCGGAAGTCGTCGCCGTGCGGGAAGAACCTCTCGTCGAGGGTGAACCCCGCCGTGTCGACCTTGGCCATCCAGGCGCCGACGCCGTCGGGGTAGAACTGGTCGTCCCAGGAGCCGTAGAGGGAGTTCGTCATGTAGACCCGCCGGCCGTCGCGGCTCACCTCGATCATCTGCGGCCCGCCGGACAGCCTCTCGGACGGCGCGGCCGGATGGGACGTCCGCCTGACGACGCCGCCGAGGTGGATCGAGCCCGTCTCGACCGGCTTGAACGGGTCGGACACGTCGTACTGCTTCAGCTCGCCCGTGCCCCAGCACGAGACGTAGAGGTACTTGTCGTCCACGGACAGGTCGATGTCGGTGACCAGCGGCGGCACGGCCCCGAACGGCTTGAGCACGTCGGGCAGGTCGTCGGCGGCCGCGGGCTCGGCCGGGATGTCGACGACCTTCCGCACGGCCCAGCGGGAGCCCTCCTCGTACCAGACCCAGATGGAGGCCGACAGGTCCTCCACGTTCGTGACGACCCCGGCGAAGCCGTACTTCTTCCTGGGGTCGTGGGCGGGCCGCAACTCCAGGACCATCTGGTACTGGTCCCCCAGGTCGACCTCCTGCACGTGCCTGCGCCTGCGCAGGTCCCAAAAGTGCAGCCGGTGGCCGTACTGGCGGCCGAGCAGCGACTCGCCCACCACACCGTCCTCGATCATGGACGGGGTCCCCCACTCCGAGGTGACCATCACGTCGTGGTTGATGTGCCACCAGAAGTCGTAGGCGAGGTACTGCGGCCCCCGGTCGGACTCCCACCTGCCGAGCACCTCGAACGACGTGTGGTCGAGCACGGCGATGCCGCCGGGACCCTCCTCGCCGTAGCCGCCGAGGGCTGAGACGTACAGCCCCTCGGGCCCGCAGTGGACGGTGTGCGGGCGGGAGTATCCGGCGCGCTTGCCGAGGTCCTCCGCCTCGATCACCTTGACGAGCTCGGGACTCACCAGGTCCTTGGTGTCGTACACGTAGATCCGCGACGAGCGCAGCCCCGGGACGATGAGGTAGCGCCGCTCGAGGTGGGGATGCGGCGCGGAGGGGCACAGCGCGCTGCTGCACGCGTTCCAGCCGAAGTGGTGCAGCTCGTCCCCGGTGTAGGGGAGGTCGGTCCAGCCGACGATCGCGCCGTAGGAAGCGGACTCGGGGTCGGTGTCCAGCACGGTCAGCGCGTCGGGCCTGTTCGCGGAGCGGTCGAACGCGGCGACGTAGGCGAGCTTCTCCGCCGGGGCCGCGGCGGCATCACGCGGAGACGGATAGAACGTGGGATCCGGCTTCCAGAGCGTCATACGCCCAGAATCATTCGTAATTTCCCACCAGGTCAATGGGCATTTCCATGCCCTCACCTGCCAAGACCAAGATGAGTAAGGCACTATAACGGCGTATGTCGTAATTTGAGGAGCGGGAGATGTTCTTCGGGATCACCAATATCTGGGCCTACATCGTCGGCACGTTTCTGATCATCTTGCTGCCCGGGCCGAACTCGGTGTTCGTGTTGACGACCGCGGCCCAGCGGGGTGTCCGGACCGGGTACCAGGCGGCGTGCGGCGTGTTCGCCGGCGACTCGGTGCTGATGTTCCTGTCGGCGGCCGGGGTCGCCTCGCTGCTGAAGTCCACCCCGATCCTGTTCACCGTGGTCAAGTACTCCGGGGCGGCCTACCTCGCGTGGATCGGCTTCGGCATGCTCCGGTCGGCGTGGAAGTCGTGGCGCTCGCCCGCCGCCGTGTCGGCGGTCCCCGAAGAGGCCCTGCCGTCCAAGCGGGTGCGGCCCTTCCGCAAGGCGCTGAGCATCAGCCTGCTCAACCCGAAGGCGATCCTCTTCTTCGTCGCCTTCTTCGTGCAGTTCGTCGACCCCTCGTACGGCGCGCCCGCGCTGTCCTTCCTCATCCTGGCCGCGATCGCGCAGGTCTTCAGCTTCTGCTACCTGAGCGCACTGATCTTCAGTGGCACCTACCTGGCCGACCAGTTCCGGCAGCGACGCCGCCTCGCCGCGGGGCTCACCTCAGGCGTCGGCGCCGTCTTCCTCGGTTTCGGGGCGAAGCTGGCCACGGCGACCCTGAACTGACCGTCTCGCCACCTCCGTCTCACTACCTCCGCGCCTCGGCGAGCGCGGCCTCGAAGGCGTCCATCTCACGCTGGATCCGGTCGAGTCCCGCTGAGGGAAGCCACGGCATCACCCGGCTGACTCCGGCGTTCGCATACTCCTCGATCACCTTCGGGTCGGCGGGGAAACCGAGCACCATCACCTCGACCCGCCTGCCTGCCTCGGCGGCCCGACGGAACAGGTCGGGGATGCGCTCCACGACGCCCGGCCCGTAGTTGGGCATCCAGACGTCGCCGTAGGCGAGCACGCGGTCGAGCACGCGCGGACCGGTGCCTCCGACCAGGATGGGCGGATACGGGCGCTGCGCGGGCTTGGGCCACGACCAGATCGAGTCGAACGACACGAACTCGCCGTGATACTCCGCCTCCTCATGCGTCCAGATCTCGCGCATCGCCTCGATGTGCTCCTTCATCACGGCGAAACGACGGCGGGGGTCGACCCCGTGGTTACGGATCTCGGGCTCGTTCCAGCCCGCCCCGACACCGAACTCGAAGCGCCCGCCCGTGAGATGGTCGACGCTCGCCACCATCTTGGCCAGGGTTATCGGATCACGCTGGGGAACCAGGCAGATGCCCGTCCCGACCCGCAGGCGCGTGGTGGCCAGGCCCGCCGCCGTCAACGCCACGAGGGGGTCATAGGTGTGCCAGTACTTGGACGGCAGGTCGCCCCCAGCATCGTCCTTCACACGCGTGCCCTGCGCCGGCACAGGGATGTGGGTGTGCTCGGCGAACAGCAGCGCCTTGTGGCCACGTTCCTCGACGAGGCGGGCGACGACCCCGGGACCGGGGGCGTAGTGCGTGGGGAAGTAGCCGAATCCAGATTCCATGGCGCCAAATCAATCACCATTTCTTCCGCATCCCCGGCGACACCCGGCGGGCTGTCGTAAAGACCTGGCCAGCGCCCGTTTCGGGGCATTCACGGCTTTGCGACGCCATGCCGTACGGGCATGGTCCGGGGGCGACGACCCCGGCCGGATGGGCACAGGATCATGCGGGGGTCGGGTACGTTAGGCCACCGGTAAAGGCCTGCCCTCGTGTTTCCGGCAATTGCTGTGGGTAGGTGGAGGCCCTGCACCCGGTTCGATGGAGTGTCATGAACCAATCGCCTTTCGTCCTGCCACGGCTCACCGCGATGCTCAAGCAGGCGGTCCCGCGGCTCCTGGAAGGCGTGGTCGCTCCCCTGGCGGTCTTCTACGCCGCACTCGCGGTGCTCGGTCTGAACGGGGCGCTGGGTGCGGCGGTCGCGTGGGTCTACATCGGGCTGTTGTGGCGGCTCGTCCGCCGCCGCCCGGTGCCGGGGACGATGGTCCTCGCGGCGATCGCGATCACCGCCCGCGCCGTCCTGGGGCTGTGGACCGGCAGCGCGGTGGTCTACTTCATCCAGCCCGAACTGGGCACGATCTGCATCAGCATGGCGTTCCTCGCGTCGGTGCGGCTGCGCCGCCCGCTCGTGCAGAAGCTCACGCTCGACTACATCCACCTGCCGTCGGTCGTGTTGCGGCACGAGCGGATCCGCAGGTTCTTCGCGCGCATCACGCTGCTGTGGGCCTTCGTCCTGCTGACCAACTCGACCGTCAGCATCTGGCTGCTGCTGCACCAGTCGATCGGGACCTACCTGCTCGTCCGCACCGCCGCCGTCGCGGTCATCAGCGGGCTCGCGTTCCTCGGATCGGCGTGGGCCTTCCGGCGGGTGCTGCACCGCCTGCACGCCGAGACCCCGGCCGTCACCGCTCCCGCCGTCACCGGCTGAGCGCCCCGGCCGTCACCGGCCGGAGCGGCTTGGCCGCGCGGGGCCTGCCTGGTGCTACGCCTACAGCGTGTGGGTGCGGACGGCGTCGTCGCCGCGGGTGCGCCGGGGCTCGAACGCCATGGCGGTCACCTTCCAGCCCTCGGCCTGCCGTACCAGCCTGAGCCGGTAGACACCCCAGACCTCCCAGATGCCCCCGCCGAGGTCGGCGTCGAGCAGGTTGTAGGCGTATCCCTTCGCGGTCACGCCCGCCTCGGCGCCGTCGACGTTGATGGCGTAGTTGCTGACCGTGTGGAAGCTCTGCTTCCTCGCGTGCAGTCCCGTCTTCCAGCCGTCGACCAGCTGGGCGGAGGTCACCGTCGAGGGCTTCCCGCCGCCCAGGCCGGTGAAGTCCACGGCGACCTCGTCATCGAAGAGCTCCTGGCAGACGGGCCAGTTCTTCGCGTCGGTCGTGTCGAAGACCGCGGTCACGACATCCTCGATCTCGGCCCGGTCAACCAGTGCGGCGATCTCATCCATGCGGATCACTATGCACCATGCGCCCTACTCTCGAGGACGGGAGAGCGCACGGCGGCACCATTCAACGCATGATGGGGACCAGGGCACCACCGGGAACCACCCAATCCAGCGAGGTGCACACCATGGCCGCCGACTCGGTCGCCCCGAGTTCCATCGACGACCTGCACTACCCCGCCCGTTCACTGGTGCTCCTCGCGGGGCTGCCAGGTGCGGGAAAGAGCACACTGCTGCGACGGCTGTACGGCCTGCGCTGCGACGAGACGGAGCCGGTACCCGACGGCCGGGGGGCGTGGGTGATCGACTCCTACCAGTCCCGCAACATGTGGGCGCCCTACCTCGGGCCGATCCCCCCACGCCTGCGCACCCCGCTGGTGCACGCCACCCATGTGTGGCGCATCGCGCGGGCGATGACGCGGGGACAGGCCGTCGTCGCGCACACGCGCGGCACCTGGCCGCACCTCCTCCACGGCTTCGCGTGGCTCGCCCGCCGGAGCGGCACGCAGATGCACATGATCCTTCTCGACGTCGAACCGGACGTCGCGCTGGCCGGCCAGCGCATCCGTGGCCGTACCGTCACCAGGGTCGCCTTCGCCCGGCACCGCCGGCGATGGCGGGCGCTGATACGGCAGGCCCGCACCGGGGCGCTCCCTCCCGCCGACAGCGTCACCGTGCTCGACCGGCCCGCCGCGGACACGCTCGGCGCGATCCGCTTCGGCCGACCCGGCAGCTAGGCGGCGAGAGCCGTACGGGCCGGGACCGGGTCACTTCCAGGCGCCGAGCCCCCGTGATAGGACGGACGACCATGGGAACAGCACTGGTCACCGGAGCTTCACGGGGTCTCGGCGCGGTCATCGCCGAACGGCTCGCGGGCGACGGCCTGCACGTGGCCGTCAACTACGCGCACGACACCGCGGGGGCCTCGGCCGTGGTCGAACGCGTCCAGGCCGCCGGCGGCTCCGCGCGCCTGGCCCGGTTCGACGTCACAGACGAGCAGTCCGTACGGCAGGCCATCGCCGAGATCGGGCCGATCGACGTGGTGGTGAACAACGCCACCGGGCCGCAGCCGCTCATGCCCGTGGAGGAGCAGACCTGGCAGGACCACCTCGACCAGTTGCACTTCTTCGTCAAGGCTCCGCTCCTCATCCTGCAGGCCGTCCTGCCCGCCATGCGCGCCGCCGGATCCGGCCGGATCGTCAACGTCGGCAGCGAGGTCACCGACCTCGGGAACGCCGACTACGGGCACTACGTGTCCGCCAAGGCCGCGATGCACGGCCTCACCCGGTCGTGGGCCCGCGAACTCGGCCCGTACGGCATCACGGTGAACACGGTCGAGCCCGGCTGGATCCCGGTGGAACGCCACGAGGGCACGCCGGCGGCCGAGTACGACGACTACATGAGGAACCTGCCCCTCGGGCACATGGGCGTGCCCGTCGACGTGGCCGAGGCGGTGGCCTTCCTCGCCTCTCCCGGTTCCCGGTTCATCACCGGCCAGCGCCTCGCCGTCAACGGCGGCAAGACGATGACCTGACCGGCCCCACGCGCGGCGGGCATTAGTCCCGCGTTCGACCTCCGGTTGCTGACATGAGGCATTTCGGCCATGACGCCATGTCTTCATTCAGCTGAAGGGAGGGCGCATGACTGTGCTCGCGGCGGCCATGGCGCTGCTCGGCTCGCTTTTCTTCGCTCTGGGTGCGGCGTTCCAGCAGCATGAGGCGTCTGGCGCCGCCGGACCCGGCATGCTCGCTCTGCTGCGCCGGCCACGCTGGCTGATCGGCACGGGAGCGGTCGCCCTGGGTGGCGGCCTGCACATCGTCGCGCTGAGCGCGGGCCCGCTGATCGTCGTGCAGCCGATGGGCGTCGCCAGCCTCCTGTTCGCCCTGCCGATCGCGGCCGCGCTGCACGGCCGCAGGCCCGCCGCGGGCGAACTCGTCGCCGCGACCGTGGTGGGCGCCGGCCTGGTCGGCCTCGTGGTGCTCATCCCCGCCACGGCGCCGGCGCCCCGCATGGACGACGCCAGCGCGCTCGGGCTGCTCGCCGCCGCCGTCCTCACGGCCCTCGCCTGCTTCGGGCTGGCCAAGAGCATCGGCGGCGCCGGCCGCCCCGCGCTGCTCGCGGTCGCGGCGGGGGTGATGTACGGCTCGAGCGCCACGGTCACCCGCGTGATCGTCGACGGCGGCGGGGGCCACCTCTGGCTCCTGGCCGTCCTTCCGATCCCGGTGCTCGCGGCGCTGAGCCTGCTGCAGCGGGCCTACGCCGGCCGTCATTTCGCGGTGGCCTACGCCACCCTGCAACTCACGGACCCTCTCACGGCGGTCGCCTGCGGAGCCCTGCTGCTCGGAGAACCCCTGCCGACGAACGTGACCGCCGCCGTGGCGGCGGCACTGGTCGCCGGAGCCGGAACCGTCGCCCTCGCCCGGACCACCCCCCTCACCGGATGACCCCCCGCACCGGATGACGCAGATCGGAGCCCGATGAACGCCGTCCCCGCCCCCTCCAGCCCGGACCTGCCGGAAGCACAGCCGTCCCTCGCCGTAGCCGCGGCCCCGGCGCGGCGCCGCCGGGTGCTGATCGCCACCGACACCTACCCGCCCGATGTGAACGGCGCGTCGTACTTCACCCACCGCCTCGCGGGAGGGCTGGCCGCGCGCGGCGCCGACGTCCACGTGGTGTGCGCGTCCGACGAAGGCCGCCCGCGTACGGAGATCGTGGGCGGCGTGATGGTCCACCGGCTGTGGTCGGCCCGGCTGCCCCTGCACCCGACGATGCGGATCAGCCTTCCGGCAGGCCTGAAGCGCACGATGACACACCTGATCGGCCGGGCCCGCCCCGACGTCGTCCACGTTCAGGGACACTTCATGATCGGTCGTGCGGCCCTCGCGGCGGCAGGCGGGGCGGGCCTGCCCGTGGTGGCCACCAACCACTTCATGCCGGACAACCTCTTCCAGTTCGCGCGCGTCCCGGCGGGGCTGCGGGCCCGCGCCGGAGACATGGCCTGGCAAGACCTGACCAGGATCTTCGCCCGCGCCCACCGCGTCACCACGCCCACGCGGATCGCCGCCCGGCTGCTGGTCGAGAAGGGGTTCCCCCACGAGGTGGAGGCGGTCTCCTGCGGCATCGACCTGCAGCGGTTCCAGCGTCAGCCGCAGGAGTGGGCGCGGCGGCGGTTCGGCCTGGCCGACAGGCCCACCGTCCTGTTCGTCGGCCGCCTGGACGAGGAGAAGCGGCTCGAGGACCTCGTCCGGGCGCTGCCGTACGTGCTGAACCACGTCGACGCGCAGGCGGTTCTGGTCGGCACCGGCGGGAAGCGGCAGGACCTGGAGCGGCTCGCCGCCCGGATCGGGGTGGGCGAGCGGGTGCGGTTCCTCGGCTTCATCCCCGACGCCGACCTGCCGCAGGTCTACTCGGCCGCGGACGTGTTCGCCATGCCCGGCGTCGCCGAGTTGCAGAGCATCGCGACACTCGAGGCGATGGCCGCCGGCCTTCCGGTCGTGGCGGCGGACGCCATGGCTTTGCCCCATCTGGTGGCCGGAAACGGCTTCCTCTACCGGCCGGGAGACGCCAAGGAGATGGCCCGGCATCTCACCGGCATCCTGACCTCCGGCGAGGTGCACGCGGCCATGGCCAAGGCGAGCCTCGCCATCGCCGCCACCCACGATCACCAGCGATCTCTTGCTCGGTTCGAGGAGATCTACACGGAGCTCCTCGCGTGAAAAGACCCTATTTTCGCAAGAAATCAGTTAATGTCCGTTCATGCCCGGCGCTTATTTCCCCCGCATCCAGACCGTCTCGGGTGCGGTCCCCGTCTCCGAGATCGACGGCCCGGTGCTTGCCCGTGAGCATCTGCGCACCGACACCCGGTGGGGAATCGGCGTCGGCTCCGACCCGTACCGCTGGCTCGACGAGGAGCGGTACGTCGTCGCCGAGCTCAAGAAGCTGGCGTCCGACCGCGGGCTGAGCCTCGTCGTCGAGCACACCTGCATCGGCATGGCCCGCGACCCCGCGTCGCTCGGCCGCATGGCCACGGGCAGCCGGGTCGCCGTGGTCGCCGCCACGGGCTTCGCCCCCGAGCCGTTCTCCGGTGACGCCGTCCGGCGGTACAGCGTGGACGACCTGACCTCGGATCTTCTGCACGAGATCGGCGCGGGGCTCGACGGCGCGGGGTCGCGGCCGGGGCTCATCGTGGCGACCGCCTGGGACGAGACGCCGACGGCGGCCGAGGAGCGTGCGCTGATCGCCGCCGCCCGGGCCTGCCTGCGCACCGATCTGCCGGTCGCGACCGATGGACTGGGCCTGCTGGAACTCCTGCTCTCCCACGGGGTGCCGCCCCGGCGGCTCAGCGCGCGGACGACCGACACGCCGGCGCAGCGGAAGATCGCAGAGACGGGCGCCTACGTGAGCGTCGACGACGCCGAGCACGTCCTGGCGCTCCTCGACGCCGGCCACGCCGAACGCGTGTTGCTGAGCAGCGGCGTGTCCCGCCGGGAGCACCTCGCCGACTACGGCGGCGAGGGGTACGGCAGGCTGTTCGACACGATCCTCCCGGCCCTGAGCGAGGCCGGCGTGGACGACGACACCCAGCGCCTGATCACCCACGAGAACCCCCTGCGCTGGCTGGCCGGCTGACTTCAGGAGTCGAAGCCGAGCCCGAACGCGTCGAGCGTGCGCAGCCAGGCGTTGCGGCGTCCCTCCTGCGCGTCGGACCTGGCCATCGACCACCGGGTGAGCTGGATGACGCCCGACCTGAACGGCTCGGGCGGGAACGGCACGGGCTTGCGCCGGACCATGCGCAACCGGGTCCGGTCGGTCCGCTCTCCGGCGAGCAGGTCGAGCATCACGTTGGCCCCGAAGCGGGTGGCCCCGACCCCGAGGCCGGTGTAGCCGGCGGCGTAGGCGAGGCGAGAGCCGTACGCGGTGCCGAAGAAGGCGCTGAACCTGCTGCAGGTGTCGATGACCCCGCCCCACTTGTGGCTGAACCTCACCCCTTCGAGCTGCGGGAACGTCTCGTAGAAGTGCCGCGCGAGCTTCTCGAACGTGGCGTCGCGCTGGTCCTTGGCCGCCGTGATGAGACCGCCGTTGTAGTAGACCGCGTCGTATCCGCCCCACAGGATCCGGTTGTCGTCGGTCAGCCGGTAGTAGTGGAACTGGTTGCCCGAGTCGCCGAACCCCTGCCGGTTGCGCCAGCCGACCTCGGCCAGCCGTTCCGCCGGCACCGGCTCGGTCATCAGCACGTAGTCGTAGACCGGCACGAGGAAGTGCCTCAGCCTGCCCAGCAGCGGAGCGAAGGCGCCGGTGCCCAGGGCGACCATGCTCGCCCGCACCATGCCGAGCGGCGTGCCCAGTTCGAGAAGGCTTCCGCCGTCCCGCAGCGACCTGACCGGGGTCCGCTCGAAGACGCGCACCCCGAGCCGGAGGCAGGCCTCCCGGAGTCCCCAGGCGAGCCGGGCGGGGTCGACCATGGCCGCCCCCTCCCTGTCCCACAGACCGCCCAGGTAGGTCGGGGAGTCGACCTCGGCCCGCACCTGCTCGCGGTCGAGGCGCTCCATCCGCAGACCGAGCGACGCGCCCACCACGGCCTCCTCGTCGAGGCCACGGAGCTCCCAGTCCCGTGTGGCGACGCGCACCTCGCCGGTGCGCTCGAACGAGCAGTCGATGCCGTGTCTGGCGAGGGACGCCTCGATCTCGTCGAGGTTCTCCCGCCCGAGGCGGTCGAGCGTGCCGATCTCCTCCGGCCATCGCTCCAGCCCGTTGCCGAGGCCGTGGGTGATGCTCGCGGCGCAGAAGCCGCCGTTCCTGCCGGACGCGGCCCAGCCGATCTCGCGCCCCTCCAGCAGGACGACGTCCAGCGACGGGTCGCGCTCCTTGGCCATGAGCGCGGTCCACAGGCCGGAGAAACCACCTCCGACGACGGCCAGGTCAGCGGTGATCTGGCCGACCAGTCGCGGCGACGGCTCGGGCGCGATCGCCCGATCCAGCCAGTACGGCTTACGCTCCGCGTCAGCGAGCGCCTTCAGCGGATCCACACATTCCACTTCCCCGGAGAGCTACGCGCGGCGACGGCGCGCCGCGATGATGTTGCCGACGGCGATCAGGAGACCGGCCGCGAAGATGAGCGTGCCCATGATGTTGACCTGCGGGGGGATGCCGACACGGGTGACGCCCCAGATCCACAGCGGGAACGTCGTCGTGCCGCCCGCGGTGAAGTTGGTGATCACGAAGTCGTCGATCGACAGGGCGAACGCCAGCATCGACCCCGCCAGCACACCCGGGAAGATCATCGGCAGCGTGACCAGCCGGAAGGTGTCCCACGTGCTCGCGCCGAGGTCCCGGGCGGCTTCCTCGAGCGAGGTGTCCAGCGTCATCACCCGGGCCCGCACCGTCACGGCCACGAAGGAGATCGAGAACATGACGTGGGCGATGACGATCGTCGGGAATCCCTCCGGCATGCCCAGCGTGATGAACAGGGAATGCAGGGACGCTCCCATCACGATCTCGGCGCAGGAGATCGCGGCGAACATCACCAGCGTCAGGAGCGCCGCCCCGCGGAAGCGGTAGCGGCCGAGGGCCAGTCCGATGAGTGATCCGAGCACGCCGGCGATCACCATCGTCAGCACGGCGATGAGGAGGGAGTTCACCAACGCCTGGGTGAGCGCGTCGATCTCGAACAACTGGCCGTACCACTTGAGGGTGAACCCCTGGAAGGTGGTGTTGAACCGGCCCTTGGTGTCGTTGAACCCGAAAAGGATCATGACCGCGATCGGCACCACGAGCCAGGCGATCACCAGCCAGGTGTAGATCTGGAGGCCGCGCCCCCGGAACAGTCCACGGCTCATCGCGCGGCCACCTCCAGCACATCCTCGGTGCCGAGGGCTCTCGCGTACACGAAGATGCCGATCAGCAGCAATGCCATGAGCGTGAACGACAGGGCCGACGCGACCGGGTAGTCCTGGTTGACCAGGAACTGGTTCTGGATGACGTTGCCGATCATGGTGGTGTTGGTGCCACCGAGGACGGACGAGTTGACGTAGTCGGAGGTGGCGGGCACGAACGTCATGAGCACCCCGGCGAACACCCCGGGCAGCGACAACGGCAGCACCACACGCAGGAACGTCTGCATCCTGCTCGCGTAGAGGTCCTGCGCGGCCTCGAGGAGCCGTGGGTCGATCCGCTCCAGCGCGACGTACATCGGCAGGATCATGAACGGCAGGAAGTTGTAGGACAGGCCGCCGATCACCGCGTACGGCGTGGCCAGGACGCGGAAGTCCTGCGGGAGCAGTCCCGCGTCCCGCAGCGGGCCGAGCAGGATGCCGTTGTCCGACAGCAGGAACTGCCAGGAGATCGTCCGCAGCACGAACGACACGAGGAACGGCAGCAGCACCAGGAACAGGTAGACGGACTTGTTGTTGCCGCCCTTGAAGGCGATCCAATACGCCACCGGGAAGCCGATGAGGATCTGGATGACCGTGGCGGCCAGGCCGTACAGCAGGGACCTGATGATCTGGTCGTGGTAGGTGGTTATCCCGTCGACGTAGCTGTGCCAGTTCCACGTGAAGGCGAAGCCGTCGACCACGTTCCCCGACTGCAACGACAGCGACAACATCACGAGCGTCGGGACGACGAAGAAGATCGCCAGCCAGAGCCCGCCCGGGAAGATCAGCGCGTACGGCGTGAGCCGGGCTCTGAGCGTCCTCATGCCTCCTCCTCAGCTAAGGGCACGTCGAGTCCGCTCATGCCGTGGTGATCGCTTGGAAGATGTTCTCGTACTGCTTCTGCTCGTCGGTGTTCTTGAAGTTGCGGTAGCTGCGCAGCTTGGCGTAGTCCGCCTCCGAGGGGAACACCAGCGGGCTGGCGGCGACCTCTTCGAGGGTCTTCTTGTCGTCGCCCGATGCCGCGTCGGCGTCCGCCTTGATGATGGCCTGGGCCGCCGGCACGGGCGTGACGTAGTTGATGTACTCGGCGAGGCTCGCCGCGACCTTGGGGTCGTAGAAGAAGTCCATCAGCATGATCGCGTCGACGGGGTTGGCCGCCGTCTTCGGGATCATCATGTTGTCGGTCCAGATCGTGGCGCCCTCGTCGGGGATCACGAACTTCAGGTCCGTGCCGTCGGAGACGTTCTTCTGGAAGATGTCGCCGGACCAGGCCTGGCACATCCAGATGTCGCCCTTGCTCAGCGGGTCAACATACGACTGATCGTAATATTTCCGCACAATCCCGGCGTCGCGCTGCTCCTTGAGCTTGGCGGCGGCCTTCTCCCAGTCGGCGGGCGTCGACTTCTCCGGGTCGATGCCCAGCAGGAACATGCCGAAGTTGCCGATCTCCTGGGAGTCGGCCATCATGCCGACCTTGCCCTTGTACTTGGGGTCCCACATAGCGGCGTAGCTGGTGGGCGGCGTGTCGATGTACTTCGGGTTGTAGGCGATGCCCGTCATGCCCGACGTCCACGGGATGCTGTACACGTTGCCCGGGTCGAACGCCTCGGACTTGTACCGCGGGCCCGCGTTCGCCGCGAAGTTCGGCAGCTTGCTGTGGTCGAGCGACACGAGGTAGCCGAGTTCGACGAGCTGGCTGAACTGGATGCCGTTGGTGACGACCATGAGGTCGTAGTTGATCGACTGACCGGCGGCGAGCAGCGGCTGGATCTTGGCGAACCAGCTGGCGTTCTCCTGGATGACCTCGCTGTAGGTCACCGAGATGCCGGTCTGGTCGGTGAACTGCTTGAGCTCCGGCTGCTTGGGGTCCATGTAGAGGGGCCAGTTGGCGAAGTCGACGTGGCCGTTCTTGACCTTGCCGGACCAGTACTGCTGGACCGCCGACTGCGCCTCGGCCGAGGAGGTGGGCTGGGCCACACGCTTGCCCTGAACGCCACAGGCGGCCAGCGCGAGACCTGCCGCCGACAGGCCGGCGAGGCGGAACGCGTCACGACGGCCGAGACGGCGCTGCGTCATGCCACGGAGGAAAGCGGGGTCCTGATTGCGGAAGTCGTTCATAGGGTTCGTGCTCCTGGTATTTCGAGGGAGTTACCGCAGCACGTAGGAGTGCTGGGGCTGCCAGGACAGCCAGACCGTGTCGCCTCGCTCGGCCGTGATGGTGCTGTCGTGCGCGTTCTGCTGGAAAACGGTGATCTCGGCGCCATCGGCGAGAACCACGGCGTAACTGTTCGAGGTGCCCAGATAGACGACCTCGGAGACGGTGCCCTGCACGACGCTGCGGTCGCCTTCGGGCTGCTCGGTCGAGATCGTGATCTTCTCCGGCCGGACGGTGAGCTCCAGGGTGTCACCCACGGAGACCGCCCCCTCGACGGGTGCCAGGATACGGTCGCTCGGCCCGAGCGCGAGCACGGCCGTCGATCCGTTGACCTTGTCGACCGTCCCGCTGAGCAGGTTCGACGTGCCGATGAACCCGGCGACGAACTTGGTCGCCGGCCGCTCGTAGATCTCCCGGGGAGCCGCGAGCTGGTCCACCAGGCCGTCGTTCATGACGGCGATGCGGTCGCTCATCGTGAGCGCCTCACCCTGGTCGTGGGTCACGTAGACGAACGTGATGCCGACGTCGCGCTGGATGCGCTTGAGCTCGATCTGCATGGCCTGGCGCAACTTGAGGTCGAGCGCGCCGAGCGGCTCGTCCAGGAGCAGGGCGCGGGGCCGGTTGACGAGCGCGCGGGCGAGGGCCACACGCTGCTGCTGACCACCGGACATCTCCTTGGGGCGGCGCTTCTCTCGCCCGGTGAGGTCGACGACCTCGAGGATCTCCCCCACCCGCCGCTGGATCTCAGCGGTCTCCACGCTCTTGCGCTTGAGTCCGAACGCCACGTTCTCCCAGACGCTCATGTGGGGGAAGAGCGCGTAGGACTGGAAGACCATGTTCACATCACGCTTGTTCGGGGGGACGCTCGTGACGTCCTGCCCGTGCAGCCGGACCACGCCCTGTGTCGGGTCCTCGAATCCGGCGATCATCCGCATGCTGGTGGTCTTGCCACACCCAGAGGGGCCGAGGAGGGAGAAGAACTCGCCCTCCGTGATGGCCAGGCTCACGCCTTTGACTGCCCGTACGACCTCGCCGTGCGAGGTGTACTCCTTCACGACATTGTCGAGCTCGATGGCGGGCGTCTGTTGTGAACCGGGGGCAGCCGAAGCGGCTGCCCCCGGGCCCGCCTGGATTTCTGTCATTCCAGGCTTATCCCTCTTTATCAATAGGTCGTACGGCTCCCGCCGCGGCCTATTCGCCGATGTAGTGCATGACGTGCTTGACGCGGGTGTAGTCGTGGAGGCCGAAGACCGAAAGGTCCTTTCCGTACCCGGAATGCTTGAAGCCGCCGTGCGGCATCTCCGACACGAAGGGGATGTGCGTGTTCACCCAAACCACGCCGAAGTCGAGCCTCTTGGACACCCGCATGGCCCGGCCGTGGTCGGAGGTCCAGACCGAGCCGGAGAGTCCGTACCTGACGCCGTTGGCCTTGGCCACCGCGTCGGCCTCGTCGGTGAAGGTCTGGATCGTCATGACCGGGCCGAAGATCTCGTCCTGGATCATCTCGTCGTCCTGACGGAGCCCGTCGACGACGGTGGGGGCGAAGAAGTAGCCCTTGTCCCCGACCTGGTGACCGCCGGTGAGCACGGAGGCGTGCTCGGGCACACGCTCGAAGAACCCCTGAACCCGCGTGAGCTGGTTGGGGTTGTTCAGCGGGCCGAAGTAGGCCTCTTCATCGTCGAGGCCGCCCATCCGGGTGTTCGCGGCGGCCTGCGCGAGCGCGGCGGCGAACTCGTCGTGGATGCCCTCCTGGACGATGACGCGGCAGGCGGCGGTGCAGTCCTGGCCCGCGTTGTAGAGGCCGGCGCCCGCGATCGCCTCGGCGACGGCGTTGATGTCCTTGACGTCGTCGAAGACGACGACGGGGGCCTTGCCGCCCAGTTCCAGGTGTACGCGCTTGAGGTCGTCGGCGGCCGACCTGGCCACGGCCATGCCCGCGCCGACCGAGCCGGTGATGGCCACCATGTCGGCGGTCGGGTGGCCGACGACGAGGGCGCCGGTCTCACGGTCGCCGGTGACGACGTTGAAGACGCCGGCGGGGAGCACGTCGCCGATGATCTCGGCGAGCTTGATCGTGGAGACCGGTGTGGTGTCCGACGGCTTGAGGACGATCGTGTTGCCCGCGGCGAGGGCCGGGGCGATCTTCCACACGGCCATCATCATCGGGTAGTTCCACGGGGTGACCTGGCCGATGACGCCGATCGGCTCGTGCCGGATCATCGAGGTGTGGTCGGCGAGGAACTCCCCGGCCGTGGGGCCCTCCAGCGTGCGGGCCGCTCCGGCGAAGAAGCGGAAGTGATCGGCGGCGATCGGGGTCTCGTCCTCAGCCATCCGCGCGCGGGGCTTGCCGGTGTTGCGGCACTCCGCCTCGTTGATCTCGTCGGCGCGGGCCTCGATGGCATCGGCGATCTTCAGGAGGAAGCCGGCGCGCTCGCCGGGGGTCGTCTCGCCCCAGGTCTCGAAGGCGGCGGCCGCGGCGGCGTAGGCCGCGTCGACGTCGTCCTGACCGGAAACGGGCGCCTGGGCGTAGACCTCGCCGGTCGTAGGATCGACCACATCCGAGAACCGGCCACTGACGGCGTCGACGAACTTCCCGTTCACGAAGTTCTGCAGACGGGTGGTCACCGTTGCCCTCCTGTCGAGGTAGCTGAATGTCGCGACTCTGGCAGAGAAAAAAACCAACTACAAGTGATTTCGTGGCTAAGATACCAAATCGCTACGAAATCGCTTGACTGGTGCATCGAAGCTGACAACATGTCAGACCTGAACAGCAACATGTCAAAAACCGGCGCGTAACACAGGGCCGCTACGGCGACTCGAAGAGAGGATCCCCCCGAGGATGACGACTCCGCCGAAGGCACGGGCGACCGCCAATGGCGGGCCCGTGGTCCTCGATGAGATCTCCAAGCAGATCATCGAGCAGTTGCAGATGGACGGTCGCAAGCCGTACGCCGCGATCGGCAAGGCGGTGGGCCTGTCGGAGGCGGCGGTGCGCCAGCGCGTGCAACGCCTGCTGGACCTCGGAGTGATGCAGATCGTCGCGGTCACCGACCCGCTCACGCTCGGCTTCCCGCGGCAGGCGATGATCGGCATCAAGTGCGAGGGCGATCTGGAGACGGTGGCCGACAAACTGTCGTTCATCGAGGAGATCGACTACGTCGTCCTGACCGCGGGTTCCGTGGACATCATGGTCGAGGTCGTCTGCGAGGGCGACACCCACCTGCTGGAGATCCTCGGTAAGATCCGCGCGATCCCCAGCGTGCGGGCGACCGAGACGTTCGTCTATCTCAAGCTGCACAAGCAGACCTATTCGTGGGGCACCCGCTGATTCGCGGGGGCACCCGCTGACTTATTCACCGGGCAGCCGTTGGCCTGTCGGCCTACGCGGCGGGCATCCCTTGGCCCGCTGACTCATTCGGCGGGCGGTCACTGACGCGCGGCACCGATGCGGGCCACGGCCCGAACCGGGGCGCCGTCGGCGCCCTCCAGACGCAGGGGCAGCAGTGACACCTCGATCGGCCGGCCCTCCTTCTGCGCGTCGACGAGCCGGTCGAGACCCCGCAGGTTCTCGGCGATCACGGCGTGCGCGCCGCACAACACCCGATGGGCGGGCAGTTCCTCCGTCGGCGTCGGGTCCACGCTGAGCGCGTCGATCCCCACGGTGCGGATGCCCGACCCGACGATGAGCTCCGCCGCCTCCGCGGTGAGCCACGGATGCCCCAGGTAGTCCGCACTCCCCCACATGGCCGCCCAGCCCGTGGCGATCAGAAGGATCGTCCCCGCCCGAAGGTGCGGCGCCACGAGGGCGGAGGTGATCGGCGCGCGAGGCGGCAGGCCCCTGGCGTCCACGATCTCGGCCGGGCCGATGAAGCGCTCCAGCGGCAGGTCGTCGAGCCTGGGGAGCGCGTCGTCGATGTGGTACGGAGCGTCCACGTGAGTCCCCGACTGGGACCCGAGATGCAGCCCGAGGACGTTGACGCCCTCCCCCGCCACCGTGAGCGCCGGGCGGACGTCCACCTCCGGATCGCCGGGATAGACCGGCATCCCCGTCACGATGGGCACCGACAAGTCGACGATCATGGTCGCGCCGCGGCTTCCTCAGTCACATGCAGATCCGGTTCCTGCGTGGCGGCTTCCTCTGTCACGCGCAGGTCCGGTTCCCTTGTCGCGGACAGCTCCGGCTCCCTCGTCGCGTACAGATCCGGCCGCCGGTCCCTGTGCACATCGTTGCGCGGGCCCGTGGCCTTGTCCCGCGCCGCGGAGAGGTCGCAGTCGGCGATCAGCACGGTGGGACGGTCCTGGAGGACGGGTCCTGCCAGCGGGTAGCCGTCCGGTCCCAGGATCGACGATCCGGAGACCCAGCCCACCCCTCGCTCAGCCGAGCACCGATCGGCCACCGCGACGAACATCCGATTGGAGGCCGCCGCGACCTGGGCATGTGCGACGAGGACGGGCCTCTCCCCCTCGGGCACGGGCGACGCCGGCCAGTTCGTGGAGACGGCGAGCACGTCCGCCCCCGCGAGCCCGACCGAACGCACCCACTCGGGGAACTCCAGGTCGTAGCAGACCATCATCGCGACGCGGCCGATCGCCGTGTCGACGACCGGGGCGGGACTCTCGCCCGGCACGAACACGTCCTGCTCGGCGTCCCAGAGATGAACCTTGCGATAGACCGCACGCAACCCGCCGGCGTCGACCATGGCCTGGCTGTTGCGGACCCGCCCCTCGACCAGCTCGCAGAATCCACCGACGATCACCAGGTCATGAGCCCGTGCCAGCCGCGCCCACTCCGAGAGGGTCCGGCCGTCGGCGGGCTCGGCCAACGCCCTGGCCTCGGCCGCTCCGGAGAAGACATAACCGCTGTTGACCAGTTCGGGCAGGACGACGAGCCGCGCTCCGGCCGCGGCGGCCTCGGCGACGGCGACGGACGCCGCCGCCCGGTTCTCCTCAGCTCTTCCCACCTGGAGAGCGAGTTGGGCGACGGCCACCTTCGTCATGACCGTCCATCCATAGCGGCAGAGGTCGCGACCACAGAGGTCCTGCGATCGGAGGCCACGGGGCCGCGGGTCATGCGACCGGTGGTCGTGGCGCCCGCGATCACGCGATCGGACGTCATGCGATCGGGGGTCACGCGATCGGCGGTCAGGCCGTCCGCAGTCGTGCGATCGGGGGTCAGGCCGTCAGGCGTCATACGGTGTCTCCATCTCGGACGGCTTCGTCTTCAGCTCTATCCTCGACGCTCCAGCACACCGGCCAGTTCGGCGAGGAAGCGGTCGACCTCACCGATCGCGTACCCAGGCCGGATGACCACCGTCGTGAACGTGGCGGTCCTTATCTGCTCCGCCGTGACCGGTCGGTCGGTGGTGCCACGCAGCGTGGCGACGACCCGGTCGAGCAGAGCGTCGACGTCCTGCTCCCGATAGCCCAAGCCGAGCCGTCCCGGCCGGAACGCCATCTGTTCCACCCGCGTCGCCTCGGCCTCCCACTCGTCCTCCGGTTCGGCGCCGACCAGCACGTCCCGCCCAGTCTGCGCTCCACTGGCGCCGCCCTTGGCATGCGCTCCACCACTCGCATCACCACCGGCCTGCGCTCCACTACGCGCGCCGCTCGTGGCCTGCGTTCCACTGCTGTCCCTGGATTCGGCGTGCGCTCTGCCGCTCTCCCTGGCCTCGCCAGTCCTGCCCAGGCCGGCCTTGCTGCTTTCAACCCCGTCGTCGTCGCGTGCGTCCGGCCCAGCGCCGCCCCGTGAGCCCGGCCTGATTCCGAGCTTGGACTCCGCGTCTTGGCCGGTCCCGCCGAACTTGCTCGAACCGACTTCGCGCTCGGGGCTCTGCTTCGTCTCGGCTTCCGCGTCGGGCTTCTCGGACAGAGCAGGTTCGCCGTGCTCTTCACCTGCCTGCCGTACGGCATCGAGGTCAGCGGGATCCTCGCCCGGGGGCAGATCAGCGGCCGAGACATCTCGGGTCTCCACCGCGACGATGAACGCGTCGAGAGCGAAGTCGACCGCCGTCTCGTTATAGCCGCCGAGCTTCACTCCGAACTTGGCGCCGCGGATCTCATCGGCCGTGACCGGCGGACCGACGAGGCGACCGCGGCCGAGCGTCCGCTCGATCCTCAGAATCAGCTCGTCGACCTGCTCGGGGTCGTAGCCGAGCCGGACACCGATGACGCGTGGAAAGCGATTCACGCACCTCTCCCGTCCATCGCGTGGTCGAGTAGATCCATTGTGTCGGTGAATCGAGCACGAAGGGAGTCCCCTGGCCCCCACTGGCACCACACGCGATCTACAGGACGCTGTAAGTCTGTATGGATAAGCTGCGGACTCTATGCGTGTAACCAATCTGTTCTTCCGTTACGGAAGGCGGAATCCCTGGGTGTTGTCGAACGCCGGGTTTGTTCTCAGCCCGGGCGACGTGACCGAGGTCCTCGGACCGAACGGCACGGGCAAATCCACCCTGTTGCGCCTGCTCGCCGGGCTCCTCAGACCGGTCAAGGGCACCATCGACGAGCGTCCGGACGTCGTCGGATACGCGCCCGAGCGGTTCCCGGCGGCCCAGCCGTTCACGGTCGCCGCGTACCTGCGCCACATGGCCGCGATCCGGGGAACCGACCCTCGGCGGATCGATGAATGGTCGGAGCGGCTCGGCATGGATCAGCTGATGGGGCATCGCCTGCCTGATCTCTCCAAGGGCAGCGCCCACAAGGTGGGGCTCGCTCAGGCTCTGCTCTGTGAGCCGGGGTTGCTCATCCTCGATGAACCGTTCGCGGGTCTGGATGCCACGACCCGGGCCGAGTTGCCACAGATCATCGGCGAGGTCTCCGCCAGAGGCGGCATCGTCGTCGTCAGTGACCATCAGGGCGAACTGCGTGCGCTCCCCGACCTACGGCGGCACGAGGTCAGAAACGGGACAATTCAAGAGCTCCCCAGAAACGCCGGGTCGGACGCCGGCGCGCGCGTCACCGCAAGGAACGGCACCGCACAGAACGGCACCACACAGGACATCACCCCGCGGGGCATCACCCCGCAGGACGACAGCGCGCGGGACGACAGCGCGCGGGACGACATGGGGCGCGGAATCACGGTGCAGGGAGCCGCTGTGCTGGAAGACAGTTCCCCGGCCGTCACCGTGCTCGAAGTCGCCGTCGCGACGTCGAAGGCAGAGGAACTGGCGAGCCGCCTGCGCGCCGAAGGACACGTGGTCCGAATCGCACGGGAGGCCGCCGAATGATCGCACTGGCACGCTTCCGGCTCGCGGGATACGCACGCTCGCATCGGGCTCTCCAGCCGCTCATCGCGCTGCTTCCTCTACTGGCGATCATGTACGCGACGCCGGTCCCCGCCGGTGAGGAGCTGGGAGCAATGGCCGACTCGGCCGGAATCCTCCTGCCCGTCTTCGCCTGGGCGGCTCGCGGGCTCCTCGACACCGAGCCGGACGAGCAGCGGATGATCTCCATCGTCACCAACCGCCGAGGGGAACTGCTGAGCGGGATCATCGCGGCCTGCGTCTTCGCTCTGGGCCTGGCGGTGATCGGTGAACTCGCTCTGCTCGCGCGCCTCTCCGCCGACCCCGGCATCGGTGCGCTCATGGTCGGGGTGTGCCTGCACCTGTTCTCCGTCATCGCCGGAGTAGCGCTCGGAGCACTGACGAGCCGTCCGATCCTTCCGTCCCCCGCCGTGTCGAACCTGGTCCTGATCCTCGGTTATCTGGCGATATTGCTGGTCAGCGCGTCAGGAGCGCGATGGCTGACCGTCCCCGTCATGAGCTGGATGAAGGACGGCCACCACGACGTCCTGATGGGACATCTGCCACTGCTCGCCGTACAGTCCCTGCTCTGGCCGCTGCTCGGACTCGCGGGGTACGCGTGGCTACGCCGTACCCGACCATGACCGACCCCACGGAACCGACCCCACGGAACCGACCCCACGGAACAGGCCCGACGACCCCCCGCTGGCTCCGGCCGCCCCCGCCCGGCACGCCACCGCCTCGCCGGGGGTCGAGGTGGGCACCACCCGCGCACTTCGGCCCGGGTACGGCCGGCACCCGCCGACACACCGTGTACGGCGGACGGCCCGCAGGCCTGACGATCTCGTCCACCGGTCGATGGGGCCGGCTCCCGGATATCGAACGGCGCTTCCTGAGGGACGAAGCTTTCAAGGGTTGTTTCGATCATACGTTCGATATATGATCGGGGCAGCCGTTACAGGTGAGCTTGGTTGGGCGGGCTGTTGAGGCCGTACGCCCCGTGATGAAGCAGTCGATTTCCATGAAGTGGAGTCCCCGATCGCCGCTCGATCGGGAAGTCGGTCGCTTTCGTCTCCGGGGAGGAGGCCCGCCGTGTCCACGGCATCCGCATGCGCATCCGCAGGTCCGGCCGCGGTTCCTCCGCGCGGCCCTTCACCTGCGGATCATCCGCTGCCCATCCCTGACGGCTTGGCCTCGTTGCCGCCAGGCGTGGAGTTGGCGGAAGCCCTGGCGGCTATCGACGAGCGTCGCGTATCAGGGTTCGACACGGTCGAGGTGCTGAAAGCGGCCTACCGGCAGTTGTGCCACGATCGAGCCCGGTTTCTCGCGGTCTTACTGGAGGTCGGGCTGCGAGAGCACTTCTCCGGCGACTCGGTGAGACGACTTGAGGTGCCGGACGAGTTCAGCCCGGATGAGGCGCGCGCGGCACTGGTGTGGTCGCGCCGCCGCTCGGACTCCACCTTCGAGCTGGCATGGGGTGTGCACCGCCGACTGCCTCAGCTGGGTGAGGCGATGTCGCGCGGTGACCTGGATGAGCCGCGAGCTGCGGCGTTCATTCGGTGGACCGCGGGCCTGACTCACCAGCAGGCCGAGGTGGTCTGTGCGCAACTGGTGCCCGGAGCTGGTCGGCTGACCGTCGGCGCGTTGATCGAACAGATCCAAAGGCTGGTTCTGGCGATCGATCCCGAGTGGGCGCAGAAGCGCTACACGGAGGCGGTCCGCCGTCGCCGCGTGGTGGGGACCCGCAACGAGGACGGCACTGCGACCGTGTCAGGCCTGGACCTGCCGTTGGACCGGGCGGCCGCCGGTTGCGAGCGGATCGACGATCTGGCCCGCTCATGCAAACGCGCAGGAGACAAGCGCCCGATCGACCACATCCGCACCGACCTGTTCCTCGGCTCACTGGACGGGTCGTTCGAAGCTCTCACGGACAAAGAGATCGTCGCTCACGTCCTCGAGCATCCTTTCGTCGAGCAGAGCGACGATCGAAGTGATGGCGCCGCCGGTGGCCACGCCGGTCGGTCAGCCGACCCCAAGCCTGCACGGTCTCCCCGCAGGCATCCGGCATCACCGCGCCCAGATGCGGCTCAACGCGCCCGGCCCGGAAACGACCGGTATGGAGACGACCAGCGTGGAAACGGCCCGTATGGAAACGGCCCGTATGGAAACGACCGGTCCAGAGCCGATCAAGCGGATTCTGAACGGCCGGATCCCATACAGCCCGATCATGCTGGACCCGAACCTGTTCAGCACATGCCTGTGCCGTACAACAGGGCCGGCCGGGCGGTTCGTGAGATTCGGGTGGAGCTGACCACCCTCCTCGGGCTTGACGAGCACCCTGCCGAGGTGCCCGGTTGGGGGATCATCCACGCTGGTCTGGCCCGCGAGATGGTCTCTGGCATGCTCGCCGGCGAATGGCGGTTCGCGGTCTGCACCGACGACGGCCGACTCCTGTACAGCGGGATAACGCACCATCGCCCCTGTGCTGCCGCTGAGCGCCCCTCGCGAGACATCCGGCAGAGCGGCATCGTCGAGCTTCAAATCACCAGATCTCGCCTGATCGACATCGCAGAGGGGGACGGCTTCCTGGGGGTGTGGACGTCGCTCGTCACCGAGCTTGCCCACCGGACCAGACGCCATCTCCAAGAAACCAGCGACGCGGCCAGGAGCAGCACCGACATCAGCGCCGATCACAAGAGTTCCCGACGACGAGCGGGCGCGGTCTTACGCCGATACGTCCAGATGCGGGGCCGATGCTGTTCATGGCCCGGCTGCCGCATGCCCGCGACGAGGACCGACCAAGACCACGCTGCCAACTGGGCCGACGGAGGATCGACCACCGAAGACAATCTGCACCTGGCCTGTCGTCATGACCACCGCGCCAAGCACGACGGCGGCTGGCGCGTGACCATGCCCGATCCCGGCCTGATCCTGTGGAGCAGCCCGCTCGGCCACAGCTATCCCACTCGTCTCCCACCGATCATGTTCGGCACCCTCAGTCCGCAGCCTCGCGACTGGCCAGACTCACCGCCCGGCCGCATTCCTGACGACGCCCACCCACTGGTGACCGGATTGAAACCGCATAGTCCGCGGACAAGCACTCAACAGCCATGCAATCCACAGCAGCCCAGCCCGCAACCACGCAGCGAGGAGGGCCCAGATGACGGAGGCACCCAGGCCCACGCCCCGGACCCGATCACTCCCCTGCTCAGGCAGGAGACAGACGCGCCCCCGTTCTGATCAGCAGACACTGATCAACAGGGGCCCCGGAAGGCGCCAGGAACGGAAGGGCGTCAGGAAGCGGGCGTGGCGGCCGCGAGTTGACCGCACGCGCCGTCGATCTCGCGGCCCCGGGTGTCACGGACGGTGACCGCGACGCCGTGGGACTCCAGCCTCCGGACGAAGGCACGCTCGTCCTCGGGACGTGAGGCGGTCCACTTCGACCCCGGCGTGGGATTGAGGGGGATCAGATTGACGTGGACGAGCTTGCCCTTGAGGAGGCGGCCGAGCAGATCCGCACGCCATTCCTGGTCGTTGATGTCCTTGATCAGGGCGTACTCGATGGAGACACGACGCTTGGTCTTCGCCGCGTAGTCCCAGGCGGCGCCGAGCACCTCGGCGACCTTCCACCTGGTGTTGATGGGGACGAGCGTGTCGCGAAGCTCGTCGTCGGGGGCGTGCAGTGAGACGGCCAGCGTGACGGGGAGGCCCTCAGCGGCGAGCTTCTCGATCGCGGGCACCAGGCCGACGGTCGAAACCGTCACGCCGCGGGCGGAGATGCCCAGGCCCTCCGGAGCCGGATCGACCAGGCGGCGGACGGCGCCGATCACGGCCTTGTAGTTGGCCATCGGCTCGCCCATGCCCATGAAGACGATGTTGCTCACCCGGGCGGGACCACCGGGGACATCGCCTCTGGCAAGCGCCCGGGCACCCGCGACGACCTGCTCGACGATCTCCGCCGTGGACATGTTCCGGGTCAGCCCGGCCTGACCGGTGGCGCAGAACGGGCAGTTCATCCCACAGCCGGCCTGGGAGGAGACGCACATCGTCACCCGATCGGGGTAACGCATCAGCACCGACTCGACGAGGGAGCCGTCGAACAGCTTCCACAACGTCTTGCGGGTCATGCCGTCGTCACAGGTGATCTCCCGGACGGGCGTCAGCAGGGACGGCATGAGCTGGGACACCAGCCGCTCGCGGCTGTCGCCGGGCAGGTCGGTCATCTCCTCCGGGGACCCGGTGAGCTTGGCGAAGTAGTGCCGGGAGAGCTGGTCGGCGCGGAACGGCTTCTCACCGAGCTCCGTCACGGCCGCCCTGCGCTCGGCCATGGTGAGATCGGCCAGATGGCGTTGCGGCTTGGCCCGGCGCGGCGCGACGAACGTCAGCTGGCCGGTCTTGGGCTGGTCGCTCACGCAAAACCTTCCGATCTCCTGCAGATGTGGTCTTAACGGCTGCCCAAAGCAGCCTTATTCTGGCGGTGATTCCGGAGGTGAGATTGGACAGGGCATCCGTCGTGCTCACCAGCCCCAACCCCTACGGGAGCCGCACTCTCACCATCGAACGCGATCGGGCATCCTCAGTAGCTTACCTGCGCGGATCAAAGGGAACCGTCCACGGAGCCGTCTGGCTGGCCAACCACGGTCCGGCCCCGGAGACCGTGGATCTCGCCCGGGCCAACGCCGGGCTGCCGCCCGTGATGCCCCGTGTGAACACCATCAACCCTTCCGGTACACCGCCGCTCGACGCCGCCGCACTGTCCGTGCTCTGGTTCGAGGAGGGGGACGGCGTCGCCATCTTCGAGAACGGCGAACTGCTGGCCGTCATTCCAGGCTGGTCGGATCTGGAACGTGGCATGCCGGGCTACGCCAGGGACGCCGTGGGCGAATCGCCCTTCGCCTGGTCGCTGGCCGAGGCGATGGAGGGGCTGTCGCCTCGTGTGACCAAGGCCCGGGCGTACTGGCAGTGGCGGGAGGCCGAGGGCAGTTGGGCATCGTTCCAGCAGTTCGTCATGGGTCACCTGGACAGCAGGCTCGGCCCGCCCGGACGCTACTGGGACGTCAGCGGCGCCAGGCTCCCTGTGGTCGGAGTGACTGAGCGGCCCGCCGGTTACGGCAGGGACTACACGGTGTTGTCGACGGTCGGCATGAGCTGCCAGCGGATGCCGACCGCGGAGCTCTACGACACCGCCTGCCGCATCGAGCTCGCCATCGCGACCCGGCAGGACCCGGGGGTGGCCACCCGGGTGCTGCTCTGGCTGGGCCAGTACCCCTGGCGGTCGGTGACCTGGCTGGGACACGGCCATACGGCCCGCTGGTTTCAGGGGCCGGGGACGTTCCCACTGGACGGCGGGCACCAGGGAGTGATCATGTTGGCCGACCCGGTCGGCCTGCCCGACCTGTCGGGATTCGCCTTCGGAGGCGAATCCGTACGGTGGCTGTGGCTGCTTCCGCTCACCGACACCGAACTCCGGCTGGCCCAGGACCAGGGGCACCAGGTGCTCTCCGACCGCCTGGCCGTACAGGGCCGGATCTGACCGCGAGCATGCGCGGGCAGCGCGGACGGCTAACCCGCGAACAGAACTAGCCCACGAACAGCGTGAGCAGCAGCCAGACGGGGACGAGCGTGAAGAGCAGGGAGTCGAGGCGGTCCATCACGCCACCGTGGCCCGGGAGAAGGGTGCCCATGTCCTTGATGCCGAGATCGCGCTTGATGACCGACTCGATCAAGTCGCCGAGGGTCGCGCAGACGACGACCACGGCTCCGAGGATGCCACCCTGCCAGTAAGCGCCGCCCAGCAGTAAGTGGACCAGTAACGCACCGGCCACGATGCAGGCGAGCGCGGAGCCGGCGAAGCCCTCCCAGGTCTTCTTCGGGCTGATGAGCGGCGACATCCGATGCTTGCCGAACAGGATCCCGGCGAAATAGCCGCCGATGTCACTGCAGACGGTCACCGCGATGAAGATGAGCACGCGATCCGAGCCGTCGTCCACCTTGAGGAGCAACGGGACGAAACCCGCGAGAAGCGAGGGGTAGACGGCGATGAAAAGCCCGGCCGTGGCGTCCCTGACGAAGCCGTCCGTGCCCTGGAACATCCGCCAGGCCAGCACCACCATCGCGGTCACCGCGAAAGCGCCGACGAGGAACGCGGGGCCGCCCCAGTACGGGCCGACGACCATCGCCGTCATGCCGGCGAGGAGCGGGAGCGTCGGCACCCGGATCCCGCGGGCCGCGACGGCCTTGGTCAGCTCGTGGACGCCCACGCCGACCGCGGCCAGGACGACGAGGAGGAAGAAGACCTTGACGGTGTAGAGCGAGGCGATGACCACGGCGCCCAGAGCGACGCCGACGGCCACGGCCGCGGGAAGGTTCCGCCCCGTACGGCTCCCGCCGCCGGATGCGTCCGAGGGCCCGGTTCCCACCGGGCCGGGCTCCCCGCCTCCAGGACCGTTCATGCCGCCGCCGAGACCGCCACCGAGACCATCGGCGTGATCGTCACCACGACCGTCGGCGTGATCATCACTCCGGCCCTCACCGCGGCCGTTGCCAGAGCCGGCACCGGAGTCAGCGCCATGACCGTCATCGTGGCCGTTGCCATGGCCGTTTCCATGGCGCTCGGCATCGCCGTCGCCGGAGACACCGGTCACGCCATCGGAATAGCGGTCTCCGGCGGCAGCCGTTCCGTCCAAAGCGTCCTACTCCCTATACACGTGATCCTT
>NZ_BOOO01000022.1 GCF_016863275.1 Planotetraspora mira
GTGCTTCAGCAGCTCATCGATCTTAGCGACGTGCTTCTGAGTGAGGTCGTCGAGCTCCTTGACCGCGCGATGCACCTCGTCCTCGCCGGCCTCGCCGTCCTTGACCAGCTTGTCGAGCGTCTCCTTGGCATGACGGCGGATGTTCCGCACGGAGATCCGGCTGTTCTCCGCCTTGGTGCGGGCGACCTTGATGTACTCCTTGCGGCGCTCCTCGGAGAGCTCGGGGAACACCACGCGGATCACCTGCCCGTCGTTGCCCGGGTTGACACCGAGGTCACTGTCGCGGATGGCCTTCTCGATCGCCGTCATCGCACCCTTGTCGTACGGCTGCAGCAGGACCATGCGTGCCTCGGGCACGTGGAAGGACGCAAGCTGCTGGATCGGGGTGGGCGATCCGTAGTAGTCCACGTTGATCTTGTTGAACATGGAGGGCGTGACACGGCCGGTGCGGATGCCCGCGAAGTCGTCCTTGGCGACCGTCACCGCCTTGTCCATCTTCTCTTCGGCCTCGAAGAGCGTTTCGTCGATCACTGCGGCTCCCTATTTCCCTGCCGGACTCACCAGCGTGCCGATCTTTTCACCGCGGACCGCCCGCAGGATGTTGCCGTCCCCCATCAGGTCGAAGACCACGATGGGCAGGCCGTTGTCCATGCACAGGCTGATCGCGGTCGAGTCCATGACCCCCAGACCGCGCGTCAGCACTTCGCTGTAATCAAGCTGGTCGAACCGGACCGCGTCGGGGTTCTTCCTGGGGTCGGAGTCGTAGACGCCGTCGACCTGGGTGCCCTTGAGCAGCGCCTCCGCGCCGATCTCGAGGGCCCGCTGCGCGGCGCAGGTGTCGGTGGAGAAGAACGGCGAGCCCAGCCCCGCACCGAAGATGACCACGCGCCCCTTCTCCAGGTGACGGATGGCGCGTCGGGGCAGGAACGGCTCGGCCACCTGCTGCATCGTGATGGCGGTCTGGACCCGGGTGTCGATGCCCCGCTTCTCCAGGAAGTCCTGCAGAGCGAGGCAGTTGATCACGGTGCCCAGCATGCCCATGTAGTCGGCCCGGGCGCGGTCCATCCCGCGCTCCGACAGGGCGGCGCCCCGGAACATGTTGCCGCCGCCGACGACGACGGCCACCTGTACGCCCTCACGGACGGCTTCGGCGATGGAGTCGGCGAGCTGGGCGACCACAGAGGGGTCGATCCCGAGCGGCTCGCCGCCGGCGAAGGCCTCGCCGGACAGCTTCAACATCACGCGCTTCCAGCGCAGTCGCCCATCATGCGACGAAGCCGCCGGCGTGGCGGGTCTGGTGTTCTCCTGCACGGCGGCGGCCTCCTCGATATAACTGCGCGTCAACGGCTCCTGGCTTGTAAGCCTAAGCCTGGCCGACCTTGAAGCGGGTGAAGGCCAAGACCTTCACGCCCGCCTCGGCGGCGAACTTCGCGACCGTCTTCTTGTTGTCCTTCACGAAAGTCTGCTCCAGCAGCGTGAAGTCCTTGAACCAGCCGTTGAGACGACCATCGGCGATCTTCGCGATGGCGGCCTCCGGCTTGCCCTCCTCGCGAGTCATCTGCTCGAAGAGGGACCGCTCCTTCTCGACGACGTCGGCGGGCACCTCGGCGGGGCTGAGGTACTTCGGCGCCATCGCGGCGGCGTGCTGGGCGATGTCCTTGCCGACCGCGGAGTTCTCCTGGTCGAGCTGGATGAGCACGCCCACGGCCGGGGGAAGCTGCGGGTCGGTCTTGTGCATGTAGGAGGTGATGAAGCCACCCTCCAGCACCGAGAACCGGCGGATCTCGATCTTCTCACCCAACGCGGCGTTGGCCTCGTCCAGGTGCTCCTTGACGGTCTTGCCGTTCAGGTCGGACTCGAGCAGCGTCGGCACGTCGCTGGGCTGGGTCGCCAGGATGTGGGCGACGATGTCGGCCGCGAGCTGCTGGAAGCGCTCGCCCTTCGCGACGAAGTCGGTCTCACAGTTGAGCTCGAGCAGCGCGGCGAGGGAGTCACCCTCGTGCTTGACGGCCACGAGGCCGTTGGAGGCGGTGCGGGCCTCCCGCTTGCCGACGTCCTTGGCGCCCTTGAGACGCAGGAGGTCGACCGCCTTGTCGAAGTCGCCCTCGGACTCCTCGAGCGCCTTCTTGCAGTCCATCATGCCGGCGGCGGTCAGCTCACGAAGCCGCTTGACGTCGGCCATGTTCACGGAAGCCATTGTCCTATTTCCTCTTCGGGAACCCAGGTGAGATCAGATGTCTCGTGGTGGGCGTGGGCGCCGGGCGCGCACGCCCACCACGGTGGAGCCTTGAGGTCCGCACGGCATTCCGTGCGGACGCCGGGGCTACGCCTGCTCTTCGGTGGCGGGAGCCTCGGCGGCCGGAGCCTCAGCCTCAGTCGCGGCCTCGGCCTCGGCGGGAGCGGCCTCCTCGACCGGAGCCTCAGCTGCGTCCTCGACCGGAGCCTCGGCGGCAGCGGCGTCCTCAGCCGGAGCCTCGGCCGGAGCGGCCTCGGCGGAGGCGCCCTCGAGCAGCTCGCGCTCCCACTCGGCGAGCGGCTCGACCTCGGCGGTGCCACTGGGCTTCTCGTCACCGCGACCGGCGCCGGCGCGGGTCATCAGACCGTCGGCCACGGCGTCGGCGATCACGCGGGTGAGAAGGCTGACGGCGCGGATCGCGTCGTCGTTACCCGGGATCGGGTAGTCGACCTCGTCCGGGTCGCAGTTGGTGTCCAGGATCGCGACGACCGGGATGCCAAGCTTCTTGGCCTCGTTGATCGCGATGTGCTCCTTCTTGGTGTCCACGATCCAGATCGCGCTCGGAACGCGGGCCATGTCCCGGATGCCGCCGAGCGTGCGCTCGAGCTTCTCCTTCTCACGGCGGCGCATCAGGAGCTCCTTCTTGGTGAGCCCGGACGCGGCCACGTTCTCGAAGTCGAGCTCCTCGAGCTCCTTCAGGCGCTGGAGCCTCTTGTGGACCGTGGAGAAGTTGGTGAGCATGCCACCCAGCCAGCGCTGGTTCACGTACGGCATGCCGACGCGGGACGCCTGCTCGGAGATGGACTCCTGGGCCTGCTTCTTCGTGCCGATGAACATGATGGAACCGCCGTGGGCGACGGTCTCCTTCACGAAGTCATAGGCGCGGTCGATGAAGGACAGCGACTTCTGCAGGTCGATGATGTAGATGCCGTTGCGCTCGGTGAAGATGAAGCGCTTCATCTTCGGGTTCCACCGGCGAGTCTGGTGGCCGAAGTGAACGCCGCTCTCGAGCAGCTGTCGCATGGTGACGACAGGGGCCATGGTGTGGTCCTCCATGGTTGTGTGCCCGGGGGCACGGTCTCGGTTGGTCGCACGAGCCACGTGGCTCGCACCCTGACGCCCCGGGCCGTCACCGCCGGACAAGGTCCGGACCGAGGTGGCGACTCGTGAATGGGCGCGTGAATTCGGCCCGCTAGAGCAGGCCGTCGTACAGTCTACCCGGATCCGTCCCCGCTGATGACCGGCGACGTGACCGTGCCGGCCGCCGCGTCGCCGTCGTCCGCCGAACCGGCCGCCGTGGCACCCGGGTCCGCGGAACCTGAGCTCGCCGAACCGGCCGCCGTGGAACCTCAGACGGTGGAATCCGAGCCCGCGGAACCCGAGCCTGGACCGCCCTGGTCGCGCGGCGCCCAGGGAAAGAGCCGGAGCTGGAACTCCGCGAGTCGCGCCCCCGTGGGGGCGTCCTCCCCCGCGCGTTCCGCGGCCCGGTAGGGGATGATCAACTCGTTGATCCGCTCCGCGAGGGCCCTCAATTCCTCGGCGTCGACGAGAAGTGTCGCATGGGTCAGCCACGCGGCCGCCCGCCATTCGTGCGACTCCCGGTCCGACTGCGCGAGATACGCGTTCAACCGCTGGGCCGCGTCCGCCAGGACCGTGTCGATCACCGCCCTCTGGGCCTCGAACAGCTCAGGTGTGATCCCGTCCTCGGGTTCGTTGAAGCCCCATCCCCGTTGCAGGGCCCGCCAGACCCGCTCCCTGCCGTCACCTCTGGGCGGCGCCTCTTCGACGAGCCCGTTCTTCGCCAGCGTGCGCAGGTGATAGCTGCACGCGCTCGGAGACAACCCCGTGACCTGCGCACACTCCGTGGCCGTCGCAGGCCCCTCCGTCTGGAGCCGGGAGAGGATGGCCAGCCGCGCGGGATGCGCCAGCGCACGGAGGACGCCGGCGTCATTGACCTGCCGGTAACCCTCCGCCTTCGAGGTGGTCATGCCGCACACGCTACTCGTCGCCGAGATGTGAAGTATTGCCTTCACAGTCGTGAAGCATTAGCTTCATAGTTATGAAGGAATCGCTTCACGATGGCCGGGACGTCCGCATGCCGATCCCCCTCCGTCGCCAGCGCGACTATCGCTTCCTCTGGTCCGCCCGGGCGATCTCTGAGACCGGAAGCGAGGTCACCAGGCTCGCCATGCCCCTGACCGCGGCCACCGCGCTCCACGCATCTCCCATCCAGATGGGCGTGCTCACGGCCGCGTCGACGTTCCCGTACCTGCTCGTCGGCCTCCCGTCCGGCGCGCTGGCCGACCGGATAGGCCGTCGCAGACCGGTCATGACGGCGTGCGAGACGGTCGCCGGACTCACCACGCTCTCGGTCCCCGCGGCGTGGCTGGGCGGGGTGCTGACCATCCCCTGGCTGATCGCGGCCGCCTTCGTCGTCGGCGTCTGCGCGGTGGTGTTCCGCTCGTTCAACACGCCCCACCTCGCCACCGTGGTCGCGGAGCCCCAGCGGACGGCGGCGCTCGCGGGCTTCCAGTCGGTCTATTCCGTCGCCCAGATCAGCGGGCCGGGTCTCGCGGGCCTGCTCGTCGCCCTGCTCACCGCCCCCGTCGCGATCCTGGTCAACGGGTTCTCCTTCGTGGCGTCCGCGCTCTGCCTCCGGGCCATCCGCGCGCCGGAGCGCGAGGCCGGCACCCGCGGAGCCGGGATCGGCCGTGAGATCGCCGAGGGTCTGCGCATCCTGACCAGGCATCCGGTGCTGCGCACGCTCTGTGTCGCCGGCATGATCGTCAACGTCCTCGGTGCGGCCCAACTCGCGCTCTACGTGGTCTTCGCGGTCCGCGTCCTCGGCCTTCCCGGCGAACTGGTCGGCGTCACGGCGGCCGGTTTCGGCGTCGGCGGCCTTCTCGGTTCCTTCCTGGCCCCCCGGCTCACCCGCCGGTACGGCGAAAGCCGGGTGTTGCTCGGCTCCGTGCTGTTCTTCCCGATCGGCTTCATCGCAACGGCCGCCGCGCACGGCCCGATCTGGCTGGTGATCGGTCAGCTCGGCGTCGCAGAGGTGATCACCGGCGTGGCCGTCGTGTGCTTCAGCGTCTGTGCGGGCGCGACGACGATGCGCGAGGCGCCGGCCGGGCTGCTCGGCCGGGTGAACGCCTCGACCCAGTTCGCCGTCCAGGGCGTCATGGCTTTGGGCGGTCTCCTCGGCGGCATGCTCGGGGAGTCACTCGGGCTCCGGCCCGCCTTGTGGGTGGGTGCGGCGGCCTCACTGCTCGTCATCCCCTGCCTGTGGCTGTCGCCCATCCGGCGGGATGCCCGCCCTGCGGGGGAGGAGCACTCGCCCAGTACGGCTCGGCGCCCTCAATCAGCCCCGGAGGCCTCACGTACGTGAGGGTCCCGAACGCGCTGCCCATGGTGGCCAGCAGATCGTCCACCCGCGGTTCGGGAGCGTCACCGGCGGCGCGTCCCAGGCCGTCGAGCCACGCCGCGGTCCTCGCCAGCGCGACCTCGACGTGCCAGGAACCGCCCTCGTCCGTACGGCGCAGCAACCCGGCGATCGCGCCGAAGGCGGCGAGGAAACCGGTCGCGTGGTCGAGCGCCTGCGCCGGGAGCGGCACGGGCCGGGAGCCGTCGCCGTTCTCGTGGGCGATGCCGGAGACCATCTGCACCAGGCTGTCGAAGCCCCTCCTGCTCCCCCACGGGCCGCGGGAGCCGTACGCGGAGACGTCCACGGACACGATCCCCGGCCGCAGGGCGGCGAGATCGTCCGCGCCGAACCCCCTGTCCCGCAGGGCCCCCGGTCGATAGGCCTAGATCACCACGTCGGCTCGCCTGACGAGGTCCCGCAACACGCCGGGCTCCGTCCTGAGGTCGACGTGACACGATCGCTTGCCGAACGCGGTCTCCACGACCAGCCCCGGCACCTCGGGGAGGTGCGCGGCGCCCACGCGCAGGACCTCGGCGCCGTGCGCGGCGAGGATCCTGGCGGCCACCGGTCCCGCGATCACCCTCGTCAGATCGAGGACCCGCACACCGCTCAGCGGCCGCGGAGCATCGGCGGCTCCCGATGCCGTGCCATGTGCCGGCGTGGCGGGTGCGGGAAGGGATGACAGGCCGACGAGCGGCAGTTCCGCGACCGCGCGCCCCTGCGGATGCGCGAGCCATTCCCGCCTGGTGCGCATCGCGGCCGCGCACCCGCCTTCGAGGGTCACCGCCTCCTCGACGTCGGTGCCGGTACGGACTGCGCAGGCGGCGGCGACGTCGTCCTTGCCCGCGCCGGCGTCCAGCCCCAGCGCCCGGAGGGCGGCGTCGCGGTGATGGTCGAAGTTGCAGTGCAACTTGATCCAGCCGTCGGAGGTCCGGTAGTCCCCCGACAGGGGCGCCCAGAGAACGGCCCTCTTCCCGTCGATCCGGAAGTGGCGCTCACTCTGGAAGGCGGCCGCCGCGTGCCTGACGTCCACGCTCACATCCGGACGGGCGGCCGGAGCGCCTTCGCGTCGGCCCCAGTACGCGGCGACGGCCGCGGTCACGGCGCCGACAGAGGCGGCCGCGGCCGTGTCGACGCGGAAGACGGAGGGAAGCACGGGGTCGTCGCCGGTCACCCGCACATCCGGGAGGGCGATTCCCGCCTCCTCGCCCAACCGCTTGATCAGGCCCTCGATCACGCTCGTCCCCCTTCGATCACACTCGTCTCTCCTCGGCCGGAGTCCACAAGATCCCCGGTGTCATCCACAGTCTTCGCCGGTTACCCACAGATCTGTCCACAGCCTCAGGAGCCAGGCGATCACACCGAGAGCAGTTCCTCCGGCAGCGGGTCACCCAGCGCCCAGGATCGGATCATCGCCGTGAAGAGCTCGGGCCTCTCCCCGTTCCACCCGTGGCCGACGCCGGGCGCCAGGCGAGCCAGCCCCTCGGGGAAGGCCCCGGCGATGTCCGTCAGCGACCGTCTGATCAGCTCGTGCTCGTTCTCCCCCGCGACGGCGAGGACCCGGCACGGGGAGTCCTTCGACTGATCGGGCACCCGGAAATGCAGGACCTCCTCGTTGACCCTGCGGAAGGCCTGCCGGGTCATGGCGCGGACCGCGGCGCGATAGCCCTCGAAGTCCTCCGGGGGCACGCCGAGATTGCGGGCGTTCGCCCGTACCACGGGCCCCCAGCCGATGATCGGCCCCATCACCCTGCCGATGAGCCGCATCGTGCCCGGATTGGGGAAGGGCAGGACGTTGACCCCGCTCACGACGGCGCTGCTCAGGAGCTCCGGGCTGGTGGCGGCCAGGTGCGCGGCGACGTATCCGCCCAGGGACAGCCCGACCACGTGGGCCTTCCCGTCCGGCGTCCGTGCCGAGATCGTCTCGGCCACCAGCTCGGCCGTGTCGGCGATCGATATCCACGGGTGGGTGTTGCTCCGCCCGTGGCCCGGGAGATCGGGCACCAGAACCCGCAGTCCGGCGGCGAGCGCGGGGATCTGCCTGTTCCACATCCAGCCGCTGGTTCCAGCACCGTGGAGCAGCACCACCGACGGCCCGTCATCGGGGCCCGCCTCCTGGACAAAGATCGCCATAAGCGTCATGCTCGCACGTCTTCGCGCCGGTCCGGCCGCCAGACCTGTGGATGACGGGCCTGTGGATGAGCGGCCATGTCCACAGAATCCAGTTCTGCCGCTTGGCGCCGGGGGACGCCGTAGGAAGGTCTGGGGCCGGAGGTGGTCCCATTGGCCGCGAAAGATCAGCTGGGCAGACATGGCGAACAGCTCGCCGCCGACTTTCTGGTGGCACGGGGCATGAGCGTCCTGGCCCGCAACTGGCGGTGTCCCGAGGGTGAGATCGACATCGTCGCGCGTGACGGGAACGCGATGGTCGTCGTGGAGGTGAAGACCCGCTCGAGCCGGCGTCACGGCACGGCGTTCGAGGCTGTCACGCACGACAAGCTCGTACGGCTGCGCTCCCTGGCTCGACTGTGGCTGGCGACGCAGGCGGAGCGGTTCGACACGGTGCGGGTCGACGTGGTCGCCCTGGAGCGGTTCGCGGGCGACTTCTCCCTCCGCCACGAGCGCGGGGTGATCTGAAATGACCGTCGCGAGGACACGATGTGTCGCCCTGGTGGGCGTGACCGGGCACATCATCGAGGTCGAGGCCGACGTCGGCCCCGGAATGGTCGGCACGCACTTCATCGGCCTCCTGGACACCGCGATCAGCGAGTCTCGCGGGCGTGTCCGTTCCGCGTTGATCAACAGCCGCTTCGAGTGGCCGGACGCGCGGGTGACGGTCAGCCTGTTCCCCGCGAGCCTCCCGAAGCGCGGGTCGATCTTCGATTTGGCGATCGCGATCGCCGTCCTCGGCGCGGCGGGCGCGGCCCCGGCCCAGCGCGTGGCCGAGCCCGTGTTCCTCGGCGAGCTCGGGCTGGACGGCCGTGTGCGGCCGGTCAGGGGCGTGCTGCCCGCCGCGTTGTCCGCGGCCGAGGCGGGGGCGCGCACCGTCGTGGTCCCCTCGCTCAACGCCGCTGAGGCGTCCCTGGTGCCCGGCCTGACCGTGGTGCCGGTCGCCACCCTCTCCGAACTCGTGGGCTGGCTGCGCTCAGGCGATCTCCACAACCTGGCGGTCGTCGCCGACGCCGCCACGCTGTACGGCGACGCACCCCACGCGGACGGCCCCGCCGGGACGGCCGGGGTCGGCGAAGTCGCCCGCCGCAACGGCCCTCGAAGCGAGCAGCCGCCCGGCGGCCGACCCTACGGCACGCCAGAGGTCGATCTGCGCGACGTCGCAGGCCAGCCCATGGGCCGCAAGGCTCTGGAGGTGTGCGCGGCGGGAGGCCACAACCTGTGGATGCTCGGCCCCGCGGGCACCGGCAAGACCATGCTCGCCGAGCGGCTGCCGACGCTCCTGCCGGCGCTCTCCCAGGACCAGGCGCTGGAGGTCACCGCCATCCACTCGGTCGCGGGGGCTCTCCCGCGCGGCCGTCCGCTGCTCACCAGGCCCCCCTTCATGGCGCCGCATCACACGGCGACGGTGGCGGCCGTCGTCGGCGGAGGCGCGGGCGGCCTGGTCCGGCCCGGCGCGGTGTCGTTCTCGCATCGGGGCGTGCTCTTCCTGGACGAGGCTCCTGAATTCGGCTCCGGCGTGCTCGACTCGCTTCGGCAGCCCCTCGAATCAGGCACGGTGACGATCTCCCGGGCGACGAACACGGTCACCTTTCCCGCGCGTTTCATGCTGGTGCTGGCCGCCAATCCCTGTCCGTGCGGGCGCAACGGCTCGCCGGGGAGTGCCTGCGACTGCACGCCGACCATGCGGCGGCGCTATCTCGCCCGGCTGTCCGGGCCCCTGCTGGACCGCATCGACGTGAAGGTCAGAGTCGGCCGGGCGACCCGGGCCGAGTTGCTCGCCGATCGGCGGTTCGCCGAGTCCAGCGCCGTGGTGTCCGAGCGTGTCCTCCTCGCCCGTGAGCGCGCCGCCAAACGTCTGGCGGGCACACCGTGGCAGACCAACGCGGAAGTGTCGTCGGCGGCGCTGCACACCGAGTTCCGGCTGCCGGGCGGCGCCCTCGCACCCCTGCATCGAGGGCTCGACCAGGGCACGCTCAGCACGCGCGGACTGGACCGGATCCTGCGCGTCGCCTGGACGCTCACGGACCTCGAGGGCAAGGACCGCCCCGGCGAGGCCGAGACGTCGGCGGCGCTGGGGATGTGGCTGGGGGTGGAGTGATGGGGACGCCGCTCGGCTCCGGCACGCGGACGCCGGAGGACGACCGCACGGCCAGGGTCGCGCTCATGCGGATGGCCGAGGCGGGCGATCCGGTCATGGGCCGCCTGATCGCCTGGTGTGGCCCTCAGCAGGCGCTGGAGCAGGTCAGCCGAGAATCGCTGGATCCGGATTTCGCCACGAAGGAGAACGAACTGGCCGAGCGATCGGGGCGGCGGTCCGACCTGGCGCGGCTGGTCACGGCCTGGGCCGCCCGCTACGGCGACCCGGAGGCCGATCTGGCGCTGGGGCGGGAGCGGGGAGCCCGATTGATCGTTCCCGGCGATTCCGAGTGGCCCACCCAACTGGACGATCTCGGTGACGCCCGGCCCTTCGGGCTCTGGCTGGACGGCCAGGCGAACCTGCGCTTCGCCTGCCTGCGGTCGGTCTCGATCGTCGGCGCGAGGGCCGCGACGCCCTATGGCGTCCAGGTGGCCGCCCAACTCGGGTCGGAGCTCAGCATCCGGGGATGGACGGTCGTGAGCGGCGGCGCCTACGGCATCGACGCCGCGGCCCATCGCGGGGCCCTCGCGGGCGGCTCGCCCACGGTGGTCACCCTGGCCTGCGGGGTCGACGAGTGCTACCCCCGCGCTCACGAGGACCTCTTCCGCGTGGTCCGGTCCCAGGGTGTGGTCGTCAGCGAATGGCCGCCCGGCGCCCACCCGACGCGGCCTCGCTTCCTGGTCAGGAACCGGGTGATCGCGGCGCTGTCGCGCGGCACGATCGTCGTGCAGGCGGCCGTGCGCAGCGGCGCTCTCAACACCGCGACGCACGCGGCCGGGCTGAACAGGCATCTGATGGCCGTGCCCGGGCCGATCACCGCCGTGACCTCCGAGGGATGCCACATGCTGATCCGTTCCGGCAAGGCGGTGTGCGTGACCTCACATGAAGAGGTGATCGACCTCGTCGGCTCGATCGGCGCCGACCTCGCGCCGGAGCGCCGCGGGCCGGTCCGGCCGCGTGACGAGCTGAACGACGAGACCAGACGTGTGCTCGAGGCCGTCCCCGCGCGCGGAGGCGCCGGTCCGGCCGTGATCGCCGTCGCCGCCGGAGTCGATCTCACCACGGCGATCGGCTGCCTCGGCGGCCTCGCCGCGGCCGGTTTCGTCGAGCCCGTCACCCGTGGATGGCGCCTGCGGCGGCAGGCCGACCTCCAGGGCCGGGGAGATCACGCTCGCTAGCATGGAGGCCATGACCGGCGACATCGTGGTCCGCGCCACCGGCGAGACGGCTGAAGCCGTCCTGGCCCTGTTCGAGCGGCATCTGCGCCTGGAAAGGGACCTGTCGCCGCACACTGTGCGGGCCTACATCGGGGACGTCACCTCGCTGCTCGGCCATCTCCGGGCCGCCGGTCATGCGAGCCTCGACACCCTGGACGTCAGTGCCCTGCGGGACTGGCTCGGCGATCAGCACCAGGCGGGGCGTTCCCGTGCGACTCTCGCACGTCGCACCGCCTGTGCCCGGGTCTTCACGGCCTTCTGCCACCGCCGGGGCTGGCTGGCCGTAGATCCCGGGCTGCTCCTGGGCACCGCGAAGTCGAACCGGTCGTTGCCCGCCGTCCTCGATCAGGCGGAAGCCGAAGCCGTGCTCGCCCTTGACGGGCCCGGCGACCCCAAGGACCTCCGTGATCGGGCGATCATGGAAGTCCTGTACGCCACAGGCGTCCGAGTGAGCGAGTTGTGCGGGCTCGACGTGGACGACGTCGACCGGGAACGCACGACCCTGCGGGTGATGGGCAAGGGACGCAAGGAGCGCACCGTGCCCTTCGGGCTTCCGGCGCTCCACGCCCTGGACTCCTGGTGCGTCCGGGGCCGCCCGCTGTGGATCCGCGAGGGCACCGGCCCCGCTCTGTTCCTCGGAGTCAGGGGCGGCCGCATCGATCAGGGGACTGTGCGGCGCGTGGTGCACGCCCGCCTGAGCCGGGCGGAGACCACGGACATGGGGCCGCACGGGCTCCGTCACACGGCCGCGACGCACATGCTGGAAGGCGGCGCCGATCTGCGCAGCGTCCAGGAGATGCTCGGCCACGCCTCCCTGGCCACCACCCAGGTCTACACCCACGTCTCGATCGAACGGCTCAGGACCGCCTACCGCCAGGCCCACCCCCGCGCCTGACCGTTCTCGCGGCGGGCAGAACTCGACAGCCGAGGCGCCCGCGCCGCGCTCGGCCGACGGTCAGGATTCCCATCAGGAAGGCGACCGCCGCTCCGGCTGGCACGGTGTGATGACTCACCGGCATGGCACGGCGGCCCGACGATCCCGACGGTGAGAGTGCCGAGGATGAGGCCGGGCCCACCCTCGACGACCTCAGCGCCGCGGATGAGGTCGGCCCCACCTCCGACGGTCCTGACGGTGAGGGTACTGGGGACGAGACCGGCCCAACCACCGACGGCGGCCAGGGCCACTCGGCGGCATTCGGGGCAACGCGGCCCCGGACTCGAAGTGGCAGCCGAAGGGGCAGCCGACCTCCCCACATGGGCAACAGGCGCACCTGGCCGGAGCCGAACAGGACAAGCGGGTCGAGGTAGCTCTCTCCCCGCAGGAGGCCCCAGTGCAGGCATGTCACCCGGCAGTGACCCGTCACGGGCTCCAGGACGCCGATCTTCTCCCCCGCCGCCACGACTTGGCCTGGCCGTACCGTGGGGCGGACCGGAAGGTAGGTGGTCCGCAGGCCGCCCGGATGGACGATCGTGACAGCGCCCCTGCCTCCGACTGATCCGGCGAACCCGACGGTTCCGGCCCCGGCGGCACGGATCTCCGCGCCCGGCCCCGCCGCGACGTCGACCCCTCTGTGCCCAGCGAGCCAAGGCTCAGCCGGAGGGTCGAAGCGCCTCATCACCGCTCGCCCACCCTCGACCGGCCATCGCCATTCGGGCGGATCCGCCGCCTCGGCGGCCGCGGGCGCCGCCAGGACGGTGGGCAGAGCCAGAACAGCAGGCAGGAGCAGAACAGGGGGCAGAGCCAGGACGGCACGGGAGACCAGCAGCCCGAAGACGATCAAGTGAGCGCGACGCATGGCAGAACACTGCGCCAAAACCCGCCGCCGGAAGCCGCCGAACGCCGCTCTGTGGACGACCGGCCCGCCAGCCAGGGCAGACCGTCAGCCTGAGCAGGCCGTCAGTTGGAGAAACCCTCCTTGGGCATCTCGAGATCGGGCTTGGCCAGTTCTTCGACGTTGACGTCCTTGAAGGTGACGACTCGGACGTTCTTGACGAACCTGGCCGGACGGTACATGTCCCACACCCAGGCGTCCTGCATCTTCACGTCGAAGAAGACATCCCCGTTCTCAGCCGTGCGGACATCGAGATCCACGGAGTTGGTCAGGTAGAAGCGCCGCTCGGTCTCGACAACGTAGGTGAACAGCCCGACCACGTCGCGGTACTCCCGGTAGAGCTGCAACTCCATCTCGGTCTCGTACTTTTCGAGATCCTCCGCGCTCATCCCGGTCCTCCTCTTCCACTCCCCGTCGAGATCGCCCTTTCAGACGACACCGGCCCCAACCTCATTCTCGCGCATGTCCCCATCCTGCCTGGCCCATGGGCTCGCATCCCGGAGCGGCGAGCCACGAGTCACCCTCGCCACCGTCACGAACGAGAACCGATGATGCGCGGTCGGTCCGTGAACGCCCAAAGCCCGCCGATGGGCGGGCGTGACGTACCCCTTGTGCTCGGCGAAGCCGTACTCAGGGTGGACACCGTCCAGATTGTGCATCATGCGATCCCTGGTCACCTTGGCCACGATCGACGCGGCCGCCACACAGGCCGCGACCTGATCGCCCTTCCACACCGCGAGCGACGGGACGGGAAGACCGGGAACGGGAAACCCGTCGATCAACACATATCCGAGATCGATCTCCAGACCGGCCACGGCCCTGCGCATGCCGGCGATGTTGCACTTGTGCAGGCCGCGCGTGTCGATCTCCCCCGGAGGTATCACCACGACGCTCACGGCCTTGGCCGAGGCGAGAACCTGATCGTACAGGTGTTCGCGCACAGGCTCGGTCAGGAGTTTGGAGTCGGCCAGACCGTCGATCTCCCGGCCCAGCACCACCGCCGCGACCACCAGCGGCCCGGCACAGGCCCCCCGCCCGGCCTCGTCCACCCCGGCGACGGGCGTGAGCCCTCGTCGGGCGAGAGCACGCTCGTAGCCGTAGAGTCCCGAATCCCGCCGTACGACACTGGGTCGCGGGCGATACGCAGCTGTCATGACGACAAGCAGATTACGCTCCATTCGGGCCCCGCGGTACGGCGAGAGCGCACTCGATCGGGGCGACCGCAGGTCAGCTCAGTGGATTGCCGAGAAAGTCGCGGGCGGGGACAGGAACGATCCGCGGGAAAGCGGCCAGTAGCGGACGAAGGCCCGGCCGATCACGTCGTCCTCCGAGATCGTCCCCTCGTTTCCATCGTCGACGAACGACCGGGAATCCTGGGAGTCGTCGCGGTGATCGCCCATCAGCCAGAGACGGCCTGCGGGGACCTTGACGTCGAAGCGCCCGTCCGAGGGAGAGGCGCCCGGGTACACGTAGCCGCCCGTCTCGTCGAGGGGGGTGCCGTTGACCGTGATCCGGTTCCGCGCGTCGCAGCACCTCACGGTGTCGCCGCCCTTGGCGATCACCCGCTTGATGGTGTCCTCTCCCGTCCAGCCCTTGAAGACGACGATGTCGCCGCGATCCACGTCGCCGAACCGGTAGGCGAGCTTGTTCACCAGCACGCGGTCGTTGACGAGGAGCGTGTTCTCCATCGACTCGGACGGGATGTAGAACGACTGCAGCGCGAACACATGGACGAGGACCGCCGCGGCGACGCCGCCCAGCAGGAACAGGATCGACTCACGAGTGCCTGAGCGCTTCGCCGCCGGGGGGTCCTTCTCTTCGGCCATGGTGAGCCGGCTATCGCCTGGTCAGGCGGCGGCGCAACGCGATGATCGGGATCGCTCCGGCGAACCCCAGGGCCAAGGGGGCGGCTCCGGCCGCGGCCTGGAGCGCGGGCTGGGAGAACGTCTCGGGAATCGGCAGGATCTTCGCCCGGTCGAACGGCCAGACGATCACGAACGCCCGCCCGATCACCTTGTCGATGGGGATGGTCCCGCCGCCCGGATCGCCCACGTGTGAGCGGGAGTCGAGCGAGACCGACCGGTGGTCGCCCATCACCCAGAGCCGGTCCGGAGGCACCGTCACCTCGAAGTCGGTCTGCGAGGGCTGATCACCCGGGTAGAGGTAGGCCTTCTCGTCGATCGCGGTGCCGTTCACCGTGACCCGGCCCTGGGCATCGCAACACTTGATCGTGTCGCCGGGCACGCCGATGACCCGCTTGATGTAGTCCTTCTCCCCCGGGACCACGCCGAACGCCGTGCCGACCCACCGGAAGAACGCGGCCACGGGGTTCGACGGCTCCTCCAACTGGATCTCGGGATCCCAGGAGTCCACGCCGCTGAACACCACGACGTCACCGCGCTCGATGTCGCGCACGCGATAGACGAGCTTGTTGACGAGCACCCTGTCGTTCTTGAGGAGGGTGTCCTCCATGGACTCGGACGGGATGTAGAAGGCCTGGACCACGAACGACTTGATGAGCAGCGCGAGGAGTAGCGCGACCACGATCAGGACGGGCAACTCCCGCCAGAACGAGCCCTTCTTCCCCTCGCCGCCCTTGGCGGCCTGCTGGGTGTCTTCCGCGACCACGTCCACCCCGTCCTCGGCGGGCAGGTGCACTTCGAACTCCTGCCCCTCGTTAGTCATCGCTGCTGAGCCTAAATGATGTCCCTGGCAGCCACCGCCCGGGGACTCGGCATCACCGGCAAAAAGAAAATGGCCCGCGCCATCCGGCACGGGCCATCGTCATGGCCTGGTCTACTTGGCGGGGAGCGCGTCGCGCTTCTCGCGGATGCGGGCGGCCTTGCCCCGCAGGTCGCGCATGTAGTACAGCTTCGCCCTGCGGACGTCGCCGCGGGTGACCAAGGTGATCTTCTCGATCACCGGGCTGTGCACCGGGAAGGTCCGCTCGACGCCGACGCCGTAGCTGACCTTGCGAACGGTGAACGTCTCACGGGCGCCACCGCCCTGGCGGCGCAGGACGAATCCCTTGAACACCTGGATACGGGACCGGTTGCCCTCGACGACGCGGACGTGGACCTCCAGCGTGTCGCCGGGCCGGAACGCCGGTACGTCACTCCGGAGAGCGGCCTTCTCGAGCTCCTGGATCTGCGTGTGCATGGCAGCGGTTCCTCTTGACATGGGCGCGCGGAGGTCCGCCCGGCCGATCTGGGAAGGTCGGCAGCGAGGGGGACACGCACGCTTGGCTTGATACGTCTGACTTGCTACGTACTGTCTACGTACTGTTTGTGGACCGGGCCTCGCCCGGTCACGCCGCCACAACGAAAAATCGGCAGCAGCGACTCAGTTTGCCATATCTTCCGGCCCCGCGCGAAACGCGTCGCCGGAAGCCTTGCGCTCCAGCTCTTCCAGGACGCGCCTGTCGTGCGCGTCCAGGGTTCCGGAGTCGAGTCTCGCGAGGAGTTCCGGCCGCTTGTCCAAGGTACGGCGGAACGCCTCGTCGCGGCGCCACCGGGCGATCTTGCCGTGGTGGCCGGACAGGAGGATCTCCGGCACCTCGTGGCCGCGCCACACGGGCGGCTTGGTGTAGACGGGCCCCTCCAGCAGGTTGGCCATCGCCCCCGGCGCGAAGGAGTCGTCCGAGACCGAGCACGCGTTGCCGAGGACTCCCGGCAGCAGGCGGCCGACGGCCTCGACGATGACGAGGACGGCCGCCTCTCCCCCTGCCAGGACGTAGTCGCCGATGCTGACCTCGTCGACCCGCAGGCGGGAGCCGTACTCGGCCATGACCCGGGAGTCGATGCCCTCATAGCGGGCGGGGGTGAACAGCAGCCAGGGCTCCCTGGCGTAGTCCAGCGCCACTTCCTGGGTGAAAGGCCGGCCGCTCGGCGTCGGCACGATCATCCGGGGCAGCACGGACACGTCGCCTTCCGGCTGGCCCTGGGCGACCACGGCGTCGATCGCCTCGCCCCAGATATCCGGCTTCATCACCATTCCGGGGCCGCCGCCGTACGGCGTGTCGTCGACGGTCTTGTGGATGTCGCGGGTCCAGTCACGGAGCTGGTGCAGCCGGATGTCCAGGATGCCGCGGTCGCGGGCCTTGCCCATGAGCGAGACGTCCAGCGGCGCGAAGTACTCCGGGAAGATCGAGATGATGTCGACGCGCACGGCCCGGCCTCCCTACTCCGACTCGCCGAGATCGAACAGGCCCGGCGGGGCGGCGACGACGAGCAGGCCGTTCTCGAGGTCGATCTCGGGCACGAGCGCCTTGACGAACGGCACGTAGACCTCGTCCCGGGACGGGCGGCGCACCACCAGCAGGTCCTGGCCGTGATGGAGGACCTCGGCGACCTCCCCCACGCTCTCCCCGTCGGTCGTCACGACGGTGAGGCCCACGAGTTGGTGGTCGTGGAACTCGTCCGGATCGTCCAGCGCGGGGATGTCGGCGGAGTCGACCACCAGCAGCGTGCCGCGCAGCGTCTCCGCGGCGTCCCTGTCGTGCACGCCGGCGATGGCGAGCAGCAGGATGCCGGCGTTCCAGCGGGCCCGCTCGATGACGAGCGGCCCCCGACCTGCGGGTTCGGTGGCCAGAGCCGTACCAGGGACGAAACGCTGCTCGGGGTCGTCGGTGCGCACCTCGATCGTGACCTCGCCCCGCACTCCGTGCGGCCGGCCGATCCTGCCCACGACTAGCTGCACTTGTCGCCTTCCTCCGAACGTCTGTGGAACCTCGGTCGCGACGTCGTCACGGCCCCTGAAACGAACCGGGGGACCCTCGCGTGAGGGTCCCCCGGCCGTACGGTTCTACTCAGCGGGCCTCGTCCAGATCGACCAGGTCGACCCGCACGTACTTGCCGTCGGCCAAGGCGGTCACCACGGTGCGCAGCGCCTTCGCCGTACGGCCCCCGCGGCCGATTACCTTGCCGAGGTCCTCGGGATGTACCCGAACCTCGAGGACGCGCCCGGTGCGAATGCGCCGGGCTCGGACCTGGACCTCGTCAGGATGCTCGACGATGCCCTTAACCAGATGCTCGAGGGCTTCCTCGAGCACCTCAGGACCCGCCTTCCGGCTTCTCCTCGGCGGCGGGAGCCTCAGTGGTCTCTTCGGCCTTGGCCGGCTTCTTTGCCTTCTTCGGCGTGGTGGCGGCGCCGGTGTCGCTGGACAGCGACTCCTTGGCCGCGGCCTCGTAGGCGGCGTGACGGTCGGCCTTCGGCTCGGCGACCAGGAGCGGCGCCGGAGCGGCCTCGCCCTTGAACTTCTGCCAGTCGCCGGTCAGCTTGAAAAGCTTGAGAACCGGGTCGGTCGGCTGCGCGCCGACGCTCAGCCAGTACTGTGCCCGGTCGGAGTTCACCTCGATGCGCGAGGGGTGCTCCTTCGGGTGGTACAGGCCGATCTCTTCGATCGCACGGCCGTCACGCTTGGTGCGGCTGTCGGCGACGACGATGCGGTACTGCGGGTTACGGATCATTCCGAGCCGCTTGAGCTTGATCTTGACTGCCACGGGTGTGGTCTCTCCTGCATTAGAGCGTGGGTGAGCGGTGTCTCATCGAGTGGGGCACGATGAGAGCCCGCCCGAGGGACAGACGCGACCGGCGGGGGTGAGAGGGCACCCGCCATGGCCACGATGTTCCAGCTAGACATTCTGCCAGACGCTCACAGGTGCTCGGCCAATCGCCGCCGATGTGACGTCGACGAATTCGTGATCGAGACGCGGATCGGCGGCCGGAGAGGGCTTACTGCTGGCCGGGGAGCTTGAACTTGGACGGGTCGAACCCTGGCGGAAGCTGCAGGTTGCCGAGCGCCCCGCCACGAGGCTGGGGGGTCTCCTCCGCCCCGGCTCCCGCTCCGGACTTGATCTGCCCGGCCTTGCGGGGGTCACCGCTCACGCGGCGGCCCTTCTTGGCCTTCTGGGCCTTCTGCGCCTTGTTCCGGCCTCCTGGCATGCCCGGGATCCCCATGCCCTGGCTCATCCGCTTCATCATCTTCTGCGCTTCGAAGAAGCGGACCACGAGGCCGCTCACCTCGGTGACGGTCACGCCGGAGCCCTTCGCGATGCGGGCGCGGCGCGAGCCGTTGATCAGCTTCGGCTCCGCACGCTCACCGGGGGTCATCGAGCGGATGATCGCGGCGATGCGGTCCAGATCGCGGTCGTCGACCTGGTTGAGCTGGTCCCGCATCTGCCCCATTCCGGGCATCATGCCGAGGAGGTTCTTGATGGGGCCCATCTTGCGGACCATCATCATCTGCTCGAGGAAGTCGTCGAGCGTGAAGCCGTCCCCGGAGACGAGCTTCTCCGCCATCTTGGCGGCTTCCTGCTCGTCGAAGGTCTTCTGCGCCTGCTCGATCAGGGTGAGGATGTCACCCATGTCGAGGATTCGGCCCGCCATGCGGTCCGGGTGGAACGCGTCGAAGTCGGCGAGCTTCTCACCGGTCGACGCGAACATGATCGGACGGCCGGTGACATGCCGGACGGACAGGGCGGCGCCGCCGCGGGCGTCGCCGTCGAGCTTGGTGAGGACGACGCCGTCGAAGCCGACCCCGTCCATGAACGCCTGGGCGGTGCTGACGGCGTCCTGACCGATCATCGCGTCGACCACGAACAGCACCTCGTCGGGGCTGATCGCGTCGCGGATGTCCGCGGCCTGCCGCATCAGTTCCTGGTCGATGCCCAGCCGTCCCGCGGTGTCGACGATGACCACGTCGTGCTGCTGCCGCCTGGCGTGCTCGATCGACTGCCTGGCGACCTGGACCGGGTCCCCGACTCCGTTGCCCGGCTCGGGCGCGAAGACGGCCACCTCGGCCCGCTCGGCCATGACCGACAACTGCTGGACCGCGTTGGGACGCTGGAGGTCACAGGCGACGAGCAGCGGAGCGTGTCCCTGGTCCCGCAGCCACTTGGCCAGCTTGCCCGCGAGGGTCGTCTTGCCCGAGCCCTGGAGGCCCGCGAGCATCACGACGGTGGGCGGCGTCTTGGCGTAGCGCAGCCGGCGCGTCTCACCGCCGAGGATCTCGATCAGCTCGTCATTGACGATCTTCACGACCTGCTGGGCGGGATTCAGCGCCTGGGAGACCTCGGCTCCGCGGGCCCGCTCCTTGATCCGCGCCACGAAGTCCTTGACGACCGCCAGCGCGACGTCCGCCTCGAGCAGCGCGATGCGAATCTCACGGCAGGTCGCGTCGATGTCGGCGTCGGAAAGCCTGCCTTTGGACCGAAGGGAGGAGAAGACCGAAGTCAGCCGGTCGGAAAGCGTCTCGAACACGTGATTGGCCAGCCTCGAAGCAAGTGAACAGTCGGTGGACTAAGCGTCGCGTCCCCCAGCCTATCCGTCCAGACGGCCTGCGCGCCCGGGCCGCCGCGATCACGTCGTCTGCCGCAGGCGCCTTGGACGGGAGCCGGCACGGTCTGGCGAGGCCTCCGCGGATGGAGAATCGCGACGCCGGCGAGCAGTCAGGAGCAGGAACGCGCCTCCGGAGTCAGCGGCTCTTTCTGGCATAGAGGGCGAGACGGGTATCGCCGAACGATCTGTTCGACACGAGCTTGAAGGCGCGGCGGAGCTCGACGAAACGCGGGTCCCCGATGTTCCTCGGCCCGGCAGGGGGTGCGATCAGCCACACCCGATCCAGGCCGGCGGCCGCCGCCGTGAACTGGGCAGCCGTCCGCGGTTCGTACATCCCCGGCTCATTGGTCAGATCGGTCAGATGCCGGAAGGGCTCCTCATACACGGTCGCGAACAAGCGGTACCGCTGTGGGACGAACAGGACGCCGTCGCCCGATTGCTGTTCCGCACCGAGCACCGCGGCCAGTGACCGCAGGTCGTCCGGGCGGCTCGCCGGTTCGCGGATCTCCACGTGAGAGCTGAAGGTCAATGCCCCGACCACGACGAAAGCGATGATCGGGACGGCGATGTGCCCACGAAGCGACGTGGTGACCGCGTGCAGGCCGATTCCCGCGAGCAGCGCGATGGCCGGGACCACGAAGAGCACGTAGCGCGGGTCGAAGACCGGATACACCTGCGAGATCAGGAACGACGCCAGAACCGGAGCGAACGCCCACAGGGCCACGATCGGCGTCCGGCGGGACCACCACACACCACAGGCCGCCAGTGCGAACAGGACCACGGCTGCCGGGACGTTGCCGGCGACCTCCCGCAAAAATGCGGCCAGGTCGCCGAGATCTGGCCGGCCGAGCCAGAACAGCTGCGTCTCACGCTGCCCCGAGGCCACGACCACGAGTGGCAGCAGTGCGATTCCGGCCCCTGCGATGGCGAGGACCCAGGGCAGGACACGGCGGGGCCGGGCCGTCCATACGGCGACGGCGTGGACGCCGACCAGCAGCAGAGCGTAGAGGTGGAACCATCCGAGCACGGCGATACTTGCCGCATATGCGATATATCGCCGCCTTGAAGGCGTCTCCAGCGCGTCGACCAGCAGCCACGTGGCCAGTACGGCGACGAGGCTGACGATGGCGTAGCTCCTGGTCTCCTGGGCGTACCGGTCGGCCATGGGCAGCAGCGCGTAGAGGAGGCCTCCGTACAGACCGGCCAGCGGTCCGGCGAGCCGGCGGCCCAGCACGGCGATTCCATACGCGGCGGCGGCGAACGCGATCAGCGACGGAAGGCGCAGGAGGAACTCGGATCCTCCGAAAGCGGCGAACGGTCGCAGAAGCAGGTAGTAGAGGGCGTGGACGGCGTCCAGGTCCCCCACCAACTGCCGCATGTACGACAACGGGGAACGGGCGACGACCGCGCTCACGGACTCGTCTCGCCACAGGGAGGGAACGGTGATCCCCCACCCACCGATCGCGAGTGCGGCGAGGGCGGGCACCCACACGGAGGCCGCCCTCAGGCGGCGCCGCCCCGGCTCCTCGAACGATGGGCCTTCTGCGCTCCCCTGCGGAGGAGTCCCGGCGGCGGGAGTGCGCGGAATCGAGTCCCAAACGCTAGTCATGCAGGAACAATATCGGACAAGATCACCCCTGCCCGGAGCGCGCGCTCTCGGCCCGGGCGTCGGTCGACGACTACGCGCGGTTCCCGTCGGGGACGGCGACCCGCATGGTCAGCGCGTGCTCGACCAGCGTGATGAGCGTGCCCTTGACCGAGTCCCTGTTGCGGGCGTCGGTCCGGACGACCGGAACGTGCGAGGACAGGGTGAGCGCCTCGCGAACCTCGTTCTCGCTGTGCGGGTGGTGCCCGCCGAAGCCGTTCAGGCCCACCACGAACGGCAGTTGGGCTTCTTCGAAATAGTCCACCGCGGGGAAACTGTCGGCGAGCCGCCGTGTGTCCACCAGCACCACGGCGCCGATCGCACCGCGCACCAGGTCATCCCACATGAACCAAAATCGGTGCTGGCCAGGCGTTCCGAACAAATAAAGGATCAAATCCTGATCCAGCGACACGCGGCCGAAGTCCATCGCCACCGTCGTCGTGGTCTTGTGCGGCGTCAATCCGACATCGTCGATGCCCGCAGAGGCGTCGGTCATCACCGCCTCGGTCGTCAACGGGACGATCTCCGACACCGCTCCGACGAAGGTGGTCTTGCCCACACCGAAACCACCCGCAACGACGATCTTCGTCGAAGTCAGCCCACGACTAGAGCCTGCGAAGTCCACTGAGCACCCTTTCCAGCAAGTTCAGATCCGGCTTACCCGCGTCCAGCTGCGGCTGGTGCACGTGCACCAGCCCTTCCGCCGCCATGTCCCCGACCACCACGCGCACCACGCCCAGCGGCATCCGCAGCAGAGCGGAGATCTCCGCCACCGACCGCACCTGACGGCAAAGCGAGCTGATCGCCTGACGCTCCGGGGTCAGGATGGACAGATCCTGGTGAATCGACGTGGCGGAGGACACGAGTGCCTCCATGGCGAGCTGGAGGCGAGCTGCAGTCCGCCCCCCGGTCACTGCATAGGGGCGCACCAGAGAGCTACGCTCCGGCGAAGGGGGCGGGGTCGATTGACCCGGGTTCGTGCTGCCGCCGTAGTACCGGTGGGCGTCGTCCACCGGCGGATATGGCTCATTGCTCCAGCCGCCGCCTGCCACAACGTCCTCCTGACCTGCTCGTGCTCGCTCGGGAACTCACTGACCCCCTGGCCGCCTCGCTTTCAGGCCACTTTCCCCGCCCTAGGCTCGGCCGCTTCGAACCACCTGTCACCTGGGATGAGACGACTGAAGCTCGGCGCGAACCGCCGGCGTCAGCACCTGACCCGCACGCTCGACCAGCAAGGTCATCTGGTACGCGACCAAACCCATGTCGGAGTCGGCCGAGGCCAGCACCGCGAGACAGGATCCGTCGCTGATCGACATGATCAGCAGCAGGCCCCGCTGCATCTCGACCACCGTCTGGGTCACGGGGCCGCCTTCGAAGACCCGGGAGGCTCCCTGGGTCAAGCTGATCAAACCCGCGGCCACCGCGGCCAGTTGATCCGCCCGGTCCTTCGGAAACCCGTCGGAGTACGCCAACGGCAACCCGTCCGACGACACCACCACGGTGTGCGCCACTCCAGGCACGTTATTGACGAAATCGGTGATCAACCAGTTGATGCCGCGTGCGGCCTGGCTCATTTCCCTCATCGGTCCTCCTTCTCAGTGCCGTGGGCACCGTTCTCACCCAGTGGCACCGCCCCGGGGTAGCCCATTTCCTCGTTCGCGTCTCCCTTGGCGGCCGCCCGGGCCTGCCTGACTCCCTGCTGGAAGCTGGAGAGCCTGCTCCGCACCCGATCGGGCGAGAGCACGGGCGGGGGGGAGGCCACGGGAGTCGCGACAGACTCGGTTGAGGAGGCGGTGGCCGAGCCGGGCACCAGGTTCGCCTTGGGCACACGCTTGGGCAGCCCCGAAGCGGTCACGCCTCCGAGCGCGGGCTCGCTGGCGGCCTTGGCCGCCTGCCAGCCTGCGTCGGCCGGGGAGGACCATGCCTTGTTCTCCACCGGATCGACGCTGGAGTCCGTCTTCTCGATCTGCGTGTCAACCTTCTTGAACCAGTCGGACTCCACAGCCGCGAAGATCGGCAAGAACTCCTCCTCCGCCTCCATTGGCGAGGTCCGCACCACAGGCAGCGGACCCGTGTTGTCGACATCCCCGTTGAACGGGCCTCGGCCGGGCCGTCCCGACCAGCCGCCGTTGTCCTGCTGCTGTTGCGCCGGCCACGACCCGCTTCCCGGAGGGGGCAGATGCCCCGGCCACGGCGTGTCCACCGGAGCCTCGCCGACCCGGGCCTGCCCGAAGGTGTTCGGCTCGAACGAACTCCGGTCGAAGGCGCCGGAATCGAACGGGTTGTGCGCGAACGGATCCGGCTCGGGACCACGCTCGAAGGGGGTGGGGTCGAAGGGATCGCGCGTGAACGGATCCTGCTCCCTGCCGCGTTCGAACGGCGTGGGGTCGAACGGATCGCGGGCGAAGGTCTCGAACGGCCCGCGCTCGAGACCGCCGCTCCTGGCCACGCTGGGCTCGTCCGCTCCGTACACGGGCGTCCGCGGCATCGCCTCGAACGGGGTGGGGCTGGCGAGAGCCGGCGCACCGAACGACGGGGCGCCGAGCTGGCCGGCGCCGCCCACGGCGGGCATCGGGCTGGTCAGCTCGGGCTGGGGCATACCCGGGTAGGCGGGGCCCGCGGCGGCGAGCAACGATTCGGGCAGCAGGACCATGGCGGTGAGGCCGCCGGACTCCTGCGGCCGCATCTGCACCCGGATGCCGTGGCGGAGCGCCAGGCGGCCGACCACGAACAGGCCCATTCGGCGGGAGACGGAGACGTCGACGACCGGCGGGTTGGCGAGGCGGTGGTTCGCCTGGGCCAGCTCGTCGCCCGACATGCCGATGCCCATGTCGCTGACCGAGATGATCAGGCCGCCGCCGTCGATGCGATTGCTGGCCACGGTGACCTTGGTCTCGCCCGACGAGAACGCGATCGCGTTCTCGACCAGCTCGGCCACGAGGTGGACGACGTCGTTGACGGACTGTCCGACCACCGCCACGCCGGACTGCACCTGGAGGTCCACCCGCTCGTAGTTCTCGACCTCCGACAACGAGGCGCGGACCACGTCCACGACCGGGACCGGCTGGCCCCAGCGCCGTGCGGGTTCCTGACCGGCGAGGACCAGGAGGTTCTCACTGTTGCGGCGCATGCGCGTCGCCAGGTGGTCGAGCTTGAACAGGTTGCCGAGCCGCTGCTCGTCCTGCTCGCCCTGCTCCAGGCCGTCGATCAGCGACAGTTGCCGCTCGACCAGGGTCTGCGTACGGCGGGACAGGTTGACGAACATCGAGTTGACGTTGCTGCGCAGGCGGGCCTCGTCACCCGCCAGGCGTACGGCTTCGCGGTGGACCTCGTCGAAGGCCCGGGCGACTTCACCGATCTCGTCGCGGGCGACCACGCCGATCGGGGTGATGACCGGAGCCTCACTCGCCTCACCGGCCTCACGCAGCTTCTGGACCATGTCGGGCAGACGCCGTCCGGCGATCTCCAGGGCCTCCCGGCGCAGGCGGCGCAGCGGCCCCACGAGCGACCGCGCGACACCGGTGGTGAACAGCAGGACCGCGATCAGCAGCGCGGCCACGGCCACGCCGACGATGATCGCCCGCTGCTGCTCGTCGTCCTTCAGCGTCGCACTCCTGGCGACGATCGATGCGGTGAGCTTGGTCTCGACGGACCGCATCCGGTTGATGGGGTCCGACACGGAGTCGAACCACTCGCGGTTCTCGTCCCTGGTCGTGGAGTCGAGATTCTCGAGCGAGAAGCCGGCGTTGGCACGGTCGAGCACGAGGGTGCGGAGGAATTCCGCCTGGTCGACCTTGTTACCGGTGACGGTGTTGTCGAACTCGGCCCGTTCCTGAGTGGTCGCACTCTTGCGGAAGGCCTTCAGCTCGCTGTCCTCAGCGGAAACGGCACCGAGGAAGTCCTGCAGCTGTGTCTGGTCGAACCGATGGGCCGGCAGGACGGTCGCCAGCAGTCCCCGCTGGAGGGAGAGGCTCTCCTTGGCCTTGGCGAGGGCCGCCAGGGTGACCGACGCCGCGGCCAGGTTGTCGTCCTGCGTGCCCTTGGCGAGCTCGTCCTGCAACGCCAGAAGGTCGTCGACGACGAGGGTGTACTGGGTGATCACAGCGCCGGGGAGAAGCGTTCCTCGAACGGCCTGTTCGCGGAGCGGCTCGAGGCTGTCGAGCTTGCCGATGATGTGCTCGACCTCGTCGCCGGCGCGCCCTCCGACCTTGGACCGGAGGCTGGTGGCGAGCTGCCGGACGGACGTGGCCGCCTTGTCCACCTTGCCGATCTGGGTGGTCACCGTCGCGGTGGTCTTCTCCGTCCGGCCGACGGTGGCGTTCCATGCCGCCCGGTCCCGCTCGGTCTGAAGCTCATGCGTGAGCACGGCAACGGTGTCGACGAGCCGCGCCAGGTCGTTGACCTGCTGATAGTCGGCGGCCGTGTTGACCGAGGTGAGCACGCGCAGACCACCGAGCAGGAGCGCCGCAAGGGTGGGAACGAGAATCAGCGCGACGAGCCTGGACCGCACACGCCAGTTCCTTAACCGGAAGCGGCTGCCCTCGCCGGGATCGCGCTCAGCCGGAACACCGTTCCTCGGGCCCTGATCACTCCGGGGGTCTTTGGTCCTCACAGGCTTTCGAACCTCTCGCCGTATGTGCGCGCGGTGGGAAGACTCTCCACGAGTGTGACAGACGAGACACCAGAGACTTCCCGCGGGCGAGGGTAATTGCAGCACACCGACACCAGCGAGGCCAACCGAACACCCGTGCCTAAATAGCCTAAAGCGGGATGTGTATGGCGTTAATTGGTCAAATATCAGGCTGTCTTTATTAGCAAATTGTGCCCCGCCGGCAAGGAGGTCACTCCTCCGAGAACGAAGAAGGGCGGCGCCTTGTCAGGCGCCGCCCTTGAAACCTCCGCGCCCGTGGCGCGGAACGCGTCCAGAACCCTCAGAGAGCCCGGCCGTACGCCGCGCGAACCGTCAGAACGTACTCCACCAGGTTGATGAGCGTCGACTTCACCGCATCCCTCGACCGCGCGTCCGTGCGCACGACGGGAACGTGCGGCGGAAGGGACAGAGCCTCCCGGACCTCGTCCTCCGTGTGGACGAAGCTGCCGTCCCAGCCGTTCAACGCGACCAGGAAGGGCAACTGCGCCTCCTCGAAGTAGTCGATCGCCGGGAAGCAGTCCGCCAGCCGGCGGCTGTCCACGAGCACGACGGCCCCGATGGCACCCCGGACGAGGTCGTCCCACATGAACCAGAACCGGTGCTGGCCGGGGGTCCCGAACAGGTACAGGATCAGGTCCTGGTCCAGCGAGAGACGGCCGAAGTCCATGGCGACCGTGGTCGTCGTCTTGTTCGGTGTGAGTCCGAGGTCGTCGATTCCCGCGCTGGCGTCGGTCATCACGGCCTCGGTCGTCAGGGGAAGGATCTCCGAGACGGCCCCGACGAAGGTCGTCTTCCCCACGCCGAACCCACCCGCGACGACGATCTTCGTCGAGGTCAGACCACGGCTAGAGCCTGCGTAGTCCACTGAGCACCCTTTCGAGCAGGTTGAGGTCTGGCTGTCCCTGGCTGAGCTGCGGCATGTGCAGCCGGACCAGACCCTCGTCGGCCATGTCGGCGATGAGCACCCTGGCCACGCCGAGCGGGACCCGCAGCAACGCCGAGATCTCCGCGACCGATCGTACGGAACGGCACAACATCATGATCGATTCCTGCTCAGGGGTGAGCAGGGAGTATTCGTCGCTCATCAAGGCCACCGATGATACGAGCGTTTCCATCGCCATGTGATAACGCGGCTCGGAACGCCCGCCGGTGACGGCGTACGGACGGAACAGAGGCTCGTCCTCTGTCCCGTCAGAACCGCGCATACCCCTCTCCGGCGGTGATCATCGGCGAGACACCTGAAGCTCGGCGCGGAGCGCCGGCGTGAGAACCTGACCGGCCCGCTCCACGAGCAGGGTCATCTGGTAAGCCACCAGGCCCATGTCGCAGTCGGGGGCGGCCAGCACGGTCAGGCACGAGCCGTCGCTGATCGCCATGACCAGCAGCAGCCCGCGTTGCATCTCCACGACGGTCTGAGTGACCGAGCCGCCCTCGAACACCCGGGAGGCGCCCATGGTGAGGCTGAGCAGACCGGCGGCGACGGCCGCCAACTGGTCGGCACGGTCGTGCGGGAAGCCGTCGGATTGGGCCAGCCGCAGACCGTCGGCCGACACCACCACCGCGTGTGCCACACCCGGCGTGGAACCGACGAACTCGGTGATCAGCCAGTCGAACCTGCGTGCTTCCACGCTCAGCTCAGTCACGAGCCCTCCTCCTCATTTCCCAAGCCATCAGGGGATCCTCCGGCCAGATCGGCACGGCCCCGCCGTACACCCTGCTGCAAGCTCGACAGACGACTGCGGACCGCGTCGGCCGACACCGGGGGACGTGGCGTGGGGGCCGGGGTGTCCCCGCCCACCGAACCAGGCACCAGGTTGGCCTTCGGCGTCCGCTTCGGCAGACCTGCCGCCGTCACCCCGCCCTGCGTGGGATCCTTCGCCACACCGGCCGCCTTCTCGAAGCCGCTGTCCGCACGGGACCACCAGGCCCCCTGCTCAGAAGTCGCACCGGGTGGGTCGAGCGGACCCGGAACGGGACCGGTCTGCCTCCCGGGTGTGCCGGCCGCCGCAGGACGCGACATGCCGGAATCCGGCGCCTTCCCGTTCCCCGCGTGCCCCGCCTGATCGTTCTGGCTCGGCGCGGGAGTGCCCGCGCCGTTGGGCGCCGGGCGCCGGAACCAGGCCGACTCCACGGCTGCGAAGATCGGCAGGTACTCGTCACCGCGCTCCAGCGGGGCGTCCTCCACAACCGGGAGCGGCCCCGTCGCCTCTCCGGGCTCCATGATGGGGAAGGCTCCGGAGTGCTCGGTGAACGTGGGACGTCCCGGCCTCGGCCGACCCGGCGGCAGACCACCGGCGGTGTCCGAAACGGCAGGGAAGCTCGCCGTGGTCTCCTCCGGCGGAGCGCCGAAGGGGGCGAAGGCGCCCGTGTCGGAAGGCGCGAAGGCACCCGTGTCGGAAGGGGCGCCGGAACGGGCTCCCCCACCGGCCGCCAGAGGCCCGCCGTCATGGCCGGGCGATCTGCGCGTGGGTAGCCCGTTGGACGGCGGCGTCGGAGCGGAGGACGTCCACGGTGAGAACGTCCCGGTCGCCTCGGGCGCCGCCGGAGGCGCGTTCCAGGGCTGGAGACCACCCGAGGCGGACGCGCCGCCGCCCATCTGCGGCTGATCGGCGAACGCCCCGACCGTGGCCGTCGCGGGTTGCGCCGGGACCGCCTGGTCGGCGTTGGAGATCATCTCGGCGGGGAACAGCACCATGGCGATCATGCCGCCCTGGTCGCCGCGGCGCATCTGCACGCGGATGCCGTGGCGGAGCGCGAGGCGGCCGACCACGAACAGGCCCATGCGCCGGGACACCGACACGTCGACCGTGGGCGGCTCGGCCAGGCGGTGGTTGATGTCCGCCACTTCCTCGGGGGACATGCCGATGCCGGCGTCGCTCACCCCCAGCATGACGGCCCCGCCCTCGACGGGACTGCTCGACACGATGACCCGGGTGTTGCGCGGCGAGAACGCGATGGCGTTCTCGACGAGCTCCGCGACCAGGTGGACGATGTCGTTGGCGGCGTGCCCGGCGATCGCGATGCTGCGGTGCACCTTGACCGTGACACGCTCGTAGTCCTCGATCTCCGACAGAGAGGCGCGGACCACGTCCACCAGGCGCGCGGGCTGGCTTCGCTTGCGCGCGGGCTCGTGCCCGGCGAGGACCAGGAGGTTCTCACTGTTGCGGCGCATGCGGGTGGCCAGGTGGTCGAGCTTGAACAGGTCGGACAGACGCTGCCCGTCCTCTTCACCGCGCTCCAGACCGTCGATCAGGGCGATCTGCCGTTCCACCAGCGTCTGCGTGCGGCGCGAGAGGTTCACGAACATCGCGTTGACGTTGGAACGCAGGCGCGACTCCTCCGCGGCCAGGCGGACGGCCTGCCGGTGGACCTCGTCGAAGGCCTGGGCGACTTCACCGATCTCATCCTCTGTGCCGACGGAGATCGGCCGCACATGCGGCTCGCTCGTGTCGTCCGACTCGCGCATCCGCCGGACCATGTCCGGCAGGCGCAGGCCCGCGATCTCGAGCGCCTCGGCGCGCAGGCGGCGCAGCGGCCGGACCATCGAGCGCGCGATGAGGACGGTGGTGGCGAGGACCAGGAGCAGCAGCGCGAGGATCAGGCCACCGGCGATCAGCACGTTGCGCTGTTCCGACGACTGCAACCCCCGCGCGCGGTCGAGGACCGAGGCCGAGACCTGGTGCTCGACGGTGGCCATCTGGTCGATGGTCTTGGTGCTGTCCTGGAACCAGCGCTGCAGGGTCTGGGTACGGGTTAGAGCGTTGTACGTGGACAGCGGAGTGTTCCGGGTCCCGAGCTGGATCGCCCAGGCCTTGGCCAGTTCGGCCTCGACGACATCGGGGTCGCTGAGCAGCGTCACCAGTTGCTTCGACTGCGCAGGCTGGCTCTCGGTGATGAAGGTGTCGGTGTCCGACTGCTGCCGCGACTGGGAGGCGATGAAGTCCGTCAGCTCGGTACCCACGAACTGCTGCGTGTGCTCCAGCAGTTCCCTGGTGAGGGTCGCCCGCTGTTCGGACGCCTCCTCCTTCGCGTGGGCGAGCGCGGTCAGCGCTCGCGCGTCGCCGACCACTTCAGGGTCGTCACTGGTCTGCGCGAGTTCGTCGTGAAGTCGCAGGAGTGTGGCGATGAGGGTGGTGTAGCCGTCGATCTCCCTCTTGTCCCGCAGCTTGGCCAGCCCCGTCAGCCCCGTGGCTGCCTGCTCGGCATCCTGCTCGGCGCGGACGCCGTAGCTGGCGTCGATCTCGTCGAGATCGGCGTTCACCTGCCTGGCCAGGCCGTCCACGACCACTGTCTGCTGGGCGAGAGTGATGGTCTTGCCCGTGCCCAGCTTGATCTTGCGCTTGGGACCCCAAGTGCTGATGTCCCGTTCAAGGCCCAGCTGCTGGATGAGATCCCGCAGCCGGACGGAGTACTCAGCGCTCTGCCTCACCTGCTGATATCCGTTGAGGCTTTCGATCGACCCCACGACGCGGATGCCGGCAAGAAGCACGGCCACCAGTGTGGGAGCGACGATGAGGGCCGTCACGCGGGTGGGCACCCGCCAGTTACGCGGCGCGAAACGCCTCGACCGCGCGTGTTTTTCGCTTTTCGACTGCTCCGTGCTCACCGGCCCCGCCATCTTTCGGCATGTCTTCATGGGTCTGGACAGCATGAAGTTACATAGCTATACAGGCGGGGACAATTCGACCACAAGGTCAAGGGCGCCGGAGGCCGTACGGATGGCGGCTCACCCAATCGTTACCAACAGGAAAGACGATCGTCGCCCATCTCACCGCAGAGCGGCCAGCACGTGCTCACGCACCTGGGCCCGTTGTTCCTCGTCAGCGAGGGGATGACCGTTGCGGTCCGCCACGTAGAACACGTCGACGGCCTCCGCGCCGAGAGTCTCTACGCGAGCAGCCCTCACGTCAAGACCGCATTCGCCGAACGCGCGGCCGATCTTCCACAGCAGCCCCGGCCGGTCGTGGGCGCGCACCTCGACCACGGTCGCCGTATTGGACGCGTCGTCGATGAGGGTGACCCGGGGTGGCGCCACCGGCACCCGGGGCGGCCGGATCGACCTCGTCCGCCTGGCGAGTCTCGCCTCGATGTCGAGCCGCCCGGCGAGGACCAGACGGAGATCGGCCTCCAGCGTCGCGGGGTCGGGGGGCGTGCCGTACTCGGGCACGACGACGAACTCGATCACGGCGGTGGAACCGGCGGACGCGGCGGACGCCGACCGCACGACCATCCGGTGCGCGGCCAGCACCCCGGCCGCGCGCCACAGCAGTCCGGGCCGATCGGGCGCGACCACGGTGACGGCCCCCTTGTTGACCCGCACCGCGCCGCCGCCGTGCCGTGCGAGGGCCGCCTGCTCCTCCGACAGGGCGGGCGCGGGCGCGGGCGGGGTGCCCGACAGGACCGACCTGACCCGGCGGACCAGGTCGGACACCAGGGAAGCCTTCCAGGAGTTCCACGCGGCCGGGCCTGTGGCGTTGCCGTCGGCGACGGCGAGGGCCGCGAGCAGTTCGAGGACCTCACGCGACCCGACCGCCTCGGCCACCCGTGCGATGGTCACCGGGTCGTCGAGATCGCGCCGGGTGGCGGTCTCCGGCAGCAGGAGGTGATGGCGGACGACGGTGGCCACGATCTCCACGTCGGCCGGCGGAAGGCCGATCCGGGCACCGATGTCACGGGCCACGACCTCACCCGTCGTCGAGTGGTCGCCGGGCCATCCCTTGCCGATGTCGTGCAGGAGCGCGGAGATCAGCAGCAGGTCGGGCCGTGAGACCTCACGGGTGAACGACGCGGCCCCCGCCGCGGCCTCGATCAGATGCCGGTCGACCGTGTAACGGTGCACGGGATTGCGCTGCGGGCGGTGCCGCACCCGCTCCCAGTCGGGGAGCAGACGCACCAGGATGCCCGCCTGATCCAGCTCCTCCCACACCGGTACGGCGGCGCGCCCGGCGCCGAGCAGCGCCACGAGAGCGGCGCGGGCGTCCTCAGGCCACGGCACGTCGAGGGGAGGCGACTGCGCGGCGAGCACGGAGACGGTGGCGGGCGCGAGAGGCAGCCCGGCCTCCGCGGCGGCGGCCGCCGCGCGGAGCACCAGTGTCGGGTCCTTGCGCGGGCTCACGCCGCGGGCAAGGACGACCTCGCCGCCGTGCTCCACCACGCCGTCGGCGAGCGGACGCCGGCCTCGCGGCGCGGGACCGGACAACAACCTGTCGACGGTCCGCCACGTGGCGTCGAACGAATGGGAGATGGTCCGGCCGGCCTCGGCGAGGCGGCGCATCAGCGCCTCCGCGTCCAGCAGGCCGAGTGTTCCCGCGACGGCGTCCTGCTCCTGGAGGACCAGGCGGTCGGCGCCGCGTGCGGTGACCAGATGCAGACCGTGCCGGATGTCCAGCAGGAACTCGTAGGCCTCGCGCACCCGCGGACCGGGCGCCGAGGCCACCCAGGCCGCCGCGACGGCCTGCATCGCCTGCACGTCCCGCAGGCCGCCCCTGGAGTCCCGCAGATCGGGCTCGAGGAGGAAGGCCAGCTCACCGCTCGACTCGGCCCGCTTGTCGGCCGCCATCTTGAGCTCGGCGAGCCTGCGCCGGGAGTCCGCGCGCCACTCCGCGAGCACGGCCTCGCGAGCCGCGCGCGTGAGCTCGGGATCGCCCACGATGTGACGGGCCTGGATGAGGCCCAGCACGGCCTTCAGGTCCTCGCGCGCCACCTTGACGGCCTCGTCGACCGTACGGACCGAATGGTCCAGCCCGATCCCGGAGTCCCAGATGGGGTACCAGATACGGTCCGCGATGCGCGCGACATCGTCGTGGCCGTTGTGAAGCAACACCAGGTCGAGGTCGCTACCTGGGGCGAGTTCTCCTCGCCCCAGGCTGCCGACCGCCACGAGTGCGACGCCGCCGATCCCGTTGGGACCGGGCGCGCCGCGTTCGTCGGGGAAACCGCTCTTGGGGCCCGGCCCTGCCCGTCCCTCGCGTGCGTACGGTTGCGCACCCGCCGTGCGGAACAGATCGGTGAGCCACCTGTCGATGTCCGCGGCCCGATCCTTCCTGGCCGCGGCGAACGAACGAGCTTCCCCCCTCATCATCCGGTTACAGAGCCTCTGGCCCGCGCTCCCCCGTGCGGACCCGGACGACCGTGTCCACAGGGACGGACCAGACCTTGCCATCGCCGATCTTGCCGGTCTGCGCGGCCTTGACGATCACGTCGATGACGTCCTCGGCGTCGTCTTCCTCCGCCAGGACTTCAAGACGGACCTTGGGCACCAGGTCGACCTGGTACTCGGCGCCGCGGTACACCTCGGTGTGGCCGCGCTGCCGGCCGTACCCGCTGGCCTCGCTCACCGTCATGCCCTTGATGCCGAACTGCTCCAGCGCCGCCTTGACGTCGTCGAGCTTGAACGGCTTGATCACTGCCGTGATGAGTTTCATGCGTCAACCTTCTTCGCCTCAGCAGGGACGGGCCCGTTGACGGAGGCCACCCCCGAGGAGTGGATGGTGCCGAGGTCGTAGCCGGTCTCGGCGTGGGTGGTGATGTCGATGCCGGTGACCTCTTCCTCCTGGGAGACCCGGAAGCCCATCGTCTTGTCGATTATCTTGCCGATGATCCAGGCCAGGACGAACGAGTAGAGGCCCACCACGACCGGGCCGAGCACCTGCCGCCCGAGCTGCGTCAGACCGCCTCCGTAGAAGAGGCCCGGGGCCTGGGGGTCGAGGAAGGGGTAGGCCGCGAAGAAGCCGAGGGAGATGGCGCCGAGAGCGCCACCGACGAGGTGCACGCCGACCACGTCGAGCGAGTCGTCGAAACCGAGCTTGTACTTGAGGCCGACGGCGTAGGCGCAGACCGTGCCGGCGATGGCGCCGATGACGATGGCCGCCCAGGGGTCGACGAAACCACAGGCCGGGGTGATGGCGACGAGACCGGCGACCGCACCGGAGGCGACGCCCAGCGTCGTGGAGTGACCGTCACGGAACTTCTCGACCAGGATCCAGGCGCCGGCGGCCACCGCCGTGGCGATCTGGGTGTTCATGAAGGCCAGACCGGCGGTGCCGTCGACGGCCAACTCGGAGCCCGCGTTGAAGCCGAACCAGCCGAACCACAGCAGGCCGACGCCGAGCAGGACCAGGGTGAGGTTGTGCGGCCGCATCGGCTCCTTGCGCCAGCCCGCCCGCTTGCCGATCACAAGTGCCAGCGCGAGACCTGCCGCACCGGCGTTCACGTGGACCACGGTTCCACCGGCGAAGTCCTCGATGCCGAGCTGGGTGAGCCAGCCGCCGCCCCACACCCAGTGCGCGACGGGGAAGTACACGACCGTCGCCCAGACCACGGAGAAGACGACCCAGGCGCCGAACTTGGCCCGGTCCGCGATCGCACCGCTGATCAGCGCCACCGTGATGATGGCGAACGTCAGCTGGAACGCGGAGAAGACCAGGCTGGGCATGCCGGTGCCGTCGTCCTTGGTCGCCGTGTCGACCAGGGACTGCAGACCGAATTCCTTGAGACCACCGATGAACTTGTTCAGGGTGTCGTTGCCGTTGGTGCCGAACGCGAACGCGTGACCGTAGATCACCCATGCGATCGTCACCGTGATGATGCTGACGAAAGACATCATCATCATGTTCAGGACGCTCTTGGCCCTGGTCATGCCCCCGTAGAAGAACGCGAGGCCGGGAGTCATCAGCAACACCAGGGCGGTGGCTGTGATCATCCAGGCGGTGGTGCCGGTATCGATCTTCATCGACGCGGCCCTCCTTACAATTTGCCGTGTGGCCGGTTATCACTCCCGCAGTGGCTTCGTCCGGGGCATCGTCGGCCGGCGGGCGCACTGACGTTGGCGACAGCGTGTTCTTTCGCCGTTTCAGGTCACGCCTCTTCGTGTTTCACATCTGTGAAACACAGTGAACGAGCGTTACAGGGAGGTTTCGGACACCCCCGGGAACGCAAAACGCGCACCCCTTAGGGGTGCGCGTTGGGGAAAGACCCGCCCGCCGTGCGTCGCGAAGGTTTCCGACGGCGGCCCTGCCGGGGGTCAGGCGGCCGCGGTGGCCATCTTCCGCAGCCGCGTCAGCGCGTCCCGCTCCAGCCTCCGGGCCCGGTCGCGGCCGATGCCGTAGCGCTCCCCCACCTCGGTGAGGGTGTGCTCGCGGCCGTCGACGAGGCCGTAACGCCACCGGAGTATCTCCCGCGTCCGGCCTTCGAGGCCGGTCAGCCACTCCTCGAGACGCTCCTTCTCCAGCGTCGCGAGCGCCTGCTGCTCCGGATCCGCCCAGGTCTCGTCGGCGATCATGTCACCGAGCTCGGTCTCGTCCTCGTCGCCCACTCCGAGTTGGAGGGACACGGGGTCGGAGGCCCAGCGGCGCAGCTCCTGCACCCGCTCGATCGGCAGGTCGAGCACCGCCGCCAGATCGGCGTCGGTCGGCTCGGCGTCGAACTCGGCCAGCATGTCGCGGCGGACGCGCATCAGGCGCGTCATCTGCTCCCCTGCGTGCGTGGGCAGCCGCACCGGGCGCGCCTGCTCGTGGATCGACCGGCCCACCGACTGCCTGATCCACCACGTCGCGTAGGTCGAGAACTTGTACCCCCGCTGGTAGTCGAACTTCTCGACCGCCCGTACCAACCCCAGGTTGCCCTCCTGGACGAGATCGATCAGGGGCATCCCCCGCCCCGAGTACTTCCTCGCGACCGCGACCACGAGACGCAGGTTGGCCTGGATGAACTCATCCTTCGCCCGCCTGCCGGAAATCGCTATGCGCTCAAGCTCCTCATCGGCCGCATCAGAGACCTTGGGCTCCACCCGACCGCTGTCGAGCAGGTGCTCCGCGAGCAGGCCTGCCTCGATGCGCTTGGCGAGCTCGACCTCCTGCTCCGCGGTCAAAAGGGGCACCCGCCCGATCTCGGCGAGATATGTCCCCAACAGATCCCGGTCGGATACCTGCTGATCCTGCGTCCGATTCCCCGTCGCCATTCGATGGCACCTCGTTCCGCCGCGCCGCAGTGTGCACCGTGTTAGAAGCCGGCCTCGGAGCCGGATCCCCCGCGATGAACACGGATTCCTCGACTTCGACGTCCTGAACCTGACAACGGTTTATGCAGGGCAAAGATTCCCTAAATTAATACGCCCGCGGAATGGTTTCGGATTCATCCCCAAGGAGGATGTGATCCCCAGAATAGGTGCGATTACCCCACCGGAGAGTGATCAAACGACCCTGCGGCCCGATCGCCACACCTGGGCCACCAATGGCACACCCGGCCGGTAGGCGAGGTGCACGTAGGACGGCGCGTCCAGCATCACGAGATCGGCCTGGGCCCCCTCGCGCAGCGTGCCGACGTCGTTCCTCAGCAGGGCCCGCGCCCCGCCGCGGGTGGCCGCGCGCACGGCCTCGAGCGGCGTCATCCGCATCTCCCGCACGGCGAGGGCCACGCAGAACGGCATCGACGTCGTGAACGAGGAGCCCGGGTTGCAGTCGGTGGCGAGCGCGACGGTGACCCCGGCGTCGAGCAGCCGGCGCGCGTCCGGATACGGCGAGCGCGTGGAGAACTCGGCCCCGGGCAGTAGGGTCGCGACCACGCCCGCGTCCGCTAGGGCGGCCACGTCCGCGTCGGTCAGATGGGTGCAGTGGTCGGCCGACGCGGCTCCCATCTCACAGGCGACCCGCACGCCGGGGCCCTCGCCCAGTTGGTTGGCGTGGATCCTCGCCCGCAGTCCCGCCTTGATCCCCGCGGCCAGGATCTCCCTGCTCTGGTCCTCGTCGAAGGCGCCGCGCTCGCAGAACACGTCCACCCATCGCGCGTGGGGCGCGCACGCGTCCAGCATGGGGCCGGTCACCATTCGGACGTAGTCGTCGGGCGTCGTCTCCGGCGGTACGACATGGGCCCCGAGGTAGGTCGTCTCCGGGGTGAACTGGCCGGCGATCTCCAGGCAGCGCCGCTCGCTCTCGACCGTCAGGCCGTAGCCGCTCTTGATCTCGAACGTCGTCGTGCCCTGAGCGGTCATCTCGGTCACCAGCAGCGCGGTGGTGGCGGCGAGTTGGGGGACGGTCGCCTCCCTGGTAGCGGCCACCGTGGTGCGGATGCCGCCCGCCGAGTAACGCTCTCCCGCCATCCGCGCGGCGAACTCCGCCGTGCGGTCCCCGGCGAACACCAGGTGGGAGTGGCTGTCGACGAATCCGGGAATCACCGCGCGCCCTTCCGCGTCCACCCGCTCGTCCGCCGCGGGCGCGTCGGCGGACCGCCCGATCCATCGGACGACGCCGTCCTCCACCACCAGCGCGGCGTCCTCGATCTCCTCACGGATCGGGTCCGCCGTGTACAGCAGGCCGATCCCGTCGAACACCGTTGAACTCATCGCCCTCGCTCCACGATTCCGTATCCTCGCCACCGGCCGCGGGGCGCAAACCCGCTAGTCGCGGGCCCGCGCGACGGCGTCACGCAGGAGAGCGCCGACGTCACCGAGCGTGTGCAACCCGTCCTCGACGATCACGCGGCCCCCCGAGACCACCGAGTGGACGTCGGCCGCCGTCGCGGCGAACACCACGGACTCGGCGGCCGTCAGCCGCGTCGCCCCCGCCGTACGGACCGAGTCGAGACGGACGGACACCAGATCGGCCCACGCCCCGGGGACCAGGCTGCCGGCGTCCGGGTAACCCATCGAGGCGTGGCCCGCCGCGGTGGCCGCGTTCAGCAGGTCGGCCGCACGCCAGTGCCCGCGCTCCCTGCTGGCCAGGCGCTCGTCAAGCTCCACGGCCCTGGCCTCCTCGAACAGGTCGATCACCGCCTGGCTGTCGGAGCCGAGCGTGATCGGCGACCCGGCGTCGAGCAGCCTGCGGGCCGGCCCGATGCCGTCGGCGAGGTCGCGCTCGGTCGTCGGGCACATGCACACGTGCGTGGACGAGCCTCCGAGCAGCGCCACGTCCACATCCGACAGGTGCGTGGCGTGCACGGCGGTCGAGCGCGGCCCGAGGACACCGTGTTCGTGCAGCACCTGGACGGGAGTGGCGGAGTAGGCCTCGACACACGCCTCGTTCTCGGCGCGCTGCTCGGACACGTGGACGTGCAGCGGCCCGGAGTGCCGGTGGGCGAAGTCGACGACCACGTGCATCTGCTCGGGCGGCACCGCACGCACGGAGTGGACCGCGGCGCCGATCTCCACGTCCTCCGCGCCCTCGTACGACAGGGCCAGTTCCTCGGCCCTCGACGCCCAGCCGTCCGCGTCGCCGTCCCCGAAGCGCACCTGAGGTCCGGTGAGGGCGTCGCCGATGCCACCTGTGAGATAGCACGTGTCGAGCAGCACGATCCGCAGACCGGCCTCCCGCGCCGCGCGCACCAGGACGTGGCCCATGACGTTGGGATCGTCGTACGGCACGCCGCCCGGGCCATGGTGCAGGTAGTGGAACTCGGCGACACAGGTGATCCCGGCCAGCGCCATCTCCGCGTAGACGGCCCTGGCCAGCGCCAGGTAGGTGTCGGGATCGAGACGGCCCGCCACGCCGTACATCTGTTCGCGCCACGTCCAGAAGCTGCCCCTGCCCGTCTGCGTGTGGCCCCGGAGCGCCCGGTGGAACGCGTGCGAATGGGCGTTGGCGAGACCCGGCAGGGTCAGTCCGGCCAGCCGTACGGCTCCGGGCGGGGCGGGGACGCCGGGATGCACCTCGGCGACGCGCACACCGTCGACGATCACGGCTACGTTCTCCACGACCTCACCGGGCGGCAGCCACGCCATCTCGCACCAGTAGGTCACACGCACAGATCCTCCAGAGCAGCGCCGCACTCGTCCGGCCCGCTACGGCCGGAGCCGGCGGCATCCTGACACTCTAGTGAACGCGTCCGTAGGCGCGGATCTCCTGGTAACGGGGCGCCCCGGGGTACACCCCCCGAGGCGCCCCGCCTTCGGCCGTCGTCCCCGGACGCGCCCGCACGCGCGTTCGACCCGGTGACTCCGGCTGAGGTGAAGGAGAGGTTCCGCACTCCGGGAGTTCCCGATTTCAGGAGCCGCCAAGCTGCGGACCGGCGTAAAGGCTGCGTACGGCTTTGCCATCACGGCCGCCGCATGTCACCGGATCCCCGCCCGCACAGGCGTTCACGACGACACGAGGAACTGGGTGGCCGCCAGTTCCCGGTAGAGGTCGTCGGCGTCGACGAGCTCCTCGTGGGTGCCCGAGGCGCGGACCCGCCCCGCCTCCATCACGATGATCCGATCGGCGCCGGTCACCGTGGACAGGCGGTGGGCGATCACCAGGACCGTGGTCTCCCTGGCGACCTCGGCCACCACTTCGCGCAGGCGGAGTTCGTTCACGGCGTCGAGTTGCGAGGTGGCCTCGTCCAGGAGCAGCAAGGACGGCCGGCGGAGCAGTGCCCTGGCGATGGCGACCCGCTGGCGCTCCCCACCCGAGAGCAGCACCCCGCGGTGGCCGACAGGCGTCTCCAGGCCGGCGGGCAGGCGCTCGACCAGGTCGTCGAGGCGGGTCCGGGCGAGGGCCTGCGCGATCTCTCCCTCGGTGACGTCGGGGGCGCCGAAGACGAGGTTCTCCCTGAACGTGCCGGCCAGGACCGGGGCGTCCTGCTCGACGTAACCGAGCGCGGCCCGCAGGTCTCCGAGCGGCCACTCCCGGATGTCGCGCCCGCCGACGAGGATCGTCCCGGCCTGCGGCTCGTAGAAGCGCTCGATCAGCCCGAAGACCGTGGTCTTGCCGGCTCCGGAAGGCCCCACCAGGGCCGTCATCCCGCCCGCGGGCACCTCGAAGGTCACCTGGTCGTGGACGACCGGCCGGTCGTCGCCGTACCGGAAGACCACGTCGTCGAAGCGCACGCCGACGGGCGTGCGGTCCCGCGCCGGCCCCGCGCCGACGGAGGCCGCGGGCTCGGAGTCGAGCGCGGTCACCTCCTGGATCCGGATGATCGCGGCCATGGCGACCTGAAGCTGGGTGAGGCTCTGGATGAGCTGCCCGATCGGGGAGACCAGATAGAACAGGTACAGCAGGAACGCGATCAGCGCCGAGACCTCCATCGCCCCACTGGCGACACGGGCTCCGCCCACGCCGAGCACGGCGATGAACGCGAGCTGGACCGACATCCACGCTCCGGTGCCCGCCACGGACGTCCACGCGGCGGCCGTCACGCCGCGGTCGCGCGCGCGGGTCGCGGCGCCGGACACCGCGGCGATCTCACGTGATTCCGCCCCGCTGGCCTTGACCGTGCGGAACGCCTGAAGGGCACGGTCGAGCACGGAGCCCATCTCCCCGAGGGCCACCTGCGCCTCGAGGGACGCCCGGCGGATCCTGGGCGCGATGGCCAGGCCCATGAGGGCGACCAGTGCCACGACGCCGAGGGTGACCAGGAGCAGCAGGCCGTCCATGATCGCCATGAGGACCACGGCACCCAGGAACATGAACACCGACCCCACGGATCCGGCCAGCGCCTCCGTGTAGACGGCGCGCAGCAGCGTGGTGTCGGAGCTGACCCGCGAAAGCAGGTCGCCCGGCTTGAGCCGGTCGACGTCCGGGACCCTGAGCCGGAGTATCCGCTCGACCAGGTTCGTGCGGGTGGCCAGCACGATGCCCTCGCTCATCCGTTCAAGGAGGAACCGTCCCCAGGCGGCGATCAGGGCGCCCGCCAGGACGGCCAGCGACAGTCCCGCCAGCGGCCCGGCCAGGGCGGCGCCCTTCCCGAAGGCGTCGATGACCGACTTGGCGAGGATCGGCATCGCCAGCCCGGCGAACGTGCCGACCAGGCTGAGCGAGGCGCCGAGCACCAGCGCCTTCCTGTGCGGTCGCACCTGGCCGAACAGGAGCCGCCACGACCCCCGGTCGCGCAACATGTCGGCCCGCCGGTTCTCCGGCTCCGCGTCCTCCGCACCCATGACACTCCCCCTGCGCGGCCCGGCCGCATCCGTCAACTCACTTTGACGGTAGGTCGGGAAGGGCGATCGTGGGCGCGTCGAGGGTGACGAATCCGATCAGTCGAGGTCGGGGAGGCCGAAGTCGTCGTAGTCCGCGTCGCCGTCGTCGACCCTGCGCAGCCGGATGTCCTCGGCCCAGGCGTAGGCGAAACGCCGGATCGTGCCGACGCCGTCATCGTCGAGGCCGTGCTCGGCGAACGCCTCGTCGGCGAGCAGGTCGACGCTCTCCAGCCGCTGGAGCAGATCCTCCGTCAGCCACTCGTCGTCGTGCCGGCCGCCGAGTTGCTCGAGTTCGCGGAAGCCGTACAGGCCGGAGACGGCGGCGACGTCGGCGAAGTCGCGGGCCAGGCCGGTGTCACGAAGCGACCGCACCGCGAGGCCTGCCGCGTCGTCGAGGCCCACGACCGGGCACGGCTCGAAGACGGCCGGCTCGTCCCGCAACGCCTCACGCGACAGGCGGATCTCACCGGCTTGGCCGCCGATCTCGTCGGTGACGACCACGCGGCCCACGCGCGGGGTGACCTCGCAGACCTGGGCGGACAGCCCCGTCCTGCCGAACGCGCCGGCGACCTGCTCGGCGACCTCGGTCAGCGGCGTCTCGTCCGCCGTCGCGAACTCGAGCTCTCCGGCCGTCCTGCCGGACAGGCCGTGCGCCGTCATGGCGTAGCCGCCGGCGAGGAGCAGGCCGTAACGGTCGCAGACCACCCGGGCGTCCTCGATCAGGCGGAGATGGAACGGCGGCAGCTCCACTATTCGCGGGCCCTCTCACGTCTGGACGGCCGACCTCCGCGCTGGTCGGCGGGCCGGCTGGGCATTTCCCCAGTATGGCCGCTCGGCGGACGGCGCGGCTCCCTGACGGTGTCGACGATGGCGTGCCAGGTCAGGCACAACCTCGCCTCCGCCTCCTCCGTGCGAGCCTCGGCGGCGAGCAGCCTGTCGCCCGTCAACAGGGCGGCCTCCCGTTTCAACTGCGCCGCCATTTCCTGGAATTCGAAATGCCCCTTCGGCTCCATGCCGCCGACTCCCCACCCCGGACCGACTTTCGCATGGATAAATACCCATAATTAACTTACTTATCGATTCATGAACGCCGGGATCGGCGTTGTGACGACGGAACGTCATGACGTCCGGAGACGAACTCCTGAATGGCGATCTTCACGCGGATGACGGGCCTGCGCCAGCGTTCCTCACGATGAACGGCTTTCGCCATCCGCCGCGGTTTGGGCCTCCTCGCCACCTCCGAGTAGTACCAGCGGGCCCACGGCGATCCCGGGCGGGCGAGCCGCAGGGCCCCGATGTAGACGAACGGCGGGACGAACAGCCCGATCAGGCCACTCCAGATCTTCCCCTTGAGCAGCGTGACGACGGCGAAGACGAGGTTGACGACGAGGATCGCCATCGCCGTGCCCCGGCCGCCGAGCGCCTCGTCCGAGCCGCTCCACGCGAGCGGGCGCAGTCCGACCAGCAGCAGGCCGGTCCCGGCGACGGCCACGAAGACGGCGTCGACCGACGTGCGGCCCTCCTCCTGCCAGTAGACGTCGCGCAGGTGCAGGAGCAGGGCGAACTCGTCGAGCACCAGCGCCGCCCCGACACCGAAGACGGCCGCGCTGAACGCGTACCACCCGATGGAGACGCTGGACAGGATCAGCCCGGCGACCCCGCCGAGCAACATCAGCACCACGCCGAACACGACATGGTGGATGTGCGTCTCCCCGACGCTGACGTTGCCGAACCAGCGCACCCGTGACCGGATCAGCCGGACGTTCACGCGGGTGCCCACGAAGGCGACGATCAGCGCCACGAAGAAGCAGAACAGCGGCAACCTGCGCGCGCCCTCATGGAGCGACGCGTCGGCCAGGTACCAGTCAGCCATTGATGAGTCCTCGATCGGCGGAACTGCGGGAGCGACGGCGGTGGGGCGGGCCGGTCAGCTGAGGAAGCCTCGCAACAGCGCGGCCGTACCTTCCAGGTGCTCGGCCACGGCCCGCCGGGCACCCTCGGGATCGCCTTCCAGGATCGCCGCCACGATGGCCGCGTGCTGCGTGGCGGCGTGCTCGATGTTGGGCTGGAGCACCGGAATTGCGTTGAGCAGGTCGGTCACGCGCAGTCGGGCGTCCGCGCACGCGGCGGCGAGCAGCGGCGACCCGGTCAGCTCGGCGATGGCGAGGTGGAAGGCGGTGTCCAGTCGCCGGTAGTCGGCCGGAGCCGCGTCGTTCACCCCGGCGAGACGGGAGGCGAGCGTCTCCCGCTGCACCTCGGTGAGCTCCGTGCCGGCCAGGATCTGGGCCGCGCCGCACTCGACCGCCATCCGGAAGGTCAGCGCGTCGTCAAGCCCGCCGGCTCCCATCTCGTTGACGGCCCGGCGCAGGTCTCCCTTGCGGGGGCTCGGCGGCCGGTAGACGACGAACGCTCCGCCGTAACGGCCTCGCCGTACGTCGAGGAAGCCCGCCTCCTGGAGCGCCCGGATCGCCTCCCGTAAGGTGACGCGGCTGATGCCGAGTTGCGCGGCCAACTCGCGCTCCGGCGGCAGTTTCTCCCCATGGGCGACGACGCCGAGCTTGATGGCCTGCAGCAGCCGTTCGACGGTCTCCTCGAACGCGTTGCCCGCCCGGACCGGCCTCAGGAGCGAGACGGCCCCTGTGGCGCCCCCGTCCAATGCTCCACCGCCCCTTCACGAATCGGCGCGCCTCACACCCCCGTGAGGCCGAGGTTAACCCACAGAGCATTGTTGACTCAGGGGCAGGCCGGGTGCTTGCATGCCCTTCAATGGTCTGTTTCCAGACTTTTGGACAGGAGGCACCGTGCTCGACGTGGATCAGCTTCGCGGCGACATCGAGGCCGGCCGCGTGGACACGGTCCTGCTGGCCGTCACCGACATGCAGGGCAGGTTGCAGGGCAAGCGCCTGTCGGCGCGGTACTTCCTGGAGGAGGTGCTGAGCCACGCCGCCGAGGGGTGCAACTACCTGCTGGCGGTCGACGTCGACATGAACACGGTGGACGGCTACGCCATGTCGTCGTGGGAACGCGGCTACGGCGACTTCGTGATGAAGCCCGACCTCACGACGCTGCGCCGGGTGCCCTGGCAGGAGGGGACCGTCCTGCTGCTGGCCGACCTGGTCTGGGAGGACGAGTCGGACGTCGTCCCCTCTCCCCGGCAGATCCTCCGCAGGCAGATCGCCCGGCTGGCCGACCGGGGATGGACCGCCTTCGTCGGCACCGAGCTGGAGTTCTGCGTCTACAACGACACCTATGAGGACGCGTGGCGGCGCGGCTACCGCGACCTGACGCCCGCCAACCTCTACAACGTCGACTACTCCCTGCTCGGCACGGCCAGGATCGAGCCGCTGCTGCGGAAGATCCGGCTCGGCATGGAGGGCGCGGGCCTGTACGTGGAGTCGGCGAAGGGCGAGTGCAACCTCGGCCAGCACGAGATCGCCTTCCGGTTCTCCGACGCGCTGACGACGTGCGACAACCACGTGATCTACAAGAACGGCGCCAAGGAGATCGCCGCCCAGGAGGGCAGCTCGATCACCTTCATGGCCAAGCCGAACCAGCGCGAGGGCAACTCCTGCCACATCCACATCTCCCTGCGCGACGCCGACGGGCGGCCGGTGATGGCGGGGACGGAGCCGCACGGGCTCTCCAAGGTCGGAGAGCACTTCATCGCGGGCCAGCTCGCCGCGCTCAAAGACCTGACCCTCTTCTACGCGCCCAACATCAACTCCTACAAGCGGTACGTCCCCGGGAGCTTCGCCCCCACCGCGGTGAAGTGGGGCATCGACAACCGGACCTGCTCGCTGCGGCTCGTCGGCCACGGGCCCTCACTCCGGATCGAGAACCGCGTGCCGGGCGGCGACGTGAACCCGTATCTGGCGGTGTCCGCCCTGATCGCCGCGGGCCTGCGCGGGATCGAGGAGGAGCTGCCGCTGGAGGAGCCCTACGCGGGCAACGCCTACGCCGCGGGCGCGGAGACCGTGCCGAGCACGCTCCGCGACGCGCTCTCGCTGTGGGAAGGCTCCGACCTCGCCGAGGCGGCCTTCGGCAAGGATGTGGTCGAGCACTACGCCAACAACGCACGGGTCGAGTTGGCCGCCTACGACGCGGCGGTCACCGACTGGGAGCTCTATCGGGGGTTCGAAAGGCTGTGAAGGTACTCAATCCGGCGACCGAAGTCGTGGTCGCCGAGGTCGGCATGGCGGACGCCGCCGAGGTCGACCGCGTGGTCGAGCGTGCGCGGGCGGCGTTCGCGAGCTGGCGGGCGGTGGCCCCCGGCGAGCGGGCGCGGCTCCTGCGGCGGTTCGCCCAGGTGGTCGAGGACCACGCCGAGGAGCTCGCCCAGCTGGAGATCGCAGGCGCCGGGCACACGATCGGCAACGCCCGCTGGGAGGCCGGGAACGTCCGCGACGTCCTGAACTTCTACGCGGGCGCACCCGAGCGCGACCATGGCAAGCAGATCCCCGTGGCGGGCGGCGTGGACATCACGTTCGCCGAACCGCTGGGCGTCGTGGGCGTCATCGTGCCGTGGAACTTCCCCATGGTCATCATGACCTGGGGGGTGGCTCCCGCCCTGGCGGCGGGCAACACCGTCGTCGTGAAGCCCGCCGAGTGGACGCCGCTGACGGCGCTCCGGCTGGCCGAACTGGCCCTCGAGGCCGGCATCCCCGAGGGCGTGCTGCAGGTCGTCCCCGGCGAGGGCGAGGTGGCAGGCGCCCGGCTGGTCGAGCACCCGGACGTGCGCAAGATCGTGTTCACGGGTTCGACCGAGGTGGGCAAGCTGATCGCGGCCCAGGCCGCCGCCCAGGTGAAGCGGGTGACGCTGGAGCTCGGCGGCAAGAGCGCCAACATCGTCTTCGCCGACTCCGACCTGGACAGGGCGGCGGCCTCCGCCCCGATGGCGGTGTTCGACAACTCCGGGCAGGACTGCTGCGCCCGATCGCGCATCCTGGTGGAGCGTTCCGTCTACGACGACTTCCTCGCGCGGCTCAGCCAGGCCGTCCGGGACGTGAAGGTCGGCGATCCGCTCGATCCCGCCACGCAGATGGGCCCGCTGATCAGCGCCGAGCACCACGCGCGGGTGGCGTCGTTCGTGGGGGCCGTCGACGTGCACACGGCCGGAGCCTGCCCGGACGGGCCGGGCTTCTGGTTCGCCCCCACCGTTCTGGCCGCGCCCGCCGGATTCGACCCGCTGGCGGAGGGCTCGGGCGCCTTCCACCGGGCATTCACCGAGGAGATCTTCGGGCCGGTCGTGTCCGTCGTCCCGTTCGACGACGAGGCTCATGCCGTACAGATCGCCAACCACACGGCCTACGGGCTGTCCGGGTCGATCTGGACGCGTGACGTCGGGCGCGCCCTGCGGGTGGCTCGGGCGGTCGAGGCGGGCAACTTGTCGGTGAACTCCCATTCCAGCGTCCGTTACTGGACGCCGTTCGGCGGCTTCAAGCAGTCCGGCCTCGGCCGGGAGCTGGGCCCCGACGCCCTGGCCGCCTTCACCGAGACCAAGAACGTCTTCATTTCCACGGAGTAGAGACATGCAGCGTTTGCAGGACCGCGTCGCCGTCATCACAGGGGCGGGCAGCGGCATCGGGCTCGCCACGGCGCAGCGGTTCGCCCAGGAGGGCGCCAAGATCGTGGCGGTGGACCTCGACGAGGCGGCCGGGACCAAGGTCGCCGACGAGGTCGGCGGCCTGTTCGTCCGGGCCGACGTGGCGAACGAGGACGACGTCGTCCGGATGTACCAGACCGCGTTCGACACGTTCGGCAGCGTCGACATCGCCTTCAACAACGCGGGGATCTCACCGCCGGAGGACGACTCCATCCTCGACACCGGCATCGAGGCGTGGCGCCGGGTCCAGGAGGTCAACCTCACCAGCGTCTATCTGTGCTGCAAGCACGTCCTGCCGTACATGCGGAGGCAGGGCAAGGGCTCGATCATCAACACGGCCTCGTTCGTGGCGGTGCTGGGCTCGGCGACGTCGCAGATCTCCTACACCGCGTCCAAGGGCGGCGTGCTCGCGATGAGCCGCGAACTCGGCGTGCAGTTCGCCCGCGAGGGCATCCGGGTGAACGCGCTCTGCCCCGGGCCGGTGGACACTCCCCTGTTGCGGGAACTGTTCGCCAAGGACCCGGAGCGCGCGCAGCGCCGCCTCGTCCACGTGCCGATCGGGCGGTTCGCCCGCGCGGAGGAGATCGCGGCCGCCGTGGCCTTCCTCGCGTCCGACGACTCGAGCTTCATCACCGCGTCGGAGTTCCTGGTCGACGGCGGCATCTCCGGGGCGTACGTCACTCCCCTGTAACGGCATCCTGTGGCGGCATCCGATCCAACGCGAGGTGGTCATGTCACGACCGGTCATCGGCATCACGTGCTACGTGGAGCCCGCCAGATTCACGGTCTGGGACATGACCACCGCGCTGCTGCCGTACATGTACGTCGAACACGTCGCGCGGGCCGGCGGGCAACCGGTGATCATCCCGCCCGCGGGTGATCCCGCCGAACTGACCGGCCGACTTGATGGCCTGATCATCGCGGGCGGCGGCGACATCGATCCCGCTCGGTACGGCTCTCGCATGCACGAACAGACCGGATACGTAAGGAAATTTCGTGACGAGGCGGAGTTCGGGCTGATGCGTGCCACCCTGGACTCCGGTCTGCCGTTCCTCGGCATCTGCCGTGGGCTCCAGGTCCTCAACGTGGCCCTGGGCGGCTCGCTCCACCAGCACCTTCCCGACGTGGTCGGCCATACCGACCACTCGCCCGCCCCGGGGACCTTCGGCCGGGTCCCGGTACGGCTCTCGCCGACGCTGGCCAAGATCTACCAGGACGACCACCTGACCCCGGCGCACTACCACCACCAGGCGGTCGACCGGCTGGCGGACGGCCTGGAGGTCACCGCCCGATCGGAGGACGGCACGATCGAGGCCGTCGAACTCGGCGGCCACCCGTTCGCGCTGGCCGTCCAGTGGCACCCCGAGGCCGACGAGGACGGCCCCCTGTTCGACGCCCTCGTGTCCGCGGCTGGGCGCGGCTGACCCGCGGATTCAGCTATGGAGCTCAGGCGAAGAGCTCGTCGGCGGAGCTCACGGTGACCGCCCGGCGGATCCAGGTCTCCAGCATGTTCAGGTCGTCGCAGCGGGTGATCCGGTCGCGCGTGTCGGAGGAGATCTCCAGGCCACGGGTCTCGAGCACAGCCAAGATCGCCGCACCCTCGCCCTCCGCCCGGCCTTCCTGGCGGCCTTGATCGACCCAGTGCGACAGATACTGACTGGCGATGTGCTCGTAATCGTGGCTGGTGGTGGTCACGATCTCCTCCAGGTGCTTGCGTGCCACGCTCGGTAGCACGGCGAACACGTAGTTCGGTTTCTGGACCTCCACGATCAGGGCCAGCTGAGCTCCCCCTGCCACGTCGCGCAACACCACGACCGAGTCGGCGCGGAACTCCACCGGGGCCAACTGGGCGAAGTCGACCGACTCCACCGCGGCGGTGGCGAACGAGGGTGGTTGGACGCCGACGGCGTCCCGCAGTAGTTCCACCGCGGTCATCGGGTCGTTGTGGATGAGCTCGATTGGCATCTCATGGTCGATCCCTGGCACGGAGCGGATACTAATTGCGTTCAATCGATTACGCAAAGTCACGGTCAAGAATGAGGACACCACGGTCCCCTTGCGACGACTGATTCAGGCGACATGACACGGCGGGCCCCATCGGGCCTTCGACGGCCCACCAGCACCGGCGACCGGCCGACGCCGCAAAAGGTGCCCAGCGGGCGTTACCACGACCAGTCCCCACCCACTAGGCTGGCGGAACACCATTGATCCCGCGCGGGAGAGTGTCCTGGCATCCTGTCAGGGCCCCTGAAGGAGCAAGCCCTCCCCGCGAACCTCTCAAGGCAAAGGACCGTGCGGGCCAGGTGTCCTCTGGAAAGCAGGCCTGCTGGCCTCGCCGAAGGTGAAAGTCCGGCAAAGGACGGGCGAAGCTCTCAGGCACCGATGACAGAGGGGGAGGATGCCCAATAGTCCGACGCAGCATCCGTCCTCCTGAGGTGCATTCATGTCCCGGTCCACTCCGTTGCGCGAGGTCCACGAGGCCCTCGGCGCCACCCTGACGGACTTCGCGGGCTGGCTCATGCCCCTGCGCTACGGCAGCGAGTCGGTCGAGCACAACGCGGTCCGGACGGCGGCCGGGCTCTTCGACCTGTCCCACATGGGAGAGATCTTCGTCACCGGTCCGGAGGCGGGACAGGCGCTCGACTACGCCCTCGTCGGCTGGCTGAGCGCGCTCGACGTCGGACGCGCCCGCTACACCATGATCGTGAACGGGGACGGCCGAGTCCTCGACGATCTCATCGTCTACCGGCTGGCGACCGAGGAGTTCCTCGTCGTCGCCAACGCCTCCAACTACTCGATGGTCGCGCGCGAGCTGACCGAGCGTGCCGAGCCGTACGACGCGCGGGTGGAGGACCGGTCCGGCTCCTACGCGCTGGTCGCGGTCCAGGGGCCGAAGAGCACCGAGATCCTGCGCACGCTCACCGACGCCGACCTCGACGGCCTCAAGTACTACGCCGGCCTGCCCGCCACGGTCGCCGGGTTCGAGGCCCTCATCGCGCGCACGGGCTACACCGGCGAGGACGGCTTCGAATTGTTCGTCCGCAACGAGGACGCCGTGCCGCTGTGGAACGCGCTGACGGAGGCCGGTGCGGGCCTGGGACTCATACCCGCGGGCCTGTCCGCCCGTGACACGCTCCGCCTCGAGGCGGGCATGCCGTTGTACGGCAACGAGCTGACCGCGGACCTCACACCGTTCGACGCCGGGCTCGGCCGGGTGGTGCGCCTGGACAAGCCGGGCGACTTCGTCGGGCGCGCGGCCCTCACCGAACGGGCCGCCCTGGCGGATCAGGAGGCCGGGCCGGACGGCACCGCCCGGCGCCTCGTCGGGCTCGTCGCGCGCGGCCGCAGGGTCCCCCGCCACGGCTACCCCGTCACCCGGGACGGCGTGGTCGTGGGCGAGGTGACCAGCGGCGCGCCTTCGCAGTCGCTGGGAAAGCCGATCGCCATGGCGTACGTCTCGCGCAGCGCCGTGGAAGCGGGCGGCCTGGCCGTGGACATTCGTGGCAGCCATGAACCGGTCGACGTCGTTGACCTGCCTTTTTACAGGAGGAGCAAGTGAGCAGCATTCCCGAGGACCTCAGCTACACCAAGGAGCACGAGTGGGTCGCCGGGCTCGATGACGGCCGCACCGTCACCGTCGGCATCACCGCCTACGCCGCCGAGCAACTCGGCGACGTGGTCTACGTGCAGGTGCCCGAGGTCGGCGCGGCGGTCACGACCGGAGACGCCGTGGGCGAGGTCGAGTCGACCAAGTCGGTGAGCGACATCTTCGCGCCGGTCACCGGCGAGATCGTTGAGGTCAACGCGGCCGTCGTCGACGATCCCTCGCTCGTCAACTCCGACCCGTACGGCGAGGGCTGGCTGTTCCGCGTGCAGATCGGCGAGGAGCCGGAGGACCTGCTGACCTCCGCCGAATACACCTCGCTGACCTCAGCCGAGGCCTGACAGCCCCTCTCTCAGGACACCGACCTTCTCTCAGGACACCGACCTTCTCTCAAGGACACCGACCAGTGGCTATCAGCGTGTTCGACCTGTTCAAGGTGGGAATCGGGCCGTCCAGCTCGCATACGGGCGGCCCGATGGCCGCGGCGCACCGTTTCGCCCGCGGCCTGGATGCGGACGGCCTGCTGGAGAAGGTCACCGAGGTCCGGGTCATCCTCTACGGATCTCTCGGGCTGACGGGGAAGGGCCACGGCAGCGACAAGGCCGTGCTGCTCGGCCTGTCCGGAGAGAAGCCAGAGCTCGTCGACGTCGACCGCGTCGACGAGATGCTCGGGGAAATGCGGTCGAGCGGCACGGTCCGGCTCTTCGGCTCGAAGGAAGTGCCCTTCGTGGTGGGTGACCACCTGGTGTTCGAGCGGAAGCTCTCGCTCCCCCACCACCCGAACGGCATGCGCTTCACGGCCTACTCCGAAGGCACCCCCGTGCGGGAGAAGGTCTACTACTCGGTCGGCGGCGGCTTCGTCGTGGACGAGAACGCCACCGGCGCCGATCGGATCAAACCCGACGACACGGTGCTGCCGTATCCGTTCACGACGGCCGCGCAACTGCTCGCCCACTGCGCGGACACCGGCCTGTCCATCTCCGGACTGATGCTGGAGAACGAGAAGGCCTTCGGCCGTACGCCGGAGGAGATCCGCGCGCAGTTGCTGCACCTGTGGTCGGTCATGGTCGAGTGCGTACGGCGGGGCACCCACAACGAGGGCGTCCTGCCGGGCGGCCTGAAGGTCAAGCGCCGGGCGAACCAGCTCCACCGCAGGCTCCAGAGCGAGACCGACGCCGACCCTCTGCGCGCCATGGACTGGGTGACGTTGTTCGCCCTCGCCGTCAACGAGGAGAACGCGGCGGGCGGCCGCATCGTCACGGCTCCCACGAACGGCGCGGCGGGGATCATCCCCGCGGTCCTGTCGTACTACACCAGGTTCATCCCCGGCGCGGCGGACGACGGGGTGGTCCGGTTCCTGCTGACCGCCGGAGCCATGGGCGTGCTGTTCAAGGAGAACGCCTCGATCTCCGGTGCGGAGGTCGGCTGTCAGGGAGAGGTCGGCTCGGCCTGTTCGATGGCCGCCGCGGGCCTCACCGAGGTGCTGGGCGGCACTCCCGAGCAGGTGGAGAACGCGGCCGAGATCGGCATCGAGCACAACCTGGGGCTGACCTGCGACCCGATCGGCGGCCTCGTGCAGATCCCCTGCATCGAGCGCAACGCGGTCGCCTCGATCAAGGCGATCGCCGCGGCCAGGATCGCGCTGCGCGGGGACGGCCGTCACTTCGTGGCCCTGGACAAGGCCATCAAGACCATGCGGGACACCGGCAGGGACATGCTCGACAAGTACAAGGAGACGTCCCGCGGCGGCCTGGCCGTCAACGTCATCGAGTGCTGATCCGGTCAGCGCCGCCGGACGTGCAGCCTGACCAGTGTCGGGATCTCCTCACGGTCGACCGCGCCGCGCACGCGTGAGATCGCCTGCCCGTCGAGGCGGCCGATCACCTCGTGCAGGTCGGCGCGGGGCAGAAGAGACACCAGGACGCGCATCCGCTTGTCGCGGACCAGCCTGACCTGGATCCTGCTGATGCCCTCGATGCCCTTCATCGCGACGCCCAGCATCGCCGTCCCCGATCCCGTACGGCTCCCGCAGCGCCCCCAGCCGAGGGCGACCGCCAGCCAGCGCGTGACGAGCAGGGCGATCAGTATGGCGGCCGCCGCGGCCAGCGGCCGCGCCCAGGCGTTCCGCACGAAGAACGACAGGTCGATGATCCGTACGCCGAGATGATCGGCCCGGGCGGCCAGCACTCCGACGCCGGCGAGCGCCATGATCAGCCCGACGATCCCGAGCCCGACCCGGTTCCCCATGTGCGCGCGCATCCTCAGAGCCTCCTCCTGCGCAGCCGAACCACGACCTCGTGACGGCACTGCGCGCCGAGGCCGGAAAGCTGGTCGCCCACGGCCGCACCGACCTCGCGGAGCAGTTCACCCGTGCCCTTGGCGTCGGTGACCACCACGACCTCGATCTGGCCGCGCAACATCCGCACCCGGGCCCGCTGGACGCCTTCGACCGTCTGCGCCGCGACCGCGAGCGTCCTGCTCAGGCCCGCGCGGGTCAGTCCCATGACCAGAAGCGGGTCCTCGCACTCCAGGGGCACCAGCCGGGGCCGCCCGGGCAGCACGGCGAGGGCCACCAGGCCGGCGCCGCAAACGATCATCATCGCGGCGGTTCCGGGAACGGCGGGGTCCCCGAAGGTCGTCGACATCAGGCGATGCAGCGGCGGCCACAGGACGGGCGAGCCGAAGATCGTCGCGATGATCTCGACGGCCAGGGCCCACGCGCCGACGGAGAGCACCGCGGCCACCACGATCCCCGCAGGAGTACGGCCCGGCCGCAGCGCGCGGATGGCGTTGCGGCGTACGGCACGCCGGCTGTCACCCTTCGCCGAGGCGCCCGCGAAGATCTCCTGCACGACGCTCATCAACCGCTCACCTCTGACCAGCACAGCATCGGATCCGATCTGTAGTCACCTGTTCAGGGGTACACGGCGGGAGGCGCTCGCGAGCCGATCACCCGCCATCTTGCGCGATCATGGCCGAGCGGCTCCGGAATTTTTGCCGCGGCCTCGTTAACGTGAGTAGCACTCATTTAATTTGTGCGCATTCGTACTAGGCTGCGGGCATGGACGACCGACAGCGTCTCGACCAGGCCACGGCCGGGTTGCACCCCCCGTTCGCGGTGGTCGACCTCGACGCGCTGAGGTCCAACAGCGCCGACATGGCTCGCCGGGCGAACGGCAAGCCGATCCGCGTCGCCAGCAAGTCGATCCGCAGCCGGGCGGTCCTCGAACGCGTCCTCGCCATGGACGGCTTCGCCGGGATCATGGCGTTCACGCTCCCCGAGGCGCTCTGGCTCGTGTCATGCGGTCTGCGTGACGTGCTCGTGGCGTATCCGTCCGTGGACACCGACGCCCTCCGCGCGCTCGGCTCCGACCGCCGCGCCGCCGAAGAGATCGCGGTGATGGTCGACTCGCCGGGCCACCTGGATCTGATCGAAAGCCTCCACCTTCCTCACCAGGTCCGGATATGTCTTGATATGGACGCGACCTTTGTGGCGTTCGGCGGGAAGTTGCGCGTGGGGGCCTTACGCTCCCCCATACGCGAGCCCGACCAGGCGGCCCGGATCGCCGAGGACATCGCCGGACGCCCCGGAATGCGCCTGGTGGGCCTCATGTCGTACGAGGCGCAGATCGCCGGCGTGGGCGACAGGGTCCCCGGCGCGTACGGGCGGGTCGTCCGGTGGATGCAGGCCAGATCCCGCCAGGAACTCGCCGTACGGCGCGGGCGGGTCGTGCAGGCCGTACGGCAGGCCGCCGACCTGGAGTTCGTCAACGGCGGGGGCACGGGCAGCATCGAGCGGACGGCGGCGGAACACGCGATCACCGAGGTGGCGGCCGGCTCGGGCTTCTTCCATCCGCGGCTGTTCGACTTCTACCGGAGCTTCAGCGGGCGGCCCGCGGCGCTGTTCGCCCTGCCCGTGGTGCGTAAGCCGTCCCCCGGCGTCGTGACGGTGCTGGGCGGCGGATATCCGGCCTCAGGTCCGTCGGGAGCCAATCGGCTGCCGCATCCCCACCTGCCGGCGGGGCTGAAATACGACTCCAACGAGGGTGCGGGCGAGGTCCAGACCCCCCTGGTCGGGGACGCGGCCCATGACCTGCGGATCGGCGACCGTGTCTGGTTCCGGCACGCCAAGGCCGGCGAGTTGTGCGAGCGCTTCGCCAGCCTGCATCTCATCGAGGGCGACCGGATAGTCGAGGAAGTCCCCACCTACCGAGGAGAAGGCCAAACCTTCCTCTAACCCCCTCCCCCTCCGCCCCACCCCGCCCCTCCCGCGTGATCATGCACGAGTTCGTGAATGGGTGGCTTGACCAGCCCAAACCTCGGGCGTGATCATGCACAGGTTCGGAGATTGCGGCCTTGACCTGGCCGTTCTTCATTTGTGATCATGCACGGATTCGGACGCGACCCACCCGACCTGCGTTTCTTCAATGCGTGATCATGCACAGCGGTGGCATCCCGTGGTCTCGGACTCCGATCCACAGCTGAGATTGCATGATCACGAGCCACGTTTTCCCTGGTGAACGGCCACGCAGAAGAATCCATGCATGATCACGAAATGGATCCGCCCAGGTCAGGCCGGACATCCACGAACCTGTGCATGATCACGCCCGAGGTTTGGGCTGGTCAGGGGGCCTCTTCACGAATCTGTGCATGATCACGCATCCCCATCCCCACCCCATCACGCATCCTCATCCCCACCCCCGTCACGCATCTCCATCACGCCTTACAGCCCGACTCGACACGCGCCGCGCCCCACGCTCCGCGGGGCGCGGAGAGTGGGGCGTGGGTGGGCGGTCAGCGGTTGCGGCGGCGGAGCAGGATGATCGCGGCACCCACGACCAGGACGGCGCCGAGGCCGATCAGAACCGGCGCCATGGACTGCGCCGGGTACCGCTCCTCGCCCTCCATTTCGGCGGCGGAACGCGATGCGGAACCCCCCACGAGATCCCCGAACGACGACACCAGGTGTTCGGCGTTGGCCTTGACCTTGGCGACGCTCCGCTCGGCCACCCGTTTCGGGCTCACCCGGTCCGCGATGGCGTCGACCGTGCGAGCCAGCTCGGCCCGGGTGCGCTCGATCTCTCGTTCCAGCGCATCGGGATCGGTGTCAGCCATGCGATCCCCTCCTGTGGTTTCCGTAGGTGATCAGTCTGCCAGGTCCGGTACGCACCCCGCACAACGGCCGAACCGGTAGTTTGGTTGACGCTTGTCCGCACATCGACGCGGGTCACCCTCACGGGAGGTATTCATGAGCAGGCTCGAGGTCGGCGACGCTGCGCCCGAATTCACCCTCAAGGACGACGAGGGCGAAGAGGTGTCGCTCGAGTCGTTCCGTGGCCAGCGCGTCATCCTTTATTTCTACCCAGCGGCGATGACTCCAGGCTGCACCAAGCAGGCCTGCGACTTTCGCGACAATCTGGGCTCTCTCACCGCCAAGGGCTTCGTGGTCCTCGGCGTCTCCAAGGACAAGCCGGCCAAGCTCCAGCAGTTCCGCGAGCGTGACGCGCTCACGTTCCCGCTCCTGTCCGACGTCGATCTCGACGTGCACAAGGCGTACGGCGCCTACGGCGAGAAGACGAACTACGGCAAGACGATCCTGGGCGTCATCCGCTCGACCTTCGTCATCGACGCCGACGGCAAGGTCGAGAAGGCGCTCTACAACGTGAAGGCCACCGGCCATGTCGCCCGCCTGGTGAAAGAGCTCGGCATCTCCTGACCCGTACGGTCACACCGGCAGGGGCCCCCGCAAAACGGGCGGCCCTTGGCGGTAGCCAACCTGTACGATGGGCGGCGCCTGCCTGTGACGCCACAGGGAGCGCGCCGTCCGTCGACGTTGCGCGTCGAAGCTCAGGGGCCGTAGTCCAACGGCAGAGACAGCGGCTTTAGGTGCCGTCCAGCGTGGGTTCGAATCCCACCGGCCCCACTGCGTGACCGGCCATTCGGCTACGAGGCCGGAGCAGGATTCGGTACCGCTCCGGGTCCGTCACAGCGGATTCCCTCGTCGGTCCGCCGGCAGAATCCGGACAGGCCGTCCGACGGCTGGTCCTGCCCGAAGCGCCGGCCGTTCTGGCCGTCTCCCGGCATCCGCCGCGGCCCCTGGTCGGGGTTCGACCACACGACGCCGTAATGCGGGCCGTGGAATCGGTGCCACAGGACGTCACCGACCGCGACGACGCCCCCGCCGAACAGGGCTCCCACCACCGCGCACACCAGACCGACGATCACGAGCCGGTTGGTGTCCGTCCGCCGGGGTCGAGGACCACCCGGCTGAGGACCACCCGGCTGAGGACCACCCGGCTGAGGACCACCCAGCCGAGGAGCGCCCGAAGGTCCCCCCGGTGGAACACCAGGGACTCCGGGCCCAGCCTGTCCCGCCGCGGGCCGCCAGCCGGGAGCACTCCAACCGGCCCCTCCGGGACCGTAGGCGTATCCCGGCGCCTGGAACGCGGATTGGCCGGCGGAGCCTACTCCGGACCCTGCAGCAGATCCGGAGCCTGGCTCCGCCGTGGTCTGGTCGGGAGCCGCCTCGGCAGGTAGCGGTGTGGTGCCCTCTCCCGGCCCCGGAACGCGCGACTCATCCTCAGCATCGCGCGGCCCTCCATGTTGATCCGCCATCACAGATCTCCTGTCCGCCCCACCGAGGCGCTCCCGGGGATAATGATGGTCCTCGTTTCGTAAAGGCGACGTAAGGCCCCGTCCTCGCATCTGCGACCTGAGTCGTACGCCCGGATCAGCCCGAAGGCGGAACACCGCTGAGCAGCCACTACGTATGGTTGGAACCGTGTTCGGCAGACCACGCGCCTGGGCCCGGCGTCACCCCGTCCTGATCGACTCCTTCACGGTCTCACCGCTCGTCCTGTTCTGCCTGGCCACGGTCGGGAACTTCAGCGAAGCCCAGTGGCTGGCCGGCTCCCGCGTGGGGATGCCGACGGGCCTGTTCCTGACGATCGCGCTCCTCGCGCCGCTCATGGTGCGCAGGAACCACCCCCGCGAGGTGTTCGCGGCCATCGCCCTCCTCAGCTTCGGCCAATGGCTGGCCGGTCTGGCCGAGATCCCGGCGAACCTCGCCGTCCTCGTCGCGATGTACGCCGTGGCCGCCCGCTGCACCGCCGCCTGGGCCGTCGCGGCCGGTCTGGTGACGGAGGTCGGGCTGGCACTCGCCCAGTCCCGCTACACCGCTTTCGAACCGTCGACCTTCGCCTCCATGTCGGTGTTCGTCGTGGCCATCTGGGTCACCGGGATCTACGCGAACACCCGGCGGCGCTTCGTCGAGAGCCTGGTGGAGCGCGCCGAACGCGCCGAACGTGAGCGGGACCAGCAGGCGCAGATCGCCGCCGCCGCCGAGCGCACCCGCATCGCCCGTGAGCTGCACGACGTCGTCGCGCACAACGTCAGCGTGATGGTGGTCCAGGCGGACGGCGCGGGTTACGCCATCGACAGCGACCCGGAGCAGGCGCGCCGTGCCGTACAGGCGATCTCGGCGACGGGGCGCAAGGCGCTCGCGGAGATGCGACGCCTGGTGGGGGTGCTCAGGCAGGAGGGGGACCACACGCAGGAGTACGCTCCGCAACCGGGAGTGGCTCAGCTCGGCGACCTGGTGAAGCAGGTCGGCGACTCCGGGTTGCCGATCGACTTCACCGTCTCCGGCGTGCCGCACGTGCTCCCGGAGGGAGAACAGCTGGTGATCTACCGGATCGTCCAGGAGGCGCTGACGAACACCCTCAAGCACGGGGGGCCGGGCGCTCGCGCCCTGGTCGACATGACGTACGGCAGGGGCGAGGTCGTGCTGCGGATCTCCGACGACGGCAGGGGCGCGGCCGCGATCGCGTCAGAGGGCGGACACGGACTGGTCGGCATGCGGGAGCGGGCGGCGATGTACGGCGGGAGCATCGACGCGGGCCCGAAAGCCGGCGGCGGCTTCCAGGTGCTCGCGCGGATCCCGACCGGAGTGACGGTATGACGGACAGGAAGCGGCGGCGATGATTCGAGTGATGGTGGTCGACGACCAGGAACTGGTGCGCACGGGATTCCGGATGGTGCTCGGGGCGCAGCCCGACATCGAGGTCGTCGGCGAGGCGGCGGACGGGGCCGCGGCCATCGAGACGTTGCGCACGACCGAGGCCGACGTGGTGTTGATGGACGTCCGGATGCCCCGCATGGACGGCGTGGAGGCGGCCCGGCTCATCTGCGCGTCCCCCGGCTCGCCGAAGGTCCTCATGCTGACCACCTTCGACCTGGACGAGTACGCCTTCGAGGCCATCAAGGCAGGCGTCTCGGGCTTCCTGCTCAAGGACGTGCCGCCCCCCGAGCTGATCAGCGCCATCCGTTCCGTCCACGCCGGGGACGCCGTGATCGCCCCCAGTACGACCAGGAGGCTGCTCGACCGCGTCGCCGTGCACCTGCCGGCGGGCGATGCCCTGAAGCGGGACGACGACACCCTGACGGCGCGGGAGCGTGAAGTCCTGTACCACGTGGCCCTGGGACTGTCGAACTCGGAGATCGCCCAGCAGTTGCAGCTGGCGGAGGCGACTGTGAAGACCCACCTCGGCCGGATCCTGGCCAAACTGAGCCTGCGTGACCGTGCTCAGGCCGTCGTCTACGCGTACGAAAGCGGGCTCGTCACGCCCGATCGTTCCCAGGGCTGACTCGGGACTACATCAGAAATCGCAGATCCTCCGTACGGACCCTCAGCAAACGGATCAGAAAGCCCTTCGCACGGCAGAGGTGCACGCATGATCGCGAACCTAGGGTTTTCGCATGACCACAATCACGAGTGTCCGGAGCGCCGTGACCGCGCAGGGGCTCACCAAGGTGTACGGCACGGGCGACGCGGCCGTGCACGCCCTGCGCGGAATCGACGTCGGGTTCGCCACCGAGGCGTTCACCGCGATCATGGGCCCGTCGGGCTCCGGCAAGTCGACGCTGATGCACTGCCTCGCCGGGCTCGACTCGGTGACGGACGGCCATGTCACCATCGGCGACGTCGAGATCACCCGCCTGAACGACAAGCGGCTCACCCTGCTGCGCCGTGACCGCGTCGGATTCATCTTCCAGGCGTTCAACCTGCTGCCGACGTTGACCGCCGAGCAGAACATCCGGCTGCCGTTGCAGATCGCCGGGCGGCAGGCCGACCAGGCCCTGTTCGACCGTGTGATCGACACGGTCGGCCTCCGCGACCGGTTGCGGCACAAGCCGAGCCAGCTGTCCGGCGGGCAGCAGCAGCGGGTCGCGGTCGCGCGGGCGCTCATCAGCAAACCCCAAGTGATCTTCGCGGACGAGCCGACCGGAAACCTCGACTCGCGCAGCGGCGCGGAGGTGTTGTCGTTCCTGCGCACCTCGGTGCGGGAACTCGGGCAGACGATCGTGATGGTGACCCACGACCCCGTCGCGGCGTCCTACGCCGACAGGGTCGTGTTCCTCCGCGACGGGCTGCTGGTGCGCGAACTCGAACAGCCGACGCCGCAGACCGTCCTCGACACGCTCGTGGCGCTGGAGGCCTGACCCGTGTTCAGGACCACCATCACGGGCCTGCTGGCGCACCGGCTCCGGCTGCTGCTCACCTCGCTGGCCATCATCCTCGGCGTGGGCTTCATCGCCGGGACCTTCGTGCTCACCGACACGATCGACGCCGGCTTCAGCCAGTCCTTCACCGCCGCCGCCGACAAGATCGACGTCGCGGTCATCTCAAAGGGGGACGAGGACCCGCTTCCCCCGAGCCTGCTCGCCAAGGTCGGATCAGTCGCCGGCGTCAAGGACGCGCAGCCCGTCGTGTCCGGCGAGGCGCCCCTCATCGGCAAGGACGGCAAGACCGTCGGCGAACTCGTCACCGCCGGGGTGTCGTTCCCCTCGTACCGACTGGACGTCACCAGCGGCAAGGCGCCGGCGTCGGACGGCGAGGCCCTGGTCGACACGAGCACGGCGCGGGCGCAGGGCTTCCGGATCGGGGACACCGTCTCCGTCCTCGACCAGAAGAACGTCCGGCACGAGTTCCGGCTGGTCGGCACCTTCGACGTCGGCGTCGACCAGTCACTCGCCGCCCGCGGCGCGGTCGCCTACACCCCGGCGACCGCGATGCGGATGACGGGAGCGACGGGCTACGCCGAGATCGACGTCACCACCGCGGGCCCGTCCAGGGAGAGTCTCCGTACGGCCGTCGCCGCGGTCGCCGGGTCCGGCGCCAAGGTCCAGACCGGGGAGGAGCGCGCCGCCGATCTGGCGGCGTCCAACGGCGCGAGCACCGACTATCTGAAGGTCGGCCTGCTGATGTTCGGATTCGTCGCCCTGCTGGTCGCGGGCCTGGTGATCTACAACACCTTCGGGATCCTGGTCGCCCAGCGCATGCGCGAGCTGGCGCTGCTGCGGTGCATCGGGGCGACCCGGCGTCAGGTCTTCGGGTCGATCGTGCTGGAGTCGGCCATCGTCGGGCTGGTCTCCTCGATCCTCGGTTTGGCCGCCGGGCTCGGCATGGGATGGCTCGCCGTGTTCCTGCTGGGGACCTACCAACCGGACGTGGAGGTCCCCACGGGCACCGTGACGTTGTCGCCGCAGACCATCGTCATCGGCCTGGCGACCGGCCTGATCATGACGGTCGTCGCGGCCCTGCTCCCGGCCCGCCAGGCCACCAAGGTCGCGCCCGTCGCGGCACTGCGCACGCAGACCGAGGAGCACACGTTCCGCGCCGGCGTCGTACGGATCATCTTCGCCGTGCTGTTCGGGCTGGCCGCCGCCGGACTGACGTACGCGGGCGTGACCGCGAAGCCCGACGAGACGGCGCTCATGACCGTCATGGCGGGCGGCGTGCTGGCCTTCTTCACCGTGCTGATCCTGGGACCGGTGCTCGTCACACCGCTGAGCGGGCTGGCGGGCTGGCTGCCCGGGCGGCTGTTCGGGGTGCCGGGCCGTCTGGCCACGGAGAACTCACGGCGCAACCCGAAGCGGTCGGCCACGACGACGATCGCCCTCACCATCGGCGTCACTCTCATGACGTTCATGGCCGTCCTCACCGCGACCATGCGGGCCACCGCCGACCATGAGCTCGACTCGCAGTTCCCCGCCGACTACCGGGTCGCCGCGCAGACCGGCGACGTCCCCCACACGGTCGCGGAGGCGTTGCGCGGACACCCGGAGCTGGCCACCGTGGCGGAGTTCCGGGAGGCCGAGGGCAAGCTCGACGACGAGGACTACCCCATCGGTACGGTGACGTCGTCGGTGCTCGAGACCGCTATGCGGCCGAAGGCGACGTCGGGCTCGGCCGACGGCTTCAAGCCGGGAACGGTCATGATCGCCGACTATGTGGCCGAGCACCTCAAGATCAAGGTGGGCGACGACGTCAGAGTCGGAACCGCGAAGAAGGCCACCCCGCTTCGTGTGGTCGCCATCCTCGACTCACAGTCGTTGCTGCCGTCGATCACCGTGCCGGAGCAGTTCTTCGACGAGCGCTTCGGGAAGACGGACGACAACCAGATCCTGATCACCGCGGCCGACGGCGCCGACCTGGACAAGGCACGGGCGATCGTGGACGACGCGACCCAGCCGTACCCGGCGGTGAAGGTCACCAGCTCCACCGAGATCCGCGGTCAGTTCGACGAGGCGATCAACGGCATATTGTCGGTGATCACCGGTCTGCTCGGCCTCGCGATCGTCATCTCGCTGCTGGGCATCGCGAACACGTTGTCGTTGTCGGTTCACGAGCGGACGCGTGAGTCGGCGCTGCTGCGCGCCCTCGGCCTGAAGCGCGGGCAACTGCGCGGCATGCTCACCGTCGAGGCGCTGATCCTCGGTCTGGTCGGCGCCCTCGTCGGCACCGTCCTCGGCATCGTGTACGGCTGGGCCGCGACGACGACGATCTCGGAGTCTGTGAGCTTCCGGCTGCCCGTCGGGCAGATCGCGTTGTTCATCGCGGCGTCCGGGCTGGCCGGAGTGCTGGCGGCCGTCCTTCCCGCCAGGCGCGCGGCGCGGACGTCCATCGTGGGCTCCCTCGCGAGCGACTGAAACGCGTGATCACGCAGGTGGGGGGAGGGGGGTGGGCCACTGCTCGGCCACGTCGTTCGGGCCGAGCAGTGGTCGTATGACGATGTCACCCGTCGTGCCGTCGATGACGACGCAGCCGCCCCCCACCGTCTCGGGGGGGACTGTCGGGTCCTCCGGCTCGTCGTCCGCGATCCAGGCCACGTAGCCGCCGTCGAAGGCGAGCATCTCCGCCTCGGAGCCGCGATCACCGAAATAGCGCTCCGCCAGCTCCCGCGCCTGGTCGGGCGAGACCATCAAAGGCGCTGCCCTTCCCGGTCGATGACCACGCAGAAGACCCCGGTGACGACCTCGTACGGCGGTTCGACCGCCATGTGACCCCGCTGCGCGTCGATCCACAGGACCTCGTCCCGGCAGTTCACGGCGTTCCATGCGTGGCTCCCACCACCCGGCCAGCGGGTGATGAGCATCGCGCTCGCCCCGTGACCTCCGAAGACCAGGCGCTGCGCGATGGCCACGTAGGCGCGACGGCCGTGCCCGACATACTCGAACCGATGCCCCAGCCACTGCTCGGCGCGGGCCACTCCCCCGGTCTCACCGGTCAGGAGCGGCTTTCCCCCCGCGTCGAACTCAGGCTGACGGCGTGCGGCCACGACCGGTTCCCCGTGCCAGGTCGACATGACGGCGAGCGCGCAGTCGACGGCGTTCGTCGACCTGAACGGGTCCTCCGTCGGCCCTTCCGCGTTGATCAGGCGGATCCACATGCCCCGTGGATCGGGGAAGCGCCCGCTGACCGCCTGGACGAGACTCTCCTGGGCGAGGATCTCCTCGGTCCCGGGCCTCGACTCCGCGAGCCCGCCCGGCTTGCCGTACGGACGCGTCGCCTCCAGCCGCGGTGGCCTGCGGACACTGTCGAACCAGTCAGGCTCGAGGTTCTCGCCCGCGTCGCCCAGGACCCGGGATCCGGCCGGTTCCCGCGCAGGACTCTGTCCCCGCGCCGGGACGTCCGACTGCGGTGCGACGTCTGACCGCGGCGCAACATCTGACCGCGACGCGACGTCTGACCGCGCCGGGCCCTGGCCCCATTTCGGACGTTCTCCCCAAACCGGAATGCCAGCATCGGGTGCGGCGGTCTCAGCGACCACGCCCTCGGCCGACACGACCGGCGACGGGTCTGCCAGGCCCTCCCCGTCGGAGGCGGGCGCGTGCGGCAGTGCCGACGCCGGAGCCGGAGCCGGCGCCTCGACCGGCACCGCGGCAACGGCCTCAACGGGCCCTTCAACAGGTGCCGGAGCCGATGCCTCAGCCGGCACTTCAGCCTGTGCTTCGGCCTGCGTCCCCGACTGTGCGTCGACCTGCGTTCGCGGCTGTGCTTCGAACTGCCTTCCCGACTGCGCTTCGGACTGCCTTCCCGGCTGTACGGCCGCGTCGGCGATCGCCTCGCTCACCGGATCGGCTGCGAACGCGGCCCCCTCCGGCGTGTGGGTGGCGGTGTCGTCCGTGTCGTCCGTGGCATCCGTGGCATCCGGTGCCGCGCCGACGGCGCCCTCGGCCGCGTCCGTGACCGCCGCCGCACCGTCATCCAGGCCGTGATTCGGGCCGTGATTCCGGCCGCCGTTCAGACCGGCATTCAGGCCGTCAGCCAGACTGTCGCCCGAGGTCTCGCTCGGGCCGTTCGGCGTGCCGGCCAGCAGGGCATGGGACGCTCCCTTCACCAGGCCGTTCCGCGCACCCTTCGTCAAACCGTTGAGCAGGCCGCTCAGCAGCCCGTTCGACGTGCCGTTCGACGTGCCGTTGGACGTCGCGTTGGTCAGGCCGTTCGCCATGCTCTTCGCCGGACCGTTCACCACGCCGCCGGCCACGCTGTTCGCCAGGCCGTCCGGCAGGACGACCGCACGCACCTCGGCGTGACGATTCTCCTGGCCGCGACCTTCCGTGCAGAGATCCTCCACGTGGCGATCGTCGAGGTGCCGGTTCTCCCCGGACGCCGGAGTCTCCGCGGCCTTCTCGTAATCGCGCCACCTACGCCCGTCTGCGCTCACGATCGGGTTGTAGACACCGGTCGGCAACCGCCACCGGGCATGCCTGCGAGTCGTCTCCTGAGTCACGTGCTGCGGCCCCCTCCCTGACACGTAATCAGGGTGCCGATGGTAGAGGCGGCCTCACCGCCGTCACAGCGCCTTTCCCAAGTCCAGAAGGAACGCCGGTGGCCTTCAGCGGTGTTCGTCCAGGTTCATCCGACCAGAACGCCGATGGCGTGGTGGCCCGTCGCGCCATCAGGAGCGGGCGGAGCATAATTCGGCGTCTGGGTGTAACCGCTCGCATCGGTCGCGCGGACCGTGATGACCCGCTTTCCGGGGGCGAGGTCGGTCTCGATCGACCACTGCCTCCAGGTGTCCGGGCCGTTCACGGCGGCGAGCTTCGCCTCCCGCCACTCGCCTCCGTCCACCTGGACCTCCACCGCGGAGATCCCCTTGTGCTGGGCCCAGGCGACTCCGGCGATTATGGTCGGGCCGTGCGGTACGGCGTCACCGTCCCGCGGGACGTCGATCCGGGACTCCGTCTTGATCGGGCCCAGCGGAGACCAGCCGCGTGGTGTCCAGTAGGCCTCGTCCTGGTCGAACCGCGTCACCTTGATCTCGGTGATCCACTTCGTGGCGGACACGTAGCCGTACAGGCCGGGGACGACCTGGCGGACGGGGAACCCGTGCGCGGCCGGCAGCACCTCGCCGTTCATCGCGACGGCGAGCAGCGCGTCCCTGCCGTCCATGACCACGTCGACGGGGGTGCCGCAGGTGAAGCCGTCCTGCGACACGCTCAGCAGCATGTCGGCGCCCGACCTGATCCCCGCGTCTCTGAGCACGTCGGCCAGGCGCGCGCCGAGCCAGCGGGCGTTGCCCACGTACGGCCCGCCGACGTCGTTGGACACACAGGTCAGCGTGACGTCCGCCTCCATCAGGGGACGCCTGAGCAGGTCGTCGAAGGTGAGCTCGACCGGCTTGTCGACCAGTCCGTGGATCTTCAGCGTCCAGTCGGTCGGATCGACCGAGGGGACGACCAGGGCGGTGTCCACCCGATAGAAGTCGCGGTTGGGTGTGATGAAGGGCGACAGGTCCTTGAGGTGCAGGTCCGCACCCGCCGGGATCGGCTTGGCCGCGACGGCCGGCCGTGGCAGCGTCTTCGCGACGGTCCTCCTGGCGAGGTCCACGTCCTTGGAGGCCCCGAGCAGGCGCCCACCGAACCCGGCGACTCCGGCGACCCCCACCCCCACGGCCACACCGGTCAGCAGGCGCCGCCGGTCGAACGTGTAGAGGTCGTCGCCCGCCCGCATCACGGGCGGCATCTCCGCGGGCTGCGGGACCGGCTCGTTCCCGTCCTGCTCGTTCGGGTCCGGCTCCCCCTCGTCCGTGTCGCGCGCCGGGTGCTCCGGGTCGGTCGTCCACGCCGACGTGCCGGCCGCGGCCGGATACTCCTCCGGAAGGTCGTCCCAGTCGTTCGACTCCACCCGGCGGAACAGCAGGGAGAGCGCCCACGCTCCCGCGCCCACACCGATGAGGGACGGCAGGATGTCGAACGGCCCCGAGTCCGGCCTGGTGGCCGCGGCCCCCGCTCCGACGAGGCCGAACAGCAGCAGCCCCGTCATGCCGTAGCCGATCCGCCGGCGGGAGATCACGCCGAGACCCGCGGCGATCAGAGCCAGGACCACGACGATGCCGCTGATCAGGACCAGCTTGTCGTTCGACCCGAAGTTCCTGATGGCCCAGTCTTTGAGCGCGGGCGGGGTCCGGTCGACCACCGCGCCGCCGACCGCGATCACCGGTGACGCACTCGCGTTGGTCAGTCCGGCCGCGAGTTGGGCCACGCCGAGCGCCACCGCTCCCGCGACGACCCCGATCAGGGCCGCCGCCCACCAGGGCAGGCGAGAGCCGCCGTCGTCCTTGTTCACAGTCGAACGCTACGCCCCACTCGTACCGGAAGGTCTTACGGGTGGATTACAGAACGACCGCTTCGATGACCGGCACGAGGGCGCGGAAAGCCCGGCCTCGATGGCTGATCGCGTCCTTCTCTCCCGCTGACATCTCCGCCGTCGTACGGCTCTCGCCGTCCGGAACGAAGATCGGGTCGTAACCGAAGCCGTTGGCGCCCCTGGGCTCACGGATGATGTGGCCGTGCATGGCCCCCTCCACCACGTGCTCCTCACCCGAAGGCAGCGCGAGCGCGGCCGTACAGGCGAAGTGGCCCTGGCGACGGCCGTCGGGGACGTCCGAGATCTGGGCCAGGAGGAGCCACAGGTTGGCGACGTCGTCACCATGCGTGCCGGACCAGCGGGCGGAGAAGATCCCCGGCATGCCGTTCAGGGCGTCGACGCAGAGCCCGGAGTCGTCGGCGACGGCGGGCAGGCCGCTCTCCCTCGCTACGGCGTGTGCCTTGAGCAGCGCGTTCTCGGCGAACGTCAGGCCCGTCTCGGCCACGTCGGCGATGTCCGGGAAGTCCTCGAGCCCCACGAGTTCGATCGGCAGGCTGGACTCCTCCAGGATCCTGCGGAGCTCCACGATCTTGCCGGCGTTCCTGGTCGCCAGAACCACCTTGTTCATTCGGCCGCCGCCGCGAGCGCCTCGGCCTGCAGGCGGGTCAGCTCCGCGCAGCCGCCGGCTGCCAGGTCGAGCAGGCCGTTCAGCATCACCCGGTCGAAGGGCGCCCCCTCGGCGGTGCCCTGCACCTCGACGAAGTCGCCGCCGCCGGTCATCACCACGTTCATGTCGGTCTCGGCCTTGACGTCCTCGGTGTAGCAGAGGTCAAGCAGCGGCTCCGAGCCGAGGACGCCGACGGAGACCGCCGCGACCGAGGTGACCAGCGGGTCTCCCGGGCACATCTTGCGCTTGCGCATCCAGGCCACGGCGTCGGCGAGCGCGACGTAGGCCCCGGTGATCGCGGCCGTCCGCGTGCCACCGTCGGCCTGCAGCACGTCGCAGTCGAGGATGATCGAGTTCTCGCCCAGCGCCTTGTAGTCCACGCAGGCACGCAGCGAACGGCCGATCAGCCGCGAGATCTCGTGGGTCCTGCCACCGATCTTGCCGCGGACCGACTCACGGTCACCGCGCGTGTTCGTGGCGCGGGGCAACATGGCGTACTCGGCCGTCACCCAGCCGAGGCCGCTGCCCTTACGCCATCGAGGCACGCCGCTCTCCACGGAGGCGGCGCACAGCACCCGCGTGCCGCCGAACTCGACGAGCACGGAACCCTCGGCGTGCGCGAGCCAGTTCCGAGTGATGGTCACGGGGCGAAGCTGATCGGGACGACGTCCATCTGAACGAGCCATAGGGGTCACCCTAGGTCATAGACGGCGCCACTCCGAGCCAGCTCCATCCTGCCGGCGAAGCCGCCGCGCGAGGCGTCGTCCAGCACCCTCTTCTGGTCGTTCCAGGGGACGAGATGGGTGAGGACCAGCGTGTGCGCCCCGGCCCGGGCCGCGTGTTCCGCCGCCTGCCGTCCGCTGAGATGGAGACCGGGTGTGAGGCCCGGGCCGTCGACGAAGGATGCCTCACACAGCAGCACGTCGGCGTCGTGGGCCAGCTTGACGAGCTCGACGGACTCGCCGGTGTCCGCGGAGTAGGCCACGGAACGGCCGCCGTGGGTGACGCGGAAGCCGTAGGTCTCGACGGGATGATTCATCGGCGCGGCCGTCACCTCGAAGGGGCCGATCTCCCGCGTGCCGGGCGAGAGCCGCGCGAAGTCGAAGGACTTCTCCATGACCGGTTCGTCGGGCATGCCGTACGCGGCGTTGAGCCGCTGGGCCGCCCCCGCCGGAGCGTGGACGGGCACCCGCGGCAGCGGCCCGGCCGGCGAGTACGTGCGGACGACGTGATAGGAGCACATGTCGAGGCAGTGGTCGGCATGCAGGTGCGACAGGCAGATCGCGTCCACGTCGTAGATCCCCGCGTAGCGCTGCAGGACCCCCAGCGAACCGTTGCCGAAGTCGAGGAGCATCCGGAATCCCTCGGCCTCCAGCAGGTAGCACGACGAGGGGCTCTCCGGGCCGGGGAAGCTCCCCGAACACCCGATGATCGTCAACTTCACGCGGACCTCCCGATGTCGGACTCGTCGCCGACCGCCGCGAGCTCGACCGCCTGGATCTCCGGCCCGAGGAACCGCTGTCCGAGATGCTCGAACAGAGCGGTGTCACCCGTGGCCCCGAAGCGGTGGAGCGGATCGTCCGCTCCACCGGCCAGCCCCCGGTCGTGCAGGATGCGATAGACGTCCTTGGCGGTCTCCTCGGCGCTCGACACGAGGGTGACCGCGTCTCCCGCGACGTAGGACAGGGCGCCCGTCAGAAGCGGGTAGTGCGTGCAGCCCAAGATGAGGGTGTCGCAGCCCGCGTCCTGGATGGGCTTCAGATAACCGCGGATCACGTCGATGAGCTCCTCGCTCATCGTCTCGCCCCGCTCGACGAAGTCCACGAGGAGCGGAGCCGCGACCCCCACCAGTTCGACGTGCGGCGCGGCGGCGAAGGCGTCGTGGTAGGCCATCGATTCGATCGTAGCCCACGTGCCGATCACGCCGACTCTGCCGTTCCTGGTCGCCCGCACGGCCCGGCGGGTGGCGGGCTGGATCACCTCGACGACCGGGACTCCGTAGCGCTCCCTGGCGTCCCTGAGCACGGCGGCGCTGGCGCTGTTGCAGGCGATCACCAGCATCTTGACGTCGTGCTCGACCAGGTGGTCCATGACCTCGAGGGCGTACCTCCGGACCTGGGCGATGCGCTTGGGCCCGTAGGGCTGCCGCGCCATGTCGGCCACGTAGAAGATCGATTCGTGGGGCAGCTGGTCGAGGATCGCCCGGGCGACGGTCAGACCGCCGACGCCACTGTCGAAGATCCCGATCGCCCCGCTGTTGTCCGGCACGCTTCCCAAGGTTAGGGGATCATGCACGGCCACTCACGGTAAGAATCCTCACAACGCCCCCCCGAACTTCCCGGGCGTGATCATGCACAGATTCGGTGACGGCACCGTTGACCTGCCACGATCCCGGTCGTGATCATGCGCAGGTTCGGAGAAAGCGGCCTCACCAGCGGAAACACCCAGCGTGATCATGCAAACAGGCGCGGAATCCGAACCGGCGCGGCCGGGCCGTACGGAAGGGTCAACCTCGTCCCACCCTCGCGAGCTGCCGAGATTGGGCCACCAGGCGACCCGCCGAGTCCCACACCTCGACGTCCTCGTCGAACCAGCCGTCGCTGATCAGCCTTCCGCTGCCCAGGAGGGTCAGCCATCCGGGGGCCGGCAGCGCACGCAGGTGCCACGTCAACTCCACCGTGGGCGCCCACCCCCGCGCTCCCGCCGAGAACACCACCGGCGGCAGTGCGTCGACGGCGAGCGCGAGCACGAACGGATCGGGATCCTGCGTCTCCGCCATCCGGAAATAGGCCCGCGCCTCCGGCCTGCCGGTGGGCTCTCCGGCGAGCCATCCGATCGTCGGCGGATCGAATCGCAACTCCATCTGCGCGTTCAGGTTCATGTTCGATTCGGGCTTGGGGTCCGGGAGTTTTGCACATTCGGACAAATCTGGCATAAGGCTCGCCGGCCCGTCCGTCCATTCCGGAGTGGCGGCCGGATCCAAGGTGGCCGTCGTCACCAGGGTCTCGATGAAGGACCGGCCGTCCTGCACCAGCGTCGCCCGGGTCATCGTGGCCGTCCTGCCCGACTTGAGCCGCTCGATCCTGACCGTGGCCGGTCCGGGCGTCACGGCCCGGAGGAATTGGGCGCTCGTGGACACCGGATGCGCGTGCGGCGACTCGTCGACCACCGCCCGCAGGACGGTCGCCAGCAGGTAACCCCCGTTCAGGGGCCCGCCGATCGAATATCCGTCATCGAGACACACGTCATAGGTGGTGTCGTCGACCCTGATCGCCTGCGTCGCCTCGTCGAACTTGGTCACAACGCTCCTCGCACGAAAGCCTCAACCGAACCTTGTTCTAGTGAGTACTTTAGCGGAGGTCCACGCCTTGTCACGGATATGTGACGCAATCAACTTTATGGCCAAGGTTTCTCCAATTTATTGGCACAATTGGTAGATCATCCGACAAATGCATACGGGGCGTGAACTATGTCTGCCGAAACTCCTCCGGGGGCTTCATTCCCGGAGAGTCCGGACCCTGATCGGACCATCGAACACCGGACACCACAGCTCGGTCGGGCTGCCGCGAACGACGCGCACACCCAGCAACTGCCGTACGGCCAGGCCGAGGAGCTCGGGTTCAATGCTCCCGACGGGACCGGAGGCGCACCGGCCAAGCGCGGCCGCGGCTGGCTGCTCGCAGCCATCTCCGCCATCGTCGTCGTCATCCTCGGTGGCGGCGGCGTATGGGCGTTCTCGCAGCTGAGCGGTGGGGGAACACAGCCGCAGGAGGTGCTGCCCGGCAACGCCATCGCCTATGTGCGGCTGGACCTCGACCCGGCGGCCAACCAGAAGGTGGCCCTGCTGACCATCGCCAGGAAGTTCCCGGGGATCAAGGACTCCCTGAGCGACGACGATCCGCGCAAGGCCCTCTTCGAGGCCATCAAGGGCGACTCCCCCGACCTGTCGAAGGTCGACTACGCCAAGGACGTCGAGCCCTGGCTCGGCGAGCGCGCGGGCCTGGCCGTACTGTCCGCCGGCGCCGGCAAGGAGCCCGACGTCGCGGCCGCCGTGCAGGTGAAGGACGAGGCCGCGGCACGAGAGGGCATCGCCAAACTCGGCGCCAAGGACGAGTTCGGGCTCGCGTTCCGCGACGGTTACGCGATCCTGGCCAAGACGCAGGCGGCGGCCGACGGGTACGCCAAGGCGGCGCCGCTGTCACAGAACGCCCAGTTCAGCGATGACACCTCTGCCGTCGGAGAGCCCGGCGTGATGTCGTTCTGGATGGATCTCGGCAAGCTGGCCGACTTGTCGGGCGCCGCCACCACCGCAGGCCCGGCGGCGCTGGAATCGATCAAGGGCACGCGCTTCGCCGGAGCCCTCCGCTTCGACGGCGACTACGCCGAACTGACGGGGATCACCCGGGGCGGTCCCGGGAACGCCCTCAAGGGGCAGCCGATCAAGATCGCGGAGCTGCCGGCCTCGACCGTGGGCGCCGTGTCGATCTCCGGCCTCGGCGACGGGTTCGCGGCGCAGTGGCCCAAGATCCAGCAGGCGGCGGAGGCGAGCCCGGACGGCCAGATGGTCACGAAGAGCCTCGAGCAGTTCCAGCAGCTCTACGGCATCTCCGTTCCGGATGACATCGCAACCCTGCTCGGCAAGAGCCTCACGATCGCGCTCGACCAGGAGGGCCTCGACGCGCAGCAGCCGAACGTCGGAGCGGTCCTCACGACCGATCCGGTCAAGGCGCAGACGATCGTGACCAAGCTGGAGGGGATCCTCGCCGGGTCCGGCGCCCCGCTACAGCTCGCCACGAAACCCGGCGACGGGCAACTGGTGGTGGCGAGCACGCAGACGTACGCGGACAAGCTGGGCACGAAGGGGACGCTCGGCGAGAGCGAGTCCTTCAAGCTGGCCGTTCCGGACGCGGACGCGGCCAACTACGCCATGTACGTCGACCTCGACAAGCTCGAGCCGCTCTACCTCAGCGGCCTGAAGGGCGAGGAGAAGGCCAACGTCCAGGTGCTTCGCGCGATCGGGCTGAGCGGGAACTACACGGGCGGAACCAGCATTACCCTGCGGGTCCTGTTCAACTGATCGTTCAGCTGACGTTTCAGCTGGCCCGGGAACGCCACGACCCCGGCATGTGATCCGATCACATGCCGGGGTCGTCCGCTTCCATGTGCCACGTGCATGATCACGAAAGGCGAATGCCCACGTCATGGCCGACTTCGCCGAATCCGCGCATGATCACGCTCGATGAAAGGCCAGGTCAAAAGGCGTTTCACCGAATGTGTGCATGATCACGCCCAGAGTTGGCCGTCGAGGCGGTCTTCGGCTTCGTCCAGGGTGCCTTCGTAGGCTCCGGTGGACAGGTACTTCCAGCCCCCGTCGGCGACGATGAAGGCGATGTCCGCCCGCTCCCCCGCCTGTACGGCCTTGCGCGCCAGCCCGAGCGCGGCGTGCAGGGCACACCCCGTCGAGATGCCGGCGAAGATGCCCTCGACGGCCAGCAACTCCCGCGTCCTGCGCAGGGCGTCGGCCGCCGTCACCGAGTAACGGGTGGTCAGGACGGACTCGTCGTACAACTCGGGGATGAAGCCCTCGTCGACGTTGCGCAGGCCGTACACCAACTCGCCGTACCTCGGCTCGGCGGCGACGATCTGCACCCCCGGGACGTGCTCGCGCAGGTAGCGTCCGACGCCCATCAGGGTGCCCGTGGTGCCGAGCCCGGCCACGAAGTGCGTCACCGTCGGAAGGTCCTCGAGGATCTCCGGACCGGTCGACTCGTAGTGGGACCGCCAGTTGGCCGGGTTGCCGTACTGGTAGAGCATCACCCAGTCGGGATGCTCCGCCGCCAGCCCCTTGGCGACCCGGACGGCCTCGTTCGACCCTCCCGCCGCCGGCGAGGAGATGATCTCCGCGCCGTACATGCGAAGGAGTTGCCGGCGTTCCTCCGAGGTGTTCTCCGGCATGACGCAGATGAGCCGGTATCCCTTGAGGCGGGCCGACATCGCGAGGGAGATGCCGGTGTTGCCCGAGGTCGGCTCGAGAATCGTGCACCCGGGCGTGAGCAGGCCGTCCTTCTCCGCCTGCTCGATCATCCACAGGGCGGGCCGGTCCTTGATCGACCCGGTGGGGTTCCGGTCCTCGAGCTTGGCCCAGACCCGCACGTCATCGGACGGCGAGAGCCGGGGAAGCCCGACGAGCGGTGTGCGCCCCACCGAGTCGACCAGCGAATCGAAGCGCATGGCGCGCGGCCCTAGCGGGCGCCGCCGGCCACGGCGGGCAGCACCGTCACGGTGTCGCCGTCGGCGACCGGCGTGCCGAGCCCGCCGAGGAAGCGGACGTCCTCGTCGTTCAGGTAGACGTTGACGAAGCGGCGCAGGCCGGCGTCGTCCACCAGGCGCTCCTTGAGGCCCGGGTGACGCGCCTCCAGGTCGCCGATCAGCTCGGCGAGCGTGGCGCCCTTCGCGTCCACGGCCTTGGCGCCGTCGGTGTAGTTACGCAGGATGGTCGGAATGCGAACCTCGATGGCCATCGCGGCTCAGTCTCCTTGATCGGTGGTCGTCATGATGTTGGACACCCACCTGATTGGAACATGGTCAGGCGGGGCGGGATTCCGTCCGGGACGGATTCTCAGCGACAGTCGTAGACGACGACGGAGGGGGTGTGCGCGAAAAGGAACCTCTGCAGGGCAACGCGGGACGACACGGTACGGATGTCGTCGCGAGGCATGCGGCAAGTCTAGCCGTAGGCCTCGACGATCTTGACGTCCTCCTCGGTCACGACGCCGTCGACGATCCGGTAGGAGCGGAACTGCGGCTCGTCGTAGGCCGTGGAGACCAGGACGTAGTGCGTGTCCGGCTCGGAGGCGTAGCTGATGTCCGTACGCGAGGGGTAGGCCTCGGTCGCGGTGTGCGAATGGTAGATCACCACCGGCACCTCGTCGCGGTCGTCCATGTCGCGCCAGACGCGGAACTGCTCGTGGGAGTCGAACCGGTAGAACGTCGGGGAACGCTCGGCGTTGTCCATCTGGATGAACCGCTCGGGGCGGTCGGACCCCTCAGGCCCGGCCACGACGCCGCAGGCCTCGTCCGGATGGTCCGCACGCGCGTGAGCCACGATGGCGTCGACAAGCTCACGGGAAATCGTCAGCATGCGGGAAAGCTACCAAAGGGCCCGGACAAGGGTGTCCTGCAGGTAGGTCAGCCAGTCGTAGGTCACGAACGCCGGATAACGCGGATCGTCCTCGGACATGCTCGCGATCTCCTCGTGGACCTCCTCCGTCACCTCCAGCCGGATGCCGAGCGCGAGCCGTACGTCGTTGATCGCGCGCAACCAGGCCAGGGCCTGCTCAGCGGTGAGCTGCACCTTCCCGGGCTCGACCGTCTCCAGCAACGTCGTGGCGTCGGCCCGCTTCCCGTCGCGCAGCGTCGCCTCGGTGTAGCGGCGGAACTCGCCCGCCGCCTTGTCGTCGTCCGCGTACGCCGCGGGGAACAGCCGGGCCAGCACCGGATCCGACGGCGCCTCGGGCGACCCGATGCCCAGAGCCCGTTCGAGGGGGTCGTCGCCCGTCGCGCCGGGCTCCACGAGATCGAGGACCTGGGACACCAGGGAGACGAGGAGCGAGACCTCACCGGCGTCGAGCTTGACGGACACGCCCTTGCCCGATGACTTGAAACCCGTGCTCATCGGCCCGGCCCCCGCTCGCATGAACGCTCACATGAACGCCCGCACCGATGCCCGCTCGGATGCCCGCCCGACACGCCGCCCACGTCAGGAGTCCCGCTGGACGGTGGCCCACAGGCCGTAGGAATGCAGAATCTGGACGTCGCGCTCCATCTCCTCGCGCGCGCCGCTGGCGACGACGGCCCTGCCCTTGTGGTGAACGTCCATCATCAGCTTCTCCGCCTTCTCCCGCGGATAGCCGAACACCGCTTGGAAGACATATGTGACGTACGACATTAAATTCACCGGGTCGTTCCAGACGATCGTCAGCCAAGGCAAGTCTGGCCGCACGTCCGTCGACGGACGCTCGACCTCGGCCGGAGCGGTACTACCCACAGGACCATCCTGCACCACGCCGGTCGTAGTCTTCGACACGTGCGCACGACCATGGGCTCCGCCCTGCTGACCGACCAGTACGAGCTGACGATGCTCCAGGCCGCCCTGGCCGATGGTGCGGCGCATCGGCGGGCGGTCTTCGAGGTGTTCGCCCGGCGGCTGCCCGGTGGGCGCCGATACGGGGTGGTTTCGGGGATCGGCCGCTTCCTCGACGCACTCGAGGAGTTCCGGTTCGAGGAATCAGATCTCGACTACCTCCGGGCCGCGGGCATCGTCGACGAGCCGACTCTGGCGTTTCTCGCCGATTACCGGTTCTCCGGACATGTGTACGGCTACCGCGAGGGCGAGGCCTACTTCCCCGGTTCACCGATCATGGTGGTGGAGGGCACGTTCGCCGAGGCGGTGCTGCTGGAGACCATCGTCCTGTCGATCCTCAACCACGACTGCGCGATCGCGTCCGCCGCGTCACGGATGGCCCACGCGGCCGGCGGCAGGCCGCTGATCGAGATGGGCTCCCGGCGCACCCACGAGATCGCCGCCGTCGCCGCGGCCAGATCCGCCTACCTGTGCGGCTTCTCCTCGACCTCCAACCTCAGGGCGGGCCGCGTGTACGGCGTGCCGACGGCGGGAACGGCGGCCCACGCGTTCATCCTGCTCCACGACTCGGAGGAGGACGCCTTCCGCGCCCAACTGCAGTCCCTCGGGATGGACACGACCCTGCTGGTGGACACCTACGACGTGGCGAAGGCCGTGCGGACCGCCGTGGAGCTCGCCGGACGCGACCTGGGCGCCGTGCGGATCGACTCCGGCGACCTGGGTGCGGCGGCCCTGGACGTGCGGCGGGCGCTCGACGCGTACGGCGCGGAGGACACCAGGATCATCGTGACCGGCGACCTGGACGAGTTCTCGATCGCCGGACTCGCCGCGGCCCCCGTCGACGGCTACGGCGTGGGCACCGCCCTGGTCACCGGGTCCGGGTGCCCGACGGCCAACCTCGTCTACAAGCTGGTCGCCCGGGAGGACGCCTCAGGCCGGTTGCAGCCGGTGGCCAAGCGGTCCGTCGGCAAGCCGAGCAAGGGCGGCCGCAAGTGGGCCTACCGGGAGACGTCCGGCGGGACGGCCACCGCGGAGATCGTCACAGGCGCGCCGGTGGAGTCCGGCGGCAGGCCCCTGCTGGCCGAGCTGGTCAGAGACGGCCGGGTCGTCGGCCGTGAACCCCTGGAGGCCGCCCGCGAACGGCACCGCGCCACGCTGGCCGAGCTGCCTTCGGCCGCCCACAGCCTCTCGCCCGGCGACCCCGCCGTCCCCACCGTCTTCAGCTGATCGCAGCTGATCACACCGAGGCCGGCGCGCGAGAGTCACGCCGGCGCCCTCCCTCGCCGTGAGGAGACCGAATGAGAACCGCGCTCGTCGTCGTGGACGTCCAGAACGACTTCTGTGAAGGCGGCAGCCTCGCCGTGAACGGCGGCGCCGAGGTGGCCGCCGCGATCACCCGGCACACGAGGCGGCACGCCTATGACCACGTCGTGGCCACCGGCGATCGGCATGTCGACCCGGGAGGCCACTTCTCGGCCGAACCCGACTACGTGGACACCTGGCCCGCCCACTGCGTCGCGGGCACCTCTGGAGCCGACTTCCATCCCGCCTTCGACACCGCGGTCGTGGAAACGGTCTTCAGCAAGGGCGCGCACGAGGGCGCCTACAGCGGATTCGAGGGAGCCGACCCGTCGGGCGTCGGCCTCCGCGAGTGGCTCGGCCGGCACGACGTGGAGGCCCTGGACGTCGTCGGCATCGCCACCGACCACTGCGTCAGGGCGACCGCGCTCGACGGCGTGCGGAACGGCTTCGCCGTACGGGTCCTGCTCGACCTCACCGCCGGCGTCGCCAGGCACACGACCGACCGCGCCCTGAGAGAGCTCGAGAAGGCAGGGGTCGAGCTCGTCGGCACTCCTGTGGTGCGCCCCTGACCCGGCGCCGTCACGGACGGGTACGCCCGCCGCCGATCACGCTGCTCTCCTACCGCCGCAGGCGTCCCATGCGCCGCCTCCAAAGCGGCCTGACCCCGGCCGCATGCGTCCCACGCCCCGCCGACACTCCGGTCATGGGACGTTCAATGCCTTCACCACGATGCGTCATGGGTGTATTACGTAGAGCGACATCTCCTCGTGATTGGCAGCCTCGATGTTCGCGTTCGTGCTCGGCCTCTCCTGGCTCATCCTGACTCCGGTGTGCGTCTGGCTGCTCTTCGGCCGCGGCCACCGCGGGCTCGCCCGCGGGGCGGCGGCCCTGACCCTGGCGGGGTTACAGGCGGGCACGTTGCTGATGGGGTTCCTCGAGGAGCCTCCCGCGTCCATGGCGTCGCACCCGCTCGCCCGCCCGGCCGGCTCCCCCTCCCACGCCGCCTCTCCCTCTCATGCCGCCTCTCGTGACGGCGCCGCCGCCACGCCCCTGGCGTCGGTCACCGCCCGCCCCTGCGCCATCCATGCGCTCACCCCCGGGTCCGTACGGCTCTCGCGTCGCGGCACCGAAGTGGACGGCATGACGGTCTACTGGGCCGCCACCCCCCATGAATGCGGCACGGCCTCCGTGGCCCTGCGGCCCGCCGGACGGCGGTTGCGGATCTGGCTGGAAGAAGGAATCGCGGAACACCACGAGGGGGCGCACGCGCTCCCCGTCACGGTGGCGGGCGGCCAGGCGTCGCTCGACCTCCAGCTCAGCCCGCCGCTGCGTCCCCGCCCGCACTACGTGGCGATCGACGCCCGCACCGGCCATCGCATCCCGCTCAAGCCGGGAATCCCCGCGTCCCCCGGGACGTAGAGGGGACGCAGCAGGAACGTGGAAAGAAGTGGCGAAGCCGGGCCTCGCGGGGCCCGGCTTGCCTCACTTACGCTGCGTGGCCCACTTGCGGATGATCGCGATCCGCTCGCGTATCTGTTCAGCGGAGGCCTGGGCGATGGCCGGACCTCCACAGGCCCTGCGCAGCTCCGCGTGGATCACACCGTGCGGCTGCCCGGTGCGGTGGTTCCACGCGCCCACAAGCCCGTTGAGCTCCTTGCGCAGCTCGTGCAGCAGCTCATGCGGGGCGAGCACGGGCTCGGACTCCGAGACCGGCTTCACCTTCCGCTTGGCGGCCTGCTGATCGGCCTGGCGCTTGCGCAGCAGTGACGCGACCTGGTCCGGCTCGAGCAGCCCGGGAAGGCCGAGGAAGTCCTCCTCCTCGGGCGACCCGGGAGCCGCGGCGGTGCCGAACTCGCCGCCGTCGAACAACACCCGGTCGAAGGTGGCCGAGGCCTCCAGCGTCTGGAAGGGCAGCTCGTCACCCAGGGCGTCGGGCTGCTTCTTGTCCTGCTGCGCCTGCTCCAGGAGCAGGTCGTCGAGCCCGTCCTCATCGCGCTGGCGGCCGAGCACGTGGTCGCGCTCGGCCTCCATCTCGGAGGCGAGGCCCATGAGGAGGGGCACCGACGGCAGGAACACCGAGGCGGTCTCCCCGCGTTTGCGGGCCCGGACGAAGCGGCCCACCGCCTGCGCGAAGAACAGCGGGGTCGAGATGCTCGTGGCGTAGACGCCGACGGCCAGGCGCGGGATGTCGACGCCCTCGGAGACCATCCGGACCGCGACCAGCCAGCGCGCCTCGGAGGTCGCGAAGTCCTTGATCTTCTTTGAGGCGCCGGGGTCGTCGGAGAGCACGACCTGCGCGCCCTCACCGGTGACGGTCCTGATGTGCCGGGCGTAGGCGCGGGCCGACTCGTGGTCGGTGGCGATGACCAGGCCACCCGCGTCGGGCATGCCCCGCCTGACCTCGGTGAGCCGCCGGTCGGCCGCCTGGATGACCTGGCGGATCCAGTCGCCCTTGGGATCGAGCGCGGCCCGCCAGGCCTGGGAGAGCTGGTCCTTGGTGAGGGGGGTGCCGAGCGTGGCCGTGATCTCGTCACCCGCCCGCGTGCGCCACTTCATCTCGCCCGAGTAGGCCAGGAAGATCACGGGCCGGACGACGCCGTCCGCGAGAGCGGGGCCGTACCCGTAGGAGTAGTCGGAGGCGCTCCGCAACGCGCCCTCGCCGTCCTCGACGTAGGAGACGAAGGGGATCGGGCTGTCATCGGACCGGAACGGCGTGCCCGTCAGGCCGAGCCGCCGCGTCGCGGGCTCGAACGCCTCCCGGACGCCGTCTCCCCACGACTTGGCGTCGCCCGCGTGGTGGATCTCGTCGAAGATGACGAGCGTCTTGCGCGCCTCTGTGCGCGCCCTGTGCAGGGCGGGATGCATCGCGACCTGGGCGTAGGTGATGGCGACGCCGACGTAGTCGCGGGAGGTGGCGCCCTGACTGTTCTTGAACTCGGGGTCGATGCCGATGCCGACCTTGGCGGCGGCGTCGGCCCACTGGCGCTTCAGGTGCTCGGTGGGCGTGACGATCGTGATGGCCTTGATGGCCCCGCGGGTGAGCAGCTCGCTGGCGATCCGCAGGGCGTAGGTCGTCTTGCCCGCCCCCGGCGTTGCGACCGTCAGGAAGTCTCTCGGCTCGCGCTGGAGGTAGAGGTCGAACGCCTCCTGCTGCCAGGCGCGCAACTTCGTGGCGGTGCCCCAGGCGGCGCGATCAGGGTAGGAAGGGGAGAGATGGGACGCGGCCGAAACGCTCAACGACGCCTCCCCGCGCTCGTTAGGACAATGGTGTATCTATCGGTTCGCTCCCTCACAGTGACCTCAGGGTAGTCGGACCCACCGACAAGACGTGCCGAGCCGACGAGATTCGAGCCACCGCACGCCTCCTGTGGTATGGGCGTCCGCGCAGATCAGTGCACGCCCGCCATGACCGTCTCGATGTCCGCACGTGAGCGGGGATCGTCGGGGTGGGCGAGGCCCAGCAGCACCGTGCTCTTGCCGTCGGGGCGGGTGAGCAACGTCACTCTCATGAAGGCCGGCTGGTTCACGACGTCGCGGTACTCCGCCCGGACGGCCCGCGTGTGGCCGGGCCGTCCGCCGATCGTGATGTCGCGGTCGTCCACCACCTCGACCTTGTCGCCGTGGAGCAGCAGCTTGGCGTACAGGCCGCTCAGATCGAGTACGGCGGGGCCGAGACCGTCCGGGTCCACGTGCGCCTCCGGCCTGGCCATGACCGTGGCCAGGTCGCCTCGGGCGGCGACGGAGGTGAAGCCGGTCACCGGCGCGACCATCCCCTCGGTCCACTCCGGCGGCAGCGAGTAGGACACCCCGGCGAGCGGATCGGCGACCATGGGCGGAGGCGCCGTCTCACTGCGATTGAGGATCACGAGCACCGCCCCGCCGATCACGACGGCGGCGACGGCCACGGCGGCCCCGGCGACGAGGAGGCGTTGCAGCCACCGCGGCATGCGGCGGGGCGGTTCGACGGGCGTGCCGTACCAGACGGCCGAGGGCGGAAGGTCGTCGTCATGCGCGGGCGGGTCGTCGACGGGCGCGGGCATGAGCGGAGGTGTGGGCATGAGCGGGGGCATGGGCTTGGGCGTGTCGTCGTCGGCGGGCGGCCACACGCGGCGCGTCCACTGATCGTTCACGAAGCCTCCCGGAGCCGGAGGAGCCGGGCGCACGTGGGACCGAGCCGGCGAGCGCCAGATCGATCACGAGCGACCCGCGTCACCATGAGCGCTGCTGTGGCAGTTACTCACAGAGACGGTGCCTCGTCAACGAAAATCCGGGCATTGCTATCGGATCTAGACAGCCGGAACGGTCGGCCTGCGATAGAGGTCCCACATCTGCCGCATCCGGACCGCCTGGCCCGCGGTGAAGTTGGTCATGCACCGGTCCTGGGCGTAGTCCATGAAGTTGTGGACGGGGTCCTCCCCCGGCTCCGTGCAGGTGTCCTTGCCGGGCGGGCAGCCGGTGGTCGGGTACGCCTCGGGCGGGGTGTCGTCGACCGCGTCCCCCGGCGTGGCGCAGCCGTTCTCGAAGGTGTGCAGCAGGCCGAGCCAGTGGCCGATCTCATGGACGGCGGTGAAGCCCTTGTCGAAGTTGCGCAACGGGCCTCCCGGCACGCTGCGCCAGTCGATGACCACACCGTCCAGTTGCGGCTCGCCCTGGTACCAGTACGGGTAGGTCGCGTAGCCGAGGACCAGCTCGCCGAGCTGTGCGATGTAGAGGTTGAGCGTCTCCGCGCCGCCCACGCGCAGCTTGGTCTTGATGGCCGCCTCGTTGCCCAGCGGGTCGCGGAACCAGTCCTTGTTCAGTGTGTGGGTGATGCCGGTGAGCACGAAGCGCACCCCGGTGTCGACGCCGCCGAGCCTGCCTCCGTAGGCCGCGTTCAGCGTGTCGACCTGCCGCTTGACGCCCGCGTCCGAGAGCCCGAGGGCACCGTCCTTGATCACGTGCACCCAGAGGGGCACCATGATCTCGCCCGTGGCCGGCACCCGGCGCATGCCTCCGGACTCCTCGAGCCGGCGCCGCAGGTCGGCGGACATCCGGGCGATCTCTTCCGGCCCCGGTTCGCGCGGCTCGACCGCGTGGGTGAGGCCCTCGGCTCCAGGGCGGAGGGCCACACCTTCGGACGGCTCGTCGACCGGGCACTCCGCCTCGGCCCTCACCTCAGCCGGGTCCGGCCGGCTGTCGGCGCGGGCCGCGACAGGGAGGCCGCCGCCCAGCGTGAACAGGCATGCCATGAGGACGGCTGTCGCACACCGGGCCATTCGCTCCCCCCGATCTTGCTGGTCAGGAGCCTGACGTTAGCCGTCCCGGGGGGGATCATTTCGTTTCGACACTCAGTCGTCGGAAGGTTTGCCCTTGGGCAGTCCCTCGTAGATCTCCTTGCATTCCGGGCAGACCGGATACTTCTTGGGATCCCGGCTGGGCACCCACACCTTGCCGCAGAGAGCCCGGACGGGAGCACCCGTCACGTAGCTCTCAGTGATCTTGTTCTTGTCGGCGTAGTGCGAGAAGCGCTCGTGGTCGCCGTCGCCGTGTGACACGCGCGGCGCGACATCGCTCTCGGGAAGAATCTTCGTGCTGGTCACGAACACCGAGTCTACTGAGCGGACGGCGCCCTGACGCCGGGCCCGCGCAACGATCCAGGGACGGGTACGGCTCCCGCCCGGGAACGAGCGGGAGCCGTACTGCCGGAAGTGGAGCCGTACCGCTGGAACAAGCGCCGTCAGCCCACGTGGACGGGGGCGCCCTCGGTCTTGCGGCCCGCCTTGACGAACAGCGCCAGGAGCGCCGCGATCACGGCGACGGCCGTGCTCACGACGAAGCCGAGGTGCAGTCCGTCCATGAACGACAGGTGCGAGGCGTTGGTGATGACACCCGCGGCCGGGCCGGACAGGCCGGGAGGCGCCATGCCGACCGACGCCGCCGACTTGAGCCCCTCCAACTGCGCGGGCGGGAGGTTCGCGGCCGCCGGGCCGAGGTAGCCGGGCAGCACGCTCGACACCTTGGCCGCCACGATCGCACCGAGGACGGCGGTGCCGAGGGCTCCGCCGACCTGCATCGCGGAGTTCTGCACGCCGCCCGCGACACCGCTGAGCTCCTCGGGCGCGTTGCCGACGATGATCTCGGTCGCTCCCACGAAGACCGGGGACAGGCCGAAGGCCAGCAGGACGAAGGGGATCGCACTGTCCATGAACTGCGCCTCGACGCTGAGCCGCGACATCAGGAACATCGCGACGGCCGTGATCAGCATGCCGCCCGCGATGGTGACGCGGGGCCCCAGCTTGCCGATGAGGATTCCAGCGATGGGAGAGGCCACGATCATGCCGGCGCTCATGGGCAACATCCGCAGGCCCGACTCCAGCGGGCTGAGCCCGTGCACGCCCTGGAAGAAGAACGTGAGGAAGAACATCGCCCCGAACATCGAGAACGCCATGAGGATCATCAGGCCGGTGCCGATGGAGACCGAGACGTTGCGGAACAGGCTCAGCGGCAGCAACGGCTCGGCGGCCCGGGCCTGCCAGAACAGGAACACCGCGCCGACGACGACGGCCGCGACGAGGAAGCCGATGGTCTTGGGATCGCCCCAGCCCCACTCGGGCGCCTTGATGATGGACCAGACCAGCGAGAACATCGTGACGGACAGGAGCAGCACCCCGAGCCAGTCGACCCTGGACAACAGCTTCGTCCGGCCGTCCCTGAGGACCCACAGGCCGAACGCCAGCGCCGCCACGCCGACGGGCACGTTGATGAAGAAGACGGACTGCCAGCTCACGTTCTCGACGAGCAGACCGCCGATGATCGGGCCTCCCGCGCTGGACAGCCCGATGATGGCGCCCCAGGCGCCCATCGCCATGTTCAGCCGCTCACCGGGGAAGGCGAGCCTCAGGAGGGCGAGCGCGGCCGGCTGGAGCAGCGCGCCGAACAGGCCCTGCAGGACACGGAAGGCGATCAGCATCCCGATCGAGGAGGTCAGTCCGATCGCCAGCGAGGTCAGGGCGAAGCCCGCGACACCGATGAGGAAGATCTTCTTGTGGCCGAACAGGTCGCCGAGCTTTCCGGCGGTGATGAGGAAGACCGCCAGCGCGAGCAGGTAACCACTGGTGATCCATTGCAGGTCGGACAGCGACGCCCCGAGTTCGACGCCGATGACCGGGTTGGCGATCGCCACGACAGTGCCGTCGAGCATCACCATGATGACGCCGAGCGAAACGGCCAGCAGCGTCAGCCACGGATGCGCGTCCCCGCCGCCGTCACGCGTATCAGGTGGTACTGCTACCGCTTGAGCCATGAATGGGTCCCCCTTGGAAAGGCCAACGGTCTAGTCTCAGGCAACGATGCGTAATTTATGTCACTGCATGACAGATGACAAATCCTTTTATCCGACATACGGTGACATCTGACAGCATGTGAACTACCAGTTTCGAGCAGGTGACAACCGTGGGTCTGCGCGAGCGCAAGAAGGTGCAGACGCGAAACGCCTTGATCGACGCGGCTCTCGAGCTCTTCCTCACACAGGGCTACGACGCCACGACGATCGACCAGATCGCGGCGCGGGTCGACGTGTCGCCGCGCACGTTCTTCCGGTACTTCTCGTCGAAGGAGGAGGTCGCGCTCTCCCCGCCCGCCGACAGCCAGGAGATCTTCCTGGCCGAGTTCGCGGCCCGCCCGGAGAGCGAGTCTCCGTACACGGCACTCAGCCAGGCGATGCGCGCCATGATCGGCACCCTGCGGGACAAGGAACCCGCGGAGGCCGAGCGGTTCATGAGGGCGCGGCAACTGGTGGAGGAGACACCCCACCTGCTCGCCGGCCAGATGCGCCTGCTCATGGACAACGAGAAGAGGCTCGTCGCGGAGGTCGCCCGCCGACAGGGCACCGACACCGGGGACCTGTTACCCCAGTTCGTCGTGTCGATCTTCACCGGCCTCGGGATGGTCTGCTACACCAGCGGCCCACAGGGGTTCGACATCATGGCCAAGCGCCTCGATGACGTGCTGAAACTGGCCGACCGTTCCCTTCGCCCGGGCTGGGATCTGGCCGCGGCGGCCGTCTCGTCTCCTGCGACCGGCTGAAGCGGCCGCCGCGACGCGACTTCGCTCACGCGACCAGAGCAGGATGCGTGCGGGCGTGCGCCGGCTCTCAGTTCTGCTGGGGGTCCTCGGGGAAGGTCGCGACGAGGGCGAGATCGCCCTGCTGCCTCCGCAGGACGCTACGCCAGAGCGCGGCCGGATCGGAGTTGAAGGTGTCGCCCGGCTCGGAGTCCACGACGTACCAGGCGCCCTCCTCGAGTTCCGCCTGCAGCTGACCGCCGGTCCAGCCCGCGTATCCGGCGAAGATCCGCATCTGCGAGATCTCCCCCGCGAGGATCTCGGGGGGCGCGTCGAGGTCGACCGTGCCCAGGCGGGACATCGTGGACCTGCCCTGCAGCCGCCGCCAGCCCAGCGGCTCCTCGCCGCTCAGCACCGCGGCCAGGGCGAGGGCGCTGTCGGTCTGGACCGGCCCGCCCTCGAAGAGCACAGGGGGGCCGGTGACCAGCGGGTCCCATGAGGGGAGGACCTGCGTCACCGCGACCTCGCTCGGCCTGTTGATGACCACTCCCAGCGTGCCGCCGTCCTCGTCGTGCTCCAGGACGAGGACGACGCTGCGCCGGAAGTTGGGGTCGTCGAGCAGAGGCGTCGCCACGAGGAGCCGGCCGACGTAGATCGCTTCCGCCATACCTCCCATGATGAACGAGGAATGGCGATTCGCGCACGCCACCCCCGACTCAGCCTGGGACGTCACCCACCGTACGGCCGGTGTCGCCGCAAGTGGCCGCCGATCAGGCCTCGGTGAACCCCCGCGCCTTGCCGCCGGCCGACTCACGTACGGCTGCCGCCACCGCGTTGGCCACGTCCGGGTGGAAGACGCTGGGGATGATGTAGTTCGGCCCCAGTTCCTCGCTGGTCACGACGGCGGCGAGCGCCTTGGCCGCCGCCAGCAGCATCTCCTGGGAGACGCCGTTGGCCTGCGCGTCGAGCAGACCGCGGAAGACACCCGGGAAGGACAGGACGTTGTTGATCTGGTTCGGGTAGTCGGACCGGCCGGTGGCCACCACCGCCGCGTACTCGCGGGCGTCGTCGGGCGACACCTCCGGCTCGGGATTGGCCAGCGCGAAGACCACCGCGCCCTCCGCCATCGCGGCGACGTCGTCGGCGGTGAGGATGCCCGGCGCGGACACCCCGATGAAGACGTCGGCGCCCTTGACCGCACCGCGCAGGTCGCCCGCGTACCCGTCCGCGTTGGTGTGCTCGGCGATCCAGCGCAGCGAGTCGTCCAGGTCGTCCCGCCCGAGATGGACCGCACCCAGGTAGTCGCACACGACCACGTTGCGCGCGCCGGCCGCCAGCAGCAGGCGCAGCACGGCGGTGCCGGCGGCGCCGGCGCCGGCCAGCGCGATCCGGACGTCTGCGAGCTCCTTACGCACGACCTTCAGCGCATTGGTCAGGGCGGCGAGCACCACGATCGCGGTGCCGTGCTGGTCGTCGTGGAACACAGGGATGTCGAGCAACTCGCGCAGCCTGCGCTCCACCTCGAAGCAGCGCGGCGCGGAGATGTCCTCGAGGTTGATGCCGCCGAACCCGGGAGCGATCACCTGGACCGTCCGCACGATCTCGTCGACGTCCTGCGTGTCGAGGCAGATCGGCCAGGCGTCGATGCCCGCAAAGCGCTTGAACAGCGCGGCCTTGCCCTCCATCACCGGGAGCGCGGCCGCCGGGCCGATGTTGCCGAGGCCGAGGACGGCCGAGCCGTCGGTGACCACGGCGACGGAGTTGCGCTTGATGGTCAGGCGGCGGGCGTCCTCCGGGTTACGCGCGATGGCCAGGCTGACGCGTGCCACACCGGGCGTGTACGCCATGGACAGCTCGTCGCGGTTGCGCAAGGGGACCTTCGACTGCATCTCGATCTTGCCGCCGAGATGCATGAGGAAGGTGCGGTCGGACACCTTGTGGATGGTGACCCCCTCGACCGCGCCCAGGCTGTCCACGATCGCCTGGGCATGATCGGTGTCCCTGGCGGCGCAGGTCACGTCGATGCGAAGCTTCTCGTGGCCGGCGTTGGTCACGTCGAGGGCGGTCACCACCCCGCCGGCGTTCTCCACCGCGTGGGTGAGCAGGCTTACCGCCTTGCCCCCCGCCGGGACCTCAAGGCGAACAGTGATCGAGTAGGAAACGCTTGGCACGGTGGCCACGGCAATCCGCTCCTTTGCGGGGGTCTTTCCGACCGTACGCGCTCGGTGCGGGCGTGTTGCCGGCTCGGGCGAATCGCTCGCCCGGCTGCCGCACCCGGCTCGACGGCATCGTGGATGTATTCCATCGTGCCATCCCCGGACAGGTGATTCAGCCCACAGCCGAGGCGGCGGCCACGATCAGCTCCACACACGTGGTCACCGGGATGACGGTGCTGTCCAGAACCATGTGGTACAGCCCGGGATCAGCGGGGTCGCTCCGGTAGAACTGCCGGACATACGCCCTTCGCGCCCGGTCGTTGTCGTTCACGACCCTCTTGGCCTCCTGCTCCGGTATGCCGGAGAACGCCGCCGTCTGCAGGACGCGCCGCCGTAGCGGGCCGTCGAGCCGGACGTGCAGGGCGCCCGGATGATCGGCGAGCACGATCGCGCCGGCCCGGCCCAGGATCACGCCGCCGTGCACCCGGGCGATCTCGCGGATGACCTGTTCAGTCCGGGCGGCGAACTCGTCGGGCGTCAGCGGCATCCCGGCGGGCACGTAGAGCTCCACGCCGCCGAGCGTCACCGTCGGCAGCCGCATCATGCCGGTAAGGAGCCTGCCGAAGCCGCTCTCCGCCCGGTCGTCGTGCGCCAGCGCCTCCTCCAGCGTCACGCCGAGTTCACTGGCGACGGCGCCGGGAATCGCCCGGTCGACGAACGGCACGCCGAGCCGATCGGCCACCGCCGGCCCGATGACGCTGCCGCCTGTGCCGTACGTCGCGGAGATGGTGACGACCCGCACGTCCCTCCTATGCCCGCGCAGCGGGCGGGCGACCTCTCAGGAAGGTCTCAGAAGAGCGCGTTGGCGAGGTTCCGCCGCGCCTTGGAGACCGAGGGGTCCTCTGCCGGCAGCGCGTCGAAGAGGCTGAGCAGGTGACGCCTGGCCTTGTCGCGGTCGGCGCCGTTCGTGCGCCGGACGAGCGCGACGAGCCGGTCGAAGGCGTCGTCCACCTTCCCGTCGAGCGTCTCGAGGTCGGCGGCCTGGATGTGCACGTCGACGTCGGCGGGGTCCGCGGTGGCACGGCGCATGACGTCGGCCGCGTCGAGGTCCTGGGTCCGGCGCAGGAGGCCGACCCCCGCGAGGCCGATCTTCGCGGCCTCGTCATCCGGCGACTTCGCGCGCAGGCGCTCGTAGGCCGCGGCCGCCGCGTCGAGATCGCCCTTGTCCATGGCCTCGTCGGCCGCGAGGAGGTCCGGGTCGACCCGCTCGGCCTCGCCGCCCTCCTCCTGTTCCGGGGCGGCTTCGGCGAGCTCGACGCCGAGCTGCTCGAAGACCTGCTCCAGCGCCTGCCTCAGCTGCGCCTCGGGCAGCGGCCCCTCGAACAGGGGCATGAGCTGGCCCTGGAACGCCAGATAGACGGTGGGGATCGCCCGCATGCGCAACGCCTGGGCGAGGTCGGGGTTCGCCTCGACGTCGACGCGGGCGAGCAGCCACGCGCCGGCGGCCTCGGCGGCCAGCTTCTCCAGCGTGTAGCTGAACTGCTGAACCTGTTCCGCTCTCGGCACCGTCGCCTCGACGATCACCGGGACGCTCATCGAGCGCTCCACGACGTCGGAGTTGAAGGTGGCCGAGGTCGCCTCGATCACGTCCGGGGTCGCTCCTGGCCCTTCGGCCTCGCGCCGTGCCTGCGCTTCCAGAGCCTGCTTACGCGCACCGAGGTCCACGGCGCCGTACAGGGATCCAGGTCGAGAGAAGTCCGCTGCCATACCCCCAATCCTGCCGTACGCGCGCCCCTGATCCGTGCCAACCCCCGCCTCCTAGGACGACGGGCGCACCGCGGTCAGCCGACCGGGCGCTGGATCGGCTGCCGCTCGGTCCGGTAGATGAGGGTGGTCTCCAGGTGAAAGATCTCCGGGCGGATCAGGATGCGTTCCAGGATCAGCCGGTGCAGATGATCGGCGTCGGGCACCGCGACGTGCACCAGGAGGTCCTCCGGCCCGGCCACGTGGAACAGGGCGATCGTCTCCGGAAGGCCGAGTATGAAGGCGCGCAGCGGGTCGACGAGTTGGCTGGTGTGCGGGCGCACCTGCAGCGCGAGCATCGCCTGAAGCGAACGGCCGAGCGCCTTGGCGTCCACTTCCGCGCGGAAGCCCGTGATCACCCCACGCCTCCGCAGGCCGCGCACCCGCTCCAGCGCCGTGGAGGGGGCGACGCCCACCCGCTCCGCGAGGTCCTTGTTGGGCAGCCGTGCGTCGTTCTGCAGCTCTGCCAGAATCGCCCTGTCGATCGAATCCAGTTCGCTGCTCATGAGGTATCTCGCTTCAGAATTCGGCGTCTATGGCGTTCCACCGTCCGATGTAGTCATCATCCTGCCATGGAGTCGAATATGACGTGGGACGTGAAGGAGTTCGCCGAGGCCGCAGAGGTGACGGTGGACGAGTTGGCCGCCTACGTGGACCAGAGCCAGCGGGGCGCGGCACCGGTTCTGCGCCGCCGGCCTCCGCGTGCGCTGGCGGACAAGCTGGAGCTGGCCCGGTGGATCCGCGATGGAGGCATGACGCCCGAGGACTACCGGCGGTTCCTCGGCGACTATCTCCGCGAGGGCACCCGGCTGCACCACCCCGCCTACCTCGGCCACCAGAGCGCCGTTCCCGACTTTCCCGCGGCGCTCGCCGACTTCGTCCACGGCGCGACCAACAATCCGATGGCGATCTACGAGATGGGCGCCTCGGCCGCGACGGTCGAGTTCGAGGTGCTGCGCTGGATGCTCGCCAAGGTCGGTTTCCGCGACGGCGGCGGCGTGCTGACGCACGGGGGCTCCCTGGCCAACCTGACCGCGATGCTCGCCGCGCGGGCGGCCGTGGCGCCGGATGCCTGGGCCGACGGCGTCCCGGCGGACCTCGTCCTGCTGGCACCGCCGTCCGCGCACTACTCGATCACCCGGGCCGCCGCGATCCTCGGCCTGGGCGAGCGGGCCGTCGTTCCGCTGGAGGTGGACGGCCTCGGCCGGATCGACGTCACCCGCCTGCCCGCCGTACTGGAACAGGTGCGCCGGTCGGGGCGACGGCCGATGGCCCTGGTGGCCGGAGCGTGCGCCACCGGCACCGGCCTGTACGACGATCTCCGGGCGATCGGGGAGTTCTGCGCGGAGAACGACATCTGGTATCACGTGGACGGCGCACACGGGGCCTCAGCCCTGCTCAGCGACGGCCACCGGCATCTGCTCGACGGCGTCGAACTGGCCGACTCGGTCATCTGGGACGCCCACAAGATGTTGCGGACCTCGAGCCTCGCCGCCGCGGTGCTCGTGCGCCGGGAGCCCGACCTGGACGCGGCCTTCCAGCAGCAGGCGAGTTACCTCTTCTACGGCGACCAGGGATTCGACCTGGTCGGCAGAGCCGTCGAGTGCACCAAGGCCGAGCTCGGGCTGAAGATCTTCCTCAACCTCGCATGGCGGGGCGAGCGGGGCATGGGCGAATACGTGGCGCGGCAGTACGAGACGGCCCACAGGTTCTGGGAACTGGCCGGGAACCGGCCCGGTTTCGTCTTCCCCTACGAGCCGGAGAGCAACATCGTCTGCTTCCGGTACGGCACAGCCGACCAGGCGGCCATCCGCGAACGGCTGATGGCCGACGGCACCTTCCACCTGACCTCAGCCGAGATCGGCGGTGTCCGCCACCTCCGGGTGACCGTGATGGCCCCGGCAACCGACGACCAAACCCTGGAGTCCCTCCTCGACCACATCACCACCCTCTTTCCCGCGTGATCATGCACACATTCGGCGGCATGCCGTACGAGCTGGGCGAACTCCGCCCGTGATCATGCACAAATTCGTGTTCATGACGCTCGAGCTGGGCGAATCCAATTCGTGATCATGCACAGATTCGGTCGCACGCCACCTGACCTCGCAAGACTTCCACCGTGATCATGCACAGGTTCGCAGACATGTCGCCCGACCTCGAGAAACCCCTCCCGTGATCATGCACTGGACTCCGCCGTGCATGATCACGGGAAGGAAAACAGCAGGTCGGACGGCCGACCACAGAATCTGCGCATGATCACGAACTGGAAAGCGGCAGGTCGGCCATGCGATCGACGAATCCCTGCATGATCACGGGCAGTAATCGCGCTGGTCAGCGGTCATTTCCAAGAACCTGTGCATGATCACGGGCAAGGTGGCCGCTGGTCGGCGGCCACCTTTCCGAACCTGTGCATGATCACGGCAGAGGGGTTAGAAACGGGCGGGTTCTGAGTAGGTGCCCCATTCGGCGCGGAGGGCGTCGCAGATCTCCCCCAGGGTCGCCTCGGCCCGGGCTGCGTCGAGCATGGGCGGGATCATGTTGTCGCTCGTCCTCGAAGCGGCCGTGAGCGCCGCCAGAGCCGCGTCGACGGCCGCCTGGTCCCGGGCGCCGCGGCGTTCCGCGAGAACGCGCCGCTGTTCGACCTCGACCTCATGGCTGATCCGGAGGATCTCCAGGGGCTCCTCGACCGACGCGGTGTGGCAGTTCACCCCGACGATCCGCTTGTCCCCCTTCTCCAGCTTCCGCTGGTAGTCGAAGGCCGCCTCGGCGATCTCCGACATGAACCAGCCGTCCTCGATGCCTCGGAGGATCCCGGACGTCATCGTCCCGTCAGACCCCATATCCCGAATTTTCGTGAAGATGGCTTCGGCCTCGGCCTCCAGCCTGTCGGTCAGCTCCTCGACGTACCAGGAGCCGCCCAGAGGATCGACGACGTTGACGACCTCGGTCTCCTCCATGATGACCTGCTGCGTCCGCAGGGCGATCTCCGCGGCCTTCTGGGACGGCAGCGCGAGCACCTCGTCCAGCGCGTTGGTGTGCAGGGAGTTGGTCCCGCCGAGCACCGCCGCCAGCGCCTCCACCGCCGTGCGGACGATGTTGTTGTCGGGCTGCTGCGCGGTCAGCGAGACGCCTGCGGTCTGGGTATGGAAGCGCAGCCACTGGGCCTTCTCGGTCCGCGCGCCGTACACGTCCCGCATCCACCGGGCCCAGATCCGCCGGGCGGCCCTGAACTTGGCGATCTCCTCGAAGAAGTCGATGTGCGCGTCGAAGAAGAACGACAGCCCCGGAGCGAAGGCGTCGACGTCGAGCCCGCGCGACAGTCCGAGCTCGACGTAGCCGAACCCGTCCGCGAGGGTGAAGGCCAGCTCCTGCGCCGCCGTGGATCCGGCCTCCCGGATGTGGTAGCCGGAGACCGACAGCGGCTTGTACGCGGGGATCTCGGCGGCGCAGAACTCCATGAGATCGCCGATCAGCCGCAGATGGGGCTCGGGGGAGAACAGCCACTCCTTCTGCGCGATGTACTCCTTGAAGATGTCCGTCTGGAGGGTTCCGTTCAGCTTGCCCGTCGGCACGCCCTGCCTCTCGGCCGCGACGACGTACATGCAGAAGATCGGTACGGCCGGCCCGCTGATGGTCATCGAGGTGGTGACGTCACCGAGCGGGATGCCGTCGAACAGCTGGTCCATGTCCAGCGCCGAGTCGATGGCGACACCGCAGTGCCCCACCTCCCCGAGGGAGTGCGAGTCGTCGGAGTCGCGGCCCATCAGCGTCGGCATGTCGAACGCGACGGACAGGCCTCCTCCTCCCGCGCCGAGGATCATCTTGTAGCGCTCGTTGGTCTGCTGGGCGTTGCCGAACCCGGCGAACTGCCGGATCGTCCAGGGCCGCCCCCGGTAGCCCGTCGGATGGAGGCCCCGGGTGAACGGGAACTCGCCGGGCCAGCCGATGCGCGCGAATCGCGGATCGCTGGAGGTGGGCCCGTAAACGGGGTCGACCTCCAGGCCGGAAAGGGTCCGGAACTCCCCTGCCCGCTTGAAGGCGGCGTCGTACCGTGCCTGCCAGCGGGCCCGGCCGGCCTCGGTGTCGGCGTCGCGCGCGTGCTTCGGGTCCATACGGCCTCCAAAGTGTCGGATCCCAAAGAAAATACTAGGACGTCCTAGTACCATCCCCAACACCCAGCCGCCCATTACGGAATGTGACCTGACCATTCCCCTTCGCATGCCGTCATGTCACACGTTGGTCGCAAATTGCCACGGATCTTTGACAAACAGATGAAATCTTCAACCATGGCTAGGGCCCTCTCAAAGTCCACACGGAGGTGGATGTGAAGCGCGTCACAGTTGTCGTCGCAGCGACCGCGGTCGTAGCGGCGACCTTGACGGCCCCGGCTCAAGCGGTGGAGACCACGCGATCCGGAGCCGCGGCCCAAAAGGCCACGACCGAATACGTCGTCCTGTATAAGGAAGGCGCCAACGCCACACAAGCCCAGAAGGCGATCGAGGCGGCAGGCGGCACGCTCGTCAAGGTCAATTCCGAGGTCGGCGTCGCCACGGTCAGCACCACCAACGCCGGCTTCGTCGGTGCGATCAAGAACAATGCGGCGATCGGAGGCGTCGCCCGCAACCGCACGATCGGCAGTGTGCCCGACGACGCCGCGGTCACGCGGAAGGCCGCCCAGAACAAGGCGGTCGAGCGGGAAGGCCGCGGTCACGGCTCCCCTGCCAAGGGACACAAGAGCACCAAGGACGAGCCGCTGTCCGATCTCCAGTGGGACATGAAGCAGATCCAGGCGGACAAGGCCCACAAGTACGAGCAGGGCGACAAGGGCGTCCTCGTCGGCGTCCTCGACACCGGCATCGACGGGTCCCACCCCGACATCGCGCCCAACTTCAGCAAGAAGCTGAGCCGGAACTTCACCGTCGACCTTCCCGCCGACGCCAACGGCACCGTGATCGACGGGCCGTGCGCGAGTGACCCGGACGGCTCCTGCAACGACCCCAACGACGTGGACGAGGACGGGCACGGCACGCACGTCGCCTCCTCGATCGCCTCCCCCATCAACGGCCTCGGCATCTCCGGCGTCGCACCCAAGGTCACCCTGGTGAACCTGCGGGCGGGCCAGGACTCGGGCTACTTCTTCGTCCAGCCCACCATCGACGCCCTCACCTACGCCGGCGACATCGGCGTCGACGTGGTCAACATGAGCTACTACATCGACCCGTGGCTGTTCAACTGCGCCAACAACCCGGCCGACTCGCCCGACGAGCAGTTGGAGCAGCGGACGATCGTCACGGCGGTCCAGCGGGCACTGAACTACGCCGACAAGCGCGGCGTGACCCTGGTGTCGGCGGCCGGCAACGGAGCGACCGACTACACGAAGACGATCTCCGACGCCTCCAGCCCGGACTTCGCCCAGGTCGCCGGTCAGCAGCCGCGCACCCGCACGATCCCGCCGAGCTGCATCTCGATGCCGAGCGAGGGCGAGCACGTGATCTCCGTGTCGTCGACCGGCATCAGCACCCGCAAGGCGTACTACTCCGACTACGGCAACGGCTACATCGACGTGGCCTCGCCGGGCGGGGACGCCTACGACACCCCCGGCAACACCAGGGACATCACCAAGACGACGCTCTCGGCCTACCCGAAGGCCCTCGCCGTCGCCAACGGGGAGATCGACGCCAACGGCGACCCGACGGTCGACTACGTGGTCAAGGACTGCAAGGGCTCCGTCTGCGCCTACTACCAGTACCTCCAGGGCACCTCGATGGCCTCCCCCAGGGCGGTCGGCGTCGTGGCGCTGATCGTCAGCAAGTACGGCCACCGCGACTACCGGAACGGCGGCCTGACGCTCGACCCGAGCGTCGTCGAGGGCATCCTCAAGGGCACGGCCACCAAGAAGGCCTGTCCGAACCCCGCCGCCTTTACCTACACCCGGATCCTGCCGACCGGTAGCACCGCCACCGCGACGCACACGTGTGAGGGCTCGGTGTTCGGCAACGGCTTCTACGGCAAGGGCATCGTCAACGCCCTCCACGCCGTGGGGCACTGACCGCACACCCTCCGCATGACACAGACGGCCATCGCCTCCGGGCGGTGGCCGTCACCGTGTTCGATGCCCTCGCTCCGCAACGTGGAGCGCGAGCGAAGCGAGCGCAGTTAAACGCTGAAGTCTCCTGCGGCGACTCGGAGCGTCTTCAGCAGGTCGAACATCTCCCCCAGGTCGGCGTCGCCGTACATGCCCATGCCGAAGCCCGCCTCCATGAGGTCGGCGGTGGCCCGGCTCACCACGTCACGGCCCTCGTCGGTGATGTGGGCCAGGACGCCGCGCCCGTCCTTGGGGTTGCGCATCCGCTTGACCAGGCCGGCCCGCTCGAGCCGGTCGACGGTGTTCGTCACGCTGGTCGGATGGACCATGAGACGCTCGCCGATCTTGGACAGGGGCAGGGCGCCGGCACGGCTGAACGTGAGCAGCACCAGCGCCTCGTAACGGGCGAAGGTCAGGTCGTACGGCTTCAGCAGCGTGTCCAGCTGCGCCAGCAGGATCTGGTGAGCTCGCATGATCGACGTCACGGCGGCCATGGCGGACGACGGGCCGAACTTCTCGCGCCAGGTCTCCGCGGCACGTTCGATCGGGTCGAACGGCAGGTTGAGCGGCCGTGAACCGCTGAGCGGGAGCTGGCTTGAACTGGGCGGAAGGGACACAGCGATATACGGTATCGCGACGGCTTTCGTGATCGACCCGCGCACGTAGCGTAACTGAATTCATTCCTTGACCCCAGAACTCCCTCCCTCAGGGTCACGCTCCGTTATGGTTGCGACGTCAAAAGGTGAGGCGGCGGCAAACCCGGTGGCCCGGGGAGCCCGGTCTGCTAAACGCGGACCGTGGCGAGGCCGATGGAAGACCAGTGCCGGGGGGAACGGCGCGGTCCCACGCCCCGCTCACACAGGCACGGGGGGTGCTTGATGGGCAGCATGCCTGTCCCGGCGCGTAGCACGCGCCGTATATCGACGATGGTGCGGCCATGGGCCGCGCCGGGCCGTGGGTAACCACAGAGGCGTTTCACGCGAGGAGCTCAAGCACGGCACGGTCGTCACGGTGACCGTGTTGCTGGCGCTCGGGCTCGTCGTCGCGTGGAGCGCCTTGATACCCGGCTTCATGAGCTGGGACGACATCGTGATGGCGGTCATCGGCTCGCTCCGGCTGACCGGCCCGGTCGCCGCCGCGTTCGCGGCATGGGTGGCGGTGCGCAAGCATCGCGCCAGCAACGGCCGTGCCATCACTCCGTGGCGGGCGGTGAAGGCGCCGCTCGCGATCCTCGTGGTCGTGACCGGCTCGTTCGGCACCACGGTCCTGGTGCTCGGGCTGCGTGCCGGCCTGGGCGAGCAACCGGGACGCCTGGTGCCCAGCGGCCTGGCCATGTGCGTCGCCTCGCTGGCCCTCTACGTGGTGGTGGGCTGGATCGTCGGCTGGCTGCTCCCTCTCGTCGCCACACCGGCGATCGCCGGGCTCGGCACCTATGTGCTTTTCACCTGGCTGGCCGGCAACTTCACCTGGGCCGACAGGCTCGCCCCCGCGACGCGGGAGCCGTACGACCTGTTCGAGGGGATGAGTGCGACCGCCTTCACCGATCAGACGTTGTGGCTGCTCGGCCTGAGCACCGCGTTCCTGCTCGGGTGGGTGGCGCTCGTCACCAGGCGCATGCTCGCGCTCGCCGCGGCCGTCATGGCCGTCATGGCCGCCGGTACGGGGGCCGCCCGGCTGGTCACCGAACCGCAGACCGTGGCCGCGAGCGAGCGCCTGGTCTACAGCTGCCAGGAGTGGCCGATCACGGTGTGCGTGCATCCCTCGATGCGCGCCGGCCTCACCGAGTTGGTGAGCACGTTCACGACGATCGCCGCCAGGCTGGCGGGCACCCCGGCCGCCTTCAACCGGGTCGAGCAGCACTCCCCCGACGACGGCGACCAGGCGGACCCGGGGGTGGCCTTCATCCATGTCGACGACCTGAACGACGGGTACGCCGACCGCGCGGCGGGCGAGTTCCTCGACCGGCTCGCCAAGCCGTGCCCCGGGACGGTCACCGCCGGCTACCGGGCGATCGTCATCTCCTGGCTCCGCAACGAGCCGCTGTCGGCGGGGCCGCTGCCCGAGCACCGGTACGCCGCGGTGTGGTTCTCCGAACTCACCGAGACCCAGCGGCGCGACTGGCTGCGCATGTTCTATTCGGACTTCGTCTCGTGCGGACTGCAGAGCCGGCACTTCGGCGGCGGGGCGAGGCAGGCGGACCCGAACATGACCGGATACCCGGTCAACGCCGACGCGGGCTACGCGCCCGTGTATCCGGTGGCCCCGAGCCCCGGCTACCCGTCCGCGGCGCCCGTCGTGCCGTCGCCCTCCGGACCGGCCGGACAGATTCCCGGCGTGGTCCTCACCCCCGGCACGGTCCCCGGAGCGGGCCCGGGCACGGTGCCCGGGCCGATCCCGGGAGCCGGGAGCGGGACGGGTCAGGGCGCGGGGCCGGACACCGGCACGGGGACGGGCCCGGACGGCGGCGCCTCCCCCGAGCCCGGGCCCGGCGCGTCTGCGGGTCCCGGGACCCTGCCCGAAACCCCCGACGGCTCCGGCTCCGGGCAGGACTCTCCCCGGCGTGACGGCACCGACGCACCCGGCTCCCGACCGGATCAGGACCCGGGTTCCGACGGGACGGACCGGGACGGGGGCCAGGACTCCCGGCGTGGCACCGACTTCCGCCCCGGCCAGGAGCGGCTCCCCGGCGACGGCACCGCGTTGTCACCCGTGGGCGCCTCCGGGGGCTTCCGCGGGCATCGCCGTCACCACGATTTCCAGCAGTGAGCCGGCCAGGTCAACCGGTTCCCCGGCGGCCTCGGCGGCGATGGCGTGGATGTGAGATCGGGCGAATAAGGGGAAGATGTCCTCCCGTGGACCGTCAGACCCGACCCCTCCCCACGCCGGACACCGACGAACCCGTCGCCCGGCGCCCACGCAGAGGCTGGCGATTGCTCGCCGGCTTCCTCTTCGTCATCCTCCTGGTCGTCGTGGGTGCACGCCTGACCTGGTCGTGGCTGAACCCGCTCGGGGAGGAGACCATCGACCGCAGCAGCCCGGTGCTGCTGAAGTCGATCCAGAACCTCAGCCGATACGAGGCGGCGACGGGCAACTTCCAGGTCATCGTGGACCTGGAGAAGGACGCCAACTTCCTGCCCGACGCCATCAAGGGAACCAGGACCCTCTTCGTGGGCGTGGGCGGCGTGGACGCCTACGTCGACTTCTCCGGACTCTCCAAGGACGCCATCACCGTCTCCCCCGACGGCAAGACCGTGACGGTACGGCTGCCGCACGCCCAGTTGGAGAAACCGAATCTGGACAACCAGAAGTCCTATGTGTTCGCCCAGCAACGGGGGCTGTTCGACCGCGTGTCGGATTTCCTGTCCTCCTCGCCGGCGAACCAGCAGGAGCTCTACGTGCTGGCCGAGCAGAAGATCGCCGACACCGCGGCCTCGAGCGACCTGCGCAACCGGGCCGACCAGAACACCAAGGCGACGCTGGAGGGCATGCTGAAGGCCCTCGGCTTCACCACCGTGGTCATCCGGTACGGCGACGAGGCGTGACCCGCGGAGCCCGCGATCATGCTCGCGGGCTCCCCCGCCCGCCGGGACCATTCACGGGCGGCCCCTGTACGGCGAGGCTCGCGAGAGCCGTACAGGGAGCCTGAGGGCGGTCAGCCGAGGGCGGCGATGAGGTCGTCCGCGGCCGAGTAGGGATCGACGGCGCCCGCGAGCAGGCGCTCGGCGAGCCCCTCGAGCCGATCCACGTGCGGATCGGCGAGCCTGGACCTGATCTGCGCGAGCGCGATCGCCTCGATCTCGTCCCTGGCGCGGGCCAGCCGCCGGCGACGGAACTCGCCCGACTCCTCCAAGTGGGCGGCGTGCTTGTCGAGGGCGTCGAGCAACTCCTCGGCGCCCTCGCCCTTCGCCGCCACCGTGGGGACGATCGGGGGCCGCCACGGCGTGGTCGCGAGCGCCACCATGTTGCGCAGGTCGCGCACGGTCGCCTGGAGGCCGTCGCGGTCGGCCTTGTTGACGACGAACACGTCGGCGATCTCGAGGATCCCCGCCTTCGCCGCCTGGATGCCGTCGCCCATCCCCGGAGCCAGCAGCACGAGCGTCGTGTCGGCCAGCCGGGCGACGTCGACCTCGGCCTGGCCGACCCCCACGGTCTCGATGAGGATGACGTCGCAGCCGGCCGCGTCGAGGACGCGCAGCGCCTGCGGCGTGGCCCACGCGAGCCCGCCCAGGTGACCCCGGCTGGCCATGCTGCGGATGAAGACGTCGGGGTCGGTCGCGTGGTCCTGCATCCGCACGCGGTCGCCGAGCAGCGCGCCGCCGGTGAACGGGCTCGAGGGGTCTACGGCGAGGACGCCCACCCGGCTGCCGCGGGCGCGGAAGGCCCGGATGAGCATGCCCGTCGTCGTGGACTTCCCGACGCCGGGCGCGCCCGTCAGGCCGATCACCCTCGCGGTGTACGGCTTGCGTGTCCCCGTCGCGAGCTCGGCCATGACCTCGCGGAGCGTCGCGGCGCGCTCGGGGGCGGCCACGGCGTTCTCGACCAGGGAGAGCAGGCGGGCGACCGCGCGCGGCCGGCCGCGTCGCGCGTCGGCGGCGAGCTCGCGGACGTCCACGTTCAGCTTCCGTCGCGACCGGAGGGAACGCGGATGATCAGGGCGTCGCCCTGGCCGCCGCCGCCGCACAGACCGGCCGCGCCCAGCCCGCCGCCACGCCGCCTGAGCTCGTGCGCGAGGGCCAGCACGATGCGCGCCCCGGACGCGCCGATCGGATGGCCGAGGGCGATGCCGCCGCCGTTGACGTTGACCTTGTCGAGCGGGATGTCCAGCTCCTTCGCCGACTGGAGCACGACCTGGGCGAACGCCTCGTTGATCTCGACCAGGTCGAGATCGCCCGTCGTCACCCCCTGCTTGCCGAGGGCCTGCTTGATGGCGTTGGCGGGCTGGGACTGCAGCGAATTGTCCGGTCCGGCCACGTTCCCGTGCGCGCCGATCTCGGCCAGCCAGTCGAGACCCAGTTCCTCGGCCTTGGCCCGGGACATGACCACCACGGCCACGGCGCCGTCGGAGATCTGGGAGGCGGAGCCCGCGGTGATCGTGCCGTCCTTCGTGAACGCGGGGCGCAGACGGGCGAGGCCCTCCACGGTGGTGTCGGGGCGGATGCCCTCGTCCGCCGAGAACAGGATCGGCTCTCCCTTGCGCTGCGGCAGGGAGACGGGGACGATCTCGTCGTCGAACAGGCCGTTCTTGGTCGCCTGCGCGGCGAGCTGATGCGACCGGGCGGAGAACTCGTCCTGCTCCTGCCGGGTCAGGCCGAGCCGCGCGTTGTGGTGCTCGGTCGACTCACCCATCGCCACCTGGTCGAACGCGTCGGTCAGCCCGTCGAGCGCCATCGAGTCGAGCACGCCGGCGTTGCCGTACTTGACGCCCTTGCGCAGGCCTGGCAGCAGGTGAGGCGCGTTGGTCATCGACTCCATGCCGCCCGCGACGACGATGTCGAACTCCCCCGCCCTGATGAGCTGGTCGGCCAGGGCGATGGCGTCGAGGCCCGACAGGCACACCTTGTTGATGGTGAGCGAGGGGACCGTCATGGGTATGCCCGCCTTCACGGCGGCCTGCCGTGACGGAATCTGACCGGCCCCGGCCTGGAGAACCTGCCCCATGATCACGTATTGCACCTGGTCGGGAGCCACGCCCGCACGCGACAGGGCCGCCTCGATGGCGAGGCCGCCGAGGTCGACGGCGGAAAGGTCGGCGAGCGAGCCCAGGAGCCTTCCGATGGGCGTGCGAGCTCCGGCGACGATGACGGAACCAGACATTTGAGGGGCCTCCATCACGAGATCAGGGCGACGGTGCCACCATACCCAGCAGGCGCCGGACGACCGCGAGAGCGGCCGCCGTTGAACGACACACGAAACGGAGTCCCAAATGTTGCTCAGGATCGATCATGTGGGAATCGCCTGCCACAATCTGAGCGAGAAGATCGAATTCTACGAGTCGGTGTTCGGCCTGACCGTCGTGAGCCGGGAGATCAACGAGGAGCAGGGCGTTCGCGAGGCCATGCTGCACGTGGCGGACGGCGATCAGGGCGCTTCCTATGTGCAGTTGCTGGAGCCGCTCCACCCCGACACGGCGGTGGGCAAGTTCCTGGCCAAGCGCGGCGAGGGTGTGCACCATGTCGGATACGGAGTGACGGACATCACCAAAGCGCTGGCGGAAATCTCCGCGAAAGGCGTTCGTTTGCTCGATGAAAGACCGCGGCACGGATCGATGGGCGCCTCCATCGCCTTTCTCCATCCGAAAGACATCGGAGGGGTGCTCACCGAACTGGTGGAGACATCCAGACACTGATCCAAACGCAAGAAACGTTCATACGTAACAAGTAGCGCAGAAAGTCGGAGAGGGCCGCCAAGGCAGCGGTAGCGGAGTACGCTGGCGTACCACCGGAGGTGGATGCCCGTGGGCTCCCCGCCTCGGATGTCCGAACCCCCCGTCCGGCCCGTGTAGCCGTCTCGACAACCAGGATCGAGCCTCATGCAGTCCGACATCGACGCCCAGCTCAATAATTTCTTCGAAGACGCCCCTTCTCGGGAATTCGACGTGGTGCTCAGGGGCTATGACCGGCACCAGGTCCACGACCACTTGAAGACGCTCGACACCGAGCTGCGTCAGGCCAAGGAGCAGGTGACAGGTCTGCAGCGCGACCTGTCCGACTCGCAGCGACAGTTGCAGGAGCAGGAGCGCCCGACCTATTCCGGTCTGGGCGCCCGCATCGAGCAGTTGCTGCGCCTGGCGGAAGAGCAGGCCACCGAGCTCGTACAGGCGGCCAGGTCCGAGGCGAACGAGATCAAGGCAGCGGCACGGGTGGACGCAGCCGACCTGCGCGCCGCCGCGGAGAACGAGGCCGCCGAGAAGCGCGCCCTCGCCAACCGCGAGGCCGAGGACATGCGGAGCACCGCCGAGCGTGACGCCGAGGAGATCCGCTCCACCGCGAAGCGTGAGTCCGACGAGCTGACCTCCACCACCGAGCGCGAGGTCGCCAAGCTGCGCGCCACCGCCGACCACGAGGTCGCGGAGAAGCGCGCCGACGCCGAGCGTGAGATCGCCAAGCTGCGCACCACGACCGAGCGCGAGGTCGCCCAGCTCCGCGCGTCCACCAAGCGTGAGCGCGACGAGGTGCTGACCACGGCCAAGCGCCAGGCGGACGAGATGCGTGCGCAGGCTCAGCGCGTCCTGGAGGAGTCCGAGGCCAAGCGGGCCCAGGACGAGGCCGAGTTCGAGATCCAGCTCGCCGCCCGCCGCGAAGACGCCGAGCGGCAGGAGGCCGAGCGGCACGCCACCGCGCAGGCCAACACGCAGAAGCTGGTCGCCGAGGCCGAGCAGCGGGCCGCGACCGCCGAGCAGCGGGCCACCAAGGCCACGCAGCAGGCCGACCAGACCCGTCGCGAGGCGGACACGCACGCCAAGCAGTTGCTCGCGAACGCCCGCAAGAACGCCGACCAGGTCGTGGCCGAGGCGAAGTCGAGCTCCGAGTCGATCGTGAGCGACGCCAAGAGCGAGGCGGAGCGGACCCGCACCTCGATGCAGCGGCAGGTCGACGAGCTCACGCGCCAGCGCGACAGCATCACCAGCCACCTCGCCCAGCTGCGTCAGCTGCTCGGCGGCGCGGCGCTGCCGGGCATGGAGCCCGAGCCCGCCCCGGTCACCGCGGCTCCGCCGAAGCCGGCCCTGTCGGCCGCGCCCCCGGTGAGCGAGAAGCCGGTCGTGGCGGCCAAGCCGGTCGAGCCCGCCCCCAAGGCGGACGACGACGCCGAATGGTGGCAGGAGTAACGGTCGGCGCATTCGGGGAGTTGGCGACGGCTATCTGAACAGGGCCCGGTGGGAACGATCCCGCCGGGCCCTGTTCGTTCGCGCGCGTCTCAGCGGAGGGACCGGACGAACTCCGCGACGACGGCGTTGAAGGCCTCAGGCTGTTCGATCGCGGACAGGTGCCCGGCCTTCTCGATGACCGCCAGCTTCGCCTCCGGCACGGCCTGAGCCATCGCCTCGGCGTCGGAGGGCGGGGACAACTCGTCCTCGTCGCCCACGACGACCAGGACCGGCACGTCCAGGGCCCGCAACGTCTCGAAGGAGTCGGGCCGCCCGGCCATCGCCCGCTGGGCCCAGGCCACCGCTCCAGGCGGGGCCGCCTGCACCAGGCCGCGGACCCGCCCGACGACCATCCCCCGGCGCTGTTTGGTGGTCGTGCCGATCAGCGTGGGCAGGACGTCCTCCAGCAGCACTCCCGCGCCGCCGTTGAGCACCGCCGCGGCGATCCGCTCCCGGTTGGCCCGCGCCGCCTCCGTGTCCGCGCTCGCCTTGGTGTCGGCGAATATCGCGCCCATCAGGCGGTCCGGATGACGGCGGCACAGCGCCATCGTCACATAGCCGCCCATCGACAGGCCGCCGACCACCGCCCGGTCGACGCCTTCGTCGTCGAGCAGCCGTGCCACGTCGTCGGCCATCGCGTCGACGGAAGGGTCCTCCTCGCCCAGCCGGGAGCCGCCGAAGCCGCGCAGATCCGGAGTGATCACTCTGCATTCGGATGCCAGAGCCTCACGCTGCGCGAGCCACATCGCCGATGAGAGCGGGAAGGCATGGAGCAGCACGAGGGGCATGCCACTTCCTGCCGATCGCGAGTAAAGCTGCATCACGTCAACGTAACGCGCGATCGGCCGCTTGCCACCCTCCCCGCACCGAATCGCCCTCAACGCGCTCAGAGGCCGACGCTCAGAGGACGGCAGTCCGAGCGGGGCGGGTCAGACGGCGGTGGGCAGCGGAGCAGCCGACGGGTTGACCCGCTTGACGATCTCGTTCAACACGATCCGCACGTACGGCTCGCCCACCCACAGGTGCTTGGCCCCCTCGACCCCGACGACCTCGGCCTGGGGGACACGGCTGAAACGACGCGTGGCCTCCTCCGGCTGGAGGTAGTCGTCGAACTCCGGTACGAGGGCGATCAGGGGACGGTCGAACTCCGCCCAGGCGTCGAGATCGGCGTCGGTGGCCCGGTGGAGCGGGGGCGACAACAGGATGGCGCCTTGGACGAGGGGATCCCTCCCCCACTTCAGGGCCAACTCGGTGCCGAACGACCAGCCGACCAGCCAGGGACGCGGCAGGTCGTGGAAGTCCGCGTACTCGAGCGCAGCGGCCACGTCGTACCGCTCTCCCTCTCCCCCGTCGAACGCCCCCTGCGACGTGCCGCGGTCGGAGGTCGTCCCACGGGTGTTGAAGCGCAACACGGCGAGGTCGGCGAGAGCCGGCAGCCGATAGGACGCCTTGCGCAGGACATGGCTGTCCATCATGCCGCCGTGCGTGGGAAGCGGGTGCAGGCATATCAGGGTGGCGGCGGGCGACCCGCTCTCCGGCAGCGCGAGCTCTCCCACCAGGGTCAGGCCGTCGGCCGTGTTCAGCTCGATGTCCTCCCGCTTGGCGGGCAGGACCGTCGACGCCCTGATGTCCATCCCGACCCCAGCCCCTCCATCGTGATCATGCACAAGTTCTCCCACAGTATCCCTGACCATCCAATTCTCCCGCCGTGATCATGCGCAGGTTCGGCACCATCCCCCATGACCAGCACACCCTTCCCGCGTGATCATGCACAGATTCGCCGCCGCCCCGCGCGACCAGGCCATACACCGTTCGTGATCATGCACAGGTTCGGACACAGCCCCGCCGACCAGGGCATCCGCCGTACGTGATCATGCAATGCGACACCCTCAGTAGCGACTGCGGCCGGGGCCTCGGTTGGCCCGGTTCCGCCAGCACGCCGTATGCCAGTGCCGCCGCTCGTCCTCGCCTCCGGGCCAGGCGGGCCAGCTCACGATGTGCGGCAGACCGGAACGGATCTCCTGCTCGCAGCCGGGGCATCGATAGGCCTTGCCGAGGGCCGGGCCGGACACGTTCCGCACCACCCAGTCGCCGTCCGGCGCGGTCTCCACCCGGTCCACGCCGGGAACCGCCTCGACCGGCCGTCCGGCCCCGCGGCCGTCAGGGCGATCGAACGGGCCGCGGCGGCGGGCACGACGCGGGCTCACGGCGACAGTCCTCCTCGAGGGGATGTGTCCTGCGAGAGATCACCTGACACAGGACAGAACGGCATATCCTCGTGCATTCTTCCAGGCCCACATCAACGCGCGTACGCGCGGAATCCCGGCACGCCTGCCGTCACGAGTTGGTCGAGGAGCGGCGCGGGAGCGAATGACGGCTCGCGATACTCGGCGTAGAGCGCGCGCAGGCCGTCCCTGACCCTCTCCAGCCCGATGGCGTCGAGCATCTCGAACGGCCCGGCGGGATAGCCGCAGCCCAGCCTCATCGCGTCGTCGATGTCCGCGGCCGTCGCGTAGCCCGAGTCCAGCATGCGGACCGCGTCGTTGAGATAGGGGTACAGCAGCGCGTTGACGACCAGTTCGGCCCGATCGCCGCACCGCACCGGCGTGCGCCTGAGCACGGTCACCAGATCCTGTACGGCTCCCGCCACGTCCTCGGACGTGAGGACGGTCGAGGCCACCTCGGCCACGCGGTCCCCCACCAGATGCAGGCCGACGAGCCGTTCGGGATGCGGGAGCCGTACGGCGAGTTCGATGACGGGCCGGTCCGAGAGCGCGACGACCACGTCGGCGTCGGCCACCGGGGTGAGATCGGACCTCTCGGCCACGGTCGACTTGAATCCGGCGGCGTCGAGGTCGGCGACCAGGCCGGCGACGTCGGGCCCGCTGCCGACGATGCCCACCATCGACACGACGGCCCTGGGCCCGGGCTCGTGGACGGCGGGCGTGGGGGCGGCGTAGGAGTAGAAACCCCGGCCCGTCTTCCGGCCGAGCAGCCCCGCGGTGACGAACTCGCGCAGGACGGGGGCCGGCGCGTGGCGGCGGTCCCGGCTCTCGCGGAACAACACCTCGCACACCTCGTACGACGTGTCGAGACCGATGAGGTCGAGCAGCGTGAAGGGGCCCATCGGAAGGCCGAGACCGAGCTTCACGGCCGCGTCGATGTCGTCCCGGCCGGCAAGGCCTGATTCGAGCAGGCCGCAGGCGTGGTTGAGGTAGCCGAGCAGCAGCCGGTTGACCACGAAGCCCGCCCGGTCCCCGACCGTCACCGGCGTCTTGCCGAGCCGCCGGGCGAGGTCGGCGATCTCGGCGGCCAGGCCGTCCTCGGTCACGACGGTGCTGATCACCTCGACCAGCCTCATGACCGGCGCGGGGTTGAAGAAGTGCATGCCGACCACCTGCGCGGGGCGCGAGGTCGTGGCGGCGATGGCGGTCACCGAGAGCGAGGAGGTGTTGGTGGCGAGCACCGCGGACGGCTTGCAGATCCGGTCGAGATCCGAGAACAGGCCCCGCTTGTACTCCATGATCTCGGGGATCGCCTCGATGACGAGATCGGCGTCCGCCAGGTCCTCGCGGGAGATCGTGAAGGTGATCCGGCCGAGGAGGGCGGCCTGCTGCTCGGCGGTCATCCTGCCCTTCGCGACAGCCCTGGACGTGGAGGTCGAAAGGTGCCCGCGGCCTCTCTCGAGCGCCGCCTCGTCGGCCTCGACGCCGATCACTCTCATCCCCGCGCGGGCGAACACCTCCGCGATGCCCGCGCCCATCGTCCCGAGCCCGACGACTCCGACCGTCTCGAACGTCCGTGTCATGGAGTCAGTTTTCCAGAGGGCCTCGTCACAGCCGCAAGCCCGGTAGGGTTGGCGCCCATGCGGCTCGTCATCGCGCGGTGCAGCGTGGACTACGTGGGAAGATTGACGGCCCATCTCCCGATGGCGCCCCGGCTCATCCTGATCAAGGCGGACGGCTCGGTCTCCATTCATGCGGACGACCGGGCCTTCAAACCGCTCAACTGGATGAATCCGCCGTGCAAGATCCGCGAGGAGAACATCGACGGATCGGTCACCTGGTCGGTGATCCACGGGAAGACCGGCGAGAAGCTCGTGCTGACGATCGAGGAGATCCTCCACGACTCGAGCCACGAGCTCGGCATCGATCCCGGCCTGCAGAAGGACGGCGTAGAGGCCCACCTCCAGGAGTTGCTCGCCGAGCACATCACCACCCTCGGCGAGGGCTGGTCGCTGGTCCGCCGTGAGTACATGACGGCGATCGGCCCGGTGGACATCCTGTGCCGCGACCACCTGGGCGGCAGCGTCGCCATCGAGATCAAACGGCGGGGCGACATCGACGGCGTGGAGCAGCTGACGCGCTATCTGGAGCTGCTCAACCGGGATCCGCGGCTGGCGCCGGTCAAGGGCGTCTTCGCCGCTCAGGAGATCAAGCCCCAGGCCAGGGTGCTCGCGGCGGACCGCGGCATCGACTGCGTCATCCTCGACTACGACGGCCTGCGCGGCATCGAGCCGGAGAACCCCACCCTGTTCTGACGCGCTGTCTGGGTTATTCTGGGGGCCGGCGTTGATCCGACGCCCAACCTCCTTCGGCCCTCCCCGGCAGGGCCGCCCGGTGGAGGCAAAGGGGACTCGCTGCCTCGGATCGCTGGTCATCCACCCGCCACTGGGTTCCTCGCCGGGGGTCGAGCCTTCGTGGTGTCGAGGGTCTGATGACAGCGAACAAGCACTTCAAGCGTCGTGTCCGTGAACGCGCCCGCCGTACCGGAGAGTCCTACACCGCTGCCCTCAGGCACCTGCGACGCGTCGATGCCGAGGAGCGGCACATGGAATGGCAGCGCATAGAGAAGCCCGAGTTCGGCTATGCCGTACATGTCCCTGAGGATTGGGACGAACGGCCGCCGAACCTGAAGAACAGCCCACTGGAGACCGCCAGGTTCGGCCAGCCGACCGATCGCAGGCACAGCGTCATCGTCTTCCGGGGATGGCCGCGGCCGGGCTCGACCGCGGCCGACGCCGCCGAACTGGTGCGGCCGATCCTGGAATCAGCGGGATTCAGCGACTTCCAGATCACTGACGTGGAGGTCGCAGGACGCCTGGCCGCCCGGCTCGACTGCGCCAAGCACGACGCCGGCCGAGTCTGGGCCGTCCGTGAATACTTCGTCGTCCACGACGACGTGCGGTTCTGCCTCGGCTGCGGGTCGTCCGTACCGGAAGAGGACGACCTGCTCTTCACGGCCATCGCCGAGCGTTTCGAGATCCTCGAGTCCTGACGGGCGGTGCCTCCCGGCCGGCGTCTCACCCGCCGCCGGCCGGCGGCCGTTCCCTCCCGCGAAGGACCGGCGAATCATCCGATTGGAGGTGACGCGGCAGCCGTAGATCCACGAACCTATAGGCATGACACACGCCATTCAGGTGCGAGGGCTGACGAAACGCTACAGCGGCGTCGAAGCGGTCGCCGGGATCGATCTGGAGATCGAACATGGCGAGGTGTTCGCCATCCTCGGCCCCAACGGAGCGGGCAAGTCGACGACCGTCGAGATCCTCGAGGGCTACCGGAAGCGGGACTCCGGCGAGGTCAGCGTGCTCGGCGCCGATCCCGGACGGCCCACCCGGCAGTGGCGCTCCCGCATCGGCATCGTCCTGCAGACGAACCAGGACGCTCCTGAGCTGACCGTGCGCGAGATCATGCGGCTCTACGCGACGTACTACCCGGACTCCCGTGACCCGGACGAGGTCATCGAGATGGTGGGGCTCACCGAGAGCGCGGGCAAACGCATCCGCCAACTCTCCGGCGGGCAGCGGCGGCGGGTCGACGTGGCCCTCGGCGTCGTCGGCAGACCCCAACTGCTGTTCCTCGACGAACCGACGACGGGCTTCGACCCCGAGTCCCGCCGTCGTTTCTGGGATCTGATCTCGGGTCTGGCCCACGGCGGCACCACGATCGTGCTGACCACCCACTATCTCGAAGAGGCCGAGACACTGGCCGACCGCGTCGCGGTGATCGCCCAGGGGAAGATCGTCGCCGAGGGAGACCCGACGACCCTGGGCGGCCGTGCGACGGCCAAGGCCCGCGTGACCTGGGCGGACGGCTCCGTTGAGACCGACACCCCGACGAAGACCGTGCTGGAGCTCAGTCAGCGCTTCGACGGCGAGATCCCCGAACTGGCCGTCACCCGTCCCTCGCTCGAGGACATCTATCTGCGCCTGATCGAGCCCTCCTGAACCGGACCCCCGCCCAGCGGCTGCCGACTCGGGCACCAGACTCATCCCCCACCACCCAGCGAGGCCCCCATGCCTGAAACAGCCGAAACCACCGACGCGCCCCCCGTCACCGCCCCCTCCGCGCCGATGCCGTCCATCGTCAGGGTGAGCCTGGCCCGGGCGACGGCGGAGACGAAGATGTTCTTCAGGGAGAAGGACGGGGTCGTCTTCACGTTCGCCTTCCCGATCGTCCTGCTCGTCTTGTTCGGCTCCATCTTCGCCGGCGACCTGGAAGACACCGGAGTCACCGTCTCCCAGCTGTACACCGCGGGCCTGATCGGCGCGGGCGTCATGGGGGCGGGCTTCCAGAACCTCGGCATCGGCATCGCGACCGAGCGCCAGGACGGCACGCTCAAGCGGCTGGCGGGCACACCGATGCCGCCCAGTGCCTACTTCGTCGGCAAGGTCCTCGTCGTGCTGCTCATCGCGGTCCTCGAAGTGGCCATCCTGCTCGCCATCGGCGTCACGATGTACGACCTCGACCTGCCCTCCGAGGCGTCGAAGTGGCTGACGTTCACCTGGGTGTTCCTGCTCGGCGTCTCGGGCTCGGCGCTGCTGGGCATCGCGGCGAGCAGCCTGCCGAGATCGGCCAAGAGCGCCGCGGCCGTGATCAGCATGCCTTTCGTGGTCCTGCAGTTCGTGTCCGGGGTCTTCATCCCCTTCACCGCGATGCCCCAGTGGCTGATGAACATCGCATCGGTCTTCCCGCTGAAGTGGATGTGCCAGGGCTTCCGTTCGGTCTTCCTGGGGGACGGCGGAGCCGCCCTGGAGGCCGCGAAGTCGTACGAACTCGACCGTGTCGCCCTGGTCCTCGGCGCGTGGCTGATCGGTGGCGCCGTGTTGTGCCTGACGACGTTCCGCTGGAAGAGCCGCCGCGACGGATGATCATAGGAGGGCCGGGCCACGATGGGTGGTCGCAGCGACGCGATCCAGCCATGACAGAGTGTCCGGTTGATCCAGATGTCAAGCCTTCTGGCCACCTCGGCATATACGGAAGGTGCCCGTTTCATGGCACTTCCGTATAAAGGATCTTGCCTTCATAATGGAGGATTCCGGGGGGTATGACGGCGCGAGGTGGAACATTGACGGGACGTGACTACCGGGGCATGTCCGCCGCGGAGCGGCTCGCCGACCGGAGGGAACGGCTCATAACGGCGGCCTACACGCTCTTCGCGCATCCCGGGTTCCACGCCACGACCATTGAGAAGTTGTGCACCACCGCGCGCATCTCGAACCGGGCCTTCTACGAGTGCTTCTCCAGCCGTGAGGATCTGATGCGCGCGGTCTACGACCGGTGCGTGGAGGAGACCCTCACATCCGTCAACCAGGCGATCGACAAGGCGCCGCCGACGTTGGACGAGCGGATCGTCGCCGGCATCGCGGAGTACGTTCGGTTCGTCACCAAGGACGTCCGGCGTGCTCGCGTGATGCATTTAGAGGTCCGCCGGGCCGGGAACGTGCTTACCGCCGCCCGGCAGCACACGGTCAAGGCCTTCTCGGAGATCATCGAAGGCGTCGTTCAGGACGTGCCGCACCGCCTCCCCCTCGAAACGCACCTGCTCTCCCTCGGCCTGATCGGAGCCATCACGGAGTTGCTGATCGAGTGGGTGCTCGCCAACCCCGCACCGCCCACCGACAAGGTGATCGACGCCGCCGTGCACATCTTCCGGTGCGCCTTCGGCGTCTGAGCCGTCCGGCCGCGGCCCGCCCGAGGACCCGGACGGCGAGCGGCCGGAGCCTGGCTGGTTACTCTGAACGACATGACGCGAGCCGATGACGACAAGCCTGTCGTGCTGTCGAAGATCTACACCAGGACGGGCGACGACGGGACGACGACTCTCGGCGACATGAGCCGGACCCACAAAACCGACCCCCGCCTCGCGGCCTACGCCGACGTGGAGGAGGCCAACGCCGCTCTCGGTGTCGCCATCTCGGTCGGCGGCTTCTCCGCGGAGGTCCGCGGCCTCCCTGACGACGTCGTCGCGGTGCTGACCCGGGTGCAGAACGAGCTTTTCGACGTGGGCGCGGATCTCTGCACGCCGGTGACGGAGAACCCGGAGTTCCCCCCGTTGCGCGTGGAGGAGTCCTACATCGTGTGGCTCGAGGAGCAGTGCGACCGGTTCAACGCGCCGCTGAAACCACTGCGCAGTTTCATCCTGCCCGGAGGCGCGCCCGCCACCGCGTTCCTCCACGTCGCCCGTACGGTCGTACGGCGAGCGGAGCGGACGGCCTGGTCGGCGCTCGAGGCTCACGACGACGTCAACCCGCTGACGGCGAAGTACCTGAATCGGCTCTCCGACCTGCTGTTCATCCTCTGCCGGGTCGTGGCGGGAGGCGACGAGATCCTCTGGAAGCCCGGCGGCACGCGCTGAGGTTGTGTTCGATTGCGCTCGCTCCGCTCGCGCGTGCTCGGGGCGCCCTGCTTGCCTGCCTCGCCTCCGGCGCGGCGGGCTCGGGGCGCCTTAGAGGCCGGGTCTTCCCTCGTCACGTCCTCGCTCGTTCCTCGCTGCGGGCGTTCCTCAGTCCAGATCCCGGCCGCGCCCCTCGCGTTCCATGTCGCGCATCGTCGACACAGGCTCAGCGTCCCTTCCCGTGCCCATGAACATCGCTGAGGACGCGGCGTCTGGACTGAGGAACGGGGGAGCAAGATGACTGACCTGCGGAGCGCAACCGTCACGTGAGGGGCGCGGCGGTGTCTGGACTGAGGAGAGAGCGGGGAGCGAGGAACGAGCGACCCCGAACGACGAGGGAAGACATCGCCTCTAAGGCGCCCCGAACACGCGCGAGCGGAGCGAGCGCAATTTACACAGCGTCGAGATGGGCGCTGGGCGGGGCCGACTCCAGCCAGGCGAGGAAGCCGGTCAGCGCGTCCTCGCTCATCGCGAGCGAGAGCGGCCCTCGTTCCGCCGAGCACACGACCGTCCAGTACCCCGCGGGGCCTTCGCCCGTCGTCAGCCGCCTTCGGCTGGAAACAGTGAGGCCGCGCCTCGCAATCGCGTGGCGCGGCCTCAGTCGCAGTCCGATGAAGGGGATCCAGTGGAGCTCTCCTCCGACGTAGCGGGCTACCCCGCTTCGCCAGCCCCTGTCCCCCCGGCGTACCCGACAGACGACAGTGCCCCGGCTTCGAGCCAGGGCAATACCGCGAAACAGCAGGAGTGCGGCCACGGAGCAGACGCCCAGAAGAATCGTCAGCGCCGCCATCGCCGCCCCCCTTACAAGATCAGACCTCTTCGCCGGCCGCACGCAGCCGGGCCGCGGCACGCTTGGCTTCCAGCCGTGCGTCCGCGTCTTCTTGATCGGCCTCGATCGAGGCCTGGGCACGCTGCAGGGCGTCCTTCGCGGCCGCGACGTCGACCTCGGAGCCGAGCTCCGCCGCCTCCGCCAGGACCGACACGTCGTTGTCCGCGACAGACAGGAAGCCGCCGTGCACCGCCGCGACGAGGTCGCCCTCGCCGTCGCGCTTGACGCGCAAGACCCCGCCCTCGACGAGGACGCCGAGAACAGGAGCGTGTCCCGGCATAATACCGATCTCGCCGTCGACGGTCTTGGCAATCACCATGTCGGCTTCGCCCGACCAGATCTCACGTTCCGGCGATACGACGCCTACGCGAAGCTTTGCCACTTCTCAGCTCCTCCTTCCAAGGAGACAGAAGACGCCGGTACGGCCTGCCGTACCGGCGTCTCAGGCGACTAGCGCTCGAGGTCCTTCGCCTTCGCGATGGCCTGCTCGATGCCGCCGACCATGAAGAACGCCTGCTCGGGCAGGTGGTCATACTCACCCGCGCAGAGGCCCTTGAAGGAGGCGATGGTCTCGTCCAGCGGCACGAACTCGCCAGGCTGCCCGGTGAACGCCTCGGCGGCGTACATCGGGTGGGACAGGAATCGCTCGATCCGGCGGGCCCGCTGGACGGTGACCTTGTCCTCTTCGGAGAGCTCGTCGATGCCGAGGATCGCGATGATGTCCTGCAGTTCCTTGTACTTCTGCAGGATCCGCTTGGTCTCCTGGGCCACCGCGTAGTGCTCGTCCCCGATGACGACGGGGTCGAGAATGCGCGAGGAGGAGTCGAGCGGGTCCACCGCGGGGTAGATGCCCTTCTCCGAGATGGGCCGCGAGAGCACGGTCTGCGCGTCGAGGTGCGCGAACGCGTTGTGCGGCGCCGGGTCGGTGATGTCGTCGGCGGGCACGTAGATCGCCTGCATGGAGGTGATCGAGTGTCCACGCGTCGAGGTGATGCGCTCCTGGAGCACACCCATCTCGTCGGCCAGGGTGGGCTGGTAACCCACCGCGGACGGCATGCGGCCGAGGAGGGTGGAGACCTCCGAGCCCGCCTGGGTGAACCGGAAGATGTTGTCGATGAACAGCAGAACGTCCTGCTTCTGCACGTCGCGGAAGTACTCCGCCATCGTCAGAGCGGACAGGGCGACGCGCAGACGCGTGCCCGGCGGCTCGTCCATCTGGCCGAAGACGAGCGCGGTGTCCTTGAGGACGTTCGCCTCCTCCATCTCCAGCCAGAGGTCGTTGCCCTCACGGGTGCGCTCGCCGACGCCCGCGAACACCGAGGTGCCCGAGAACTTCAGCGCGACGCGGCGGATCATCTCCTGGATGAGGACGGTCTTGCCGACACCCGCGCCGCCGAACAGGCCGATCTTGCCACCCTTGACGTACGGCGTGAGCAGGTCGATGACCTTGATGCCCGTGGGCAGCATCTCCGTACGCGCCTCGAGCTGGTCGAACGGCGGCGACGGGCGGTGGATGCCCCACTTCTCGGTGACCTCGAGCGAGGCCTTGGGCACGTCGAGCGGCTCGCCCAGGGCGTTCCACACGTGGCCCTTGACGATGTCGCCCACCGGCACCGAGATCGGCGCGCCGGTGTCGGAGACGGCCGCGCCGCGGACGAGACCGTCGGTCGGCTGCATCGAGATGGCCCGGACCATGTTGTCGCCCAGGTGCTGGGCGACCTCGAGGGTCAGGACCTTGGTCTCCTCGCCGAGCGTGACGTCAACGGTGAGGGCGTTGTAGATGTCCGGCATGTTCTCGACGGAGAACTCCACGTCGACAACGGGACCGGTGACGCGGGCGACACGGCCCACGCTGGTCTCAACAGTCTGTGCGGTCATATCACTCTTTCCCCGCTGCGGCGTCAGCGAGCGCGTTCGCGCCACCGACGATCTCGCTGATTTCCTGGGTGATCTCGGCCTGGCGAGCCTGGTTCATCTGGCGGGTGAACACAGAGATGAGCTCGTTGGCGTTGTCGGTCGCGGACTTCATCGCCCGGCGCCGGGCGGCGTGCTCGGAGGCAGCCGACTGGAGCAGCGCGTTGAAGATCCGCGATTCGATGTAGCGCGGCAGAAGGGAGTCGAGCACGTCACCAGCCGTGGGCTCGAACTCGTAGTACGGCATCACGGTCTCCGGCGTCGCCTCGGTCTCCTCGACCTCGAGCGGCAGGATCCGCTTGACGACGACCTCCTGCGTCAACATCGAGACGAACTCGGTGTAGACGATGTGGATCTCGTCGATGCCGTCGTCCTGCTTGAACGAGGAGATGAGCGCGTCGGCGATCTCCTTGGCGTGGCCGTACGACGGGTTGTCGGAGAACCCGTCCCACTCGCCGGACATCTCGCGGCTGCGGAACCGGTGCCACGTGATGCCCTTGCGGCCCACCACGAAAGGCTTCACCTGGAGGCCGCGCCCGGCCAGGTGCGCCTTCAGCGCCTCCGCCTCACGCAGCACGTTGGCGTTGAAGCCGCCGCAGAAACCCCGGTCGCTGGTCACGATGAGCACGCCGGCCGTGGCCGGCTGCTCCTTCGCGACGGTCAGCGGGTGGTCCACGCTGGAGGTGTTCGACAGGACCGCGGACACCGCGTGCGTGATCTCACGCTCGTACGGCACGGCCGCGTGCATCCGCTGCTGCGCCTTGACGATGCGCGACGAGGCGATCAGCTCCTGCGCGCGGGTGATCTTCGCCGTGGACTTGACCGACTTGATCCGCCGCCGCAGCAGTCTCAGCTGGGCACCCATACGCTACTTCTTCTCGGTCTTGCGGACGTGCTTCACGATCGTCTCCTGACGGACCTCGTCCGCCGCGAGCGCCTCAACCGGGACGTCCTTGACCAGGAGCTCTCCGCTCGAGGTCGTGAAGCCCTTCTTGAACTCGCCGATCGCGTCCTTGAGCGTGGTGACCGTGTCGTCGGACAGGTCCTTGGTCTCGCGGAGGCTGTCGAGCACACCCTTGTACTGGCTGGACAGGTAGTCCAGGAACTCGCTCTCGAAGCGCCGGATGTCCTCGATCGGCACGTCGTCGAGCTCACCGGTCGTGCCGGACCACACCGAGACGACCTGCTTCTCGACGGGGAACGGACTGTACTGCGACTGCTTGAGCAGCTCCACCAGCCGGCTGCCCCGCTCCAGCTGGGCGCGGGATGCCGCGTCCAGGTCGGAGGCGAAGGCGGCGAAGGCCTCGAGGTCGCGGTACTGCGACAGCGACAGACGCAGCGTGCCGGCGACCTTCCGCATCGCCTTGATCTGCGCCGAGCCGCCGACTCGGGACACCGAGACACCGACGTTGATCGCGGGACGGACACCCGCGTTGAACAGGTCGGTCTCCAGGAAGCACTGACCGTCGGTGATGGAGATGACGTTGGTCGGGATGAACGCCGAGACGTCGTTGCCCTTCGTCTCGACGATCGGCAGACCCGTCATCGACCCGGCGCCCATGTCGTCGGAGAGCTTGGCGCAGCGCTCCAGCAGACGCGAGTGCAAGTAGAAGACGTCGCCGGGGAACGCCTCGCGGCCCGGCGGACGACGCAGCAGCAGGGAGACCGAGCGGTACGCGTCCGCCTGCTTCGTGAGGTCGTCGAAGATGATGAGGACGTGCTTGCCCTGGTACATCCAGTGCTGCCCGATGGCGGAACCGGTGTAGGGGGCGACGTACTTGAAGCCCGCCGGGTCGGACGCCGGGGCGGCGACGATGGTGGTGTACTCCATCGCCCCCTGCTCTTCGAGGCGCCCCTTGACCTGCGCGATCGTCGAACCCTTCTGGCCGACCGCGACGTAGATGCAGCGGACCTGCTTGTCCGGGTCGCCGGAGAGCCAGTTCTCCTTCTGGTTCAGGATCGTGTCCACGGCGATCGCGGTCTTGCCCGTGCCGCGGTCACCGATGATCAGCTGGCGCTGGCCGCGGCCGATCGGCGTCATGGCGTCGATCGCCTTGAGGCCGGTCTGCAGCGGCTGCTTCACCGGCTGGCGCTGAACCACGGAGGGGGCCTGGAGTTCGAGGGCACGACGGCCCTCGGCCTCGATGGCGCCCTTGCCGTCCAGCGGGTTTCCCAGGGGGTCGACGACGCGACCCAGGAAGTTGTCGCCGACGGGGACCGACAGGATCTCGCCGGTACGGCGAACCTGCTGTCCCTCCTCGACCTTGCTGAAGTCGCCCAGGATGACCACACCGATCTCCCGGACGTCCAGGTTCAACGCCAGGCCACGCGTGCCGTCCTCGAACTCGACCAGCTCATTGGCCATCGCCGAGGGCAGGCCGGAGACATGGGCGATGCCGTCGCCTGCGTCGGCGACGGTCCCGATCTCCTCGCGCGCGGCACCTTCCGGCTCGTACGCCTGGACGAAGCGCTCAAGCGCGTCCCGGATCTCGTCCGGCCGGATCGTAAGCTCCGCCATCTCTCTTTCGTCTCCCTATTCGCCTTAGCCGGCCAACCGGCGGCGGACTTCTTCGATACGTCCAGCGATGGTGGTGTCGATGAGGTCGTCTCCGATCCTGATGGAGAACCCTCCGAGCACCTCCGGGTCCACCTCGACGTTCAGGTGGACGTCGCGCCCGTACGTGGCTCGCAACGAGGCGGCGAGCCGCTGCTTCTGCGCCTCCGAAAGCGGAACGGCACTGCGGACGACACCGACCAGCCGCTCGCGCGTCCTGGCGACGATCCAGCCGAACTCCTCCAGAGCCGTCTCCAGGCTACGTCCCCGCTGGTGGACGACCAGTTGCGTCACCAGACGGAGAGTGGAGGGTGCGACCTTGTCGCCGATCAGGCCGGCGAGGAGCTCCTGCTTGCGCTCCCCCGCGATCGCGGCGTCGACCAGCGCGCGCCGCAAGGAGGGGTTGGCCGACAGGATGCGCCCGAAGCGGAACAGCTCGTCCTCGACGTCGTCGAGCTTGCCCGCCGACTCGGCCTCGGCCGCGGCGGCCGTGACCCCGATGCGCTCGATCGCGTCGGGAAGGTCGCCGGACCTCGACCACTTGGCACGGACCGCGGAGACCGCGACCTCAAGCGCGGCCTCGCCGACCTTGCCCTGGAGCAGGCCGCGGACGGCCTGCTCCTTCTGCTCCGCGGGGCGCGAGGCGTCCGACAGGTTCCGGCGAAGCCCGTGCTCCCGGTCGAGCAGATCGGTGACGGCGAACAGCTCATCAGCGAGCGTGCCGAGGTCGGCGGACGCCGCGACGGCGTTGAACCGCTCCTCGACCTCCGCCAGCGCGGCCCTGCTCAGACCCCTCATCTGTCACTCACCGCTTCTCGTCCGGCCACGCCGGAAACGTGCTCCGACGAGGCGAAGCTCACCGAACCGGCTCGGGCCGACATCAGCGGACCGCTTCCGGACGGGCCTCGATCTCCTCGAGGAACCGGTCGATGGTGCGGCGCTGACGGGCTTCGTCCTCCAGCGACTCACCGACGATGCGGCCGGCGAGCTCGACCGACAACCGGCCGATCTCGGCGCGCAGCTGGGCGACCGCCTGCTGCCTGTCGGCCTCGATCTGCGCGTGAGCGGCCTCGACGAGGCGACGCGCCTCGGCCTGGGCCTCCTCGCGGAGCTCGGCCTTGATCTGGGCGCCCTGCTCGCGCGCCTCTTCCCGCAACCGGGACGCCTCCTGGCGGGCCTCCGCCAGCTGGGTCCGGTACTGCTCCAGGGTCTGCTGAGCTTCGGCCTGAAGGTCCTCCGCCTTCTTGATCCCGCCCTCGATCACCTCGGTCCGCTCAGCCAGGGTCTTCTGGATGCGCGGGGTGAGGATCTTGCCGACGACGAGGAAGACGACGAGGAAGGCGAAGCTGCCGACGACCAGCTCGTAGGCGTGCGGGATGAGGGGGTTCTCCCCCTCGGCCGCCAGGAGCGTAGTAGCTGCGATGCTCATGAGTGCAGCCTTCCGTCAGAGGGATACATCACGTGTAGATGAAGGGGGCGACGAGGCCGATGAGGGCCAGCGCCTCGGTCAGAACGAAGCCCAGCAGCATGTTCTGGCGGATCAGGCCGTACGCCTCGGGCTGGCGCGCGATGGCCTGCACGCCCTGACCGAAGATGATGCCCACGCCGATGCCGGGGCCGATGGCGGCAAGACCGTAACCGATGGCGCCGATGTTGCCGGAGACCTCAGCGAGAACGCTCATTGCTGTTTTCCTTTACTGGTCGGCCGGTGAGTCCTTCACCGGTCTGAACTACGTCAGAGTTGGTTCTCAGTGATCCGAGTGCAGCGAGCCGCCGATGTACATCGCGGCGAGCAAGGTGAAGAGGAAGGCCTGCAGGAACTGAATGAACATCTCGAAGCCGGTCATGGCGATGGTCATGACCACGCCGAGCACACCGAGCCCGGCACCCATGGGGGTGAGCTTCTCGAATAGGAACCAGAATCCGACGGCGCTGAAGAAGGCCAGGATGAGGTGGCCCGCGAACATGTTCGCGAAGAGTCGGACGGCGTGCGTGAACGGCGCGATGATCAGGTTCGACAGCAACTCGATCGGCGCCAGCAGGAAGTAGATCGGCTTCGGCAGTCCCGGCGGGAACATCATGTTCTTGAAGTAGCCGCCCGCACCTTGGTGCTTGATGCCGAGATAGATCTTGATGACGTAGATCGTGGCCGCGAACACCGCGGGGAAGGCGATGTGCGACGCGATCGGCATCTGGACCAGTGGGACGACACCGAAGAGGTTCCACAGCAGGATGAGGAAGAACAGGCTGAGGAGCAACGGCATCCAGCGCTCGGCGTCCTTACCGAGGAACGGCCGGGCGACCTGGTCACGGACGAACTCGTAACCCTTCTCGCCGATGTTCTGCATCCCCCGCGGCACGAGCTGCGGCTTGGCGAAGGCGCTCCAGGCGAAGGCGCACACCAGGATGGCGCCGACCGCGGCGAAGATCACCGGCTTGGTCAGCCAGGCGGGCGCTCCGTCGTAGAGCGGGGGGAAGTCGAAGATCGACGGCCCCGGTGCCTGGAAGTCTTCGGCAAGGACGATTGAGGAGGTCACGTGACCACCTCAGATACCTGCTCGGACTGTGATATCCGAGACATGCTGTGGTTGTTCGTCCGCTCGCTACGCTCGCGCACGGGCGTTCCCTTCAACGTGATTGATCAACAGAAGAGCGTGGGAAGCCGGCAGCCTTCAGCGGCCGTACTTCAGGTACACGAGGTAGACCGCGAGTACCGCGCCGAGAATGACACCTATGGGGATGAACGCGTGCACACCAGTCCACTTGGCCAGCAACCAGCCGAGACCGCCCCAAACCAGGATCCCCGACAGCAGATAGCTCGGGACCGACCAGGCGGCGTCGGCGAAGTCGCGGCCGTCGCTCTCGGGCCTGCGCTCCTGTTCGCTCATCGCGCGCACGACGATAGCAGGAGCCGGGGGGACTAGTCATATCGGGCTGACCCGCAAGCTTGATCATCTCGGGCCCTGTCCGGGGACCTGAGCGTCGGGCTCGACGTACAACATCTTCAGCTTCAGGAATCCGCGCATCTCACCGACGGTCCACGCCAGGGTGCACGCGATGACGCTCAGAGCGAACGCTCGGGAGTTGAAGGCGGTGGTCCCCTGGAAGGCGGTCAGCATCGCCATGATGGCGAGCACCTTCACGACGTATCCCACCACCGCCGCGGTCATCATGGCCATGGGCGAGACCCGCCCGGCCCACGAGACGACGACCAGACCAAGGGTGAAGAAGACCGCGACCAGGACGAGGCCGATGCCGGCTCCCAGCGCACCCTTGACTCCGGTCAGAACCGCCGAGAGAACGACGGCGAGAAGACCCACTGCCAGGGTCGGCACGGCGGCGCCCTTGAGCACGCGCACGTCGTTGGCCTGCATCGGAACTCCATCGTCGGTTGTCAAACGAGCGATTGCTACCTCTAGGGACGCAATGCTCCGCGTCCCTGTTAGTGAAAGCTATCACAAGCTCCGCGGGGTCGCCTTTACCTGCCCTTTCAGGAGACTGTGCCAGTGGTCACGTTCGCCGGGCGGGCAGGCGGCTGGGGAGGTGACTGGTGTTGAGCCGGCGACCGGCCGGGCACCTGGGGCTGGTTCGGGACATGGGGCCGGCCCGCCACCAGGACGTCCGCGGGGGGCGAGATCCGGGACTGATTGGGGATCTGGGCCGTGCCGCCGGACTGCGGATAGGGGTGGGCCCGGACCGGCGCACTGTGCTCGGCGGTGTCAGGAAGCCCGGGGATCACGATCTGCGTCGCGGCCTTGCGCCGGCGCAGTTCCTCGCGCTGGCGCCGCCACCGGGGCAGCCCCATCAGCACGAGCACACCGACCGCCAGCAGGATCGTGAGCGGGAACACGATGAGCGGCACTCCGCCGATCGACAGGCCGACGATGGTGAAGGCGAACAGGAACGTCCACGCGTACATGATCAGGACGCTGCGGCGATGCGAGTGCCCGACGTCGAGCAGCCGGTGGTGCAGGTGGCCGCGATCGGGTGCGAAGGGCGACCGGCCGGCGGACGTGCGGCGGACGACCGCCATGATGAGGTCCGCCAGGGGCAGCACCATGACGGCGATCGGCAGGATCAGGGGCAGCAGGACGGGGAACCTGTTGAACCCCACCGCGCTCGGCTCGACCGACGACGTGATGGTGACCAGCGACGTCGCCAGGAGCAGGCCGATCAGCATGGAGCCCGTGTCGCCCATGAAGATCTTGGCCGGGTTGAAGTTGTGCGGCAGGAAGCCCAGGCACATCCCGATCAGGATGGCGGCGATCGCGGCCGTCACGTTGATCCGGGAGCCGCCGCTCGTCTGGGAGAGCGCGACGGAGTAGGCGAACGTCGCCATGGCGGCGATGCCCACGATGCCGGCGGCCAGGCCGTCCAGGCCGTCGACGAAGTTCACCGCATTGATCACGACGACCACGATCATGATCGTGATGACCGTGCGCAGCGTCGTGTCGAGGCTGTAGGAGCCACCGAGGAACTGGGGAAGCGGGAGCCACGGGAGATTCATCCCGAAGTAGACCAGCAGGCCGCCCGCCCCGATCTGACCGCCGAGCTTGACCAGCGAGTCCATGCCCAGCCAGTCGTCCAGGAAGCCGGTGACGACGATCAGGCCGCCGGCCGCCAGCAGGGCGACGGCCGTTCTCCCGGTCGTACCGCTGGCGAACGCGGCGCCGACATAGGGCAGGTGGGTCGCCACCAGCACACCGGCGACCATGCCGCCGAACATCGCCAGACCGCCCAACCGGGGGGTGGGCACCTTGTGCACGTCTCGTTCCCGCACTTCAGGAGCCGCGCCGATGCGGATGGCGAAGGCTCTGACCGGGGGCACGAGCAGGAAGGTGACCGCTGCCGCCACGAGCGCCAAGAGGAGATATTCGCGCACGGACCTAGTTTCCTGTATGGGAGAACCGTATGTGACGAGAAATCAGCACAGACCGCCTCATTCGTCACGGGGATATGCCGGATGCGTGGCGGTCAGCACCTTTACTCGTTGGAGCACCGACGTTACCGCACCCGGGTCGCGAACCGCGTGGGCGACGAGAGACGCGATCTCTTTCATTTCCCCCACACCCATCCCCTGAGTGGTCACGCTGGGGGTGCCGGCCCGGATGCCGGAGGTCACGGTGGGCGGCTCGGGATCGTAGGGGATCACGTTGCGGTTGAGCGTGATCCCGGCGGCGGCGCAGCGACGCTCGGCCTCGGCGCCGCTCACCCCCAGGTCACGCAGATCGATGAGGGTGAGGTGGGTGTCCGTGCCACCGGACACCGGCCGCATCCCCTCGGCCGCCAGCCCTTCGGCCAGTGCGGCCGCGTTCTCGACGGTCATGGCCGCATAGCGCTTGAAGTCCGGCCTGAGCGCCTCGCCGAACGCCACCGCCTTCGCCGCGATCACGTGCATGAGCGGCCCACCCTGCGTGAAGGGGAACACCGCACGGTCGATCCGCTGCGTCAGTTCCTCCGTGCACAACAGCCCACCCCCGCGCGGCCCGCGCAGCGTCTTGTGCGTGGTGAAGGACACGACGTCCGCGTACGGCACGGCCGACGGGATCGCCTCCCCCGCCATCAGGCCGATCGTGTGGGCCGCGTCGACGAACAGCCAGGCGCCGATCTCGTCGGCGATCCCGCGGAAGATCGAATAGTCGATCAAACGCGGATACGACGTGGCACCACAGATGATCATCTTGGGGCTGTGCCGGATCGCGAGTTCGCGCACCTCGTCGTAGTCGATGAGCTCCGTGTCGCGGCGGACGCCGTAGGAGACGACGTCGAACCACCGGCCGGAGAAGTTGACGTGGGAGCCGTGCGTGAGATGGCCGCCGTGCTGGAGGGCCATCGCCAGGACCGTGTCCCCCGGCTGGAGCAGCGCCGCGTACGCCGCGAGGTTCGCCGAGGCGCCGCTGTGCGGCTGGACGTTGGCGTGGTCGGCCTTGAACAGGGCCTTCGCCCGGTCGATGGCCAGGCTCTCGGCCCGGTCGACCACCTCGCACCCGCCGTAGTACCTGCGGCCCGGATAGCCCTCGGCGTACTTGTCGGTGAGGCTCGACCCGAGCGCCGCCATCACCGCGCCGGAGGCGAGATTCTCGCTGGCGATCAACTGGAGGCCGCCGCGCAGCCTGGCCACCTCGTCCAGCAGTACCTGGGCGACCTCTGGATCCTCCCGCGCCAGCTGAGAGAAATCCGGCCCGTAGAACGGCTCCGACCTGTCCATTGAAATCCGCCCGTATACCGGGGACGACACTCCTCCCAATGTAAACCCCGTGTCGCAGACGGGTTCTCGACGAGCGGTCCTTTGCCCAAGCTGTAGGTAACGGAGATCAGGAGAATGCGTGCGGAGCCCCCACGCCGCCGGGGACCCAGCGGGGGGTGTCGGCGGCCTCGTCACTGATCGAGGTGAGCACCGCCTGGCGGTACATCCCCAGCCGGCCGCGCCATTCGGCCAGGTCATGGACATAACGCTCCGCGACGGGCGCGTCCCAGACGTCCCTGCTCCTGGCCCGCTCGTACGGCTTGTCCAAGGCACCGGTCAGCCGGTCCATCAGCGGGACCACCTGCAGCCACAGGTCCACGAGCCGCTGGTACTCCGGGTTGAACACCCACGCGGTCGGCTGGCCGCCGGGGCTGAGCAGGTCGGTCCCCGACGGGGTCGGCGGCATCTCGCCGGGCTGCATCGGAACCGGTGCGGGCGGGTCGACGTACGTCACGGTCGTGCCTCCCATGCGTTCTCGCCCTCGCGTGCCTTCACGACAGATCACTCCAGGGCCGCTCCCGCACGTCCGCCGGCCCCGGGGAGCGGTGACGGCCGCCTGCGGACGGGCCGGCCTGCCCGTGTTCGCCGTACTCCTCCGTCCGGGTGTGCCTCCCCTGCGGCTCTGCCTGCGCCGGCATCCACCGGGCGTTCGGATCGGGCTCCACGGGCGCCCACCCCTCCCCCGCAGGGGTGGCCAGGCCGGGAATCGAGACGGGCCCGGTCTCGCGGCGGCGATCGACGAGCACCCACAACATGTCGTCACCCGCCCTGCCGGTGGGGTAGGAGACCACGTCGACCGGCTGGACCGCGGACGGCAACGGCATGCCCTGCCAGGTCCCGGCGGCGGACGCCGTCCGGGGATCGACTCCCGCATCCACGGGGGGCCGCTGATCGAGGCCTCCCTGACCGGTCGGCGGGCCATCGGGCACCGGCGCTCCCAGCACCAGGTACGGCTCACGCGCGGTGGCGTCCGCCGGATCGAGCGGCCCGGCAGGGCCGAGCATCGCGGGGTCGAACGTGGCGGCCGGGTCCCGTTCCAGCCCGGCTGTCAGGTCCGCGGGAGGCGTCGCGGACCGGGGGCCGGAGCCGGTGGGGCCGACCGTGTCGGGGCTTTCCTGCGTTCCCGTCAGATCCGGCAAGCCCGGCCTGTGGGGGCGGGAGTCATGGCCCCTGTCATCCTGAGGGGACCTGGCCGGGCCTGTATAGGGCCTACGGCGGTGTTTCCCGGAATCTGAGACACGACCACTCGGTGTGCCCGTCCATCCGCTCTGAGGGCCGTCGTGCTCGCCGGGCCCGGATTGGCCGGGCACGCAGACCCCGGGCTTGGATTCCCCAGGCTTCGAGTCACCGGGCTTCGAGTCACCGGGCTTGGGATCATCCGGCTTCGAGTCCCCAGGCTTGGAGTCACCTGGTTTGGAGTCGCCCGGCTTCGGATCGCCAGGCTGAGATCCGCCGTGCACGCCGTCGCCCGGCATGGGCGCCGGCTTCATGGGGTCGCGCTTGGGCTTCGGCCGGGCAGGCTCGCGCTTGTCCGGAGGGCGAGTGGCCGGCTCACGCTTGGGGCCCGCGCCCTTCCCCTTCTCGCGAGGGCCGTCATCGGTGACGACCCTCTTCGGAACGGGCGACGAGATGATCGCCACCAGGGATTCGTGCCCGCCCTGTCGCCGCTGCTTCTCCTGCTTCTCGAGAAGGGCCAGGCGGTCGGTGACGTCTTTCACCATCCCCCGGCACGCGTCGGCGACCTCCGCCGGGTGATGCGTCGCCTGGACCGCGACGCCGGCTCCCCGGGTCAGCTGCGCGATCCGCGCGTCGAGGGTGTCCAGTCGCTTCGCGGCCCGCTGGAGATCTGCCAGCATCTCGCGGACGAGCTTCGGATCCATCCCATCGAGCTTGGCCATGGGCATGCCTCCGCAGAGATACCGGCAGAGATATCGGCGCACCTCACGGTAGCCCGGAAGGCCGCATCACAACCCCGCCGATAGCCAGACGGCATGATTCGCCCCCCACGTCGCAGGGACCACATGGCCGTACGAACTGGAGGGCTCAGTCCTCCGTGGCGAGGTAACCGACGACCCCGCGGAGCTTGTCGACGGGGATCGCGCCCTTGCGGAGGATCCGCGGCACGGCGGTGGTCAGGTCGAGGATCGTGGACGGCACGTTGTCGGAGCACGGTCCGCCATCGAGGTACACGGAGACCGAGTCCCCCAGTTGCTCCTCGGCGTCGGCGGCGGTGGTCGCGGGTTCGGCGCCCGACCGGTTCGCGCTGGAGACCGCCATCGGACCCGTCTCCTTGAGGAGATCGAGGGCCACGGGGTGCAGCGGCATGCGGACGGCGACCGTCCCCCTCGTGTCGCCGAGATCCCACGACAACGACCGGTTGGCGCGCAGGATGAGCGTCAAGGGGCCGGGCCAGAAGGCGTCGGCGAGGTCCTGCCCGTACGTGCCGAGGCTCTCGACCAGGGCGTTGGCGGCCCGGACCGTGCCGACGAGCACGGGAACGGGCATGTCCCTGCCGCGCCCCTTCGCCTCGAGGAGCGCGGTCACGGCGGAGTGGGTGAAGGCGTCGGCGCCGATGCCGTAGACGGTGTCGGTGGGGATGACCACAAGCTCGCCCCGCCGTACGACCGAGGCGGCGTCGATAAGCCCCGAGACCCGTTCACCCTGATTGGCACAGTCATACCGTCGACTCACATGCCTATCCTGCCACGTGCCCCACCCCACTCCCTCCCCGCGACCATGCGTTAGCGAGCCGGTAGGCCCGTTCCCCGTGGTCAGGGAAGGTCAGTCCTGGTTCAGGCGGGCGGTGACGAAGCGGTCGCGGCCGGTCAGGTCCTGGCGGAGCCGCACGTCGCGCCAGCCCTTCTCCTCGGGAAACAGCCAGTACACCGAGTTCCCCTGCTCGTCCGCGTGCTCGACAGCGACGATTCCACCGGGTCGCAGGAGCCGCCTGGCCGTCCGCTCCACGGCCCTGACCTCGTCGAGGCCGTCGTCTCCCGAGCCGTAGAGGGCTCGGGACGGGTCGTAGTCGCGCACTTCGGGATCACGCGGGATCGCGCCCGGCGGAATGTACGGCGGGTTGGAGATCACCAGGTCGACGCGCCCGTTGAGTTCCGGCAGGCAGTCGGCGAGGTCCTCTGGATGGAGCGAGGTCCGGCCCTGGCCGTGCTCGAGGATGTTCCGCTTGGCCCAGCCGTACGCCACGGGGTCGATCTCGACGGCGTGCACCTGCGCGAGCGCGACCTCCTGGGCTATGGACAACGCGATCGCCCCCGAGCCGGTGCCGAGGTCCACGACGACCGGCGAGGTCACGTCCATCTCCCGCAGGCGGTCGATGGCCCAGCCCGCCACGACCTCGGTCTCCGGCCGGGGCACGAAGACCCCGGGACCGACCTCGAGCGACAGGTACCGGAAGTAGGCACGGCCGGTGATGTGCTGGAGCGGCTCGCGGGCCTCCCTGCGGGCGATGCCCTCCCAGAAGAGTGCGTCGAAGTCGGCGTCCTTGACCATGTGCAGCGTTCCTCGCGACACACCATGGACAAAAGCCGCAATTTCCTCGGCGTCCGTGCGCGGTGACGGAACGCCCGCCTCAGCGAGCCGGGCGGTGGCGTGGGCGATCTCGTCGAACAGGAAGGTCATGGTCTCTTACGGCATGGGCTCAGGGGCGGTCTGGGAACCAGACGCCTCTACGACGAATGAGCAGCGAGCTTCTCCGACAGTTCGGCGTCCAGCAATGCCTGTATCACCGCATCGAGATCGCCGTCCAGGACTTGGTCGAGGTTGTACGCCTTGAAGCCCACTCGATGATCGGAGATGCGGTTCTCCGGATAGTTGTAGGTCCTGATCCGCTCGGAACGGTCGACCGTGCGCACCTGCGACTTGCGCTCCGCCATGGCGGCGGCCTCGGCCTCCTCCTGGGCGATCGCGAGCAGCCGCGCGCGCAGGATGCGCAGCGCCGACTCCTTGTTCTGGAGCTGGCTCTTCTCGTTCTGGCAGGAGACGACCACGCCGGTCGGGAGATGGGTGATCCGGACAGCAGAGTCGGTCGTGTTGACGCTCTGACCGCCGGGACCGCTGGACCTGAAGACGTCGATGCGCAGGTCGTTGGCATCGATCTGGACGTCGACGTCCTCGGCCTCGGGGTAGACGAGCACCCCGGCCGCCGACGTGTGGATGCGGCCCTGCGACTCGGTCACCGGCACCCGCTGGACACGATGGACGCCGCCCTCGAACTTGAGCCGGGACCAGACGCCCTCCTTGCCCTTGATCGCGACCGTGACGTCTTTGTAGCCGCCCAGATCGGAGTGCTGCGCGTCGATGACCTCGGTCTTGTATCCGACCCGTTCCGCGAACCTCAGGTACATCCGCAGGAGGTCCCCGGCGAACAGCGCGGACTCCTGCCCGCCCTCACCCGCCTTGATCTCCATGATGATGTCCTTGTCATCGTTGGGGTCACGCGGGACGAGCAGGTGCGTCAGCCTCTCCTCCAGAGCCGGGATGCGGCTCTCGAGCTCGGCCGCCTCCTCCGCGAAGGCCTGATCCTCCGCCGCCAACTCCCGGGCCGCGGACAGGTCCTCCCGGACGCTTTCCAGCTCGCGGTAGGTCCCGACGATGGGCGTCAGCACCGCGTAGCGCTTCCCGTAGGTCCTGGCCTTCGCCTGGTCGGCGTGCACGGCGGGATCGGCGAGCCGCTGCTCCAGATCCGCGTACTCACTGATGATCTCATCGAGGTTCACCGCACACTCCTTCAACTCAGGAATTCGCCCGTAATCGCCAAGGACGCCGGCTCCGGCGCGCTCTTGATCGACCGAGCGCGCCCGAACCGGCGTCCTGAAAGAGCTACTTGCTCTGGGCCTTCTTCCCGAAGCGCGCCTCGAAGCGCGCCACCCGGCCACCGGTGTCGAGGATCTTCTGCTTGCCCGTGTAGAACGGGTGGCAGGCCGAGCAGACGTCAGCGTGGATCACGCCGCTCGTCGCGGTGCTGCGCGTGGTGAAGGAGCTCCCGCAGGCGCAGGTCACGGTGGTGACCACGTACTCCGGGTGGATGTCGGGCTTCATGTCTGTTTCCTAACGCTCAGTGCGGTCGCCGGGTCGCTTTGCCTGGACGGCTTGCGCGCATCGGCACACTCAATATGCGCGCGGCGGGAACCGGTACCGCTGCGGTTCGGGTTCCAGTGTGCCAGATCCTGCAACCTTCCCAGGCCATCGGCTATTCCTCGCACGCCGTACGTGACGACGCCCCGGGCGGCGGACCGCCCAGGGCGTCGATCATGTGTGAACTAGTCGCGGTCGTTGCTGACCGTGGTCTTCTGGACCTGGAGCAGGAACTCGGCGTTCGACTTGGTCTCCTTCATCTTCTCGAGAAGGAGTTCCAGAGCCTGCTGCATGTCCAGGGCGTGCAGCACGCGCCGCAGCTTCCAGACGATCGCCAGCTCGTCCCTGCCCATGAGGATCTCTTCCTTACGGGTGCTGGACGCGTCGACGTCCACCGCGGGGAAGATCCGCTTGTCGGCGAGGGACCGGTTGAGCTTGAGCTCCATGTTGCCGGTGCCCTTGAACTCCTCGAAGATGACCTCGTCCATCTTGGACCCGGTCTCGACCAGGGCCGTGGCGAGGATCGTCAGCGAGCCGCCGTTCTCGATGTTGCGGGCGGCGCCGAAGAAGCGCTTCGGCGGGTAGAGCGCCGTGGAGTCGACACCACCGGACAGGATTCGGCCGCTCGCGGGCGCCGCGAGGTTGTAGGCGCGGCCCAGGCGGGTGATCGAGTCGAGCAGGACGACCACGTCGTGACCGAGCTCCACCAGACGCTTGGCGCGCTCGATGGCGAGCTCGGCGACGGTGGTGTGGTCCTCGGCCGGACGGTCGAAGGTCGAGTGGATGACCTCGCCCTTGACCGACCGCTGCATGTCGGTGACCTCTTCCGGACGCTCGTCGACCAGGACGACCATCAGGTGGCACTCGGGGTTGTTGTGCATGATCGCGTTGGCGATCGTCTGCAGCACCATCGTCTTGCCCGCCTTCGGCGGGGAGACGATCAGACCACGCTGGCCCTTGCCGATCGGCGAGACCAGGTCGATGATCCGCGTGGTCAGGATGTTCGGCTCGGTCTCCAGACGCAGACGGTCCTGCGGGTAGAGCGGCGTCAGCTTGTTGAAGTCGGGCCGCTGACGCGCCTGCTCCGGCTCCATGCCGTTGACCGTGTCGAGCCGGACCAGCGCGTTGAACTTCTCGCGGCGCTCGCCGTCGCGCGGCTGGCGGACCGCGCCGGTGACGACGTCGCCCTTGCGCAGGCCGTTACGGCGGATCTGGGCGAGCGAGACGTAGACGTCGTTGGAGCCCGGCAGGTAGCCGCTCGTCCGGACGAACGCGTAGTTGTCGAGGATGTCGAGGATTCCGGCGATCGGGATGAGGACGTCGTCCTCGCTGATCACGGGCTCGTTGCTGTCGAAACGGTCGCGCCCGCGACGGTTGCGCTCGCGGAAGCGGCCGCGGCGGCCGCGGGGGTCGTCACCCTGCTGGTCGCCCCTGTCTCCGCCGCGATCCTGCTGGTCGCCACGGTTCCCGCGGTCACCACGGTCACTACGGCTCTGCTGGTCACCGCGGTCACCGCGGCTCTGCTGGTCACCGCGCTCGCCGCGACCCTGCTGGTCACGGCCGGGCTGGTCGGTGCGGCCCTGCTGGTCACGGTCACGGCCACGGCTCTGGCCCTCGCCCGCGTCGACGGCGACGCGCTGGTCGGCGCGGCCGTCGCGGTCGCCTCTGCGGTCGCCCCGCTCCCCGCGGTCGCGGTTGCGACGCTCACGGCGGTCGCCCCGCTCGCCACGAGCCTCGCGGACCTCGCCCTGGGCGGCGTCGGCCTGCGGGTCGGCAGCGGAACCGGATGCGGTGCTCAGGGTCTCGGCCGGAGCGACGACGGCCGTGGACACGGTCGGAGCGCTGTCCACGCGCTCCACCGAAACACGGTCCTCACGGGTCACGACGGCGGGCGCTGCGGCCACGAGGTCGCCGGCCGGGGCCGCGACGGGCTCAGCGGCGGGCGCGGCGGAGCGGGAACGTTCCCGACGACCGCGAGTGGGGCGCTCCGCGACGACGGCGGTCTCCACCGGCGCCTTCGGCTCAGCGGAGGTCTCCCCCGATCCGCCCTGCTTCTCCTGGATGGCCGCGATGAGCTGGCTCTTGCGCATCCGGCCGGTCCCGCTGATGCCGAGGCCGCTGGCCATGGCCTGCAGTTCGGGAAGCACCATGCCGGCCAGGCCGGTGCCGGAGCGACGACGCTGTCGGGCCGGAGCGGAATTGGGGGTGTCGCCGGCGGCCTTGCCGTCGGAGAGGAGTTCGGTGGTGTCGCTCAACTAAAGGTCCTTCCCAGGGGTCGGGCGCCAGACTTTTGCGTCCATGCGTCCCGGTGGTGCGACCCGGCGGGACAGACCGGGTCGGAATTCGCGAATCTCATGTGTCCATGACCCTCGGGACTCGCGAGCGGTAGGTGCCCGGGGATCAGCCCCCGGATTGTCGCCACCGACCAGGTGTCTTGGTGGTACGAACTCGCAAGTCTCCGAGAACCCCGCCTCTGGTCATGCCACCCGGAGGTGTGCCGACTGGAGGAAACGGTTTCAGGGAAATCGCCCTGCCCGCGTCGAAGGACGCGAGGCGAAGTGCAGCGATGTGCGAATGACAAGCACGCACCCAACACGGGGGCACCTGGTGCGGCTATCAGCCTAACATCACCAGCGCGCACAGCTATTCCCTGAAGGTCGAAGAGGCATCAGCGTGTCTCGGGAAACAGAACGCCCGCACCAACCGTGTCGACGTTCATTGGCTGGATTAGCCACTCCGTACCCACTTCTGGCGCGATCAAATCCTGCGTATCCCGTGTCGAAAACACGAGGATGGTGGGGCCCGCCCCCGAGACCACGGCGGGCACGCCCGCCGCTCGAAGCCGCCGCACCAGAGCCGCGGTCCGCGGCATCGCGGGAGCACGGTAGTCCTGGTGGAGCCGGTCTTCGGTGGCCGCCATGAGCAGGCCGGATTCCGGTCTCCGGGTGAGCGCCGCGACGAGCAGCGCCGCCCGTCCCGCGTTCGCCGCCGCATCGGAGTGCGGGACGTCCTTCGGAAGCAGGCCCCGCGCCTCCTCCGTCGACAGACGGAAACCGGGGACGAGCACGACCGGCCGCACATCCTCGTGCGGTTCCAGTTTGACCATACGCGCCGGTCCGGACAGCTCCGACCACGCGATCGTCAGTCCGCCCGCCAGGCAGGGGGCGACGTTGTCCGGATGCCCCTCGAGCTCCGTGGCCAGCGCGAAGACGTCGGCGTCCGTCAGATCGCCGGCGCCCGCCGCCCACTCGTCTCGCGGGCCTGCCGTACCGGCGAGGGCCCGGGCCGCGAGGATGCCCGCGCAGATCGCGGCCGAGGAGGATCCGAGGCCGCGGGCGTGCGGGATGCGGTTGAGGCAACGGAGTCCGATGCCCGCGGGCTGAGCGGCGCCCATGCGGTCGAACGCGGCACGCATGGTCTTGACGATCAGGTGGCCTTCGCCCCGGTCGAGCTCACCGGCGCCCTCACCCTCGACGTGGACGCGCACGCCGTCGTCGGCGAGCAGCGTGACCTCCACCTCGTCGTGCAGGTCGAGCGCGAGACCGAGGCTGTCGAAGCCGGGACCGAGGTTGGCGCTGGTCGCCGGTACCCGCACGACGACGCCGGGACGATCGTTGGCTGTTGTCATTCATCACCTGAGCCGATGTGCATGATCACGAACAGTATCTTGGCTGGCCGGACTGACATTTCACGAATCCCCGCATGATCACGACGAGGGTCCCCCGCGGCGCCGGTGGCGCGATGCGAGGACCTGTGCGTGATCACGCGGGATGACGGGCGCGTCAGGCCAGTTCGAGGGCGGAGGCGGCCGCGAAGGCGTCGACGGGGATCGTCACCGGCGTCGGAGCACCGGAGATCGCCCAGTCGGGGTCCTTCAGGCCGTTGCCGGTCACCGTGCACACCACGCGCTGCCCGGGCACGAGCATTCCCTGTCCATGCGCCTGCAGCAGGCCCGCCACGCTCGCGGCCGAGGCGAGCTCCACGAACACGCCCTCCTCCTGGGCCAGCAACTTGTACGCCGCGGCGATCTGACGGTCGGTGACGGCCTGGATGGCCCCGCCCGACTCGTCGCGCGCGGCCTCGGCAAGGCGCCACGACGCCGGGTTGCCGATCCTGATGGCGGTGGCGATCGTATGCGGGTGGGTGACGGGGGCGCCGCTGACCAGGGGCGCCGCCCCGCTGGCCTGGAATCCCAGCATTCTGGGCCGCTTCGTGGCGATGCCCTCCTCGGCGTACTCCTTGTAGCCCATCCAGTAGGCCGAGATGTTGCCCGCGTTGCCGACGGGGATGCAGTGCACGTCGGGCGCGTCGCCGAGTTGGTCCACGATCTCGAAGGCGGCGGTCTTCTGCCCCTGGAGCCGGTGCGGGTTGACCGAGTTCACCAGAGCGATCGGGTAGTTCTCCGCCAGTTTCCTGGTCATCTCCAGGCAGTCGTCGAACGAGCCCTCCACCTGGAGCAGCCGGGCGCCGTGGACCAGCGCCTGGGCCAGCTTGCCCATCGCGATCTTGCCGCGCGGCACGAGGACCGCGCAGGTCAGCCCGGCCCGTACGGCATAGGCGGCCGCGGAGGCGCTGGTGTTGCCCGTGGATGCGCAGATGACCGCCTTGGCGCCTTCCTCGAGCGCCTTGCTGATCGCCACGGTCATGCCGCGATCCTTGAAGCTCCCCGTCGGGTTGAGGCCCTCGACCTTGAGATGGACCTCGCATCCGGTCAGCTGGGAGACGCGCCGGGCCGGCACGAGAGGCGTTCCGCCCTCGAAGAGGGTGACCACCGGCGTCGTCGTGGACACGGGAAGCCGGTCACGGTACTCCTCGATGAGGCCACGCCAAGCCCTGGACATGATTACTCCCTCCACGCGCTGCATACGCGTGCCACCTGGGGTATTGGCCACCGAGTCTACGGCCTCCCGCTCGCCATGTGGGAAACTTTGTCCAACTGCTGGACATATCGAGCATCGCGGCGCAACCCCCTGCGTTCCCCTCCACCGAGCCGCGCCGAAGCGATCCCGCGGAAGCCGCCCCATGAACCGGCGGCCGCACCCGTTTCCCGTTTCCGGGATCGACATCCCCGGTTATTAACGATCTTGTTGTGGGCACTCAGAGTCGATACATGACAGAGGTCCGTGGTGTACTGTCTCGCCCGAAGAAGTGGGTTTCGCCTTTATTTGACCGCACATTTCTGGTTCCAGTTTGCCAGGCGAGGTCGATGTCAGGCCCCGGACCCTCGTAGATCATTAGGGTGACAGTGCGATGAGGGGTCAAGCGGTGAGACGTCGAGTCCTCCGTGCGCAAACGCCCTCCACCATCCGGGCCCGCCCGCTCCCCCTGCGAGGACGGCCTCGCCGGGGAGGCTCAGCGGAATCCGCGCAGGCCTCGGGCGAAGGGGACCCCACCCCGCGCAGCGACCTGCCCGCCGGCACCTCGCGTAACAACCTCCCCGCCGGCACCCCGCGCAGCAACCTCCCCCACGGCCCGCAGGCCGGCGGAGGCGAGCCGACACCCGCAAGAGACGGCCCGCTCTCCTCCCCCAGCGGGCCACTCGCACCCCGGGGAGTCGTCGTGCTCGTCCTTCAGACAGCTGGTCATCCCCTCGCCCATCGCTGAAGAGGGGTACGCGGCGGGCCAGGACTACGTACGGCAAATGGAGATATCACTAACGATGTGGCCTAATGAGCGTCTCTGAGTTCCCACCGCCTGTGACTAGTCAGGCATCTCTCGCCACCGCGACCGACGCGCCCTCCAGCCAGCATCGAGGCTCGGCCCAGAACGGGGCGTCGTCGGGTGAAACGCGGCGTCAGCGCGGCGACATCGAGGGCCTCCGGGCGATCGCCGTCACCCTTGTCGTCCTGTACCACGCCGGAGTTTCCTTCCTTCCCGGCGGATATGTCGGCGTCGACGTCTTTCTGGTGATCTCCGGATTTCTGATCACGTCACAGCTCGTCTCCGAATTGGAACGCACAGGGTCGGTCTCGCTGACGCGGTTCTACGCCCGCAGGGCCAAGCGTCTTCTGCCGGCCGTGGCCGTCGTCCTCATCGTGACGGCCGCACTGACCCGCATCTTCATTCCGAAGACGCAGTGGGAGGCCGTCGGCGGCGACATCGTCGGTTCGGCGCTGTACGTGGTGAACTGGCGCTTCGCGGCCCGGTCCGTCGACTACCTGGCCGAGGGCACCGCCCCGTCGCCCGTTCAGCATTTCTGGTCGCTCGCGGTCGAAGAGCAATACTACGTCGTGTGGCCCCTGCTGATCATTTTGGCGGCTCTCCTGGCGAGGATGCTGAGCAGGCGCGCGAAGCCAATCGTCTGGACGCTTCTCCTCCTGGTCGCGGTGCCGTCCATCGTCTACTCGGTCATCGAGACGGCGCACTCCCCCGAGAGCGCCTTCTTCGTGACGCCCACCCGCGTATGGGAACTGGCGATCGGCGCGGGGCTCGCCCTGAGCGTGTCCCAGTGCGCGAAGCTCCCCCGGATGTGGGCGATCGTGATCGGATGGGCCGGGGTCGCGTGCATCGCGGCGTCCGCGCTCGTCTTCAGCGGCGCGACAGCCTGGCCGGGTTATCACGCCGCTCTGCCCACCCTCGGCACGGCGGCCGTGATCGCGGCGGGGTGCTCAGTGGTCCGCGGCGGGCCGGAGTTGCTGCTGGGGACCGCCCCGTTCCGATGGATCGGTGGACTTTCCTATTCGCTCTACCTGTGGCACTGGCCGTTGCTCGTGGCGGCGACCGCCTACTGGAGCGGCACTCTCACGGTCGGCCACGGGCTGCTCGTGGCACTGGTCGCCGTCGTCCCGGCCTGGCTCACTCATCGCCTGATCGAAAACCCCCTTCGGTATTCCGCGGCGATATCCAACTCTCCCCGGCTGGCACTCAGCCTGGGCGCCAACTTCACCTTCGTCGGCGTCGTGGCGGGCATGGCGATCCTGCTGGGGGTCTCGAGTTCCACCGCGGTCGCGGGCGGCCCGGCCCGACAGGCGCCGGGGGCCGCCGTGCTGGCGGCCGACCCCCGCGACGACCCCGCCGGCGCTCCCGCCGACCACGTCGAGTACATGGTGCCGGATCCGCTGCAGGCGACGAAGGACCTGCCCGACGTCTACGCCAACGGCTGCCACCAGAACGCGGATGACGCGAAGGTGCTGTCCTGCACGTACGGCAACCCGAAATCGAAGATCAGGGTCGCCGCAGCCGGGGACTCCAAGATCGCGCAGTGGCTCCCCGCCCTCCAGTTGCTCGCGACCCAGAACAACTGGCGCCTCACGGTCTTCACGAAGTCGGGCTGCACTCTGACGTCCGCGCAGATGATGAAGGCGGACGGCACGAAGCAGCCGTATACGTCGTGCACGGAGTGGAACTCCCGGCTTCTGCCCTATCTCATCAACACCGAGAAGCCGGACTACGTTTTCACGTCCCAGCTCGCGTCGAGTGCGATCGACGCCGCCGGCCAGGTCACCCCCGAGGCGATGGTGGCCGGGCTGCGGAAGTCGTGGTCGGCGCTCACCCGCGCCGGCATGCGGGTCATCGTCCTCGCGGACAATCCGGATCCCGGCATGGAGGTCTACGAGTGCGTCGCGAAGAACCCTGACCACCTGTCCGCGTGCGCGTTCGACCGGGACAAGGCGCACAGCGGAGCGCCGGTCCAGAAGAAGGCCGCGGCGGGGATGGCTCGCGTGTCGTTCATCGACCTCCACGACGCCATCTGCCCGACGGCACGATGCTCGGCCGTCATCGGCAACGTCCTCGTCTATCGGCAGGGATCTCACCTCACGGCGACATACGTCAAGACGCTCACGCCGCGCCTGGCGAAGGCGCTCCCCAAGGCAGGTCTGCGGGCGAAGTTCGACGCGGCCGCCGCGACCGGGCCCACCGGTTAGGACTCCGCGCACGGAGCAGCCACCGGGTGGGTGGCGGGACGCCCCGCCACCCACCCGCGCCATGCCTACTAACCTGGGGCAACGCGTCCGAAAGCGACTTCAGTCACATTGGTGATCCGGGAAGGTTGAACCGAGTGTCGAATAACAGCCCTCAAGAAGGGAGGGCGAGTCTGGTGCGGCGGGTGAGAGATGTGCCGAAACGTCATGCCCTCAAGCTCTTGGCCGTCGTGGTGCTGGGAGCCGGCACAGCGATCGCCGCTCTTCTAGGGCATCCGGAGCTCGCGACCGCACTGATCGGAGTACTGCTCGCCACCATCGCCGTCGTCATCGTGCGTCTCGGACCCCGCGTCGCTCAGCAGATCCGAACGCAGACGCTCGAAAACAGGAAATTGGCCAATCGCATCGAGACGGCACAGCGGCAGACCCTCACCGCCGTGGAGAACGAGCGGGCGGTTCTGGCCAAGCTGGACAACCGGCTGAACACGAGCCTGTCCACCCAGCGCCAGCTCCTCGCCTCTCTGGAGCGTCAGCTCGTCTCCGCCGTGGAGGACGAGCGACGCTCGGGAGCGGAGCGCCAACATGAGTTGCTGGCCGGGTTCAAGCAGACGCAGAACAAGATCGAGGAATCCGCACGGCCGCTGAGCAGCCTCGGCAGCAAGATCACTGCCGTCAGCGACAAGATCACCTCCGTACAACGGCATTTCGACGCGAAACTGGTCACTCTTCGCTGGGAGGTCGTGCGGGAGAACGAGGCGCTCCTGCAACTGTTCGAAAGGTTCGATCCCCGCGCCCCCATGCCGACGTCCGGTGGCTGGGCACTGAGCCCGACCGGGCTGCTCGAACTGCTCACTCTCATCGACCGGCGGCAGCCTCGGGTCCTTCTCGAGCTGGGCAGCGGAACGTCGACGATCTGGATCGCCTACGCCCTCGAGAAGACCGGCGGCCGCCTCATATCGATCGACCACGACGAGGAGTACGCCGCGCGAACGAGGCTCATGCTCCAGATGCACGGCCTCGACCACGTGGCGGAGGTTCGAGTCGCACCTTTGTCCCCGCTCGACGTCGCCGGCGAAAGCTACAACTGGTACGGCGTGGGAGCGTTCGAAGACGTGGAGGAAGTCGACCTGCTGCTCGTCGACGGACCGCCCGCTGCTGTGGGCCCCAACTCGAGGTACCCGGCCCTCCACGCCATCGCGCCGAAGCTGGCGGCGAGGTCTCTCGTCCTTCTCGACGACGTGGAAAGGGCTGACGAGCAGGAGATCGCCCGGCGCTGGGCCGAGGAGTTCCCCGGGCTCACGCGGGAGACCTCGCTCTTCAACCGCCAGGCCATCTTCACCTACACGCCGCCGCAGTCGTCGGAGTGACCGCGGCCGCTCGTAAGATTCGGAGGCCCTGAGGGGCCGATCAGCTCGACGGACCGGCGGGACCGGGCGGGGACATGACCCGCCGGCTCCCGCCGGCGTACGGGCGGCGTCTCGGAGTGTCCGTCACCCGATCACTCCGTCACCCGATCACTTGGGGGGCGACTGGTCGCTCAGCAAGCCTCGAATACGGCGAATACCGCTCCGCGTGATCCGTGTGAGGCCGCGGCCACGCTTGAGCACGCTGATTTGCCTGCGCAGAGTGCCGATCTCGCGGCGGAATTGCACGGCGCTGGTCCGCCAGCGCTGCGCCTCCGCACGCGCCTCGGTGACTTCGCCGTTGAGACGCTCGACTTCGCCGTCGCGGCGTTCGACCTGACCGTTGAGACGCTCGACTTCGCCGTCGCGGCGTTCGACCTCACCGTTGAGACGCTTGACCTCACCGTTGAGGCGCTTGACCTCGCCGTTGAGGCGCTTGACCTCGCCGTTGAGCCGCTCGCCTTCCTTTTTCAGTTTTTCCAGCTCACCTTGCCACGCCGACCTTCTCTTCTCTTCCTCTGCCTTCTCCTTGAGCCGGCGACGATAGGCGCTCCTGCGAGCCTCCAGAGGGCTCGCGTCGGCCGCCGGAACAAGCCCGTACGTCTCCGGGTCCACCCACATCGACCCGTAGACCTCGGTCACGACCCCGTCGAGGTCCTCGCCCTCCTCCGCCAGCATCTCGGCTCGGGCGAACGCGGCGGTCCGTTCGACGCGGGCCGCGACGATCCCCTCGGGCCGCTCGGCCAGCAGCACGGACACCAGGCCGAGGCTGCGCTCCGTCATCAGGTCGATCAGCTGAGCCACCGAGTCCTCGCCGGGGACCCAGCCCGGCGGCAGGCGCAACACGTACGGCGCCGGCCCGGCGCGGCCGCCGGCCCGCACCCGAGCTTCGCCGTCGTAGTGGCCACGGATCAGGACCAGGTCGAGGCGAGGATTGGTGAGCGGCGCGCGGTACTCGGGTTCGACCTCGTCCCAGGGGCCGACGAGGACTACGGACAGGTCCGGGATCGTCCCCGCCAGGAGGTTGTCGACCGTCGCGCGGACGTCCTCATAAGAGGCGTCGGTCACGTCGATCTCCACCTCGACGTAAGGCGTCAGGTACTGCCGGGTCGGATGTTGCCGCAGCCAGCGATAGTGCGGGATGCGGTCGGGGGTGAACGCGTGGCTGACGCGGCTGATCGGGGTCCTCTCGCGCATCCGCATCGTGGGCCCCAGGTGGTAGCCGATGGACAGGGGCTCGGGAATGAACACCGCTCCTGCCTCGGACAGCCGGTAGCCCATCTCGGTGTCCTGGCCGAGGATCAGCTCTTCGTCCATGGGGCCGGCCGCCTTGATCAGCCCGGCGTTGACCGACGTCGACCCTCCGACGTGAAGCGGGAATGCGCCCTGCGCGGCGGAACGGAGCTTGTCGGTGCTCTCGACGAGATTCACGATCCACTCGTGCGGATCTGCGGGCTCGAACAACTTCGCCCGATCGTCGGCTGCGATCACGTCCGCCGGGGTCGGCGACTCCACCGTCGTGAACCGCAGGTAGCTGGTGACCGACAGGTACGGCGCGAGGTGGTGCCAGCGCATGTGCGCCTCGATCGCCACCCGGTCCAGCACCACGTCGGAGTCGAGCCAGTGGATGACGTCGCCCGTGGCCACCTGCAGGCCTGCGTTACGCGCGTTGGCCCTCCCCGGGATCTCACAAAGGATCAACCGTGTGTTGACAGGGCGGATCTCGGGCAGGCGCAGCGGCTGCTCACTGCCGTTGTCGACGACGATGACCTCGATCAGGTCGGCCGGATAGCTCTGCTCGGCCAGGCCCGCGAGCGCGAGGTCGAGCTTCTCCTGTCCGTTGTACGCGGGCACGATCACGCTCACCCGCATGGCGGGTGTCCACGCACCGATCTCGGGCGGCGTGAGGCTCGAGTAGTCGTTGCCACGGATCCTGGGGATCGAAGGAGTGACTCGCGGCGTCATGGCCGGCGCACCGGGGAGTGTCGAGGGGCGATTCACGAACCCTCCAGGATCCGAGTCGGGTGGAAGCCCCGCCACTGATTGGCCGAGCCTCGAATGAACTCGGAGAGCGGTGGCTGCCAGGTGTGCTGTGCCGTCGCGGCCCGCCGGACCAGCAGGCCCATCCCGTGGGTCCGGTAGATGGTGCCGCCTGCCGCCTCGATCGCCTTGAGCAGTCGGGTGTCCCCCCCTTGGGGCACCGGCTGGAACCCGCCGATCTCCTGAAATGTGGTCCGCTCCAGCAGCAGTGTCGCGCCTGATACGAGGTCGGCCGTGATCTCCGTGCGCCAGCGGCCCCTGCGGACCGTGATGTCCAGCGGTTCGAGGTAGTAGAACTCGGTGGGCATGCCGACCACGTCAGCCCCCGAATACTCCTTGGCGAGCAACAGGTCCGACAGATGGTCCGGGCTATACCAATCGTCGTCATCCCATTTCGCGATATAGCCGCCGTTGGCCCGCGCGACGCCGGCGTTGATCACCTCGCCGAACACGGTCTCGCTTCCGAGCTCCACGATCTCGATCGGGAAGGGGAAGTCTCTCGCCTCCTGCCGTACGACCTCTGCTGGAAAGCCGTGAGCTGCGTAGACGACCTCCAAGTCGACGTGCCGCTGGCGGGCGATCTGCGCCAGCGTGAAGGCCGTCAGCGCCGGCCTTCTGCTTGCCACGATGACGCTGACCAGGCCGCGTTCACTCGTGTTCATCGAGCGCCGGAGCCCAAGGCGGCGCAGCCGCAGGCTGTGTTCTTCTCGCCGGAGATCGGCCAGCGACGCGCCGGTGCCGTCGATCTCAGGCTCGAGCCACCGGGCGTCGGTGACGAGGTCCCGCAGATCCGGATCGAGCCAGTCGGGCGCCGCGGCCGAGTGCAGCGGCACTCCGGCCGACGCGAGCTGATGAATGACGTCCAAGGGGGCGCTGGACTGAGGCCATTCGATGCGAACGTCTCGAAGATCACGTAAGCCGGCCACGTCCCCCTCGGTGAGCCCATCGGGGAAGGCTGTTCCGGAGATGATCCACTGGCTCCCGTCCCAGCGGGCCTCCGCCGTTTCCGCGCTCGGAGCGCGGAGGAAGCCCTGAGGGCTGATCATGAAACCTCCCCTGTACATCACGAATGCGCTCAACAAGAACCCGCATTCTGGCACAGTGGGGTCAAATCAATCCCCGTCAACCACAATATGTATGAGCTCATGCGAACTTACGGGGTGTCGTCTCCTTCGACGCGCATGACGCTCGCCACCGCGCGCACGATGTCGAGGTCCTGCAGGTCTTCGATCGTCGCGGAAAGCGCGGCGTCGTTCGCCCGATGGGTCACCAGGACGAGTTGGGCGTCGTCCCCGCGGCCCTCCTGCCTGACCGTCTGGATCGAGACGTCGTGCGTGGAGAAGATGTCGGCGACCCGTGCGAGCACGCCGGGCTTGTCCGCCACATCCAGCGAGACGTGGTACCGCGTGATCGTGTCGCCCATCGGGTGGACCTTCAGGTCGGCGTACGTCGACTCCTCGGGCCCGCGGGTGTCGGCGATGCGGTTGCGGGCGACCGCCACGATGTCCCCGAGGACCGCCGAGGCCGTCGGGGCGCCGCCGGCGCCCGCGCCGTAGAACATCAGCCGTCCGGCCGACTGCGCCTCCACGAACACCGCGTTGTACGCCTCCCGGACGCCCGCGAGGGGATGAGTCCTCGGGATCATCGCGGGGTGGACCCTGACGCCGATCGAGCCGCCGTCGTCGGAACGCGCGCAGATGGCCAGCAGCTTGATGACGTACCCCATGCCCTTGGCCGAGGCCACGTCAGCGGCGGTGATCTCCGTGATGCCCTCGCGGTGCACGTCCGCCGCCGTCACCCGGCTGTGGAAGGCGATGCCCGCGAGGATGGCGGCCTTGGCCGCGGCGTCGAAGCCCTCGACGTCGGCCGTCGGGTCGGCCTCCGCGTACCCGAGCGCCTGGGCCTCCTCCAGGGCGTCGGTGAACGACGCGCCCGAGGAGTCCATCTTGTCGAGGATGTAGTTGGTCGTGCCGTTCACGATGCCGAGCACGCGGTGGACGTGATCACCGGCCATCGACTCGCGCAACGGGCGCAGCAGCGGGATCGCGCCCGCCACGCTCGCCTCGAAGTACAGGTCGGCCCGGTTCTTCCTGGCCGCGGCATGGATGGTCGCGCCGTCCTCCGCCAGCAGGGCCTTGTTGGCGGTCACCACGGACTTGCCGTGGGACATCGCGGCGAGGATCAGCGACCTGGCCGGCTCGATCCCGCCGATCACCTCGACGACGATGTCCACGTCGTCGCGGGTCACCAGTGCCTCGGCGTCGGTCGTGAGCAGCGCGGGGTCGATCTCCGTGTCCCGCCTGCGACCCAGCCGCCGTACGGCCACGCCCGCCAGCTCCAGGGGAGCGCCGACCCGTGCGGCCAGGTCGTCGGCCTGCTCGCCCAGCAGCCGCACGACCTGCGACCCGACGACGCCACAGCCCAGCAGCGCCACCCTGAGCGCCGGTTTGGCGTTAGTCACGAGCCCTCCTCGTCTCGCCGCGTGGCCCCGCGCCGATTCCGGTCACAGCTGCCCCCGCAACAGATCTTCCACCGTCTCCCCGCGCACGATCACACGGGACCGGCCCCCGGACACCGCGACCACCGCGGGCTTCGGGAGGTAGTTGTAGTTGTTCGCGAGGGAGCGGCAGTACGCGCCGGTGGCCGCCACCGCGATCAGATCGCCCGGCACGAGGTCCTCGGGCAGCCACAGGTCACGAACGATCATGTCACCGCTCTCGCAGTGCTTGCCGACCAGGCGGGACAACATCGGCCCCGCCTCGGTGCCGCGCGAGGCCATGACGGCCGTGTAGTCCGCTCCGTAGAGCGCGGTCCTGATGTTGTCGCTCATGCCGCCGTCGACGCTGACGTATGTCCGCAGGCCCTCGACGTCCTTGACCGTGCCGACCTCGTAGAGCGTCACACCGGCGAGGCCGGCGATCGCCCGGCCCGGCTCCACCGTGAGACGCGGCACGGGCAGCCCCGCCGCCTGGCAGGTCTTGGTGACGATCTCGTGCAGGCTGTCGGCGACGACCTTGATGTCCGGAGCCTCGTCCCCCTCGACGTAGGGGATGCCGTAGCCGCCGCCGAGGTCGAGCTCCGGCAGGACCACTCCGTGCTCGTTCTTGACGTCGACGAGGAGCGTCGCCAGGCGGCGGGCGGCGACCTCGAAGCCCGCGGTGTCGGTGATCTGCGATCCGATGTGCGAGTGCAGGCCCACGAGCTCGAGCTGCGGCAGGGCGAGGATGCGCCGCACGGCCTCCGCCGCCGCGCCGCTGCTCAGCGACAGGCCGAACTTCTGGTCGTCGTGGGCGGTCGCGATGAACTCGTGGGTGTGCGCCTCGACGCCCACGGTCACCCGGATCATGACCCTGGGCCGCCGGCCATGCCGTTCCGCGAGGAAGCCGAGCCGGGCGATCTCCTCATAGGAGTCGACCACGATGTGCCCGACTCCCACCTCGACCGCGTGCTCCAGCTCGGCGAGCGACTTGTTGTTGCCGTGCATCGTGATCCGCTCGGGCGGGAACCCGACGCTGAGCGCGACCGCGAGCTCGCCGGCGCTGCACACGTCCAGGCCCAGGCCCTCCTGGTCGATCCAGCGGGCGACCTCGCGGCACAGGAACGCCTTGCCCGCGTAGTGGACCTCACCGCCGTGGAAGGCGGCCTTGTGGTCGCGGCAACGGGAGCGGAAGTCCTCCTCGTCGATCACGTAGAGAGGCGTGCCGTGTTCTTTCGCCAGGTCCCGGACGTCTACACCGCCGATCGTGATCACACCACCGGTCCGGCCGGACGTTCGCGGCCAGATCGCGGGGTCGAGGGCGTTGAGATCGGCCGGCGCATGGGGAGGTCGCTCCTCTGGCAGCACTTCGGCATGCCTGTCACCGGCGGGATGGGCGAATCGACTCACCCGAACGAGGCTATCCGACCACGCAGCCCCTGTGAGACGGCCGCCCACGTGGCGAGACGGGCTCACAGGACACTCCAGGAGCATCCATCACAATCTGCTCGGCAACTCACCGTAAAGATCCACCAGAACGACCTGGACGGCTCTCGCCAGCCAGATCCGGGCGGTGTGCACCTCGCCCGGAGGACGACCTCCCATCGGGACGGCGGGAGCGTGTTCGTGCGCGTCGTGATAGACCAGCGCGAGCCGTTCGGCGTAGGCCTCCCACGCCGGGTCGCGGCCGGCCGTACGGCTGGGCAGTTCCGCGAGCGCGCGCAGGACCGCCCGGTCACAGGGGTCGTCCAACGCCTCGGGCCGGAAACCCTCCCACGGGACGCCGAGATCGCGGGCCCACCTGAGGACGGCCGACGCGCGCGCGTGCGCGAACCGCACGACGAAGCCGGGGTTCTCCCATGTTCTGGGGAAATCCGGAAGACCGGAGAGGGGAACACGAGGCGTTCCCGGGGAACCCGCCGTCACGATCTCCCGGGCGATCTCGCCGGGGACGCCCAGCACGATCTCCAGGAAGGCGTTGGGCCGGACCCGCACCTCGGCGACGCCCTCACTGCCGCGCAACTCCCGCGCGATCTCCTCCGCCACGTCCCCCGCAGGGCGCCCACGGGCGGCACCGAGTGCGGCCGCGGAAACCACGAGGGCCTCGCGTTCCCACGATCCCTGGGGCGCGGGCGGTGCGCCCAGGAGCAGGCCGAGCCGGGCAGGTGTCACGCCGCTCACCCTAGGCCGCCGGGGGCCCCGCGGCGCGTTTCCGGGTCGGCACTCCGTGATCACTCGGAAACAGGTAAAAAGTTCCCCTTACCAGGAAGTAAGCAATTACGGTCAGGCGTTATGCAGTGGTAGGTTTGGTCAAATAAGGCCAAACAAGACGGCGTGAGCTTCAAGGCTCGGGCGTGATCTGGCCGCACGCCCCATTCTTTTCCTCAAGTGAGACCAGATGAACGCTGCTTCGCCATACCCAGAGCCGCTTCCGCCGGTGTCTGCAGCCGATACGGCCGGCGATCTGATGCCGGATGCCGAGATCGATATGTCCAGGGATCTCAAGCCTATGGATGAAATCACGGAGTACACGAAGCAGGACCCCTACTGGTACAAGCAGGCGGTCTTCTACGAGGTGCTGGTCCGCGGTTTCCGGGACTCCAACAACGACGGCACCGGTGACCTGCGCGGGCTGATCGAGAAGCTCGACTACCTCCAGTGGCTGGGGATCGACTGCGTCTGGCTCCTGCCGCTCTACGACTCGCCCCTGCGTGACGGCGGGTACGACATCTCCGACTACCTCAAGGTCCTGCCCGAGTTCGGCGACCTGGGCGACTTCGTCGAGGTGATCGAGCAGGCGCACGCACGCGGCCTTCGGGTCATCACCGACCTGGTCATGAACCACACGAGTGACAGGCACCCGTGGTTCCAGGCTTCCAGGGAGGACCCGGAAGGTCCGTACGGCGACTTCTACGTCTGGTCCGACGACCCCACGAAGTACGGCGACGCGCCGGTCATCTTCATCGGGGCGGAGGAGTCGAACTGGACCTACGACCCGGTGCGCGGCCAGTACTACTGGCACCGGTTCTTCCACCACCAGCCGGACCTCAACTACGACAACCCGGCCGTCCAGGACGCGATGATGGAGGTCATCCGGTTCTGGCTGGACCTCGGCGTCGACGGTTTCCGGCTCGACGCCGTGCCGTACCTCTTCGAGCGTGAGGGCACTTCCTGCTCCGGCCTGCCCGAGACCCACGAGTACCTGCGGCGCATCCGGGCCGAGGTCGACCGGCTCTACCCCGACCGCGTGCTGCTGGCGGAGGCGAACGGCTGGCCCGAGGACGTGGCGGAGTACTTCGGCGACCCCACGACCGGTGGCGACGAGTGCCACATGGCGTTCCACTTCCCGCTGATGCCGCGCATCTTCATGGCCGTGCGCCGGCAGAGCAGGGAGCCGATCTCGGAGATCATGTCCCGTACGCCCAAGCTGCCCGACAGCGGGCAGTGGGGAATCTTCCTGCGCAACCACGACGAGCTGACGCTCGAGAGCGTGACCGAGGAAGAGCGCGACTACATGCACGCCGAGTACGCCAAGGATCCGCGGATGCGGGCCTACCTCGGCATCCGGCGCCGGCTCGCCCCCCTGCTCGACAACGACCGGGACCAGATCGAGCTGTTCATCGCCCTGCTGCTCAGCATGCCGGGCTCGCCGGTCTTGTACTACGGCGACGAGATCGGCATGGGCGACAACATCTGGCTGGACGACCGCGACGCGGTCCGCACCCCGATGCAGTGGAACCCCGACCGGAACGCCGGCTTCTCCACGGCCGACCCCGGACGGCTCTACCTGCCGGCCGTGATGGACCCCGTCTACGGCTACCAGACCGTCAACGTCGAGGCGCAGCTGAAGAGCGAGTCGTCGCTGCTCCACTTCACCCGGCGGATGTTGCAGATCCGGCGCGAGCATCCCATCTTCGGCACCGGCGGCTACAGCGAGCTGTGGTCGTCCAACCCCAGCGTGCTGGCCTACATCAGGGAGGAGGGCGACGACCGGGTCCTGTGCGTCAACAACCTCTCCAAGTTCGCGCAGCCGGTCGAGCTCGACCTTCGCCGGTTCAGCGGCCTGACGCCGATCGAATGCCGCGGCGGCGTGCCCTTCCCCGCGATCGGCGAGCTCCCCTACCTGCTCACCCTTCCCCCGCACGGTTTCTACTGGCTGTCGATCCAGTAGGGGTCGTGAGCCCCCGCTGAGCCGGTCCCCAGGCTCAGCGGGCCGGCGCTGCGCTCAGCGGGGCCGGTCCTCGGGCTCAGCGGGCGGCGACGGGCACCTGCGCCCGGGCGGCCCTCCTCGCGGGGATCAGGGCGACCAGCAGCGTCGCCCCGATCGCCACGAGCAGGGCGCCGGCGAACATCCCCGGTGTGGGGGCGCGGCCGATGCCCGCCCCCACTCCGCTGCCGCGGCCCTCCAGGTCGATCAGTCCCTTCGACAGGAACGCCCCCGCGGAGCCGCCCAGCACCACCCCGGCCATCGCGAGCAGCCCGGTCCCCGTCACCAGCGTGGCCATGACCTGACGCGGGGTCAGCCCCATCGCCTTCAGCACGGCCAGGTCGAGCAGGTGGTCACGCAGGCCGAGCGCGCTCGCCGTCAGCAGATTCGCCAGGCCGATCAGGGCCAGGACGACGACCAGCGCGACGATGATCACACGGATGATCGACAGCCGGTCGGCCGGGTTGACCGCCTGGTCCACCTCGAGGGACTGCGTCTGCAGCCGCGTGCGCACCTCTCCGGGGTCGGCGCCGGGCCGAAGGACGAGGCTGTAGAACTGCGGCGGCGTCGCGTCCTTGGCCGCCAGGCTGTCGATGCCGAATGAGAGGACCTCGCCGTCCTGCTCCGGCTCGATGACCCTGCCGACGATCTTGACGATCAGCGGCGTGCCGCCGATGGTCATGCGCACCCGGTCGCCGATGCGCAGCCCGAGCAGGTCGAGCAGGCCCTGCCCGGCCACGGCCTCGCCGCGGTCCCGGAACATCCTGCCCTCCGCCACCGGGAACGGGTACGGATCAGAGGACATGCCGAGCGCCCGGGTGCGCACCGTCCTGGTCTGCCAGGGCACGAGGGCGTCCAGTTCCACCCCCGGATAGGCGGTGACGACGTCGGGGTCGGCCATCGCCCGGCTGAGCGCCTCGCTCGCCGTCAGGTCCCCCGGCCGCACGGACAGGGCCGCGGCCTGCCCGACCTGCTCGGGGTGGCGGATGAACCCGTCGAGCGTGGCCCAGCAGCCGAGCCCGATGGTGATCATCATCATGGGGATGGCCACACCGGTCAGCGTGAGGACGGCGGAGGCCGGGCGGGTGAACGCGTCCCTGGCCCCGAGGACGAGCGCGGGCGGGAGCCGTACGAGGAGGGCGACCCTGGCCAGCCGCGACAGGCGGCCGTGCGGAGGCGCCGCGGGGGCCGCCGGGATCGGCGGTGTCCCACCGCCCCGCCAGGCGGGCAGCCAGACCGCGACCAGGACCACCAGCGCCGTGCCCGCCGCGATCGCCGCGAGCGGCCCTGAAGAGAGGGGCACGACGACGGTTTCGGAGAGCGCGTACGTCGTGATCAACCGTCCCGCGACCAGGCCGAGCGCGATGCCGGCCAGCCCCAGGGTCCCATGCTCGGCGAGGAGCATGCGGGTCACCTGGCCCCGGGTGAACCCCAGCGACTTCAGCGTGGCGATGTCGCGAAGCTGGGTGAGCACCCGCCCGCCGGTGGCGTTGGCGAGGGCGAGGGCGGCGGCGACCAGCCCGGCGAGGCCGAACAGGGCGAGCAGCAGGCCGAGCAGCCGGTTGTCGAGCGCCATGGAGGCCCGGACCTCGCGCCAGGTGGACACCCGCTGGACCTGGTTGCGCAGCGTGATGACGGCCTGCTGGACCACGATGTCGGTGAATCCGGCGTCGGCCAGTCGCAGCCCCGTAACGGTCTCCGTGCGGCCGGGCGCCGGTTCGACCAGGGTGAGGGTCTGGGAGAGGGTCCAGGCGAGCCCTGGGGTCCACTCGGGATAGAAGCCCTGGTCTCCGCTCTCGGCCAGCCCCGCCACGGTCAGCGTGTGCGTGGCGCCGTTCAGTCCCGTGACGGGGAACGGGCTACCGGGATGGAGCCCGAGCGCCTTGGCGAACGACTGCTCGACCACGACTCCGTCGGGATAGCGCGTGTCGAGCCAGCGTCCCTCTCTCAGGAGGGGACGGGCGACGGAGGGGAAGGCGGCCGGCGTCTCCTGGAGGGCGATCGGGACCTTCCTGCCGTGCTCCACGAGCGTGGCGGGGGCGCTGCGATACGGCCCGGCCACGTCGGTGACCCCGCCCAGGGCCCGCAGCGCCGGGACGTTCGGCGTGCCCTTGGTGTGGATCCAGACGTGGGCGCCGCGCCCTCGCTCGAACAGGCCTCGCCAGGGGTTGGTGCCGTCCTCGAGGAGCGTGGCCGCGGTGATCAGGGCCGTGACGATCCCCGCGACCGCGATGACGGTCAGCAGAGCCTGCCCCCGCCGCGCCCGGAGATCGGCCCGCACCCACCTGACCTCAGCCCGCACACCCACCCCCGTGATCATGCACAGATTCGCGGATGGACGCCTGACCTGGGCCCTCTCCAGCCGTGATCATGCACACATTCGCGATCATGGCCGCTGACCAGCTCCTCCACTCGCCGTGATCATGCACAGGTTCGGCGCCGTACGGTCCGACCTGCGATTACACGGTTCGTGATCATGCATACTTTCGGGATCATGCTGTCCGACCTGGGGCGATGCCATTCGTGATCATGCACGTGCTCGTCTGTGTTCATCCGTGCAGCTCCACGATGTCGCCTGCCGTACCGGCCGGACGGCGCTGGAGCCGGGCGATGGGCGCGTCGTCGACGATCTGGCCGTCGAGGAGGCTGACGACGCGATCCGCCATGCTCGCGACCCTGGCGTCATGGGTGACCAGCACGATCGTCTGGCCCTGCCGATGGACCTTGCCCAGCAACTTGAGGACGTCGCGGGTGTTGCGGCTGTCGAGGTTGCCGGTCGGTTCGTCGGCGAGGAGCAGCCGCGGGTGGTTGGCGAGGGCCCGGGCGAGCGCGACGCGCTGCTGCTCGCCGCCGGAGAGCTGACCGGGCGCGGCGCCCGCGCGCTCCTCGAGGCCGAGCTCCGCCAGCAGGTATTCGCGCCGCTCCCGAGCATGCCTCGGCGTGGCCCCGCCGAGCAGCGCGGGCAACTCCACGTTGTCGGCCACGGTCATGTTGGCGACCAGATTGAAGAACTGGAAGACGAACCCGACCTTCTGTCGCCGGAGCACCGCCCATCCGCTTTCCGAGAGCGTGTCGGCACGCTTGCCGTCCAGCCAGATCTCGCCACTGGTCCGCGTCTCCAGTCCGCCGAGCATGTGGACGAAGGTGGATTTTCCCGACCCCGACGGACCCATGATCGCGACGAACTCCCCCGGTTCGACGACGAGGTCCACGCCGCGTACGGCCGGCACCGGCAGGCCTCCGGTCTGATAGATCTTCACGAGGCCGACCGCCCTGATCACCGGGGTCACGGTCACCGTGGCACCCCTTTGCGCATGATCACGAAGGGAATCGCCGCAGGTAGAGCGGCATGATCACGAATGTGTGCATGATCACGACCGGAGAAGGCCCAGGTCAGGCGCCCATCCACGAATCCGCGCATGATCACGGCAGAAGTGGGGGTGGGAGTGAAGGTGGAGGTGGGGGGTGGGGGGTGCATCAGGTCAGGTCCTCCTGGCAGCGTTCGAGCCAGTCCAGGTCGGCTTGGAGGTGAAGCATGGCACCCTCGATGAGAAGGCGCGCGACGCGGTTCCCCGGGTCCGTGCGCTCGGCCAACTCGTCGAGGTCTCTCATCAACGACAAATAGTGCCTGCGTTGCCGGTTGACCAGTGCCATCCTGTCGGCGATGCCCGTCAGGGGGGCCAGCACGAGCTTCATGAAGAACTCGTCCCGCACACGCGGACCCTCGGTCGGCTCGTCGACCCAGGCCTCCAGCGCCTCGCGGCCGGCGGCGGTCAGGTAGTAGACCTTCTTGTTGGGCCGGTTCGACTGCTCGACGTCGACGGCCCGGACGAACCCGTCCTTCTCCAGACGCCCCAGCGTCACGTAGATCTGGCCGATGTTGGGTGAGGGGTAGGCGCTGCCGAACGTCACCTCGAGCGCTTGTTTGAGCTCGTACCCGTGGGCAGGTTCCTTTGCCAGGAGTGCCAGCAACGGCAGCCGCACGCGCCCACCTCCATGCCAGTCGAGATGCCGTCGAGATGTTGCCGCGAAGCCCCCCGGGTGACCACCGAAGCAGTTACCGGAGCGTTACGGACCAAGCCGTTGACTCCCACATTAACGCTATGCATAACATGCATGCACCTACCTAACACGTATGTAACTACGACTTAATACGGAGGTCACGTGATCCGCCGAGCCGCCGCACTCCTGACCACCCTGCTGGTGGCCGGGTGCGCGGGACTGGCGGACTCCGCCGGCCGCACGTCACAGGGCACGAGCGGCACCGGTCCGATCACCTTCGCCACCGGCCGCGACACCACCGCCTATCTCCGGCCGCTGCTCGACCGGTGGAACCAGACCCATCCGGCCGAGCCGGTGACCCTGCTGGAACTCCCCGAGGCGGCCGACGAGCAGCGCGCCCAGATGGTGGCCAATCTCCAGGCCCACAGCGACGTCTACGACGTCCTCGGGCTCGACGTCGTCTGGACGGCGGAGTTCGCCGACGCCGGATGGATCGTGCCGCTCGACCGGAGCGTGTTCCCGCTGGACAAGATGCTCAAGGGCGTGGCCGACACCGCGATCTACCGCGACAGGCTGTGGGCCGCGCCGTACACGAGCAACGCCGGGCTGCTCTACTACCGCTCCGACATCCTCAAGAAGGAGCACCTCAAGCCACCCAGAACGTGGGCCGAGCTCCGCGACCAGGCCTCCCGCCTAAGCGCCAAATACCACATAGGCGGATATGCCGGTCAGTTCCTTCCGTACGAGGGTCTGACCGTCAACTTCGCGGAAGCCGTACAGTCCGCCGGCGGCCAGATCCTCGACCCCGACGCGCGCCGCGTGACGATGGACCTCGGGGCCACACGCACCGCGCTCGACTTCCTGGTCGGCGGCGTCGAGGAGGGCTGGATCCCGCAGGAGGCGCTCTCCTACAAGGAGGAGGAGTCCCGGCTCGCCTTCCAGGAGGGCCGGCTGGTCTTCGCCCGCAACTGGCCCCACGCGTACGGCCCTGCGACCCATTCCGATCTCGCGGGCAAGTTCGAGGTGACCCGGCTGCCCGGGCTGACCGGACCGGGATCGAGCACGTTGGGCGGGCTCAATCTCGCGATCAGCGCCTACTCCAAGCGGCAGAAGACGGCTCTCGACTTCATCCGCTACTTCACGGGTCCCGAGATCCAGCGCCTCGTCCTGACCGAGGGCTCCTTCCCCCCGGTCTGGGCCGAGCTCTACGACGACCCCGCCCTGATCAAGCGCTTCCCCTACCTGCCCGTCCTGAAAGAGGCGATCCTGTCCGCCCGCCCGCGGCCGGTGACCCCCAACTACAACCAGGTCAGCCTGGTGATCTCCAGCGCCGTGTCCGGCGCGCTCAACCTCAGCAAACCCGTCGATGAAACCGTCGCCGATCTGAAACAGCAGCTCGGCGAGGTCGTCCAGCCCGGAGGCTAGATCATGCGCAAACTCCCCCTGACGGTGGCGGTGCTCGCCCTCGCGGCGGCCGCCTGCGGTGGCAACACCACTCCCGAACCCGCGCAGAGCGGCGGCGGCACCGCCGCCGCCGCCAAGCCGCTCGACGGCGTCAAGATCGAAGTGGCCGCGAAGTGGACCGGCGAGGAGCAGGCCAACTTCGAGAAGGTTCTGAAGGCGTTCCAGGCCAAGACGGGCGCGACCGTCACCTACGCCTCGACCGGTGAGGACACGGGCGCGTACCTGGGCCCGCGCATCGAGGGCGGCAACCCGCCTGACGTCGCGATCCTGCCCCAGCCGGGCCTGGTCCAGCAGTACGCCGACCAGAAGGCGCTCAAGCCCCTGTCCCCCGAGGTGCAGGCGCAGATCGACCAGAACTACACGCCGTACTGGAAGGAACTCGGCTCGGTCGACGGCCAGGTGTACGGCGTGCTCGTCAAGGCGGCGCACAAGTCGCTCATCTGGTACCGGCAGACCGCCTTCGACGACGCGGGCGCCCAGCCGGCGACGTCGTGGGACGACCTGATCGGCAAGACCGCTCAGACGCTGGCCGACTCGGGCACCGCGCCGTTCGCGTTGTGCGGCGCGTCCGGCTGGACGCTCACCGACCTGTTCGAGAACGTCTACCTCTCCTCCGCGGGGCCGGAGAACTACGACAAGCTGGCCAAGCACGAGATCCCGTGGACCGACCCCTCGGTGACCACCGCGCTGCAGAAGATGGGGCAGATCTTCGGCAAGAACGAGTTCGTCCTCGGCGGCGCGTCCGGCGCGCTGCAGACCGACTTCCCGACCTGCGCCACCCAGGTCTACGGGCAGAAGAAGGCCGCGATGGTCATCGAGGCCGACTTCGTCGCGGTGACCGCCGCCGAGTCCGGCGCGAAGGTCGGCGAGGAAGCCAAGATCATGCCGTTCCCCAAGGCGGGCGACACCGATCCCGTCATCCTCGGCGGCGACACCGCGGTGGTCCTGAAGGACTCCAAGGGCGCGCAGGCGCTGCTGGAGTTCCTGGCCTCCAAGGAGGGCGGCGAGGTCTGGGCCAAGCAGCCCGGCTACCTGTCCCCCAACCGCAACGTGTCCCCCGACAACTACCCCGACGACCTGACCAAGCAGCTCGCCCAGACGATCATCTCCGCGGGTGAGTCCGTCCGGTACGACATGTCGGACCTCGCGCCCAGCGCCTTCGGCGGCACGGACGGCAAGGGCGAGTGGAAGGACCTGCAGGACTTCCTGCGCAACCCCTCCGACGTGAAGGGCGCCCAGGAGAAGCTCGAGGCGGACGCCGCCAAGGCCTTCACGAAGTAGGGAGACGCGGCCGTGACCGAACGGTTGGACGGCCCGCAGGCCCCCGGCGACGACATCCCCGCCGCCGGGGCCCCCTCCGGTCCGATTGAGACCCGATCCGCGCCGGCTCCGGCCGCGCGCGTGGACAGCAGCACCCCCCATCGGCTCGGACCCTCACCGAGGATGGCGGTGTTCTTCCTCCTGCCCGCCGTCCTCCTCCTGGGCGCGTGGGTGGTCTACCCGATCATCTACTCGATCTTCAGGAGCCTGTTCGACTCCACCGGGGACCGCTTCGTCGGTCTCGGGAACTACGGCTCGATCTTCACGGACTCCGCCACGCTGACCACGATCAGGAACAACGTGATCTGGGTCGTGGTGGCTCCACTGATCGTCACCGTCCTCGGCCTGATCTTCGCGGTGCTGACCGAGCGCATCCGCTGGGCGACGGCCTTCAAGCTCATCCTGTTCATGCCGATGGCCGTCTCCCTCCTCGCGGCCGGAGTCATCTTCCGCCTCGTCTACGAGCAGGACCCGGACAAGGGCGTGGCCAACGCGGTGATCACCGCCGTCCACGACACGTTCTCCTCCAGTGCGGGATATCCCGGAGCACGGCCCCGGGAGAACGACCAGGCGCCCGCGGCCGTCCAGAGCGGCGCCGTCGTGACCAAGCAGCAGGTGCAGGCCGGTCAGCCGGTGCTCATCCCGCTGGTCGGTCTCAGCCCCGACGTCGTCAAGGACGCCGCACCCGCGAAGGCCGCCCCGGCCGGCGGCGTGAGCGGCACGGTGTGGCTCGACGTCGTGCGCGGCGGCGGCGGCACCCTCAACCAGATCGACCCGCAGGAGAAGGGCCTGGCCGGGATCACCGTCGAGGCGGTCTCCGGCGGTGCGGTCAAGGGCACCGCCGAGACGGCGGCCGACGGCAGCTTCCACTTCGCCGGACTGCCCGCCGGCTCCTATGTCGTACGGCTCCCGCAGTCGAACTTCCAGGCGCCCTTCAACGGCATCACCTGGCTCGGCCCCGGCCTGATCACGCCCGCGATCATCGGCGCGTACATCTGGGTGTGGGCCGGCTTCGCCATGGTCTTGATCGCGGCCGGGTTGTCGGCGATCCCCCGCGACGCGCTGGAGGCGGCGCGGATCGACGGCGCGACCGAGTGGCAGGTGTTCCGGCGGATCACCGTGCCCCTGCTCACCCCGGTGCTGCTCGTCGTCTTCGTCACGATGATCATCAATGTGCTGAAGGTGTTCGACCTGGTGTTCATCATCGCGCCGGGCTCGGTGCAGCCACAGGCCAACGTGATCGCGCTCGAGATGTGGCGGGTGTCGTTCGGCGGCGGCGGCAACCAGGGCATGGGCAGCGCCCTCGCCATCTTCCTGCTGGTGCTGGTCCTGCCGTTCATGATCTTCAACATCCGCCGGTTCAGGAGGGACGAGCGATGACAACCCTGACCGAACCGGGGTCGGCGCAGCGGATCGAGCGCGGCCTCCTCGGGCGAGTGGTCGACCGGCTCGGCGGCGGCGTGGTCCAGGTCCTGCTCGTCCTGGTCGCCGTGTTCTGGCTCGTCCCGACGCTGGGCCTGCTGGTGGTGTCGCTGCGCGGCGAGGTGGAGAACAACGCGTCCGGCTGGTGGACCCTGTTCACCAAGCCCGCCCAGGTCACCTTCGAGAACTACGGGAACCTGCTGGCGGCCGGCTTCAGCTCGTCGTTCTGGAACACCGTGTTCATCACGGTGCCCGCGACGTTGCTGGTCATCGGCATCGCGGCGATGGCGGCGTACGCCTTCGCCTGGATCGAGTTCCCCGGCAGGGACGCCGTGTTCCTCGTCGTCGTCGCCCTGCTGGTGGTGCCGGTCCAGATCGCTCTCATCCCGATCGCCAAGATGTACGGATTTCTCGGGATATTTGGCTCGATCGCGGCAGTCGTGCTGTTCCACGTGGCGTTCGGCCTGCCGTTCGCCATCTTCCTGCTGCGCAACTTCTTCGCGGGCATCCCCCGGGAACTGCTCGAGGCGGCGCGGATGGACGGCGCCCAGGAGTGGCGGATCTTCGCGACCGTGGTGTTCCCGCTGGCCAAGCCCGCGATCGCGTCGCTCGGCATCTTCCAGTTCCTGTGGGTCTGGAACGACCTGCTCGTCTCGCTGGTGTTCGCCGACACCGAGAACCAGCCGATGACCAAGGCGCTGCAATCCCAGATGCGACAGTTCGGCACCAACGTGGACATCCTCGCGCCAGGCGCCTTCCTGTCGCTCATCATCCCGCTGGTTCTGTTCTTCGCCTTCCAGCGGTACTTCGTCCAGGGAATGCTCGCGGGATCGGTGAAATAGCTCCCACCGGTCGGCGTGGGCGCACAGAAAGGGCCCGGATGCGCGCTTCACGGGGGGAAAAGCGCGCATCCGGGCTAGGCCCCATTCTGTACGGCCAGAGCAGCTGATGTCACCGCATTGGCAAGTTTGTCCTCGATCTCATGCCAACTCCTGATATTTCGCCGACTTCCACCCACGCTGTGCCGGCGATGACATACGGCGACGGCATGACCCCGGACATCGGATGCCCGCTTCACGGGGGTAAGCGGGCATCCGATCTTTGCCGCCGAAGGCCTTGCCCACCCGGGAAAGCCGATAGAGTTCGCGACCATGGCAGGGCGTCCGTTGCACGAAGTAGTGGAAGCCGGATGGGCTGCGGCCCTCGAACCCGTCGCCGAGCGGATCACCGCAATGGGCGACTTCCTCCGGCAGGAGATAACGGAAGGGCGACAGTACCTTCCCGCGGGGGCCAACGTCCTCCGCGCGTTCCAGCAGCCTCTCAGTGAGGTCCGTGTGCTGATCGTGGGGCAGGATCCCTATCCCACGCCCGGCCACCCGGTGGGCCTGAGCTTCTCGGTCGCGTCCGATGTCCGGCCGCTCCCCGGGAGCCTGGTCAACATCTACAAGGAGTACATGGCCGACCTCGACTATCCCCCGCCGACCAACGGCGACCTCACCCCGTGGACCGAGCAGGGCGTGCTCCTGCTCAACAGAGTCCTGACGGTGATGCCGGGCAAGCCGGCGTCCCATCGGGGCAAGGGCTGGGAGGAAGTCACCGAGCAGGCCATCAAGACGCTCGTCACCCGGGGCGGCCCCCTCGTGGCCATCCTGTGGGGACGCGACGCCCGCAACCTGAGGCCGATGCTCGGCCAGGTGCCGTGCATCGAGTCGGCCCATCCCAGTCCTTTGTCCGCGCGCAACGGCTTCTTCGGCTCCCGGCCGTTCAGCAGAGCGAACCAGTTGCTCGCCGAGCAGGGCGCCGCACCCGTCGAGTGGAAGTTGCCCTGACCGGTGGCCGATAGGATCTCCACCATGAGCGATACAACGGACACGGGACGCTATCTGCGTCTCACCGTCGACCTCGTCGTCGAGGTCATGGACGTGGGCGCCCTCCAGGCGGCGGCACTCGCGGAGATCCGCGACCCCGAGACGGAGCTGGACCAGGACGAGCGCCAAGAGCAGATCGAGCTGGTCAACACCGACGACACGGGCGCGGCGGCCTTGCAGTGGCTGATCGAGCCGGACCACGTTCTGGGTCTGGTCGAGCACCTCAACGACATCGAGCCGCGAGAGGCCATGCTCGGCGTCGAGCCGTCCGACGGCGTCCTCGAGGACGAGGGTGACGAGGACGACCACGACCATCACGACCACGACGGTCACCAGCACTGACCCGCCCGCCAGGGCTCACACAGGTTCGAGGCGGTTAAGGGGTCCGGCCGGGAGCTCGACGACGATCGGGTCTCCAGGCCGCACCTCACCGCCCTCTATGACGATCCCCATGATCCCGGCCTTCCTGACCAGGCCTCCGTCCTCATCCCGGCCCAGAACCGCTTTCAGCAATCCGTCCTGGAAGCCGTCGAGCTGCAGGCAGGGATTGCGCAGGCCGGTGATCTCCACCACAGCAGTTTCACCGAGATGAAGTCGAGCGCCCACGGGCAGTCCGAGCAGGTCCAGGCCGCGCGTGGTGACGTTCTCCCCCATGTCCCCCGCCCGTACGGCGAAGCCCGCGGAACGCAGCTCGTCGTGCAGCTCCTCATGGACCAGGTGCACCTGCCGGAGATTGGGCCGGCTGGGGTCGCGGGCGACCCGGGACCGGTGCTTGACCGTCACTCCCATGTGCGCGTCGCCCTCCACGCCCAGCCCGGCCAGCAGCCGGATGACGTCCTGATTGGATTTGCTGAACGTGTGAGTCCCGCTGAGGCTCACCGCCGCCACCGCCGCGTCTCCCGGCATCCGCTCCTCCTCACGACGAGACAAGCATCATCGCCCTCGGGACCGCCTCATCGCGAACAGATATCCCCCGGTCAGCCGGTCAACGGCTCGCGAGAGTGTCCGTGAGGCTTCATCCGGGCGTCATGCGGCGCGGAGTCCGGGCGTACGGCACAACCATTCGCTGACGGTCCCCTCGAAATCCGCCGGCGGGCCGACCCGCAGGCACGACCGGTCGGCCGCGTCGCGCGTCAGCCGTACGTGGAAGGGCTCACGCCCGAGTTCGGGAGCGCCGGAGACGACGGCGAAATCGGCGCCGTCGACCCGCAGGTGGTCGCCGATCGTCCGGCACCGGGCACCCGGATCGCCGCCGACCCAGGCGAGATGGCCGGTGAGCAGCCGCTCCGCGACGGTGCGGAGCACGTTGACCGTGCAGAGGCGGTGGGCGCACGCCGCGCCGTCCAGCATGACCTCCGGCAGCCCGAACCGAGCGAGGCCTCGTGTCGTCACCCGCAGACAGGCGCAGACTTCGGTGCCTGCCGGGTCCCACGGCGGGCACGAGCGGTCGTCGTCGATCTCGATGGTCCAGCCCAGCCAGTCGTCGCCCAGCCGGAAGTCCTGGCGCTCGCCCGGGCATGCGGCGCAGTGGTAGACGGCGGAGCCGGTCAGCCTGTCCACGATCACTCCGTGATAGGCCTCCGCCACACCGCGCGCCGCCGCCCGGGCGACCTGGGCGGCCTCCGGCTGCGCCTCGACCGGCGCGGTGCTGGAGACCACGACATGATGGCGCGCCCGCGCGACCCGTCTCAGGTCGTCGTCCTTGAGGCCCGTCCGCCGCCAGAGCGAGCGGTCGGCCCTGATCGCCTCCAGTTCCAGGCGCGGTGTGCCGAGCACCTCCATCGCTCTTTTCCGGTGCGGTTTGCCCATGCGCCACGGGACGATCGACGACAACTCCACCGGCGCACGGTCCACGGCCACGACGAACACCGACGTCGTCTCCGCCGGAACGGAATAGGTGATCTGCATGGGTCCTCCTGGGGGAATCTCGGAAGCCCCACCATGGATGAACGGCCCACGCCGCCTCCCACTAGAACCGGGTTCTGTGGAAAACGCTCATCGTCCACAGGAGACCGCAGGACTCGATCCCGGACATCACGGCGGCCCTGGCCCTGAGCCGCACGGAGTGCGAACAGCAGGACCAGGGCCGCTGGAAGAACCGAACAGCCGGGGAAGTCCCGAGCACGGCTCACCGTCGCCAGGCGATGCCGGCGAGGTCGTCACCGCTCTCAGTTGTCACCACCCCCGCCGGCCGGTGGAGCCGTGAAACGGTGACGACCGGATCAGGACTCGGCCTCCGCCTCCGACTTGGAGTCGGTGTCCTGCTTCTGCCACGGGGTGGCCTGGTTCTCGCTCTTCTGGAACGGCGTCACCAGCAGGGTGAAGTCGCGCAGCAGGTACTGGCGCTGGTGCTGGTGCTGACGCTCGTGCTGCCACGCGTGGTTGCGGCTCCAGTTGCGGTTGTGGTTGCGGTCGCCGCGGCCCCAGCCGCCGCCGCCGCAGCCGCCGCCGCAGCCCATGACGGTGGTGGCGTTCGCGGTGCCGGCGGTGACAGCGGTGCCGAGGGCGACGGCCCCGCCGGTCAGCGCGGCGCTGATGGCGAGAACCCCCACGAGGCTCTTGACGTTAGGCATTTGCATTTCCCCCCGAAAATGAGCAATTACCCTATGATTCGACTCTTTCCAAATAGCTTGGAAAGTATTCTTCCAGCAGGACCCGACTGCTTATCTCTGCAATGTCTTATTTTCCGCGACAGATAGGGGGCAAACGGTGATCAGCGGCTTTTGCCTCCCGCCCATCCATTTATTGACGACATTAAGCAAATACTGATCGCTTCATCCTTAATGTCTTCTATATCCCAATGCAGGATATCCCGATATAGGCGCCATTTGCGCCTTTCATCAAGGGATCGAACTTCCAGAGGAACCGCCGCACGACCCATCGATCGCGGCAACAGGCGGTCAGCAAGGCGGTCGACGGCGTCGGCACAGGTCAGACACCGGCCTGCGTGCCGGGCGGGAGGTGCGCACCGGGCAACGCTTCCGCGATGACATTCAAATTGACGCCACGGAGCTTGACGCCCGACCAGGAAGGCGAATCGAGAGACAGCCGTCGAGAAGACCGCCGTCGACGAAAGGCCGGTCGCATCACCGATGTCCACGACCTCCGGCATGATTCGACCGCGGTCCCGGCAGATCAGGCGCCCCAATGAGGCGCCTGATACCCGTCCTACAGTTCGTTGAAGGGCTCGGCGTAGACGAACGCACCGCGAATCGACGAGTGATATGCAGTGAGCGGCCGGACCTGGAAGTGCGGTCCCCACTCGGCCACCGGCGGGACGATTCCGTAGCCCTCCGCCGGTCCGAAGCCGAACCGCGGGTAGTAGTCGGCATGGCCGAGCAGCACCACCAGGGGCTCTCCGAGCGCGTCGGCCGCACCGAGCACGGCGTGCATGAGGGCGTGGCCCACACCCTGACGCTGGACGCTCGGATGCACGCCCAGCGGCCCGAGACCCAGGACGGGCGTGCCGTCGACATGGGCTCGCGAGCACACCACGTGCCCCACGACTTCGCCGTCCCGGCCGGCCGCGACGAACGACAGCGCGGGTAGCCACGCGTCGCAGGCGCGCAACGCGTCCACCAGGTCCGCCTCGACGACCGGACCGCCGGGGGCGGCCATCGGCGCGAACGCCGCAGCCTGGACGGCGCGGATGGGCGCGACGTCGGCCGTCGTCTCACATCTGATCAGCATCGGTCCAGACTGCTGCGCACGATCCGGGCCCGTCAATCGGATAACCGGCTCACGCCCACACCGCGACTCACGCCTGCAAAACCGCCCACGCCCTCAAAACCGCCCACGCCCATAAAACTCTTCGCGTCCGGACGCCGGATCACGTCTGGACGATGGCCAGGGCCTGGGCGGGAAGGTAGACGTCGCCGTCCATCAGCCGGATGGCCTCGTCGGAGGCGAGCAGGATCCTCTTGGCGCCCGGCGAGAGCCGTACGGGCACGGGGAGGCCGCCGAAGTTGGCCAGGACGCGCAACGATCCGCGTTCCATGATCAGGAAGTGCCGGTCCTCGTCGTGGCGGACCTTCACGCGGTCGAGCCGGGGATCGGCGAGTTCGGGATGCGTCTTGCGCAGCGCGATCAGGTCGCGGTACCAGCCGAGCAGCGAGACCGCGCCGTCCTCGGAGAGTTCGCTCCAGTCCAGTTTCGAGCGGAGGAAGGTGGCCTCCTCCTGCGGGTCGGGCGCCTTCCAGTCGTAGCCGAACTTCTCGAACTCGATCCGGCGACGCTCTCCCTCGTTGTCGGCCAGCGAGGGCTCGAAGTGGTCGGTGAAGAAGTAGAAGGGCGTTCCCGCGCCCCACTCCTCGCCCATGAAGAGCATCGGCGTGAACGGCGAGGCCAGCAGCAACCCGGCGGCGAGCCACAGGTGCTCGGGCTCCATCCGGTCGCCCGACGGCCGGTTGCCGATCTGGTCGTGGTTCTGCATGCAGCAGACGAACCGGTAGCCGGGCACGCCCGCCGCCGACCGGCCGTGACTGCGGCCCCGGAAGCTCGAATAGGTGCCGTCGTGGAAATATCCGCGGGTGAGCACCTTGGCCAGCGCCGACAACGAGCCGAAGTCGCGGTAGTAGGCCTGGGTCTCCCCCGTGACGGCGGAGTGCAGCGCGTGGTGGACGTCGTCGTTCCACGTCGCGTTCAGGCCGAAGCCGCCGGACTCCCGCGGCGCCATCAGGCGGGGATCGTTCAGGTCCGACTCGGCGATCAGCGTCAGCGGCCTGCCCAGGCTGGTCGACAGGGCCTCCACCTCGGCCGACAACTCCTCCAGGAAGTGCGTCGCGCGCGAGTCGTGCAGCGCGTGCACGGCGTCGAGGCGCAGCCCGTCGATGTGATAGTCGCCCAGCCACTGCAGCGCGTTCTCGACGAAGTAACGCCGCACCTCGTCCGAGCCCGGCCCGTCGAGGTTGACGGCGTCCCCCCAGTAGGAGCCCTTGAAGTCGTGGAAGTACGGCCCGAACTTGGCCAGGTAGTTCCCCGAAGGGCCCAGGTGGTTGTAGACCACGTCGAGGATCACGCCGAGCCCGGCTCGATGGCACGCGTCGACCAGCATCTTCAGCCCGTCGGGCCCGCCGTACTCCTCGTTCACGGCGTAGAGGTCGACGCCGTCGTACCCCCAGTTGCGCCGTCCGGGAACGGGGGCGACCGGCATGATCTCGACGAAGTCGACGCCCAGGTCCACGAGGTGGCGCAGCCTGTCGATCACGCCGCGGAAGGTGCCCTCCGGGGAGAAGGTGCCGACGTGCAACTCGTAGATGACCGACCCGCGCAGGTCACGGCCGCGCCAGTCCTGGTCGCCCCAGGTGAACCTCGCGTGGTCGCAGACCCGGCTCGGTCCCTCGACGCCGTACGGCTGCCGCCGCGTCCTGGGATCGGGGTAGGGCCCGCCGTCGTCGACGTAGAAGGCGTAGTCGGTGCCGTGCTCGTCCCCGGCCGCGGTCCACCACCCGCCGTCGCCCGGAGACATCTCGTGCCTGGTCCCCCCGAACTCGACCTCGACGCGTGCCGCTTGGGGCGCCCAGACCTCGTACATGCCCCTCCAGGTGTCGGGGCGGCCGCGAGGCCGCCGTCCAGCAAGAGTCTCCCCGTCCCCCGCCGGGATTCACCGTTCCAAGATCGCGGCCGGGTACCGGGACAGCAGGTGTCCCAGTGGGATCCGGCCGGTGTGCTGCCGCCCTGTGAGCAGATCACGCCATTGCCCTGGCGGCAACATGAGCGTGTCGGCCCCCCAGCCGCCCCGCCGTTCGAGCCCGGCGGGCAGCCGGGTCGCCACGGCCACCGCCCGCTCTCCGCGGGCGAAGGCCACCGCGTGCTCTCCCGCCTCGATCGGTTCGTACGGCGAAGCCGGGTCGAGCCGTCTCCTCAGGTTGAGCGCGGTGGTGGTGACCAGCATCTTCTGGCCGTCCCAGCTGTCGTCGGGGTGAGCGAGGAGCTCCCGCCGCCGCTCGAAGTCGACCGGCCGCCGGTTGTCCGGGTCGACCAGCGAGAAGTCGGTGATCTCCGTGCCCTGGTAGACGTCCGGGATGCCCGGCATCATCAATTGCACGACCTTCTGGCCGAGCGAGTTGATCTGGGCGTACCGGTCGACCACGGCGGTGAACGACGCCACGGAGTCACCGCAGACCTCGACGGCCCGCTCCGCGAACTCCCTGATGCCGGCCTCGTACGCGGGGTCGCGGTTCTGCCACGAGATGGCGGTCTTGGCCTCGCGTGCGGCCTTGAGCAGGTAGCCGGTGAACCGCTCGGTCGTGATGGGCCACGACGCCATGAGCGTCTGCCAGGCGAGGTAGTCCAGCCGCGGGTCGAACGCCACGGACGAGGCCCACGAGGCGACGGCGCGGGACCATTCCCCCGGCATCTCCGACAACACGGCGAGCCTGGCCCGGACGTCCTCCGACCGCTTGGTGTCATGGGTCGACAACGAGGTCATCGTCATGGGCGGCAGGCTCGCGCAGAACGCGTGGAACTCGCCGGTCGAGACTCCGAACCTGTCGGGCTCGCCGCCCACCTCGTTGAGGGCGGCCAGCGGATACCACCGGTAGAGCGCGGTGTCCTCCACGCCCTTGGCCATGACCGGGCCGCAGGTCTGCTGGAACCTGGTCACCGCCTCGGCCGGGCCGTACAGGACGAGGTTGGCCGTCTTCCCGACGGCGTCGGGATCGGCGCGCGTGGCCGCCTGCGACGCGGCCGACTGGACGATCGCGACCGACTCGGCGGACGGCTGCTCGCCGGGGTTCACATAGGCCCGGTAGACGGGCATCGCGGCGAGCAACTCGACGGCGGCGTCGCGCAGGCCCGGGTCGCCGAGAGCTCCCACCAGCCGGTCGACCTCGCCCCGGAAGAACAACTCGATGACGTGCCTCTTCGCCTCGTAGCGGACCGAATCGTAGGAGGCGGACACGCCCGTGTGCCGGGTGAACGTCTCGACCAGGGTGTCCCGGCCCGCCGGGTCGACGAACAGCCGCGTGATCATGTTGAGCGCGTCGTAGCCCGTGGTGCCGTCGCACGGCCAGTCGGCGGGCAGCCGTTCGTCGTCGATGAGGATCTTCTCGACCCACAGGGGACCGGGCACGCGTGGGCGGAGCCGTTCGAGGTAGCCGCGCGGATCGGCCAGGCCGTCGGGATGGTCGACCCGCAGTCCCTCGATGATCCCCTCGTCGACCAGCGACAGCATCAGGGCGTGGGTGGCCTCGAAGACCTCAGGATCCTCCACCCTCAGGCCGATCAGCGAGGAGACGTCGAAGAACCGCCGGTAGCCGGGGCTCTCGCGCCAGTTCACCAGCCGGTAGTGCTGGGCCTCGAGCAACTCCGGCAGCGGGAGGTCCTCCGTGCCCGGGCGGATCGGGAACGCGTGGTCGTAGTAGCGCAGGACGGACCCGTCGGCCACCGGTCCGCCCGGCTCGTCGCCGAGGACCGGGAGGGCGACGGGCCACTGGACGTCGAACCACCGCGCGTACGGAGAGTCCGGTCCCTCCCGCAACGCCGACCAGAGCGGGGCGTTGCCGGACTCGGGCCGCGGCACGGTCATGTGGTTGGGCACGATGTCGGCGATCAGGGGGATGCCCCGCGCCGCGAGGTCGCGCAGGGCGGCGGCTCCCCCGAACTCGGCCCGGATCCTGCCGTGGTCCACGACGTCGTAGCCGTGCTGGGAATCACGGACCGCCTGCAGGATGGGCGACAGGTAGAGCCGGCCCACTCCCAGATCCCGGAGATATCCCGTCAGCCGGGCCACCTCCGGGAAGCCGAGATCAGGTGTGAGCTGCACACGGTAGGTCGAGGTCACGGCACCGCCCTTCAACGGGTCCCCGGGGCATGTCCCATAGTGCCCGCCGCCGGGACGTCCCCGCCATACACGACGCCGACCGGGCGGCCCCGGCACGGCACTGCGGACGTCCGGTCAGGCGCGGCTCCTGGCACTCCTCAGGCCCTTCGCAGGACCCGCACCGACCTGCCCGCCACGGGGACGCCCTCGCCCGCCCGGCACATGCGCGACTCCATCGCACTCGGCATGGCCGTGTCGAGCTCCGTCGCCCAGATCTCCCCGTAGTCCTTGGGGATCGTGAACCTGATGACCTCGGAGTGGGCGTTGAACAGCAGCAGGAACGACTCGTCGGTGATGGGCCTGCCGCGCCGGTCGGGTTCGGTGATCGCGTCGCCGTTGAGGAAGACCGCCAGCGCCTTGGCGTAACCGTTGTGCCAGTCCGCGTCGGCCATCTCGGTCCCCGACGGGGTGAGCCAGGCGATGTCGCTGAGCTCGTCGTGGGATCCTCGCTCCGGCCTGCCGTAGAAGAAGCGGCGGCGGCGGAAGACCGGGTGGTCGTGGCGGAGCCTGGCGAGCCTCCGGGTGAACTCCAGAAGTTGCCTGCTCTCCCCCTTCCTGACCCCGGCCCCCGGTCTGGTGCCCGGGTCGGTCGCCGCCGACCAGTCGACCCAGCTGATCTCGTTGTCCTGGCAGTAGGCGTTGTTGTTGCCGCTCTGGGTGCGTCCCAGCTCGTCTCCATGTGACAACATCGGCACGCCCTGGGACAGGAACAGCGTGGCCAGGAAGTTGCGCTTTTGCCGCTCGCGCAGCTGCGCCACCGGGCCGGTCGCCGGGCCCTCGACGCCGCAGTTCCAGGAGCGGTTGTCGTCGGCGCCGTCGCGGTTGTCCTCGCCGTTGGCCTCGTTGTGCTTGCCGTTGTACGACACGAGGTCCTGAAGCGTGAAGCCGTCGTGGCAGGTGACGAAGTTGATCGATGCCGCGGGGCGGCGGCTGTCGTCCTGGTAGAGGTCGCTCGACCCGGTCAGCCGCGAGGCGAACTCGGGCAGCGCGGCCGGTTCGCCCCGCCACAGGTCGCGGATCGTGTCGCGGTAGCGGCCGTTCCACTCCGTCCATCGGGCGGGGAAGTTGCCCACCTGGTAGCCGCCCGGCCCGACGTCCCACGGCTCGGCGATGAGCTTGACCTGGGACAACACCGGGTCCTGCTGGACGAGGTCGAAGAACACGCTCAGCCGGTCGACGTCGTGCAGCTCTCTGGCGAGTGAGGACGCGAGGTCGAAGCGGAAGCCGTCCACATGCATGTCGCTGACCCAGTAGCGCAGCGAGTCCATGATCAGCTGCAGGGCGTGGGGGCTGCGCATCAGCAGGCTGTTCCCCGTGCCCGTCGTGTCCATGTAGTACCTGCGGTCGTCCTCGACCAGCCGGTAGTAGTTGGCGTTGTCGATGCCCCGCATGGACAGGGTCGGGCCGAGGTGGTTGCCCTCGGCCGTGTGGTTGTAGACCACGTCGAGGATCACCTCGATGCCCGCCTCGTGCAGGGCCTTCACCATGGCCTTGAACTCCAGCACCTGCCCGCCGCGCTCGCCCGCGCTCGAGTAGGCGCTGTGCGGCGCGAAGAAGCCGACCGTGTTGTAGCCCCAGTAGTTGGACAGGCCGCGCTTTTGCAGCACGTCGTCGGTCACGAACTGATGGACCGGCATGAGCTCGATGGCGGTGACGCCGAGCCCGGTGAGATGGTCGATGATCTCGGGGTGGCCCAGGGCGGCGTACGTCCCCCGGATCGACTCGGGGATCTTCGGATGGTTGATCGTCAGCCCCCGGACGTGGGCCTCGTAGATCACCGTGTCGTGGTACGGCGTGGCCGGCGGCCGGTCGTGGCCCCAGCCGAAGAAGGGATTGATCACGATCGAGCGCGGCATGTAGGGCGCGGAGTCGCTGTCGTCACGGCTGTCGGGCTCGCCGAAGCGGTAGCCGTACACGGCCTGGTCCCACCGCACCGAGCCCTCGACCGCCTTGGCGTACGGGTCGAGCAGAAGCTTGGCGGGATTGCAGCGCAACCCCTCCGACGGCGTGTACGGCCCGTCCACGCGGTAGCCGTACCGCTGCCCGGGGCCGACTCCCGGCAGGTAGCAGTGGTAGACGAAGCCCTCGACCTCGGTGAGCGGAACCCGCTCCTCTCCGCCCTCGTCGTCGAACAGGCACAACTCGACGCTCTCCGCCACCTCGGTGAAGAGCGCGAAGTTCGTTCCCGCGCCGTCGTATGTGGCACCGAGGGGATAGGGATCCCCCGGCCAGATCTCCCTCACGCGACCTCCTCGCCCGCCGGTCCGGCCGGGCGCGGAGAGATTTCCCCACGCCGCTCACCGGCTCCGCCGCGGCGGCCGTTCACACGACCGTTGGCATGACACTCGTTCACAACACATCGTGCCTGCCCACAGGGGGCTCTGACAGTCCCTCCGCGTTAACGTCGCGTATGGGGTGGGGTGAAACACGCCACCATGCCGCAAAGTCCCACGCTTCACCCCAGGCCCATCCGGTCGTCAGTGGGCCCGGCCGCGGCGCAGCAGGCGCCGGGGACGCGACTCGGCGGGCCTGCTCTCGGTCCGGAGCCACAGGGTCACGCACACGCCGCCGAGCGCCGAGGGCTCGATCCTGACATTGCCCCCCGTCGACTCGGCGAGGCGGCGGACGATGTCGAGCCCCAGCCCGGTCGACCCGGCACCGCTGTGCCCTCGCCGCAACGCGCCCTCCGGATCGGCGATCCCCGGCCCGGCATCGGCGACCATGACGCCGACCATGCCGCCGCCCTGGTGGAGGGTGACGCGGAATCCCGTTCGTTGCGGCGTGTGCCGCAAGACGTTGCCCAGCAGCGCGTCGACGGCCGCGCCGAGATCGGCCACGGCGACCGGCACCCTGCTCGGCACGTCCGCCCCGACCAGTTCCCAGCGGCGCTCCTGGTCCTCGGCCAGAGCCGACCAGAAGGCGAGCCGCTCCCGCAGGACCTCGGCCGCGTCGCAACCGCTCTGGATCGGGCGGGTCGGCCTGCGGGCGGCCTCGATGATCTCGTCGACCGCGCGTTCCAGCCGGTCGATGGCGAGCCTGCTCTGCTCCGCCTCCGGGCCGCTGCCCCCGGCGTTGAGCCGCAGCGCCGTCAGCGGCGTGCGCAGCCGGTGGGACAGGTCGGCCGCCATCTCCCTCTCGGCCGACAGGAGCCCGGCCACCTGGTCGGCCATCGTGTTGAACGCCCTGCCGAGCGCGACCAGTTCGGGTGGCCCGTCCGGCTTGACGCGTACGGAGAGATCACCGGAACCGAGACAGGCCGCCGCGTCGCCGAGCCGTCGCGCCGCCCGCACCACCCGGGCCGCGAGCCGGTCGCCGACCGCGACCGAGCCCGCGACCAGGGCGACGGCGACGCCGGTCAGCGCGGCCCACGACGTCGCCACCCCCCGCGTCACGTCCTTCTCGGGTGCGTAGACCTCGATGACCACCCGCCGTCCACCCGCGAGGGCCACCGGTTTGAGCAGCGCGTATCCGCCGGACACCGGTATCGTCCTCGCCCGCTCACCTGCCCTGGCGATCTCCGCGCCCGTGACCCGCGAGGAGCCGACGGTCCTGCCGCCGGACAGGTGCACCGCGAGCCGTGCGGCACCGGCCGGGGTGCTCGCCAGCGCCCTTCGCAACGCCTCCGCGTCGTCGGTGACCACCAGTGCGGGGACGATCGTGGTGGCCTGTCGCTCGGCCTCGGCGATGGCCCGGGTCTCGGCGATCTCCTTGACCGCCATGGCGAGCGGGATGAGGAACGCCAGCGCGACCATCGCCGTCACGGCCACCGCCACGAGGGCGATGCTCCGCCTCACCTCGGGCTCCTCACTCCGGGCCGGCGGGCGGCGGGCTGAGCCGGACGCCGACCCCGCGGACGGTGTGCAGGTAGCGCGGCCGTGACGCGCTCTCGCCGAGCTTGCGCCGCAACCAGGACAGGTGGACGTCGATCGTCTGGTCGTCGCCGTAGGACTGCCGCCACACCTCGGCGAGCAGTTCCTTCCTCGCCACCACCCGGCCGGGCCGGGCGCACAGATAGGCCAGCAGGTCGAACTCCCGGCGGGTGAGATCGAGAGAGACACCGTCCAGGCCGGCCTCCCTGCGGTCGGAGTCGACGGTGAGACCCCCGACGCGGATCACGGCCGACGTGGAGCCCGGGCGGGCCCGCCGCAACACCGCCTCGAGACGGGCGTTGAGGTGGTCGCCGGAGAAGGGCTTGACCAGGTAGTCGTCGGCCCCGTCCCGCAGTAGCCGCACGATCTCCGTCTCGTCGTCGCGGGCCGTCGCCACGATGACCGGGACGTCCGAGATCGCCCGGAGCATCTTGAGCGCTTCCGCCCCGTCGAGGTCGGGCAGCCCCAGGTCGAGGATCACCACGTCGGGCGCGAAGTGGGCGATCTCCCGCAGGGCGTCGAGCGCGCGGCCCGCGCTGCGGACCGCATGGCTGCGCCCGGTCAGGTCACGGATGATCGCGGAACGGACGAACTCGTCGTCCTCCACCAGCAGAACGGTCGCCATGGGCCAGAAACGTACACGCCCCGAAGGTAATCGCGTCCATTTTTGTCTGTCTGATATCTGTTTTGTCCTGTTATTTCGCTTGTCAGACACGGATGATGGCGAATATCCCACTCTCAGAATGAGCAAGTGCCGCTAGAGTGAGCGGCCGATGAAACGGACCCTCGGTTACATACTCGCCTGGTGCGGAGCCACCGCGCTCGCCGTGGGGATCTCCTGGCTCGGCGTGCGCGACGTCCTGCGCAGCACGGTCATTGACGAGGCGCCGCCGGCTCCGGTGGTGGCCGGAGAGGTGGGCGGCACCTCGCGTGCCATGCCCTCCGCCGCACGCTCGCCCCTGGAGGCGAAGTCCTCTTCGCCTCGCCCCGTCCCTTCCGCCGTACGGCACTCGCCGCCGCCGTCCCCCCGCGCCTCCCACCGCCCCAGCCCCAGGTCAAGCACCAGGAACGATCCCGGTGAGACCCTGCACACGTTCACGCTCAAGGGCGGCCAGGCGACGATCGCGGTCACCGCCGACGACTGCCGGATGGTGACCGCCACGCCCAACGACGGCTACCGCCTCGGGGTGTGGGAGACCGCGACCTGGATCCGCGTCGCCTTCCTCCGTGAGCCGCACGAGTCGTCGGCGTTCTGCACCTGGAACGGCACGCCGCCACGACTCGACACCTACGAGAACTGACCCCGCGACGGGCATTCTCGCGCGCACTCACAGATGCGCGCTTTCCCTTACCCGAGGCGTTGCCTCAGCCTCCGATCGTGCATATCGGACGGGGAATTCTCCGAAAGGCTTCACGACGAGGAAACCTCTGTTGACACGCGCGAAACAATGATACGTTCCGTTGGGAGCGCTCCCAAGCCGTGTTGACTTTCGGGCCGAGGAGACCGGATGACCGATCCTCCCACCCTCGCCGAGGTAGCCGCCGCTGCCGGGGTCTCCCCGGCGACCGCGTCCCGAGTCCTCACCGGCTCGGTCCGCGTCACCACGTCGACGCGCCGGCAGGTGCACGACGCGATGTCACGCCTGGGCTACGTACGGCGCCGGGCCCCGCGAGGATCCGCCGGCAGGCGAGCAGACCACGTCATCGCGGCCGTCGTGTGCGAGCACAGTCCGCGGCTCTTCAACGAGCCCTACTACGCGAGGCTGCTGTCGGCCTGCGAGGAGGTGCTCGCGACTCACGGCATACCGCTGGTCCTCATGACCGCCACGCCGGCCACGGCCTCGATCACCGGGCCGCCTCTGATGGCGGGCGCCGTCGACGGAGTGCTTCTCATCGGGCCGCGGGCGCGCCACCCCCTCCCGGTCACGCTCGCGGCGTCCGGCATCCCCGTGCGCTGCGTCGGGCGGCCACCGGACGGCGTCGAGTTGCCGTACGTGGACATGGACAACCGCGACGGCGGGCGTCAGGCGGCCGAGCATCTCCTGCTCGGCAACCGGAAGGCCATCACGACGATCGCCGGTCCCCCCACCCTGCCCGCCGCGCGCGACCGTCTCGAGGGTTTCCGGCAGGCGCTCCGCGACGCCGGCGTCATGGAGACGCCCGTGGCGTACGGCGACTTCACGCATGCCTCCGGCGCGCACGCGATGCAGTGGCTGATGCAGCGTGCGCCGCGGCTCGACGCGGTGTTCGCGGCGTCCGACGTCATGGCGGCCGGTGCGATGCAGACCCTGCGCCGAGCGGGGCGCACGGTGCCCGGCGACGTCGCGGTGATCGGTTACGACGACGCTCCGGTGGCCCGGCATGTCACCCCCGCCCTGACCACGGTCCGCCAGCCGGTCGAGGAACTGGCCACTCTCGCGGCGCGACTGCTCCTCACGGCGCTGCGCGACGGCGGGGCACCCGCGACCGACCCCGTCCTGCCCACGGAACTGGTGGTTCGTGAATCGGGCTGAACTCGGCGCGGGCGACGTCCTGACCCGTCGCTATCTGCTCCAGGAACGGATCGCCACAGGCGGGGTGTCGGTCATCTGGCGCGCGTTCGACCAGTCGCTCCAGCGCGTGGTCGCGATCAAGGTGCTGGACGGCTCGCTCGACGGGGACGACCCCGGCCGGGAGCTGATCCGGCGCGAGGCGAGGGCGACCGCCCGGTTGATCCACCCTGACGCCATCGAGGTCTACGACTACGGCGAGACCGTGACGAGCGGCGGGAGGCTCGCGGCCTATGTGGTCATGCGCCTGCTCGAGGGCCGCCCGCTGTCCGACCGGATCGCCGAGGGCCCGCTTCCCTGGCGCGAGGCGACCGCGATAGCCCAGGGACTGGCCAGGGTGCTCGCGGCCGCGCACGAACGGGGTATCGTCCACCGCGATGTGACCCCGGAGAACGTGCTGCTCGCCGCCGACGGTGCCAAGCTGCTCGACTTCGGGATCGCGGCCTTCGTCGGCGAGACCGACGACCACCTCGTTGACGACTTCGGCACGCCGCCCTACGTCGCCCCCGAACGACTCAGGAGTCCGGCCGCCGACCCGGCCGTGGACGTCTACTCCCTCGGCGTCCTGCTCTTCGAGATGCTGACCGGGGCTCCGCCGTACCCGGAGAAGACCTGGGAGGCGATCGAGACCGCGCGGCGCGAAGGGCCGCCGCCCAGCCCCGACGGGGTGCCCGGCCTGCCCGCGCGAATCGCGGAGCTCTGCCGGCGCTGCCTGGCGGCCGACCCCGCCCTCCGTCCGGGAGCCAGGGAGCTCGCGACGGCTCTGCGATCGGCGAGCAGGCCACGTGGATCTCACCGTCTCGGCCGGGGTGCGACCGCGGCCGGTGTCATCGCGCTGGGCGTCGTCCTGCTCGCGGCGGAGGCGCGGGATCGGGGCGAAGTCCCAGGCGTGCCGGTGCAGGTCCAGACCTCGATGCCGGGCGACGGTCCGGCGACCGGGCCCTCCGCCGGTGATGGCGCGACGAATCCGGCCGTTCCGTCTCCAAGCACGGCCACCCGCACCGGCACGACGCTCGACCACACACTCGCCCGCTTCGACTCCCTGGTGGACGGCGGCGAATCGGCGCAGGAGATCGACGCCGACGTCGCACATGACCTCAAGCAGGTGCTGCGCAACTCGGTGAACGACCGGATCGGCGTCGCTGGCGTCCGGGACAAGCTGGGTGACCGCCAGCGCGAGGGCCGGCTGCCCACCTCGCTGAAGCGGAGGCTGGACGACGCCCTCGACCAGGTCGAGGGCGCGCTCTCCGGTAGGTGACTGGGAGCGCTCGCGGACGTCGGTCGCGATTTTCCGGATGCTCGCCGAGAAGGTTCCGTCAGGCGTGACCACCTCGCCACTCGCGCCGCCCGCCTGTCGGCCGACCTGCGGCGTCAGTCGTGAGGCCTGCCGATCCGGTCAGCTCCGCTGTCGAGCCGTAACCGAGATCTTGCCGTCCAGCTTGCACAGTGTTGACCAAACCGGATAGGTCATACCCCCATGACCGGATTCAAGAAATTCCTGATGCGCGGCAACCTCGTGGAGCTCGCGGTCGCCGTCGTCATCGGCGCCGCCTTCAGCGGTTTGATCGAGGCCCTCGTGGCCGATGTCATCACCCCCCTCATCGCCGCGGCGACGGGCGGCAGCCAGCCCGACTTCTCGAAGTACGTCTTTCACGTGAACGGCGCGGAGTTCAAGTACGGCGACTTCATCAACCATGCGTTGTCGTTCCTCATCGTCGCCGCCGTCATCTACTGGCTCGTCGTCATGCCGATGACCCGGCTCCTCAGCCTCTTCACGAAGGACAAGGAGGCGACCGAGAAGCCGTGCCCCGAGTGCCTGAGCGACATCCCCGTCGCCGCGCGCCGCTGCGCCTTCTGCACCGCCGAGCTCACCGTCCCCGCCCCCATCCACCCCGGCAGGCACTCCGCCTGATCTGCCAGATCTCCCCGATCTCCCTGATCTCCCTGATTTCTCGCACCGCGGCCGAGCCTGAATGAACAGGCGAGCCGAGCACCCCCTTGAACGCGCCCTATTTGCGCACGGTCCACCTCGCCCACACGGTGGGCACGGACGACCACTCACTTTCCGCGTGCTCGGCTCGCCCGTGGCCGCGTCTCATCGACGCGCGCTGTCAGGCGTTCCCTGGTCCGGGCTCCCGGGCGGTTCGAGCAGATTGAGCCGACCCGCCCCCCGGCAGGTACGGCAGGCGCTTCCCGAGTCCGTCTCTCCGGTGGCAGCGCAGGACGAGCAGGCCATGAGCGCGGCGAAGCGCCTGTCACGATAGCTGTGCGTGCGCCAAGTCCGCTCGATCTGCCATTGCTGCACCCAGGCGAACATGTCGATCTCGGCGAACGCCGATTCGCTGAGCGCCCAGGCGAGAGCGACGATGCGCATCTGCAATCCCACCTCGGGACGATTACGGACGCCGATGTGGTTGCGATTCACGAAGGATCGTCCTTTGCTTAGCGGCAATTCGGGTGGTCTTCTCCGCTGGGCCGATGTGGCGACATCGGCCCAGCGCTAGTAAGGAAACCGCTGACCGGAATCACGCCCTTCTTCCGAAACCCCTTCAGAGGACCGATAGCGGTGATGTGCGGTATACAGCCAGTTTCGCCCGCCAAGTAAAGCCGTACAACTGTCACTGGCAATTGCCACCGGAATATACCTTTGGCGGATACCTCCGGCCTTTGCCAATGGCGGTTACCTTTGGTGCTTAACAACACCCCTGTCGTCCCCCTTCGGCCTCCCGGTGCGAACCCCCGCAGCGGCACCAGGAAAGAAGACCGCGTCGATGGCGAGTCCCAACCCCACCCTGCGCCGGCGCCAGCTCGCCAACCGGCTGCGAGAACTGCGCCAGGGCAGCGGCCTGACCCTCGACGAGGTGGCGCAGGAGCTGCTCTGCTCGCCCGCCAAAATCAGCCGGCTGGAGACCGCCCAGCGCGGCGTCAGCCAGCGCGACGTCCGCGACCTGTGCCGCATCTACGGACTGACGGACTCGTCCGTCGTCGACACCCTGATGACACTCGCGCGCGAAGCACGGCAGCCCGGGTGGTGGACGGACTACGAAGACCTGGATCTCACTCCCTTCATCGGCCTGGAGGCCGACGCCTCGGCGATCACCGAACACACGACCTGTCTCATCCCCGGCCTCATGCAGACGGAGGAGTACGCCAGGGCGACCCTCCAGGGTCTGCTCCCCCGCATCCGCCGCGAGGTCCTCGAAGAGAGGGTGGACGCCAGGATGAGAAGGCAGCGGCTGATCATGCAGGATGACCCGCCCGACTACTGGGTCCTGTTGGACGAGTCGGTCCTGCGCCGCCATGTCGGCAGCAGGGGGATCATGCGCGCACAACTCGAGTGGGCGATCGAGATCGCCGAACTGCCGCACGTCACCCTTCAGGTCATCCCGTTCAGCGTCGGGGCGTACATGGGCCTCGACAATTCCTTCGTCCTCCTGGAGATCGCCGACGCGGCCGTCTCCGATGTGGTGTGCGTCGAGGGGGTCATGGGCCTCACCTATATGGAGAGGCCCGCCGAGCTGGAGAAATACCGAGAGGTGCTCGATCATCTGAGAGCCTCCGCACTCGACCCACGAGCCTCACTTGCGCTGATCACCGAAGCCGTCAAGATGTACGCAGAGTGATTACGGTTGCCCGCCCTCAGGGGCCGGCCCACCCAAGGAGAGACAATGAGGTCCTCGCGTTCTGCGCACTTCTCTGACCTTGATTGGCGCACCGCCAGCCGGTGCACCGGTGGCAATTGCGTGGAAGTCGCCACGGCGGGCGAGATAGTCGCCGTCCGAGACTCCAAGGACCCAGAAGGGCCTGTGCTCGTCTACACGGCCTCCGAGTGGAGCGAGTTCGCGGCGAAGGTGCGGAAGGGTCAGTACGACCGCCTCGCGTGATCGACTTCCTCGGAGATTCTGAGATGCATCCCGGGTGCATCTCAGAATCTCATAATCGGCCCGCGAGATCAGATCTGGAAAACAAAATTCGAACGATAGCGCCTGGGTCGATCCGGATAAAAGAGTGGCTACAGCCTGTTCAGTCATCATTTATCCTGACCGGCCTTCAATCCGGCCATAAGTGGAACGACAAGCCATCATTTCTGCTCGCTCGAGATTCGAGGCAAAGAGTCCTCACGTCGCTCCACGCAAAGGGTCACGATCCTTTGTCGATCCAAGGAGGAATGACGTGCCACGAGGATCGCGATCCACCCGCTACGCCAGCCTGATAACTGCCATCGTCGCACCTCCCGGCCTAGGCGGCGGCATATGGCTGACGATCCGATCAATTGTCGCGACGTCACCAAGAGAAGCCCTCTTGTGGGCAGCCATAACGACTGCCGGCGGCTACACGATCGCTTTAATCTTCGTATTCTTGTTTTACCTCCCCTCGATCACGACCGCCGCGGGCAGGCTATTCAGTCACTTGGACGTGCGGAGCGAACGAGATGCACAGGCGGCCCTAATCCGAGCACAAGCTCATGCAATAATCCTCGACAGTGAACCCCAAACGATCGATGTCATACCTGGATCAGAAAAGACCGAGAGCACGGAACTTTCACCAAGCCGGGATGCGACCGGGGCAGGCAGGCAAGAAAAAGCCATTCACCCGACGACTGAATCCGGCCCGAGGAACAGTGACGTTCAATCGGGTTGATCCTCGCTCTATGGCGGCTGACCATCTCACAGTCTTCGCCGAGAACCACGCGAACGCTCAGCCCCAGCAGCCACCCCAACACGTGCCAAGATGGTCATATCAGGACACACAATTTACAATCGGGCGTGATGACATCTCACGAGGGACCTCGTCGGCCTCCCGGAGAGGATGCACATGGGGATGGAAACCACTTTTCACGGCGCCAAATGGAACTCCAATTGCACAGGCGGCAGCTGTGTCGAGGTGGCCTTCCAGAACGGCTCAATCGTCGTGCGGGACGGCAAGAGCGGCGATGAAAGTCCCGTTCTCGTGTTCAGCGTCGACGAGTGGGAGGGCTTTCTGGCAGGCGTGCGCGAAGGCGTCTTCACGGTCGCCAGCCTCAGCCGCTGACCGACCATCCGGCCCTGACGGGGCCACCGGAGTACCCACCGATCCGTCCCGGACGACCCGGGCATGCCGCAGACGGCACGAAGGCGCATCCCGGTTGGGATGCGCCTTCGGCATGTGTCGGCCTACGACCGGTGGGTGGTGGCGTCCGGGGGGCGGGTGGTAACCCGCCCCCCGGAGTTTTGGGGCCGGCCATGGGCGGAACCCCCGGAACAGTGGTCCCGCATCGGCCGGCCAGGAGGCGCGGCGTCCTAGTGGGCTATGACCACGGGGACGGGGCCGGGGGCGCGATGACCGGCGGGCGGTCGTCGCAGGTGATGGTGTTCGGCAGCTCCCAGGGGGCGAGCCAGGGGCCGGTGGTGCCGCCGCCGTCGTTGCCGCCGAGGTCCGTCAGCGAGAACTCCGAGCCGGCCGGGGTGAAGTTGAACGACCCGCAGTTGTTGACGCCCACCGCGCCGACGTTGCGGGCGTCCACGTTCTGGAAGGTCGCGGCACCCTTCACGCGGGCGCTGACCACCGAGGTGCCCGTGCCGTCGACCCTGATGTCCTTGAAGTGGACGTTCGTGATCGAGTACAGGTCCTTCACCGGGAAGTCGCTGACGAGCATGATCGCGTTGTAGGTGTTGTCGAGGAAGTGGTCCCCCACGACCTGGATGTCCGCGTCGATGTTCTTCTCCAGCGCGTACAGCCAGATCGCCCCGAGGCCGATGTTCCAGTTCAGCTCGTACGTGCCGGCGCGGACCGTGGTGTTGTCGGTGATCCACAGGTGCCCGGCGAACGCCTCGGCGCCGAAGCGGGAGCCCGCCTGGATGGCGCTGCCCTCGCGGATCGGGTCGGCGATCAGGTTGCCCGAGACCGTGTTGTCCTTGCCGCCGTAGATGGCGATGCCGTTCGCGAGCACCGGCGTCTGCACGGTGTTGTGGTCGAACGTGTTGTTGACGTTGGAGGTCTTCTCCGACCACATGGCGAGGGCGTCGTCACCCGTGTTGCGGATGAAGTTGTTCTTCACGAGCGAGTTCGTGACGCCGGTGTGGAAGTTCAGGCCGTCGGCGATCTGGTCGACGATGACGTTGTTCGTGACCTTCACGTTCTTCATCGGGCCGTCGAACCACAGGCCCACCTTGGTGTGGCGGATGTAGAGGCCGTCGATGGTCGAGTCGCTCATCGCGCCGCCGATGCCGTTCACCTGGTCGGTGTCGATGCGCTCGCGGACGTCGCCCTCGATCGCGAAGCCGGACAGGTGGACGTTCCTGCTGCCGCCGACCGACGCGTCCTTGCCGTAGAACCCGACACCGGTGTGCACGGAACCGTCGGGGGCCGGCGTGCTCAGCGCCACCTCACGGCCCTTGATGATCGTGTACCAGCTGCCGGCGCCTTCGATCGTCACGTCGTCGACGATGATGTGGCGGTTCACCTGGTAGGTGCCCGGCGGGACGTAGACCTTCAGGTGGATGCGCTTCGCGAACGCGATCGCCTTGTCGAACGCGCCGGCGGAGTCGCGCTTGCCGAACGGGTCGGCGCCGAACGCCAGCACGTTCGCCGCGAGCAGGTTGACCTTCGGCGCCCCGACGAGCTGCGAGTCGAAGACGTCGATGACCGTCCACGCGGCCTTCGCGCCGGCGGGGACGGCCAGCCGCACCTTGTCGCCCGCGCGGTACTTCTGGCCGAGCAGCAGACGCTGCTCGTCGTAGAAGTGGTTCGGGCGGAACGGCTTGGTGATCGTCGGGGTGGGCGTCGTGGCGTTGGGCACGCACGCGCACTCGGTGATCCACCAGTCGGGGTGCAGCAGGTCCGCGTTCGGGTCGTTCGTGAACGGATACTGGTTGTACAGCCACGCGTACTGCGACGTGAGGGTCATGGTGGTGCGGTTCTTGCCGTTCACCGTGACGTCGAGCGGCGAGGTGATGCCGCCGCCCCCCGGCGCGTCGGGGATGCTGTACCGCACGTTGATCGCGTTGGCCGCGCTCGGCAACGTGAACTCGACGTACTGCCCGGGCGTGAGTTTGACCGCCTTACGGCCGGATGCCTCCGCGGGCAACGTGTACGCGGTGCGGTCCGGGCCGATGACCGAGCCGTTCGTCCTGGCGTTCTCCGCCTCCTGCTCGGCGAAGTCGACGCTCGCGCCCCGGCCCGCGACGAGCGACGGGGCGAGGGCGGCGCGCGTCACGACCGGGGACGCCGAGGTGGAGGCGGAGGCGGGAGCCGACAGCGCTACGAGACCGGTGGCCGCAAGGGCCACGGATAAGAGGGATCTGAGCATGGGGGGTGTGACCTACCTTCAGGAGGAAAGCCAGGCGGTGGTGTCGGTGGGCAGAAGATCACCGTCAAGGGGTCCGCTCGTCAGCAGGATCGACTCGTGCGGCGGGAGCCGTACCGGCTGGGAGCCGAGGTTGACCACGCAGATCAGGCCGGAGTCGCGAGTGAAGGCCAGGACGCCGTCCCCCAGGGGCAGCCAGGCCATCACACCGTCTCCGAGCCGCTCGCGGCGGATGCCCAGAGCAGCGCGGTAGAGGGACAACATCGATTCGGGGTCGGCCAGCTGGTCCTCGACCGTCATCGTGCTCCAGCCCGCGGGCTGCGGCAGCCAGGGCACGCCCGTGCTGAAGCCGAACGGCGGCTCGCCGCCCGACCACGGCAGCGGCACCCGGCAGCCGTCGCGACCGGGGTCGGTGTGTCCCGACCGGGCCCAGATCGGGTCCTCGCGCAGGTCGTCGGGGATGTCCTCGACCTCCCACAGGCCGAGTTCCTCACCCTGGTAGACGTAGACGCTGCCGGGCAGGGCCATCGCCAGGAGCGCCGCCGCGCGCGCCCGCCGGGTGCCCAGCTCGAAGTCGGACGGCATGCCGTGCTTGCGGTCGCCGTGGTCGAAGGACGTGTCCGCCCTGCCGAACCGGGTCGCCGGCCGGGTCACGTCGTGGTTCGACAACACCCAGGTCGCGGGGGCGCCGATCGGCACGTGAGTGGCCAGCGTCATGTCGATGACGTCGCGCAGGGCGTCCGGCTCCCAGGGGCTCGCCAGGAACGCGAAGTTGAACGCGGTGTGCATCTCGTCGGGACGCAGGTAGAGGGCGAACCGCTCCTGGTCGGGCAGCCAGACCTCGCCGATCAGGACCCGCTGTCCGTAATCGTCGGCGATGCGGCGCCACTCGCGGTAGATCTCGTGGACACCGTCGTGGTCGGTGTAGGACTCCTCGACGCTGTCCAGGTCCTTGACGAGCACGGCCGCGGAGTCGATGCGGATGCCGTCGACGCCCCGGTCGAACCAGAAGCGCAGCACGTCGAGGAACTCCTCCCGCACGGCGGGGTTGTTCCAGTTGAAGTCGGGCTGCTCGGGCGCGAACAGGTGCAGGTACCACTCGCCGTCGGGGACCTGGGTCCACGCCGGCCCACCGAAGATCGACTTCCAGCCGTTCGGCGGGCCGTCGCCGTTTCCAGGACGGAACCAGAACCGCTCCCGAGCCTCCGAACCGGGACCGGCCTCCAGCGCCTCCTGGAACCAGACCATCTGGTCGGAGCCGTGGTTGGGGACGACGTCGACGATGGTGCGGATGCCGAGGTCGTGCGCCTCCTCGATGAGCTTCTCCGCCTCGGCCAGCGTGCCGAAGACCGGCTCGATGTTCCGGTAGTCGGCCACGTCGTAGCCGCCGTCGGCCATGGGCGACGGGTACCACGGATTCAGCCAGATGGCGTCCACACCGAGCTCGGAAAGATACGGGAGACGTGCCCGCAGCCCTGCCAGGTCACCTGTGCCGTCGCCGTTACCGTCGGCGAAACTGCGCAGGTAGACCTGGTAGATCGAGGCACCCCTCCACCATCCGTCGGGATTGCGAATCGTCCCCGGGGACGTGCTGCCGGGCATGCTGAATACAGCTCCTTACGGTGAAGGGCGTCAGCCCTTGAGGCTGCCGGCGGTGAGACCGGCCATGATGTGGCGCTGGAAGATGAAGAAGACGACGATGGTCGGGATGCTCGCGATCACCAGCGAGGCGACCAGCACGTTCTGCGGCATCTGCGAGGACAGCGAGGCGATGCCGATGCTGATGGACATCTTGTCGCTGTCCGGCAGGACCAGCAGCGGCCAGACGAAGTCCCGCCAGACGTTCACCACGGTGAGGATGGAGACCACGCCGAGGATCGGGCGGGAGATCGGCATCACCACCGACCACAGGATGCGGCCGGGCGACGCGCCGTCGATCTCGGCGGCTTCCAGCAGTTCTCTGGGGATCGAGTCGAAGAAGCGCTTGAGCAGGAAGACGTTGAAGCCGTTCGCCGCGGCCGGCAGCCAGATCGCCCACGGGGTGTTGAGCAGGTCCCAGTGGAAGAACGGCACGTCCTTCACGGTGAGGTACGCCGGCAGCATGATGACCAGCGGCGGGATCATCAGCGTCGACAACATCAGGGCCAGGACGACCTTGCCGAGCACCGGGCGGAGCTTGGACAGGGCGTAGGCCGCCGAGACGTCGAACGCGAGGGTCAGCAGCCAGGCGCCGCCCGCGTACAGGGCCGTGTTGCCGAGCAGCCTGCCCAGCTCAAGCAGATCCCACGCCTGCAGGTAGCCGTCCAGCGAGAAGTGGGTCGGCAGGAAGGTCGGCGGGATGGAATTGAGCTCCTCCGTCGACTTCATCGCGCCGGTGATCATCCAGTAGAGCGGGAAGACGAACGCGGCGGTGAAGCTGACGACCGTGATCACCAGCACGGTCCAGTAGATGATCCGGCCGTGGGTGGTGTTGAGCTGGTGCGGCGAGACGGCGGTGCGGAACTGCGTGTTGATCGGCTTGCGCGGGCGCCGGTCCCGGCCCCCGTCGCGCCCCTCCCGGCCGGGAGTGAGCGGCGTTTGCGCGGAACGACCCGGCGTGACAGTGACATTGGACATGGTCGCTCCCCCTTACACCGTGTTGTCGCGCGAGACGCGCAGGTAGATGGCGGAGAACACCATGAGCACGAGCATGAGCATCAGGCCGAGGGCGTTGCCCGCGTTCAGGCTGCCGAAGTTGAAGGCGTACTGATACATGAGATAGACGACGGTGACCGTCGAGTTCTCGGGGCCGCCGCCGGTGAGCAGATAGGGCTCGATGAAGACCTGCATGGTCGCCACGATCTGCAGCAGCAGCATCACCAGCAGGATCAGCTTGGTCTGCGGGATCGTGATGTGCCTGATCCGCTTGAAGAGGCCGGCGCCGTCCAACTCGGCGGCCTCGTACAGCTCGCTCGGGATGGTCTGCAGGGCGGCGAGGTAGATCAGGGTGCCGCTGCCCATGTTCATCCAGGTGGAGACGATGACCAGCGAGATCAGGGCGGTGCCGCTCGAGTTGAGCCACTGGAGCCCGGGCAGGTGGAAGAAGCCGAGGACCTGGTTGAACAGTCCGTAGTCAGGGTTGTAGAACCACTGGAACAGCAGGACGCCCACCGCGGGGGGCAGCATGACCGGCAGGTAGACGACGAAGCGCAGGTAGGCGCGCGCGTGGCGTAATTCGTTGAGGACGATCGCGGTGATGAAGGGAATCACGTAGCCGCACAGCAGTGCGAGCAGCGTGAACATCGCGGTGTTGATCCACGCGGGCGCGAAGGCCGGGTCGCTGAAGACGGTGCGGAAGTTCTTCAACCCCACCCATTCGGGCGCGTCCACGAAGTTCGTCTTCTGGAAGCTGAGGATGACCTGCCGGACCATCGGATACCAGGAGAAGAACGCGAAACAGATAAGAGCGCCGCAGAGGAATCCATAGGCGGTCAGATTGCGTCGCACGGAACGCCGCAGCTTCGAGGGCTGCCGCCGCCTGCGGTTCGTTACCGGGATACTCGCTGTGGTCATCGTTGTGATTCCGATCTCGACGTGCTTGCCGGGGCGCCGACCGTGGCCGGATGACGGCCACGGGCGGCGCCCCGGATTATCGAACGGTCAGCTCTTCGAGGCGAGCATGGAGTTGACCTTCGCCTCAGCGTCGGACAGGAGCTGGTCGACGTTGGCGTCCTTCCGGGTGAGGACGGCCGACATCGGGGTGTCGAGAATCGCGTAGATCTCCTGGGCGTACGGTCCGGGCTCCGGCTTCGGCGAGATGCCCTTGGAGCCTTCGACCCATCCGGCGAACTGTGCGGCGTCGATGTTGGCGTTCGCCGCGCGCAGGTCGGTGACCGCCTTGCCCGACGGTGTGTCCGCGCCGTAAAGGTCGGGGTAGGGCTGACCGACGGTCAGGTCCTGGCCCTTGGCCCGCACGTAGTCGAGCTGGCCCTTGCCCGGGGTGAGGAACTCGTACTCGATCCACTTGAGACCGGCCCTGATCTGGTCCGGGGTGGCCTTCGGGTTGATCATGTAGCCGGCGCCGCCGTTGAGCAGGGCCTTGGCCTCGGGCTGAGCGGTGACGGAGTAGTTCTCGAACTTGCCGCCGAAGTCGTTGCGGAGCGAGATGAGCACGTCGGGCGCGCCCAGCATCATGCCCATCTTGCCGCCGGCCATGGCCTTCATGAGCGCCGGCCACTCGATGTACAGCTGGGAGCCCATGCTGTTGTCGGTCCACCGCATCTGCTGGAGGTTCTGCAGCACGGCCTTGCCTTCGGGCGTGTTGAAGGCGGCCTTCTTGCCGTCGTCGCTGATGACCGAGCCGCCGCGGCCGTAGAGCGAGGCGGTGAAGTGCCAGCCACCGGTGTTGCCGCCGCTGTACTCGCCGTACCCGACGTAACCGGGACCGAGCGCCGCGATCTTCTTGGCGGCGGCCTGCACCTCGGCCCAGGTCTTGGGCGGGGTGTTCGGGTCGAGGCCGGCCTTGGTGAAGACGTCCTTGTTGTAGACCAGGCCCATGCCGTAACCGTCGGTCGGCAGGCCGTAGACCTTGCCGTCCTTCTTGAACAGGTCGAGCGAGCTGTTGTAGTCCGGGAACGTCTTCAGCTCGTTGACGTAGGAGGAGATGTCGGCGGCCTGCCCGCTCTCGATGAGGCGGCCCACGTTGGGGAAGTTGACGTAGAAGACCGTCTCGAGGTCGCCGCTGGCCAGCTTGGGCTCGAAGGTCTTCGGGTCGTAGCAGGGGAAGGCGTCGGTGACCTTCGAGACCGTGATGTTCGGGTACAGCTTCTGGAAGGCCGCGACGTCCTCTTCGAAGGTCGTGCGCTGCACCTTGTTCGTCTTCGGCGGCTCACAGTTGACGCTGATCGACACCGGGGCGTTGGGGTTGGCGGACGGCGCGGCGGACTTGCTCGCGGCGGCGCCGTCGTCGCTACTGCCACAGCCCGCCGCCGCCAGGGCCAAGCCCGCGGCCAGAACTATTGAGAGGTTGCGGGGTTTCATGATTGTTCCCTCCTGGAACGGCGAACCACGACCCGTTTTGGAGCTCGCTGTCTCGGGGGCATGGGGGGCGCCTCCGATCCAGCTCGGTTGCGAGAAACATACAGAGACATGCAGAACGCAGCAATACTCTGTCATTCATGATGCAAAAAAGTGACAGTGAACCCGGGGAAACCTCACCGCATGATCGTTGTCACACTGCGTGAAACGACGGAGCCCCTGGACACAAGGGGTCCAGGGGCTCCGAGAGGGTACGCCTACTCGATCACGGGGGCCAGACGCTGCGGGGATCTCCCGGCCGCCGAGGCCTGGGATGACCCGCTTCGCCCGCCCGGCAAGTCCGCACGCGGCGCGGGCGCGGTCGAGGACCGGACCACCAGTTCAGGCTCGAAGAGCAGTTCGTTCGCGGGGACGCTGGCGGCGTCGATCTGCGCCACCAGCAGTTCGACCGCCGCACGGCCCATGGCGTCGATCGGCTGGCGGACCGTGGTCAACGGCGGATCGATGCAGTTCATGAGGGCCGAGTCGTCATAGCCGATGACCGAGAACTCCTCGGGTACGGCACGGCCCGCGCGGCGGGCGGCCCGGATGGCCCCGAGGGCCAGGACGTCGCTCGCGCAGATCACGCCGGTGACGCCCGCACGGATGAGCTTGGCCGCTCCCGCATGCCCGCCCTCGACGGAGAACATGGTGTGTTCGACCTGGTCAGCGAGCAGTTCGAGGTCGTTGGCGTCGGCGAACGCGCGGAAGGCGGCCAGCTTGCGCCGCGACGGCTCGTGGTCGGGAGGGCCGAGGAGCATGCCGATCCGGCGATGGCCGAGTGCGAGCAGGTGCCCGAGCGCCATCTCGGCGGCCGCGGCGTCGTCGCAGGACACCTGGGGGAAACCGAGGTGGTCCACGGCCGCGTTGACCAGCACCGTGGGCAGCTTCCGCTCCAGCACTCGCTCGTAGTGGTCGTGGGGCGCGTCGCCCTGGGCGTACTGGCCGCCGGCGAAGACGATGCCCGAGACGTGCTGCTGGAGGAGCAGGTCGACGTAGTCCGACTCCGACACCCCGCCGACCGTCCGGGTGCACAACACCGCGGTGAACCCCTGCTGGGCGAGGGCGCCGCCGACGATCTCGGCGAAGGCGGGGAAGATCGGGTTCTGCAGCTCGGGGAGGACCAGGCCGACCAGGCGGCCCCTGTCCCCGCGCAGCTGGGTCGGCCGCTCGTATCCGAGCACGTCGAGGGCGGTCAGCACGGCCTCGCGAGTGGTCTCGGAGACGCCGGGCTTGCCGTTGAGCACGCGGCTCACGGTCGCCTCGCTCACGCCGACCTTCTTGGCCACTTCCGCAAGCCGTCGAGTCATAGGCGCAACTATACGACAAATAGCGCAAGCACTTTCATGAGCTTGCGCATCCGGTCAGGACCCCTCACCAGCAGTCAAGAAAATCTGACCTGCGGAGGATCGTTCCATCAGGCCGTTCACCTGCAGGTTGGTCGCTGACGTAACTGTGGCGTGATATTGCGACTTCTCGTCGAAATATTGCAGTTGCGTGTTCGTGAACCTAATGTGTGGGCCACCTCACCATGTTGCAGAGGTCGACGGTTCAGCGTCCCCGTCGTCCCTCGCGGATCTTCATGCAGAAAGGGTCACTCATGAAACGATCCGGAGCCGCCATCGCGGTGGCCGGGGCGCTGATCGCCCTTGGGAGCGTGGTCACGTTCCCGAGTTCCTCCTCGGCGGCGGTGTCGCCCTCGCCCTTCTCCGTTTCCGGCCGCGGCGCGACCGTGCCCTTCACCGAGATCGAAGCCGAGTCCGCCGCGACGAACGGCGAAGTGATCGGTTCCGACCGGGTGTACACGCGCCTGCCGTCGGAGGCGTCGGGACGCCGCGCCGTACGGCTCGACGCGGCGGGCGAGTACGTCGAGTTCACCCTGCCCAAGGCCGCCAACGCGATGACGGTGCGGTACAGCGTGCCGGACAATTCGGCCGGCACGGGCATCACCGCCCCCATCGACCTGCGCGTCAACGGGACCAAACTGAAGGACCTGTCGTTCACCTCGAAGTACGGCTGGTACTACGGCGGCTACCCGTTCGGCAACCAGCCGGGCAACCAGCCCCACCACTTCTACGACGAGACCCGCACCATGTTCGGCTCGACCCTGGCGGCCGGCACCAAGGTCAGGATCCAGGTGGCCTCCACCTCGGCCTCCCCCTGGTTCGTGGTGGACCTCGCCGACTTCGAACTGGTGCCCGACCCGGTCCCCCAGCCCGCCGGATCGTTGTCCGTCGACGACTTCGGCGCCGTCCGCAACGGCACGAGCGACTCCACCGCCGCGTTCCAGGCGGCCGTCGACGCCGGAAAGGCCCAGGGCAAGGCCGTCTACATCCCCGCGGGCACCTACACGCTCTGGGACCACGTGGTCGTGGACGGCGTGACGCTCCGCGGCGCCGGCCCCTGGTACAGCGTGCTCACCGGCCGCGACCCCACCCAGCGCAACCGCGCCGCCGGCATCTACGGCAAGTACGTCAGCGGCGGCGGATACACCGGTCCCATCCGGTCCCACGAGGCGGGCGGCCCGAGCCGGGGCGTCACCCTGAGGGACTTCGCCATCATCGGTGAGATCACCGAGCGGGTGGACGACGACCAGGTGAACGCCCTCGGCGGCGCGATGACCGACTCCGTGGTGGACAACCTCTGGATCCAGCACACCAAGGTCGGGGCCTGGATGGACGGCCCGATGAACAACTTCACCATCAAGAACAGCCGCATCCTCGACCAGACCGCCGACGGCGTGAACTTCCACACCGGCGTCACGAACTCCACGGTGACCAACACCTTCGTACGCAACAGCGGTGACGACGGCCTGGCGATGTGGCCCGACCGGGTGGCGAACGTCAACAACTCCTTCACCTTCAACACCGTGGTCGCGCCGGTCCTCGCCAACAACATCGTCACCTACGGCGGCAGGGACATAAAGATCACCGACAACGTGGTGAGCGACACGGTGACCAACGGCGGCGGCATCCACATCGCCAACCGCTATCCGGGCGTCAACTCCGGCCAGGGCACCGCGGTCGCCGGCACCATCACGGCCGCGCGCAACACGCTGATCCGGGCCGGCAACAGCGACTTCAACTGGAACTTCGGCGTCGGCGCCATCTGGTTCGACGGGCTCAACGAACCCGTCAACGCGACCATCAACGTGACCGACACCGACATCATCGACAGCTCGTACGAGGCCATCCAGTTCATCGAGGGCACCACGAGCACCGTCAACTTCTCCAATGTGAAGATCGACGGCACCGGGACCTACATGATCCAGGCGCAGTCGGGAGCGACGACCACGTTCAACAACGTGACCGCCGCCCACATCGGTGCGGGGACCGCGATCCACAACTGCGTGGGCAACGCGTTCTCCCCCGTGTACGGCACGGGCAACTCCGGCTGGAGTCCGTCCTCGACCACCTGCACCGGTCAGTGGCCGACGCCGAACTACATCTACGACGGCACCGGCACCCCGCCGCCGGACACCCCCACCCCGACTCCCCCGGTGACCCCGACCCCCACGCCGACTCCGACTCCGCCCACCTGTTCCGTCGGGACCGGTGACCTGGCCCGGGGCAAGCCCGCCACCGCGACCACCAGCACGCAGTCGTTCAGCCCCGCGAACGCGGTGGACGGCGACGCGAACAGCTACTGGGAGTCGGCCAACAACAGCTTCCCGCAGTCGATCACCGTCGACCTGTGCGGCGTCGCATCCGTGAACCGGGTCGCGCTGAAGCTGCCGCCGAGCTCGGCGTGGGCCACCCGCACCCAGACCCTGTCCGTTCAGGGCAGCACCGACGGGTCGAACTTCACGACGCTCGCCGCGTCGGCGGGACGCACCTTCGATCCCGCGAGCGGCAACACCGTGAACATCTCGTTCAACGCGGCCGACGCCCGCTACGTCCGGATCACCGTCACGGGCAACACGGGCTGGCCGGCCGGGCAACTCTCGGCGCTCGAGGTCTACGGGTCCGGATCGACCCCGCCGCCCGTCACCCCCACGCCGACCCCGACCCCGACTCCCACGCCCACTCCTCCTGCCGGAGGGAATCTGGCCGGGGGCAGGCCGATCAGCGCGAGCAGCCACTCTGACGTCTACGTGGCCGGCAACGCCGACGACCGCAACGCGAACACCTACTGGGAGTCGGCCAACAACGCCTTCCCCCAGACGCTGACCGTCGACCTCGGCTCCGCCACCAGCGTCAGCAAGGTCGTGCTCAAGCTGCCGCCCGCCGCCGCCTGGGCCACCCGCACCCAGACGTTGTCCCTCCAGGGCAGCACCGACGGCTCCACCTACAGCACGATCACAGGATCCGCGGGCTACACGTTCAACCCCGCCAGCGGCAACACCGCGACGATCACCTTCCCGGCGACCAGCAGGCGCTACCTGCGGCTGAACATCACCGGCAACACCGGCTGGCCCGCCGGCCAGATCTCCGAGTTCGAGGCGTACGCCTCGTAGTCGGAACGGAAGCCCGTTGGAGGAGTGGACGCCTCCTTCAACGGGAGGCCCGGAGAAGGAGTGGACGCCTCCTTCTCCGGGTTCCGTTCTCGCCGTGCCCATCCATTCTCATCCGGATTCGCCGGAACGCTCAGGACGTGAGAGCTCCCATTCGCCCCGTCGACGACCGGACGACGAGCTCGGGTTCGAAGAGAAGCTCCCCCGTCGCCACGGCCGCGCCGTCGATCTGGCTGACCAGCAGCTCCACGACGGCCCTGCCCATCGCCTCGATCGGCTGCCGGATGGTGGTCAGCGGCGGGTCGACACAGTTCATCAGCGCCGAGTCGTCGTACCCGATGACCGAGACGTCGTCGGGGACGCGCATCCCCTCACGCCTGGCCGCCCTGATCGCGCCGAGCGCGAGCGGGTCACTGCCGCAGACGATGCCGGTGACCTGCTGTCGCAGCAGCTTCACCGCCGCCGCGTGGCCGCCCTCCAGCGAGTGCATGGTGTGCTCGACCCGCTGGCCGCCCTGCCCGCGGAACGCGTCGAGCTTGCGGATCGACGGCATGTGATCCGGCGGGCCCACGATCAGGCCGATGCGCTCGTGGCCCAGCGCGCGCAGGTGTGCCATGGACTGCTCCACCGCGATCGTGTCGTCGCAGGAGACACGCGGGAACTCCCAGTGGTCGGCGGCCGCGTTCACCATCACGGTCGGAAGGCGCCGGTCGATCAGCCGGAGATAGTGCTCATGCACGACGCCCGACTGCGTGTACAGCCCGCCGGCGAAGACCACGCCCGAGACCTGCTGCTGGAGCAGCAGGTCGACGTAGTCGGCCTCGGAGACTCCGCCGACGGTCCGCGTGCACAACACCGGCGTGAATCCCTGCTGGGCGAGCGCACCACCGACGACCTCCGCGAACGCTGGGAAGATCGGGTTCTGCAACTCGGGCAGGACGAGCCCGACCAGCCGGGCACGTTCGCCGCGCAGCTGGGTCGGCCGCTCGTATCCCAGCACGTCGAGGGCGGTCAGCACCGCTTCACGGGTGGCCTCGGAGACCCCCGCCTTGCCATTGAGGACGCGGCTGACCGTGGCCTCGCTGACCCCCACTTTTTTCGCAACTTCAGCAAGCCGTCGCGTCATGGGCGCAAGCATACGACGGCTAATGCCGTACCTTTGCGATCACTTGCGTTGTCAAGCCCCGGTAAAACGCATTGTGTGGCCACGCCGCAAGGCCGGACCAGGCATTCGAACCGGTGCGGAGCCTGCGAGGCCATGCCGTCCCGGATTCAGTAGTCCAGCCCCCAGTCGTGCGGGCCCAGCACGTAGGCCTCGCCTCTGCGCAGCAGCCGTCCTCCGCGGGTCAGCGCCTCCAGTCCGTCCCGCACGGTCTCCTCGGGCAGTCGCACCATCCTGGCGATCTCCCTGACCGTGGCCGCCCGCCCGTCCACGTCCATCGAGGCGACGGCCTCGTAGACGCTGATCTCGATGGCCGACATCTCCTGGACGTCGCCCAATCGCTCGTTGTCACCCATCAGCGCGCCCTCGCTCCACTCCGCAGTCGTCCGGCGTCGATGTGGCGGTCGGGGAACCGTTTGAGGTACTCGCCCTCGAGTTCCTCCGTCCGGGAGGTGTGGTGCTGGAGGGCGTCGTCAGAGCCGTGGAGCAGCGTGTCGGTCCGGGTGTCGTGCAGGCTGCGCAACTCGCGGAACAGATCGTCGTCGGCGAGTTGCCGCGGATCGACTCCCATGGTCATGACGTCCTCCTCATCTGGCTCCGGGCTCGCACCCGGCGACCCCGGCCACCGCCCTCGCCGTATGCCGGTCTCCTGCCCTGTCAAATTGGACCCATTCATCCGATTTGACGACCTTTATTGGGAAAAGGACATCTAAAAATGGCGTACGGCTTGCGCCATATCGAGCGCAAGCCGTACGGGTCAGGTACGTCAGGGGTCAGGACAGGTCGAACTCGCCGCCCTTCACGCCGTCAACGAACGCGTCCCACTCGCCCGCAGTGAACATCAGTTTGGGACCCTCAGGGTTCTTCGAGTCGCGCACGGCGACGCCTTGGTGCAGGAGGGCCACTTCGACACACTGATTGCCCACGGTGTTGGAACGAGCCGCCTTCCGCCAGGTCGCACCGGCCAGGTCCTCCGCTGGATGGATGCCCTTCATCGTCCTGCCATCTCCTTCTCGACCGAATCGATCTTCTCTAGGGACTTCTCCGGGCCGAGCGCGGCGGCGCGAAGATGATCGAAGACCTGGACATACCTGCGGACCTCTTCCTGGCTCTCCAGGTAGAGCTCGCCGCCCATGTTCTCCAGGAACACCACGTCGGAATCCTCGGGGTCGGGGAAGGCGAGGATGGCCAGCGAGCTGCCCATGCCGAGGTAGGCGCCCGCCTCGAAGGGGAGCACCTGGAGGGTGACGTTCGGCTGGACGGCGATCTCCGACAGCCTGCGCAGCTGCTCGGCCATGACGGGCGGCCCCCCGACGGGCCGCCGGAGCGCGGCTTCGTCGAGGACGACCCACAGATCCAGACCATCGGGCACGGTGAGGCGCCGTTGCCGCTCCATGCGGACCGTGATCCGCCTCTCGATCTCCGCCGGGTCCTTCACCAGCGCGGCCCCCACGACCGCACGGGCGTAGGACTCGGTCTCCAGCAGCCCGGGGATGAGCAGCGGCTCGTAGTTGCGGACCGAGGCGGCCTCCGCCTCGAGCCCGACATACGGCCCGGGGAGGACGTCCCCGAACGCGTGCCACCAGCCGCGCCGGCCGGCCTCCCGAGCGAGCTCGAGGAGGGCCTGCCGTTCCGTGCCGCTCACCTGGTAGAGATCGAGCAGGTCCCGAATGGTCCGGCCCTGGGGCCGGGTGTGTCCGGTCTCGATCCGGTACACCGTGGAACTCGCCACCCCGAGGCGGCTCGCCACATCCTCTCTGCTGAGCCTCGACTCACCTCGCAGGCGCGTCAGCTCACCGGCGAGCCGGCGAAGCCGGACCGTCGGGGTGCGTCCTACCCCCATGAGACGACATCTCCCTACGAAAGGAACTTTGCAATAGTGCATTCGCAGTATTGCGTGGCGGAATTCCAAAGTGCAGGATGAATGAAGTCTGGCACGGACCGCACTGCCGCATTGGCTGACGGGTACACAGGGAGTTATCACAGGATGACAATTCTCAACCTCCCGGGGAGAACCGCGATCTCGCGCCCCTTCTCTGGAGATCCGTCACAGGCGGGAGCGGCCCGGCGCTTCGTCGCGGGCCATCTGGGAGAAGGTCATCCCTGCAGGGACGACGCGGTCCAGCTGATCGGCGAGCTCATCGCGGAATGCCTGCGGCACGCGGCCGCCTGCAGGAGCAGGTCCGGCTACGCGGTGGCGGTCCGGGCCACCCCGGAGACCGCCCAGGTGACGATCGCGACGCAGGCCTGCGGATGCTGGACCTCGCCCGCCCGCACACCGGGCCGGGGCGTGCACCTCGTCGACCTGTTCACCGAGCGCTGGGGAGTCTCGGCCACCCGCACGGGGGTCTCGGTCTGGTTCGAGCTCGGGCCCGCGGACACGCGGAGCCAGGAGCAGCCGATCGACGCCCACGTCAAGTATTCGATCTAGGCCGACCCGCCTGTCGATGATTCCTCGGCCCGCTGGCGGGTAGTCGGGCGCCATATCGTGCGATGAAGGGGACGATATGGCGCAGATCACCACCGACATTCCCGCGCGACTCGATCGCCTGCCCTGGGCCCGCTGGCACTGGCTCGTCCTCGCGGGACTCGGCACGGTGTGGGTCCTCGACGGGCTCGAGGTCACCATCGTCGGCGTCATCGGTCCCCGGATCACCCAGGCGGCCAGCGGGCTCGGGCTGACCGACAGCCAGGTGGGGCTGGCCGCCGGCGTGTACGTCGCCGGAGCCTGCCTGGGCGCCCTCATCTTCGGCCACCTGACCGACCGTTTCGGCCGTAAGAAGCTCTTCCTCGTCACGCTCGCCGTCTACCTCGTCGCCACCGTGGCGACGGCGTTCTCCACCGAGGCCTGGTACTTCTTCCTGTGCCGGTTCTTCACGGGCGCCGGCATCGGCGGCGAGTACGCCGCGATCAACTCGGCGATCGACGAGCTGATCCCCGCGCGCGTCCGGGGGACGGTCGACCTGGTCGTCAACGGCTCCTTCTGGCTGGGCACCACGGTGGGCGCCGCGATCGCCATCCCCCTGCTCAATCCGGGCGTGCTCCCCATCGACGTGGGCTGGCGCGTGCTCTTCGGGCTCGGCGCGGTGCTCGGGATCGGCATCCTGCTGATCAGGCGAATGGTGCCGGAGAGTCCCCGGTGGCTGGTCATCCACGGCCGCGAGCGGGAGGCCGAGGACATCGTCGGTGACATCGAGAGGCAGGTCCGTGAGGAGAGCGGCGGGGAACTGGAGCCCCCCGCCGGTGAGATCAGGATCACCCAGCGCACCCACACCCCGCTGACCGAGGTGGCCGCCACGTTGCTGCGCCGCTACCCGAAGCGGACGGTCGTCGGACTCGCCCTCTTCGTCGGGCAGGCCTTCCTGTACAACGCGGTCTTCTTCACCTACGCGCTCGTGCTCGCCACGTTCTTCAAGGTCCCCGACGGCAGCACGCCCTGGTACCTGATCCCCGTGGCCGTCGGCAACTTCCTCGGCCCGGTGCTGCTCGGCAGGTTCTTCGACTCGGTGGGCCGCCGGGCGCTGATCTCCGGCTCCTACATCGTGTCCGGCCTGCTCCTGCTGGGCACGGCGGCGCTCTTCCACAGCGGGGTTCTCTCGGCGGGGACGCTGACCGCCTGCTGGCTGGTGGTGTTCTTCTTCGCGTCGGCGGGAGCGAGTTCGGCCTACCTGACGGTCTCGGAGATCTTCCCGATGGAGACCAGGGCCCTCGCGATCGCCCTGTTCTACGCGGTCGGGACGGGGCTCGGCGGCATCATCGGCCCCGTGCTCTTCGGCCGCCTGGTGGAGAGCGGATCGGTGGGCAACGTCGCGCTGGGGTACGTGGTCGGCGCGGTCCTGATGATGGGCGCCGGCGCGGTCGAGTGGTTCATGGGGGTGGAGGCGGCCAGGCGATCGCTGGAGGACATCGCGCAGCCCTTGAGCGTCCAGGAGGAACGGGTGGCGGGATGACAGCCTGAGTGGTGGGTATCACCCTGTCTGATGCCATAAGGGGCAACCTGTCATACATTCGGGGGAATTATGGCTGAGGCGCCGAAGAAGAAGCACGCCAAGTCCACGGCGAAGGCGAAAAAGACGGCCATCAAGGAAGCCCGCTCGATCAAACAGGCCAAGAGGGACAGGCGGACCACAGAAGGCGAGTGACCCGCGCGATCCCTGTGACGGAAGTGCCCGCGTGCCCTGCTCGCGGGCATTCCGCATCCGCCGCACGAGGTCGCCTACGGGCATCAGCGGCGGGCATCGAGACCTATATGACATTCATCCTGATAAATACAGGATCACCCCCACTGCTTGCTTTCAGGAGCTTCGGGCAGAGTTGAGGGCGTGGAAACCACGACCCTCCGCCCCCCTCAGCACCGGGTGAGCCGCACCGCCCGGTGGTACTGGGCCGCCCGAGCCGCCTTCGGCTGGCTGGTCCTCATCGCCGTCCAGGTCATCTGGCTGGTCGCGGACGGCGACGACGTCGCCCTTCGCCTGGCCGCGCTCATCGCCACCGTGATCGTGGCGGTGACGCACGTCACCGTCATGCCGCTGTGGCGCTACAACGTCCACCGGTGGGAGACCACCCCCGAAGCCGTCTACACCCAGTCGGGCTGGTTCAAGCAGGAGTGGCGGATCGCGCCCGTTTCCCGCATCCAGACCGTCGACAGCGCCCGGGGCCCGTTCGAGCAGCTGTTCAGGCTGGCCAACGTCACCGTCACGACCGCCTCCGCCGCCGGGCCGGTCCGCATCAGCGGGCTCGACCGCGAGACGGCGCAACGGCTCGTCGACGAGCTCACCGCGAACGCGCAGGCCACCGCGGGTGATGCCACGTGACGAGCACGACAGGCGCCGAGTGGCGGCGGCTGAGCCCCCGAATGCTGGTGGTCCACCCGATCCAGGAGGTCGTCCGGCTCGCCCCGGCGCTCATCGGCCTGCTCGTGGCCGGATCGAGCAGCGGCGGCCACGGCCCCCTCTGGAGCCTCGCGGGCCTGGTGGTCGCGGTCCTGTTCGGCACGCTGCGCTGGTTCACGACCACCTACCGCATCACGCCCGAACACGTCCAGGTGCGCAAGGGCCTGGTGCATCGCAAGGTGCTGACCGTGCCCCGCGACCGGGTCCGCACGGTCGACGTCACGGCCAACATCCTGCACCGCGTGCTCGGCCTGGCCAGGGTCGAGGTGGGCACCGGCCGATCCGACAGGAAGGGCGGCGGCGAGCTCAAGCTCGACGCGCTCGGCGCCCCTGAGGCCGCGGGCCTGCGCGGGGAGCTTCTGCACCGCGAGAGCCGTACGGCCGCCGCACCCGAGGACAGCGCTGGGGAAACGGCTGCGGACACGGCCGCCGGCGCATTCGAGGGCGCGGGCACGCCCGCCGTGCCGGCCCCGCGGCAGGCCGCCGTCGAGACGGAACTCGCCGCTCTGCGGCCCGAGTGGATCCGGTTCGGGCCCTTCACCCTCTCCGGGCTCATCACCGTGGGCATCGTCGCCGGTTTCATCTCCCGGCTCGCGTCCGAGGGCAACGTGAATCTGGGGCAGATCGCACCGGTCAAGACCACGCTGGGCTGGTTCGGATCTCTCTCCCTGCCGTTGGAGATCGCGGCGGGCGTCCTGATCCTGACCGTCTTCGTCATGATCGCCTCGACGCTCGGCTACGTCCTCGCCTTCTGGGGATTCCGGCTGACCCGCCATTCCAGCGGGACGCTGCACGTCAACCGGGGTCTCATCACCACGAGAGCGACGACCATCGAGGAACGGCGCCTGCGCGGCCTCGAGGTCAGCGAGCCCCTGTTGCTGCGTGCCGTACGAGGCGCGCGGCTGATCGCCGTGACGACCGGGCTGCGGGTCGGCCAGGGCGCACAACGGGGCGGCTCGATGCTCCTGCCGCCCGCCCCTCTGCGGGAGGCCCAGTCCGTGGCCACGCGGGTGCTGGGGGGCGACGCCGCCACGGTCTCCGGGCCGCTGCTCAAGCACGGGCCCGCGGCCAGGCGGCGCAGGTTCTCCCGGTCCCTCGGCGTGGTCGTCGCGTGGATCGCCGTCTGTCTCGTGTTGTGGGAGTGGTCGGACCTGCCGGCCTGGACCTGGGTGACCGGTCTCGCCCTGCTGCCGGTCACCGCGCTGATCGCGGCGGACAGGTACCGGAACCTCGGGCACGCCCTCGTGGCCGGCCATCTGGTCACCCGATGGGGTTCCCTCGTCCGCAGGCGCGTGGTCCTGGAGTACGACGGGATCATCGGCTGGAACGTCGAGCGCTCGTTCTTCCAGCGTCGTGCCGGGCTCGTCACGCTGACCGCCACCACCGCCGCGGGCCGCCAGGGATACCGCGTGCAGGACGTCGAACTGGGCGAGGCCCTCCGGCTCGCGTCGGCCGGTTCGCCCGGCCTGCTCGATCCGTTCGTGTCAGGCGGAAGGCCCTCGTCGCGACGCGAGCCGCACGTCCCGGCCGAGCCGCACGTCCCGCCCTCGGACATCGCACATCCCCTCATCTCCGGCTGAACGTCACATACCATGACGGCGCCGCCCTCTCGCCGGAGCTGGGATGACAGCTCCGGAGCCCGGCGGACCGCACCAGCGCTGGAGGAGCCCGATGACCCGTTACGGCCCCATGTTCGGCCCCGACGTCACCTTTCTCGGGGTCGAACGCTGCGACCTGGACGACGCGGAGACCTACGCCGGGGCGGACGTCGTCATCGTCGGCGCGCCCTTCGACGGCGGGACGTCGCACCGTCCGGGCGCGCGCTTCGGGTCGAGCGCCATCCGGCAGGCGTGCTACCTCCCGCACGACGGCTCCCGGCCGAGCCTCGCCCTCCGCGTGGACGCGCTCCGGGATCTCCGGGTGCTGGACGCCGGCGACGTGGAGACCTACGCCGGTGACATCGAGGGCAGCCTGCGCGCGATCGAGGACGCGGTCGCGCGCGTCTCGGCCTCGGGCGCGATCCCCATCGTGCTCGGCGGCGATCACACGGTGGCCCTGCCCGACGCCACCGGTGTGGCCCGGCACCACGGCTTCGGCCGGATCTCCATGCTGCACTTCGACGCCCACGCGGACACGGGGGACGTCGAGTTCGGGCATCTGCACGGCCACGGCCAGCCGATGCGCCGCCTGATCGAGTCCGGAGCCGTCCGCGGCGACCGGTTCCTCCAGATCGGCCTGCGGGGCTACTGGCCGGGACCCGACATCCTCGACTGGATGGCCGGGCAGAAGATGCGCTCCTACGAGATGACCGAGATCGTCGCCAGGGGTCTGGACACGTGCCTCACCGAGGCCTACGGCATCGCGCTCGACGACTGCGACGGCGTCTACCTCTCGGTCGACGTCGACGTCTGCGATCCCGGGCACGCCCCGGGGACGGGCACCCCCGAGCCCGGCGGCCTGTCGGCCCGGCAACTGCTCGACGCCGTCCGGAGGACCTGTTACGAACTGCCGGTCGTGGGCGTCGAGATCGTCGAGGTCGCGCCGCCGTACGACCATGCGGAGATCACGGCCTACCTGGGGAACCGCGTCGTCCTCGAGGCGCTGTCCGCCATGGCCCGCCGCCGCAGGGACGCACTGGACGGCACCCGCTGGGACCCCGCCCGCCCCCTGCTCGACGGCCGCTGACTCATCCGGAAACGGTTGATTTACGCGAACCCGTGCCGCACACTACTCGCATGATCGGCGACCGGCTGATCACGCTACGTCGATCTGACCGACGTGCGTAGGGGTGTGCACCGGGGGCGTGTGGCGCTCCTGGCCGTCGTCGTCTCCTCCATGATGCTGACCGTGCTCGGCCGCCTCTGGTACCTGCAGGTCGTCTCGGGTCCGTACTACGCGAAGGCGGCGGCGGACTCACGTCTGCGCACGGTGCCCCTGCCCGCGCCGTGGGGCCGGATCCTCGCCGCCGACGGCCGCCCGCTGACCGCGGACACCCTCGTCGGCCGCGGCGGGCTGGAGACGTGGTACCGCGCCGACCTGGCGGGCCGCGCGGGCGTCCGCGAACTGGCCGTGGACAGCCGGGGAACGGTCACCAGGGTCCTGGGCGAGCGCGGGCCCCGACCGGGGAACACACTGACGACCAGCGTCGACCCGCGGATCCAGCGCCTGGCCGAGCGGGCGCTCGCCGCCCTCGCCGCGAAGGCGGGACGGGAGTCGACGGGCGCGGTGGTCGTGCTGGAGACCTCGACCGGGCGCGTGATCGCCCTCGCCGGCCACGCGGGCCGGGCGACGCCCGCACGGCACGGCGGCGCCATGGGGCTGGACACCGAGAGTCTCTCCGGAGCCTCCGGAGCGCTGATCGCGCAGCGGGCACCCGGGACCGCGCGTGCGATCACGTCTCAAGGAGCGGCAGCGGCCTTCGGCTTCGGGCGACGCACCGGGATCGACTTACCGAACGAGGCGACGGGCTACATTCCGGACTCCGTGCATCCGGAGCACGGTCCGGCCGCCGGCCAGGGCGAGGTCCTGGTCACCCCGCTCCAACTCGCCACGGCCTACGCCGCCGCCGTCAACGGCGGGACGCTCTTCAGCCCTCGCCTGGCCATGACCGTGCTGCGGCCCGACGGCACGGTGGTGCGCACGATCGCCCCGCCCGCCGCCGGCCGGGTGGCGGCCTCCCCCGAGACCCTGCGCGGCATCCGGCACGCCCTCGCCGCGATCCCGTCCCCGGACACGGCCCTCGACGCCCACGGTGGGCCGGGGACATCCTGGTCCGCGTGCTACGTCCCCGCCGAGACGCCCCGGTATGTCGTGGTCGTCGTGTCGTCGCGGACCGGCGGCCACGCCGCCGAGTCGGCGGCGCGGACCATGCGCGAGGGCATCCCCCGGCTCGGCGGCACGACCCGCGGGACATGACGCCCCTCCAGGCGTGGTCGGCGCCGTTCGCCGCGCGCACGCCCATGGACCCGGGGCTGCTGGTCCCGTCGGCCGCCCTCGCGGGCATCGGCCTGCTCCTCGTGGGCTCGGCCACCCGGACCGATCCCGGCTCGGTCCTCGTCCAGCGGCAGGCGTTCGGCGTCTGCCTCGGGCTCGCCCTCATGTGGCTCGTGTCCCGGTCGGAGCCGCGGGTCCTGAGGGCGTACGTCCCGGTGGTCTACCTGCTCGGGATCGCCGGCCTGGTCGCCGTGCTCACGCCGCTCGGCCGCACGGTGAACGGCTCGCAGGCGTGGATCGTGCTCGGCCCCGGGCTCGGGTTCCAGCCCTCCGAGTTCGCCAAGGTGTCGACGATCCTCGCGCTCGCCGGCGTGCTGGGCGGGCGGAGCGACGCCGGGCGGCCGGGCGGCCGGGCCGTGCTCCTCGCCCTCGCGCTGACGGCCGCGCCGGTGCTTCTGATCGCCCTCGAACCCGACTTCGGCACGGCGCTCGTCTTCTGCGCCGTGGCGATCGGCATGATCACACTGTCCGGCGTGCGGATGCGCTGGCTCGCCGGGCTGGCCGCACTGAGCGGTCTCGGCCTCGTCCTGATGTGGCGACTCAGCCTCCTGCGGCCCTACCAACTGCGACGGCTGTCGGTCCTCATCGATCCCGAGGCCGATCCGCTGGGCTCGGGCTATCACGCCACCCAGGCCCGCATCGCGGTCGGCTCGGGCGAGGTGTTCGGGACTGGCCTGTTCCGTGGCGGGCAGACCGCGGGTCACTTCGTCCCCGAGCAGCACACCGACTTCATCTTCACGGTGGCCGGTGAGGAACTCGGCTTCCTCGGCGCCGCCTCCATCGTGGCGCTGGTGACCCTGCTGCTCTGGCGGGGCCTGTGGATCACGGCCTCCAGCGCCTCGTCGTACGGCACGGTGCTCGCCGGCGGGGTGATCTGCTGGCTGGCCTTCCAGGCGTTCGTGAACATGGGCATGACGATCGGCATCGTGCCGATCACGGGCCTGCCGCTCCCCTTCGTCTCCTACGGCGGCTCCGCCATCGTCGCGGCCTTCGCGGCCGTCGGCCTGCTGGACGCCGTCAACCGGACTCGCGAGGCCGTGCCGTAGGGCAGGCTTGGGGGAATGCGGAGCAAGCTGGGCAGCCGGGTGGCGGAGGCGGCGGAGATCGCGCTGGCCACCCGGAAGCATGTGACGGCCCTCGACGTGCTGACCGGGCTGCGCTGGCTGCGCGGCCGCGATGTGGACACCTGGCGGCAGGGACGGGCCGGCGACCTGGAACGGCTGGCGGCCGTGGACGCCTCCCGCATGGCGGAGGCGATCGCGCACCTTCGCGAGTGGGCGGTCAACGGCGGACTCGTCGCCAACGAGGCGGCCTACACCTCCGCGGGCCGGGACCGGCGGCCGCTGCGCTTCACGACCGCGGGCGGCGAAGAACTGGAGCGCTCGTTCCGCGTCCACTGGGTGTCGCCGGACATGAGCGAGGCGGCCCGCCGCCGCCTCGAGGAACGGCAGAACCGCGCCCCCGACCTCGTGGCCGTCGCGCCGGTCGAGTCGTGGACCTGCGCGGGCTGCGCGACCACGACGCGTGTGGACCCCACGCCGAGGACGGCGGAGCCGGCAGGGGATCGGACCGCGGACACGACCGGATTCATGATCACGGAAGCGGACCAGCCGTTCTGCCTGACCTGCGCGGACATGGATCACCTGTTCTTCCTCCCCGCGGGCGACGCCGCGCTCAGCCGCCGGGCCAAGAAGGGCAGCGGCCTGTCGGCCGTCGTCGTCCGGTACAACCGGCGGCGCAAGCGTTACGAGCGGCTCGGCATCCTCATCGAGGAGGCGGCGCTCGCGCTGGCCGAGGAGCAGTGCTTCGCCGACGAGGAGGTACGGCTCCGCCGCCGCGGGCGCGACCGGGAGCGTCGGGCGGGTGAGGACGTGACGTTCCAGGCGGCCATGGCCGAGGAGATCCGCCGCCTGTTCCCCGGGTGCCCGCCGGATCGCGCGGAGGCCGTCGCCCTCCATGCCGGGCAGCGCGGCAGCGGCCGGGTCGGCAGGACGGCGGCCGCCCGCGTCTTCGACGAGAACGCGATCACGCTCGCGGTGGTCGCGAGCGTGCGGCATCTGGACACCGACTACGACCGCCTGCTGATGTCCGGCGTCCCCCGGATGGAGGCCCGTGACCGGATCCGTGACCGCGTCGAGGAGGTCCTGGCCGGCTGGCGGAGCGCTCCACGACGTTAGACGCCGTCTCAGCGGACGCGGCCGACCATCCTCGCGTACATCCGACCGGGGCTCGGGACCGACGACTGGTCGAGGAAGCCCGGCAACATGGGCAGGTCGACCGCGAAGGGCTGCAACCGCTGATAGAGCGTGTAGGCGTCGGAAGGCCGGTCGTCCGGATGCTTCTCCAGCAGTTCGGCGATCAGCCGGTCCAGCTCCGGCGGCACACCGGTGACGCGCGGCGGGCGCTCCTTGACCTGCTTGTCGAACACGGCGTACTCCGTGGGCCCGGTGAACAGCTGCCTTCCGGTGAGCATCTCGTGCAGGACGCAGCCGAGCGCGTAGAGGTCGCTCTTCTGGTCGGCCACGCCGCGCTCGATCTGCTCGGGCGACATGTACGCCGGAGTGCCCAGGATCTGGCCGACCCGGGTGAACTGGGCGGAGTCGCCCTCGCGGAGGATCGCGAGCCCGAAGTCGAGCACTTTGACGCTGCCGTCCGGGCAGAGCATGAGATTCGTCGGCTTGAGGTCGCGGTGACAGATGGACAGCGCGTGCGCCGCGGTGAGCACCGCGCATGCCTGGGCCGCGATCGCCGCCGCCCAGGGGACGGGGAGCGGGCCGTGCTCGCTGACGAGGTCGGCGACCGTCACCCCCTCGATGAACTGCATGACCTGGAAGAGCCGCTGCTCGTAGGTCCCGAAGTCGTACAGCACCGGCGCACCGGGATGGTCGAGCCGGGCGAGGATCCGGGCCTCCCGGATGAAGCGGCGTTCCAGCTCGTCGTCGGGCCCGCCCGGCAGGCGGAGGAACTTGACCGCCACCCTCCGGTCGAGCCGCCGGTCGTGACCGCCGTAGACGGCTCCCATGCCGCCCTGACCCAGGGGCAGGTCGTCAAGCTCGTAACGGTCGCCGATGACCATGCACCCTCCAGTCGGCCTGTCCGGGGGCAAAGCTACACCTTTCAACTACCAGGTCGGAGATGACCCGCGGCGAGCCCCTCCACCCCCAGCCGCACGAGCGCCTCCCCCGCCGCGACCGCCTCCCGCAGACCGTCCTCCAGGGCGAGAAGCTGCCGGAAGGCCTGGCCGTACCGGCTCTGCTCGGCGAGGGGCAGGCGCGGCACCCGCGCCCGTCGTGCGTCGACGCGGCTGGACCCGAGGTGCGGCCGCCCGGCGGTGGCGAACCTGAGGAACCCGGCGAGGAACTCCGGATCGATGCGCGTGCGATCCACCCGGTAGAGCGTGAGCTGGGGGCCCAGCACGGCTCCTGCGCCGGCGATCACCCGTGCCGTGAGGGCGGAGCCCACCACGTCGCCGTCGGCGATAGTCACCAGGCCGTCCTCCGGAGCGGCCCAGCCCGTAGGCGGCCCGCCGCCCGCCAGGTCGTCGGCCGTGAGCACAGGGAAGGCGCCCTCCCCGGAGCCGTCCGGGTCGGCCGCCTTCAACGTCGAGTGCCGTACGGTCACCAGCCCGGCCCTGACCAGCTCGGCGAGTGTCGTAGGCGGCGAGTCCCACCCGGCCGGGGCGTCGCCGGGCACATCCAGATCGCCCAGACCCTCGGTCACCGCGGCGACGAGCGCCTCCGCGACGTCTCTGAAACGGCCGCGTGCCGAGGGGAAGCCGCTCGCGTCGCCTCGCGAGGACAGGTGCCGCGCGGGGCTGAGGTCGACCTCGTCGTCGAGCAGGTCGACGATCCCGACCGCACGGCTCTCGCCCGGCGGCTCGGCCCCGGCCAGGTAGGCGTCCCAGGCGGGCTCCACGAGCGACAGGTCGTCGCCCGCCATCGTCAGCAGGATGGTCGCGGGTTGCCGCTCGCCGGGTTCGGGACGGCGCAGCAGCCACAGGTCGGGGCCGCCTGCCGCCAGGGAGAAGACGGCGCGCACGGCGCCGGCGCGCAACATGTTGGCCCGGATGCGCCTGCCCGAGCGGCGGCTCGCGGCGGCCGCGGGCATCAGGACGGCCACCAGGCCGCCGGGCCGCACGTGGGCGAGGCAGTGCTGCACCCAGGCGAGCTCGGACTCACCGCGCGGCGGCATGCCGTACGTCCAGCGCGGATCGCCCACCAGGTCCTCGTGGCCCCACGCCCGCTCGTTGAACGGCGGATCGCAGACGACGGCGTCGGCGCCCCCCTCGGGGAAGCCGTCGTCCCTGAGGGAGTCCCCCGCGACGATCCGCGCACGCTCCCCGCGCAGCAGCAGCCGCAGCGTGGCGAGCAGCGCCACCGTCTCCCCCGCGTCCTGGCCCACAAGCTCTGTGACGCGCTGGGGCTCACGGGCCTCGTGAGTCTCCTGTGCGGCTTCGCCCGGTGCCATGGCGCCGGGGCCGGGCACCGTGGGATCCTGGCTCCGCGGCCGGGGTTCCTGGCCGGGCAGAGCGCGGTCCCCAGGCGCGACAGGCTCGTCCACCGGCTCACCGCCGGACGGCGTGGCGTCGCTCCGTCCCCGCCTCGCCCCCTTGACCGCGAGGAGAAGAGTGCCCATGCCGCAGGCCGGGTCGAGAACCGATCCCCCCTCGGAGCAGGCCAGCCGGGCCATCAGCTCCGCCACGTCCGCCCGTGTGACCGAGAGCCGGCGGCTGTGGGCCTCCACGTAGCGCTCGCAGAGGAGCTCGAAGGCCGTGGCGGGCCCATGCGCGGCGGCCAGTTCCGAGAGCGGGCCGATCAGCCCGGCGTCCAGGTGGCTCCGTCCTTCGGGTCCGATCGGCAGGTCGGGGGTCGCGGCGGCGACGGCGTCGGCCAGCCGTACGGGCAGGTCGGGACCCGCGGTGAGCCGCCGGAGGCCGTCGGGGTCCCGGAGCGTGTAGAGCAGGAACGCCCCCATGCGGCCGAGCAGGTCCCCCAGGTGCAGGTCGTCTGCCGACATCCTGAGCCGCTGCCATACCCTGTCGGCGACGGACATCTCGAATGTCTTGCCGTTACGCCTGAGCCAGGCCTCGACCTCCGGCAGGGAGAACAGCGGGCTGGAGGTCGTCCCCCCCACGGGCTCGGGGAAGTCGTCGTAGCGGCGGCGCCAGTTGCTCACCGCAGCCCGCCCGACGTCGGCCATCCGCGCGATGTCACCCGCGTTAACCGTCTCATCGAGGCTCATGCGGCCCAGAATATCTACGCTTGTGAAGTGATTCAACCAATGATTTACTCGAAACCATGACGCACAACCGCATTCGGTATGCCGCGGGATCGGACATCGGGCGGTCCCGGACGAAGAACGAGGACTCGGTGTACGCGAGCGAGCACCTGCTCGCCATCGCCGACGGCATGGGCGGGCACGGACACGGGGATGTCGCCAGCGCCGCGGCCATCGAGGCGCTGTCCGCGATCGACGGCGGCGCTCCACCCGAGGACCTCATCACCACGCTGGAGAGCGGCGTGCGGGAAGCGGCCCGCAGGCTCAGCGAACTGGCCGAGCACGATCCCACGCTGGAGCGGATGGGAACCACGATCACCGCGATGTTGTGGGACGGCGAGAGCCGGTTCGCGGTGGCGCACGTCGGCGACTCCCGGGCGTACATGTTGCGGGACGGCGGTCTCTACCAGATCACCCGTGACCACACCCTGGTGCAGTCTCTGGTCGACGACGGGCACATGAGCCCCGACCAGGCCGCCAAGCATCCGAACCGGTCGCTGCTGTTGCGGGCGCTGGAGACGAGCGGGCTTGCCGACCCCGACCTGTCCCTGCGCGACGCGCATCCGGGAGACCGCTACCTGCTCTGTTCGGACGGGCTGACCGCCGTGCTGGAGCCGGAGACGCTTCACCAGGTGCTGACCGCGATCGAGGAGCCCGCCGAGGCCGTCCGCCGCCTGATCGAGCTCGCCAACGAGGGGGGCGGGCCCGACAACATCACCTGCATCGTCGCCGACGTCGCCTTCGACAACCAGAACGGCGACGGCCCGCAGCCCACCGTGTGAGCGGCCCTGTGTGATCAGCACTGCATGATCAGCTCTGCGTGATCAGCTCCGCGTGATCAGCTCCGCGTGACGACCCGCGATGTACGGCCGGCCCCGGCGGCGGCCGTACGAGCGAGTGCACCCTTCGCCTGGCCCACCCGTGCAGTTTTGCCCCTATTTTGTCATTGATCCGTTACTTTCAGTAATCAATGCGGAATATCACCGCATTAAGGGATCTCGCCAATTCGGGGGCACGATCACCGGGCGAAGGGAGTACGCATGCTCGGCACCTGGGCGTCGGGGAGGAAGACCACGCGGTCCGGCTGGCTGGACTTCGCCTCCGTCCTGACCTTGCTGGTGGGCGTCTACAACGTGATCGAGGGCCTGACCGCGCTGATCCGGCCCGAGTACTTCCTGGTGACGACCGAGAAGATCCTGGTCTTCAACTTCACCGCATGGGGATGGATCATGCTGCTCCTCGGCCTCGTGCAGATCGCCGTGGGCCTGGGCATCGCCGTCGGCCGACCGTGGGCACGGATGGCCGGCATCGCCCTCGCGTTCCTCATCGCCATCGTGCACCTGGCCTTCCTCTCGGCCTATCCCGTGTGGTCCATCGTCTCCATCGCGATGTGCGTGCTCGTCATCTACGGCCTGATCGTGGCGCCGAGGAACGCCACGGCCTGAGACCTCGCGGATCCCGCAGGCCCGAGCTGCCCGCTCACGTGTTGCGGGCACGGAAGGCGGCGGTCTTGACGCGGTTCTGGCACGCGGTCGAGCAGAACCTGCGCGTCCCGTTGCGCGAGACGTCGACGTAGACCCGATCGCAGTGCGGCGCCGTACAGACCCCGAGCCGGTCGAACAGGTCACCGCCCAGCACGACGGCGAGCGCCGTCGCGCAACTCGCCGCCCAGTCGCCGGCGCGGGTGCCGCCGGTCCCGTGGAAGTGCAGGTGCCAGGGCTCACCGTCGTGCCGGTCGAGATGCGGGCGGGCGTCCGTCTCCTCCAGCAGTTCGTTGACCTGACGCGCGGCCTCGTCCGCGTCGCCACGCGCCACGGACTCGAAGACCACGCGCAGCGCCGCCGCGACGACGGTCAGTTCGGCCGCCTCCCCGGCGGTCACCTCGGGGTAATGCCGCCCGCCGCTCCGCAGGGCCTGCGTGGCGGCGGACGCCTGCTCCTCGCCGTCCGGCGCAGGGTGGGGCCTGCCGCGGGCCTCGCCGGCGGTCAGTGCGTTGACCAGCCCGACGGCGACCGCCACGACACCATCTGTGTGACTGTTGAAGTTCACTTGACCAGTTACCGACTCTCGCTCTATGTTGTGACTGCCAAAAGCATATAAGACAGTTACAAGGAGAACGGCATGCTGACCTTCGACGTGGCACGGGACTGGATCGACCGCTGGGACCGCCAGCAGGAGGGCTACCTCCCCGACCGCGAGGAGAGGTTCACCGCGCTGATCGACGCCGTCGAGGCGGGGACCGGCCGGCCCGACCCGTTGGTGATCGACCTCGGATGCGGTCCCGGCTCCCTGTCGGCCCGGTTGCTCCACCGCCTCCCGCAGGCCACCATCGTCGCCGTCGACACCGACCCGCTGCTGCTGTCGCTCGGCCGGGCCCGTTACGGCGACACCGCCGGGCTGCGCTTCGCCGACCTCGACCTGCGGACACCGGGATGGACGGCGGGCCTGGGACTCGACCGCCCCGCGGACGTCGCCGTGAGCACGACGGCGCTGCACTGGCTGCCCGAACATCACCTGCGCGCCGTCTACCGGGAACTCGCCGGTGTACTTCGGCCGGGCGGCCTGTTCCTCAACGGCGACCATCTCGGTGTCGACGACACGACGCCCGGCATCGGCCGACTCGAGATCGCGGTTCACCAGATGGAGGAGCGACGGCGCTTCGCCGAGGGACGCCCTGAGGACTGGCGGCAGTGGTGGGACGCGATCGCCGCCGACCCCGCGCTGGCGGACGCCAACGCCGCTCGAGACAGCCGGACCTCCGCCGCGAACCACAGCGGATCGGAGTCCGCCCACCTTTCCACCCATGTGGGCGCGCTGCGGGAGGCGGGTTTCGGCGAGATCGGCACGCTGTGGCAGCGCGGCAACGACCGTCTGCTGTGCGCGATCCGGTCGTGAGCGCCCGGCGCTGAGCCGGTTTGCCGCCCACCCCCCAGGGGAGACGGCACCTATGACTCCGGTGGTCCTCACGGTCAACGCCGGCTCCTCGAGCCTGCGACTCCATCTGATCCGAGACGGTCGGGTGCTCCGCGTCGCGCACAGCGAGCACAGTCCCGACCCCGCGAAGGCCGAGCGTACGATCGCGGACTTCCTCGGCCATGCGGGTGAGCAGGACGGCGGCCGGGTGACCGTGGGGCTCGTCGGGCACCGGCTCGTGCACGGCGGCGACGCCGTGCTCGCTCCGACGGTCGTCGACGACGGCGTGCTGAAGGCGGTGCGCAGGTTCGCCGACCTGGCGCCGCTGCACGTGCCGCCCGCGTTGGCGCTCGTGGAGGCGGCCCGGCGCGTGCTCCCATCGGTGCCACATGTGTTGTGCCCGGACACGGCCTTCCACGCGGGGCTGCCGGCAGAGGCCGCGACATATCCCCTCCCCTCCGAGTGGCGCCGGCGATACGGCCTGCGCAGGTTCGGCTTCCATGGGCTGTCCTACGCCAACGCCACCGGCCGGGCGGCCGAGTTGCTCGGCCGCCCTGCCGGCGAGTTGCAGATGGTCGCCGCCCATCTCGGCGGCGGGTCGTCGGTCTGCGCGGTGCGTGAAGGACGCAGCGTGGACACCTCCATGGGCTTCACTCCGCTGGAGGGCGTGCCGATGAGCACACGGTCGGGCAGCGTCGACCCGGGCATGCTGCTCTGGCTTCTCGCGGACTCGCGGCTGTCGCTCGACGAGCTCAGGGACGGCCTGGAGCACGGTTCCGGGCTGCTCGGGCTGTCGGACGGGCTCTCCGGCGACACCCGCGACCTGGTCGCCTCTCCGGAGCCGGCCGCCGCGCTGGCCCTTGCGGTGTTCGCCCACCGGGTCGGCCGGGAGATCGCGGCGGCCGCGACCAGCCTCGACCGGCTCGACGCGCTGGTCTTCACCGGCGAGATCGGCTGGGACCAGCCCGAGGTGCGGGAGGCCGTATGCCGCAGGCTCGGCCTGCTCGGCCTCGACCCGCCGGTCCGCGGGAACCTCGACGTCGACGGGTTCGTCAGCGCGCCGGGGGCACGGGTGCCCGTCGTGGTGGTCGAGACCCGCGAAGAATTGCAGGTCGCCCGTGAGGCCCTCGCCGCCGTCGGACACGCGCCCTGACGCGAGGCGCGCCCGTCGTGCCGGCTCGTAGAATCCGCAAATATGCGCCTCTACACCGTTGATTCGTTCACCGACCGGCCCTTCCGCGGCAATCCCGCCGGGGTATGTCTCCTTGACGCCCCGGCGCCGGACGAGTGGATGCAGGCCGTCGCCGCCGAGATGCGCCACTCCGAGACGGCCTTCGTCCTCGAGCAGGACGGCGGGCCGCGCTCTCTGCGCTGGTTCACGCCCACGGTCGAGGTCGCCCTCTGCGGGCACGCCACTCTCGCCACGGCGCACGTCCTGTACTCCCTCGGAGCCTCAGGACGGTTGGAGTTCTCCACCCTGAGCGGCGTCCTGACGACGGACCAGGCGGGAGACGGCCTCATCACGATGGACTTCCCGGCCTCCCGGCCCACGGAGGCGCAGGCTCCCGAGGGCCTGGTGGAGTCCCTCGGGGTGAAGCCCGTCTGGGTGGGGCGCAGCCGATTCGACTTCCTCGTGGAGGTCGAGAACGCCGATGTCGTACGGTCGCTGACGCCCGATCTCGACCTGCTGAGCACCGTCGAGACCCGGGGCGTCATGGTGACCGCTCCCGGGGACGACGGGGAGGCCGACTTCGTGTCCCGTTTCTTCGGCCCCCGGGCGGGCGTCCCCGAGGACCCGGTCACCGGATCCGCCCACTGCGTGCTCTCGCCGTACTGGTCGGAGAGGTTCGGCCGTGACACTCTCGTCGGCGCGCAACTCTCCGAGCGGGGCGGAATCGTGCGCACCACTCTGCGCGGAGACCGCGTCGAGTTGGCCGGCCGTGCCGTGACCATCTGGTCCGGCGACCTCACCGCCCTCCCGTCGTGATCATGCACAGGTTCGGCGGCAGCCCCTCTGGCCTGCACGAACATCGGGCGTGATCATGCACACATTCGGTGATCACGGCGCTGACCCGGGCATTCGCACTTCGTGATCATGCACGGGCCTTCCTGCTCAGGCCCGCCTCGATGTGGTTCACGGCCGTGATGGCGCCGTACGCCAGCAGGCGCACCAGATCGGCGTCGCCGTCCGGGGTGGCGGTCCGGGTGGCGGAGCGCCACGCGGCCACGTCCGCGTCGGCGATCCGGTACGGCGCGACCGCGGCGAGCAGGGCAAGCCGGGCGGCGGGACGATCGGCCTCCGGCAGGCAGGCCGTCTGATCGGACGGCCAGCCGCCCACCAGAGGCGGATGCGCGCCGTCCCACTCCTCTACCTGGGCCTCGACGACCCGGCGGGCCTCGGGACCGAGCAACTCCCCGCCACACCCTGCGGCGGCGCGCAGGGCGGCGAACGCGGCGGCTATCGCGGAGCCGCCCGGCGAGCCCGCCGTCCATGCGGGCGCCATGTCGATCGAAGAGCCCGAGCCATCCGGCGAGCCCGAGCCGGTCGAGGAGCCCGATCCGTCCGGATAGCCCTCGAGCAGCGGAAGGCTCCGGCCCGGCGTCCGCCGCCGCCGCGTCGTGCGGGCCACCGCACGCCCGCCGGCCCGGCGCACGAGCCGCCACCGCTGGACGCCGCCGGGGAGCAGGTCGTCGGTCAGGAGCGCCGACACCATGCGGTTGATGAAGTGGAAGGCCAGTGCGGTCCCGATGTGCTCGGCCGCGAGGGCGACGGGGAAGGGCGGCTCCGCGGAATCGGCCGCGCCGGCCTCGTGGGCTGTGCGGGTGGCCATGGCCCACGCGAGCAACCGCGCGTGCCGGGGGTCGGTGGGCGTGCCGCCGCGCGCGACCGTCTCCGCGAGTTCGTGGGCGCCGGTCGCGTGGAGCAGCACCGTGTGCGCGTCGACGCAGAAGGGACATCGGTTGGCCAGAGACACCGCGACGGCCACGACCTCCTTGTCCGTCCTGGAGGCGTCTCCGGCGACCAGCGACTCACGCAGCATGGCCCACGTGGCGGCCAGCAGATCGGGCGCGGGCGAAAGGGTCATGAACAGCGGCATGCGGGCGAGGCCGAAGTCCTCGGCCAACTGACGGTAGACGCCGGCGACCTGGCCGGTGGCCGCTCCCGTCGTGATCGGGGTGATGTATCGGAACGGCATGGACATGGCGGGCCTCCAGTGCCTGCGGGACGGTGCGATCGGCGCATACGTGCGGCGACGGTTCGCCGGCGGCGCAGTGGCCCTGGTGCCTCGCCATCGGCTCGCCGGCGTCCTCATCGATGCTGCTCGCCGGACTGCCGCGTGTCGTCGGGCGAGGGGAGGCCGTCGCCGTCACTCCCTCACGGTCCCCGGCGTGGGGGCGTACTCCACGGGAAGTAGCGCCGGATCGGTCCCGTGGGAGGAGGACCGCAGCCCCGGAGGCGGATTATGGTGCGTTCATGAACGGTGATCGCGGCTTACGTGCCCACGCGCCGGACCTCGCGCTCGCCGTCGCGGTCGGGGCTCTGCTGGCGATCGGTGGCGCGATCATTCCCTCGCAGGTGGTCGGGACTTCGGACCTGCTCGGGTACGCCGCCACCGTCGTGGGGGCCCTGGGTCTCGCCGTCTGCCGCCGCGCCCCTGTCGTGGCACTGGTCGTCACCTCCATCGGCATGCTGGTCTACCTTCTGCAGTGGGGCGCGACGACGTCCGCGGCCTTCCCCGTGCTGATCGCCGTCTTCATCGCCGTGCAGGCCGGCCACCGCGTGCCGGCGATCGTCACCAGTGCGGTCTTCCTGGGCGGCAGCCTGGCGATCGCCCTGTCGTCCACCACGGCGCCCGGGACGGCGCCGCCGGTCCTCCGCGACATCGCCGATCGCACGGGCCTGCTCCTCGGCTGGTTCGTGGCCGCCAACGTGGCGGGCGTGGTCACCCGGCACCGCCAGGCGTATCTGCAGCAGGTGGAGCAGCGGGCGATCGAGGCCGAGCGGACGCGCGAGGAGACCGCCCTGCGCCGGGCCGGAGAGGAGCGTCTGCGGATCGCCCGCGAGCTGCACGACTCGCTGACGCACAGCATCTCCATCATCAAGGTCCAGTCGGGCGTGGCCGTTCACCTCGCGCGCAAGCGCGGCGAGGAGGTGCCCGACGCCCTGGTCGCCATCCAGGAGGCGAGCGGCGAGGCGATGCGCGAGCTGCGGGCGACGCTCGAGGTGTTGCGCGTCCCCGGCGACGAGACGGCCGGGGGCGGGGTGGACCGGATCGCCGAACTGGCCGAGCGCGCGCGGTCGACCGGCGTGCCCACCGATCTCGAGATCAGCGGGACTCCTCGGGCGCTGCCCTCCGACGTCGACCGCGCGGTCTACCGCATCGTCCAGGAGTCACTCACCAACATCACCCGGCATGCGGGCCCCGCGACGGCCAGCATCCGGGTCCGCTACACCCCGGACGGCCTGGTCGTACAGGTCGACGACGACGGGCAGGCGAAGCCGGGGGCCGCCCCGACGCCCGGCTTCGGGCTCACCGGCATGCGCGAACGGGTCGCCGCGCTCGGCGGGAGGCTCCAGGCGGAGCCACGCGCAGGGGGTGGTTTCAGCGTCCGCGCGGAGATCCCGCTGCCCCCTCCACAACAGACCGACGCACAGACCGGCGCACAACAGGCCGGCGCTCACCTGGACCGCACGGGCACGCGGCTGGACGGAACGCGACAGAACGGCACGCGGCCTCACGCGCCGGTCGGCGAGGGAACGGCGTGAACCGCGCGATCCGCGTGCTCCTCGTCGACGACCAGGCGCTCATCCGCGCCGGGTTCCGCGCGCTGCTCGAGGCCGAGGACGACATCGAGGTGGTCGGCGAGGCCCGCGACGGCCAGCAGGGCGTGGCGCTGGCGGAACAGCACCTGCCGGACGTCGCCCTGGTCGACGTCCAGATGCCCGGGATGGACGGCATCGAGACCACCCGCCGGATCGCCGCCGACCCCCGCCTGGAAGGCGTGCGCGTGGTGATCCTCACCAACTTCGGCCTGGACGACTACGTCTTCCAGGCCCTGCGCGCGGGCGCGAGCGGGTTCCTCCTCAAGGACACCGAGCCGGCGGAGTTGCTGCGAGCCGTCCGGGTCGCCTCCCTCGGCGAGGCGCTCCTGTCGCCCGCCATCACCCGCAGGCTCATCAGCGAGTACGTCTCCCGCCCGCCGGACACCATCAGGCCGTCGGCCCTGGAGGTCCTCACCAACCGTGAGCGTGAGGTCGTCGCGCTGGTCGCGCGCGGGCTCACCAACGACGACATCGCCGGGCGCATGGTGATCAGCCCGTACACCGCCAAGACCCACGTCAGCAGGGCCATGACCAAGCTCGGGGCACGCGACCGGGCGCAGCTCGTCGTCTTCGCCTACGAGTCGGGCCTCATCGCCGCGCGGGACCCTCTCTGACGGGGTCCGCCAGCAGGTCCTCCAGGACGCGGGCGAGTGCGGCCACCCCGGCCAGGCAGTCGGCCCGCTCGGCATGCTCCTCCGGGGAGTGCGAGACACCCGTCGGGTTGCGCACGAACAACATGGCCGTAGGGATGGCGGAGGCGAGGATGCCCGCGTCGTGACCCGCGCCGGTGGGCAGGACGGGAGCCCCGCCGAGCAACCCCGCCAGACGGTCCCTGAGCGGGCCGTCGAAGTCCACCACCGGCGTGTACGACTCGCGGGTCACCTCCGCTCCCGACGCGCGGGTGATCTCCGCCACGAGCGCGTCGAGGACGCCGGGATCGGCGGCCCGGGAGTCCAGCCAGGCGGTGACCCGCGACGCGATGGCGTTGGTGCCGTTGGGCTCCACCGCGACCTTCCCGAAGGTGGCGAGCGCGCCGGCACGACGCGCCCGCTCCTGGGCGTCCAGTACGGCGGCGGCGAACGCCGGCATCGGGTCGCGGCGGTCCTCCATGCGCGTCGTGCCCGCGTGGTTCGCCTGGCCGCGGAAGTCGAACCGCCAGCGGCCGTGCGGCCAGATCGCGGAGGCGACCCCGATCGGGGCGTCGCCCAGATTCCTGCCCTGCTCGACATGGAGCTCCACGAAGGCGGCGATCCTCGACAGCCGTTCCTCGTCACGCCCGAGCGCCGAAGGGTCCCGCCCGGCCCTCTCCACGGCGGTCGCCAGGGTCACACCGCCGTCGTCCGTGAGGGCCCGGGCCCGGCCGGGATCGAGCACTCCGGTCATGAGCCGTGACCCGACGCAGGCGACGCCGAACCTGGCGCCCTCCTCGTCGCCGAAGTTGACGATCCCGAGCGGACGCGATCCGGTCGCGTCGTGCTCCCGCAGCAGGTCGAGCGCCGCGAAGGCCGACACCACCCCGAGGGGCCCGTCGAAGGCGCCCCCGTCCGGCACCGAGTCGAGGTGGGAGCCGGTGACGACGGCGCCGCCGGCGGCCGGGTCCCCCGACCAGGCCCACTGGTTGCCGTTGCCGTCGACCTCGTAGGCGAGCCCCCTGGTACGCGCCTGCTCCTCGAACCAGGCCCGGCACTCGGCGTCGGCGGCCGTCCACGCGTGGCGGCGGTAGCCGCCGCTCCCGCCGTGCCGCCCCACCGGGAGCAGCTCCGCCCACATGCGGCGGAAGCCGTCCTCGGCCTGTGCCGAGGCCTCCTCCGGATCGATCACTCGCCCTCGCTCATCGGGATCCGCACGCCGCGCTCCTGCGCGACCTCGGCCGCACGGTCGTAGCCGGCGTCGACGTGCCGGATGACGCCCATCCCCGGGTCGTTGGTCAGGACCCGCCGGATCTTCTCTCCGGCCAGAGCCGTGCCGTCGGCGACGGTGACCTGGCCCGCGTGGATCGATCGGCCGATCCCGACGCCGCCGCCGTGGTGGATGGACACCCATGACGCGCCGGACGCGACGTTGACCATCGCGTTGAGCAGCGGCCAGTCGGCGATCGCGTCGGAGCCGTCGAGCATGGCCTCGGTCTCCCGGTACGGCGAGGCCACGCTGCCGGCGTCGAGATGGTCGCGGCCGATCACGATCGGGGCCTGGAGCTCGCCCGAGGCGACCATGTCGTTGAACCGCTCACCGGCTCTGTCCCGCTCGCCGTACCCCAGCCAGCAGATCCGGGCGGGCAGCCCCTGGAACTTGACCCGCTCGCCCGCCATCCTGATCCAGCGGGCCAGCGGCTCGTTGTCGGGGAAGAGCTCGAGGATCGCCTTGTCGGTCTTCGCGATGTCCTCGGCCTCGCCCGACAGGGCCGCCCAGCGGAACGGGCCCTTGCCCTCGCAGAACAGCGGCCGGATGTAGGCGGGCACGAAACCGGGGAAGTCGAAGGCCCGGCCGTAGCCGGCGAGCTCCGCCTCGCCGCGGATGGAGTTGCCGTAGTCGAAGACCTCGGCGCCCGCGTCCTGAAAGCCCACCATGGCCGCCACGTGCCTGGCCATCGACGCGCGGGCCCTTTCCGTGAAGCCCTCGGGGTCCTTGGCCGCCTCGGCCGCCATGTCCTCGAACGCCATGCCGACCGGCAGGTAGCTCAGCGGGTCGTGCGCGGACGTCTGGTCGGTCACGACGTCGATCTCCGCGCTGCGGGCCAGCAGTTCCGGTACGGCCACCGCGGCGTTGGCCTCGACGCCGATCGACAACGGGCGGCGCAGGTCGCGTGCCTCATAGGCCAGGCGCAGGGCCTCGTCGAGGTTCGCGGCCTTGACGTCGAGGTAGCCGTGCTCGATGCGCCGGTCGATCGAGCGAGGATCACAGTCGACGCAGATCGCCACGCCGCCGTTCATCGTGACCGCGAGCGGCTGGGCGCCGCCCATGCCCCCGAGCCCGGCGGTGAGCGTGATCGTGCCGGCCAGCGATCCGCCGAACCTCTTGGCCGCGACGGCCGCGAACGTCTCGTAGGTGCCCTGAAGGATGCCCTGCGTGCCGATGTAGATCCACGATCCCGCGGTCATCTGGCCGTACATGGTCAGGCCGAGCTGCTCCAGCCGCCTGAACTCGGGCCAGGTCGCCCAGTCGCCGACCAGGTTGGAGTTCGCGAGGAGCACGCGGGGCGCCCACTCGTGCGTGGTCATCACCCCCACCGGACGGCCGGACTGCACGAGCAGCGTCTCGTCGGCCCGCAACGTGCCGAGGGTCCGGACGATCGCGTCGAACGACCGCCAGTCACGGGCCGCCCTGCCGGTCCCTCCGTAGACCACGAGCTTGTCGGGATGCTCGGCGACCTCCGGGTCGAGGTTGTTCATCAACATCCGCAGGGCGGCCTCCTGCTGCCATCCCTGAGTGTTCAGCGACGTGCCCCGCGGCGCCCTCACCGGGCGTGGACCGCTCTGCTCCATGTTCACGACCTCCTCGACGGCCATCGCGTGCGGCCGCCACGTTCATTCATATCCAAGACATCGACTGGAGCGCGAGAGCGGGTCAGGCCCCTTCGGCCAGCCACTCCTGCACCTGCTTGCGCGCGTGGTGCAACCGGGACTTCAGGGTGCCCAGCGGGATCTCGAGCCGCTCGACGATCTCGGAGTACTCCATCTCGCCGATGTCGCGGTAGACCAGCGGGGCCACCAGATGAGGGCTCTCGCGCTCGAGCCTCTCCAGGGCCTCCAGCAGGTCGAGGCGCGAGCCGGCGATCACGCTGGTGGTGCGCGGGTCGGGAAGGAGATTCTCCTCGGAGGTGATGTGCTCCTCCCCTGCCCGCCTCTTGAGCTCCCGGTACTTCTGACGTGAGCAGTTCGCGATCACGGTGTACAGCCAGGTGTTGAACTTGCTGCGCCCCTCGAAGGTGTGGATCTTTCTCGCCACCTGCAGCAGCACGTCCTGCGCGGCCTCCTCCGCGTCCTCCCGGTACGGCAGGAAGCGGCCGCAGCGCCGTACGACATCGGGCTGGATGCGCCGGAGCAGAAGATCAAGTGAGGCGGCGTCGCCTGCGGCCGCCTGCGCGGCGAGGGCGTCCGTCTCCGATGCGGGCGGCACGGGGGCGACTCCTTCTGTGGCTTCCTGTGGCTTCGTCCGAAGATTCAGCCGACTCGTCCGCCGCTCCTGCTGCCGGTTCGCCGAGGGGTTATGGGGTGGGTCGACGGGCGGCGCGTCGGGCGAGCGGAGAACCCGGGCATGATATACGGCATGCCCCCTCCCCCGCAGATAGGCCGCTACCGGCTAGAACGACGTCTGGGCTCCGGCGCGTTCGCCACCGTGTGGCTGGCCCACGACGATCTGCTGGAAGCACCCGTCGCGGTCAAGGTCATGGCGGAGAACTGGGCCTACCGCATGGACATCCGGGAGCGGTTCCTCTCCGAGGCCCGGCTGCTGCGCCGGGCCGCGTCCAGCAGCGTGGTGCAGGTCTTCGACATCGGCCAGCTTCCGGACGAGCGGCCGTATTTCGTGATGGAGCACGCCGACCGCGGCACGCTGGAAGACCGGCTGGCCGAGGGCCCGATGCCCCTGGTGGAGGCGCTGCGACTGGCGGCGGAGACCGCTCACGGGGTGGCCGCCCTCCATGAGGCGGGGATCGTGCACCGGGACATCAAACCGTCCAACGTGCTGATCAGGAGCGCGGCGGGTGGCCGCGAGCGGGTGCTGGTGGCCGATCTCGGGCTGGCCAAGAGCCTCGCGCAGGCCTCCGGTCTCACCATGGCCGCGGGATCGGCCGGCTACATGGCGCCCGAACAGGCCGAACCGACCGCGGGCATCGACGCGCGGGCCGACGTGTACGGCCTGGGAGCGCTCGTCTACCACCTGGTCACGGGAAGCGTTCCCGGATCCCCCGGGAAGGTCGTCCCCGCCGGCGACCTACGCCCTGACCTGCCGGAAGGCGTCCAGCAGACCATCCAGCGCGCCATGGAACCCGACAGGGAGCGGCGGTGGCCGACAGCGGCGAGCCTGGCGGCCGAGCTTGAGGCCCAGCTCAGCGGGCTGGTCGACGCACCGGCCGGAGAACCGGTCGGCGAGCCTGCCGACGTGCCCGCTCATGGACAGGGCGATGAGCAGGGCGGCGAGCCTGGCCGCACGCGGCTCCTCGATCCCCACGGTGAAACAGGCATCACGCGGCTGGGCGGAGGTCAGCACGTGGAGCCGGCCGTCACGGAGATCGGCCAGGAGGCGGCCCGGCGATACAACGGGCAGGGCGACGAGACGGCCGGCGAGTCAGGCGCGGGACAGGCCGACGAGACGGCCAACGATACGAGTGACGGGACGAGTGACGGGACGGGCGTGCGACCGGCGGGCCGACCAGCCGCGCCGCCACGACGCCGTGGCCGGCGGGCTCCGCTGGCCGCCGCGCTCGCCGCCGCCGTACTGGTGCTCGCCGGGGCGGGGGTCGCCACCTACCTGGCGTCCTCCGGTCCCCCCGCGGGTCTGATGGAAGTGAGCGACGCAACCGGGCGCATCAAGCTGAAGGTGCCCGCGGCATGGGGACGTCAGGTGGTCACCGCGGGCTGGAACCCGAAAAGCCTGGGGCTGGCCGACGCCCAGGAGCCCGGTCTCACCGTGGCTGACGATCTGGAAGACTGGCAGGACCTGAAGGCCCAGGTCAGCGGCGTGCTCGTGGGGCTCACCTCGCAGGCCGCCCTGGCCGGCCGGATGACGACGATCACCCACGACGACTGCCGGTACGACGGCGACCGGCCGTACGCGGACGGCGAGTGGAGAGGCCAGGTGCGGCGCTGGACCGACTGCGCGTCCGGCAGCCTCGAAGAGATCTACCTGACCGGAGCGGGCGAAGGCGCTCCCTGGATATACGTGCAGATCCGCCAGCACGGCGGCGCGGACGCGACCGACCAGATCATCGGCGACCTCGAGGTCAAAGGATGACGCGGCGATCCGCGAGAACTTTTCGCGCCCGGGACCCCATCTCACCGGGTGAAGAGAGTTCGCACATGATCCAGGAAATGAGTGAAGACGTGGCTGACCATCGGGAATCCGGCATCGAGCGGCGCGGGGAGTCGATGCTCCCGAGTGCGGGCGTGCCGCGAGCCCTGCTGTACACGCTGACCGCGGCCGCCTCCATCGCCGTCCTGGCCGGCTGCACGAGCGTCACCAACGCGTCCGGCGCCCAGAGCCCGCAGACACTCCCGGGGTCGGCTCAGCCCGCGGACGTGCCCACAGACGACGCACCCGCCGCACCTGAGACGCCCTCCGCACCCGAGGCGCCCTCCCCGCCGTCCGTCGACCCGGCCCAGAAGCCGAGCCCCCCGGCGAAACCGCCGGCGATTCCCGCCTGCGCCACGAGCCAGTTGAAGATCACCCAGAAGGCGCCGGATGTGGGGGCAGGTCAGCTGAACATGGTGCTGATCTTCACCAACGCGTCCAAGTCCGTCTGCACCCTCAGCGGCTATCCCGGCGTCTCGTACGTCGCGGAGGACGGTGTCCAGTCGGGCAACGCCGCCGAGCGCAGCGGAGGCTCCGCGACCACCGTGATGCTCAAGCCCGGCGCCGCGGCGGTCTCCAAGCTGCACGACAGCAACGGCGTCGGCGGATACGACCCGAAGCAGTGCGCGCTGTCCCCTGCCCAGGGGCTGCGGATCTATCCGCCGAACCAGAAGGCCGCGGTGTTCCTCCCCTGGAAGACCACGCACTGCGCCGGCAAGACCATCCACTCGCTGACCGTCGGGCCCGTCGGGAGCTGAAATCAGCTGGCCTCCGGAGACGGGAACCGGCACAGTGACGACGGTGTCGAAGATCGTGAGACTCCCCCGCTCCGTCGATGAGGCGGTCGCCGCCGAGCAGGCCGGCGAGAGATTGCGTTACGTGTTCTTCTGGGGTCACCAGCCCGCTCCGGACGGAAGCGCCGGAGCCGGGTGCCTCAGCCAGTGGTGGCCCGTGGAGTTCACCGAGGACGGCCACGTCTTCCGGTCGGCCGAGCACTACATGATGGCGCACAAGGCCTGGCTGTTCGGCGACGAGGAGACGGCGACCGCGATCCTCGCGGCGGACCATCCCGCCGAGGCCCAGAAGCTGGGCCGTAGAGTCCGCGGGTTCGACGACGCGACGTGGACCGCGCACCGGTTCGCGATCGTGACGCGAGGCAATGTCGCGAAGTTCGGGCAGCATCCCGAGCTTGGCGCGTTCCTGCTCGGCACACGCGCCAGAGTCCTGGTCGAGGCCAGCCCGCGCGACCGGATCTGGGGCATCGGGCTCGGCGCGGCCGACGAACTGGCGGCCTCTCCCGCCACCTGGCGGGGCCTGAACCTGCTCGGTTTCGCCCTCATGGACGCCAGAGACGCGCTCGAACCCTCGACCTGACGATCAGCGCTGGATCTCCTGTGCCTGCTCCACCATGACCGCGTAGGCGAGAGGATCCGCCTTTAGCACCGCCTGCCGCCACCAGGACTCCACGCACTCGTGGAGCGGAGTCAGATCCAGTTCGTCCGCCGCGCTCCGGAGGGCTTCGCGATACTCGCGGTCGAAGGCGTCCAGATCTTCCACGGGGAGGGCCGCACGAATGGCACGAGGACTGCGATCTTCTCGAAGCGACGCACGGATCTCGGCGGGCGTGCGCCCGCGGTGTGGCTCGTGAGGTTGTGCCGTCATGACCAGTTCCTCTCCCTCGACTAGAGGATACCGAGGCGGACGCTCCTGGTTCGTGGACGAACCCGGGCCGGTGGACAACTCTCCACCTCGCAGAACGCCCGGGTCAGCCGGGGAGGCGGATGAACGCCGGCGGGACATGGTCCACCAGCCACACCCCGTTGTCGCTGCGGTAGAAGACATGCCCGGCGGCGTGCATCGAGCCCGAGTCGACCGACAGGACGACGGGCCTGCCCCGGCGGGCGCCCACGCGGGTGGCGGTCTCCCGGTCGGGCGACAGGTGCACGTGGTGCCGGTTCATCGGGCGCAACCCGTCGGCTGTGATCGACGGCAGGACGGCGGCCACCGTGCCGTGGAAGAGATACGCGGGCGGCTCGATCGGCGGCAGGTCCAGGTCGACGGTCACCGAGTGCCCCTGGTTCGCGCGGATCCGGCCGTCCACGACCGAGTACCGCCGCTTGTCGTTGTTCGCAACCACCTCGGCGAGTTCGGACTCCGAGACCGGGAACCCGTGCGCGGCGACCGCCCGCAGCAGGTCGTCGACGTCCACCCAGCCGTGGGGATCGAGCGTGATGCCGATCCGGTCCGGCTGGTGCCGTAGGTGCTTGGAGAGATACTTCGAGACCTTCTTCAATCTTTGTTCGTCCATCAGCTCGCAGTGTGACGCACGCCTCGCGTGCCGCGCACCGGAATTATCCGGGCAACCGCCCTTCGTCTCAGGTCACGCGTTCTCCGCCGTCGCGGGCTCCTGCGGGTGCACGAGCAGCATGAACGTCCGGGCGTATGACAGGCCGTCCTGCTTCCTGGGCCAGTCCAGCCCGGCCAGGGCGAGCGACGCGCCTTCGTGGACGCCACCGTTGACTCGCACCTCCGCGATCTCGCGACCGGCGCTGCCGCCGAAGAACACCTTGACCCCGATCAGGGAGCCGCGATCCAGCGCGTCGTGCAAGGCGGGGGCGAGTCTGGGGAGCAGCGGATTGTCGATCAGCCACTGCTGTACGACGTCATGGCCCTCGCCCGCGCCCCATCCCGAGATCCCGCCGTGGATGGTGTGCCAGCCGGGGAACCCCTCCGGGTCGTCCGCGGGAAAGTGCGCGGCGAAGGAACCGTCGCGCCTGAGCAGTTCCAGCAGGGCGGCTCCCGTCGTGCCGAGCCACATCTCGATGGCCCGGTCCACCGCCTCCTCCACCGTGGATCCGAGCCCTGTCGTGCAGTCGGATATCAACGTCTCCACCGGACGGTCCAGGTTGAAGACGAAGTTCAGATCGAGGTGCCTGGCCGAACCCGTGTGATCCTCCCCGAGGAAGATCCCCAGCGTGCCCGGCCCCTTGATCATGCTTTCCCTGACGGCCCAGGGGTCGCCTGTCGCGGCCGACAGGCGTCGCGCCAGCTTGTCCAGCACGACCTCGTCGGGCAACCGCACGTCGTCCATTCCGGAGCCACCTTGCTTCTCGACCGGCTATTCACCCCGAATTAGGGCGCATCCGGATTATTTGGCATATCCGGTCCGCGCCGCAGGGCATTTTCCGGCAGGAGAAACGGCGGTGCCGCCGGGAGTCGGACTCCCGGCGGCACCTGTCTCCGTATGGCCTCTAGAGGTCTACGGGTTCTGGACGATGGTGAAGGTGGAGGTCGTGTTCTTGATGTTCTGAGCGTTGTTGCTCATCGTCAGGTGGTTGAACGTCGCGGAGCCGACCGCCGGCCCCTGGCCCGCCTCCGGCATCTCGTTGACCCAGATGCCGAATCCGGACTTGGCGTCGAAGGCGTCTCCGCTCTTCTGCGCACCCGTGATCGAGACGTTCGTGAGGATCGTGTCGGTGACGGGGTTCTGCGGCTGGTTCCCGACGTAGTTCGTCTGGAACATGATGCCGCTGTAGGTCGGGTCCACGATGTCCACGTTGCTCACGCGGATGCCCTGGAACACCTTGGAGGCCGAGAAGATCCAGATTCCGGGGAAGGTCTGCGCGCCCCAGAAGTGGCCACCCGCGCGGACGATCGAGATGTTGTCGAACGTCGTGGGCGGGCTGGCGCCGAACCCGTTCATCGGGTACCCGAAGTCGAGCGAGCTGATCGTGATGCCCGAGTAGGTCAGGGTGTCGGCGATGTAGATGTTCTTGAACGTGTTGGCGTAGCCGCCGTAGACCGCGACACCGGCCGCACGCCAGGGCAGGATCGCCGTCAGGTTCTCGTAGACGTTGTTTATCTCGTCGGCGCCTCCCGCGTCGATCGCCGAGAACAGCGCGAAGCTGTCATCGCCGGTCGTGCGAGCCTCGTTGTTGCTCACGAGGTTGCCGGTGCTCCCGTTGGTCATGTTGACGCCGTCCGCGAACGTGTCACGGATGCGGGAGTTCTTGATCGTGACGTTGTCGGTGTTCGCGCCCCAGTACATGCAGACCGTGTGCTCGACCCAGACGTTGTCGATCGTCATGTTCGCGACGTTGGACCAGTTGAACACCTTGCCGGGGCCGTCGATGCGGGTGACGTAGTTGCCGAAGTAGGCGAAGCCGGAGAACGACGAGCCGTTCGCCGACGACTGCGCGTCGAAGCCGACGTCGGTGTTGTCCTGCGTCGTGGGCGCGTAGAACCGCGTGTACCACGGGCCCGCTCCGACGATCTTGAGGGCCTTGCCGTACACGTTGAACTTGCCCGTCGTCTGGTAGTCGCCGGTAGGCAGGTAGACACCGACGAGGTTGGCGTCCTGGCGCGCCCTGTCGAGCGCGTTCTGCACGTCCTGGTGGGAGAAACCGGTCGGCACCGCGTAGTGGGCGGCGTCGGGGTTGGCGATCGGCGAGACCTGCTCGAGGTCGATGAAGTCGATCGCGTAGTTGGTGGTGTTGGCGGCGTCCTTCTGCAGCCTGATCGTGCTGCCGGCCGGGACGGTGGTCCCGAGCAGGACGTTGGCCTCGTCGTAGATGTGACGCGGCCCCGCTGCCGGCGAGTTCTGCGGCCCGGTCTCGTTGCCGTACAGCCAGGCGTACTTGGACGTCAGGTTGATGGGCTTGAGGAAGGTGCCGTTGACGTAGATGTTCAGCGTCGAGTTGATGCCGCCGCCGCCCGCGGAGTCCGGGATGGAGAAGCGGGTGACGAGGGTGTTGGTGCTCGCCTTGGTGGTGAACTCGACGTAGCTGCCGGTGCTGTTCAGCGTGACGGCCCTGCGGCCGGACGCCTCACCCGCGAGGGTGCCGATGTCCCTGCTCGGGCCGACGACCTGCGCGCCGCCGCCGACGACGCCGCTCTCCGCCTCGTAGGTGTCGTACGGCATGTTCGCGCCGCGGCCGACGAAGAACGGCTGGGACAGGGTGTTGTTGCCCTGCTTGACCGGCAGTTCGTTGGTGTCGTTGGCCAGCACGGTCTTGACGGTGTACTTGCCGTTGGCGGCCGTCCACGTCCCGAGGTTGACGGGGCTCGTGGTGGCGCCGGCGGCGATCGCGCCGCTGTAGGAGCTGGTCAGCGTCCTGACGACGGTGCCGGAGTCGTTGGTGACGGTGAGGGTGATCGCGTGGGCGCCACCCGCCGAGGCCACGGTGCCCTGGTTCTTGAGGGCGACGGAGAAGGTGACGACGTTGCCGCTCGCCGGGTTGCTGGGGGTCCAGCTCGCCGTCGGGACCAGGTCGGAGCTGTCGACGGGCCTGACGACCACCGAGGTCGAACTGGCGAAGGAGTTGTTGGTCTCGTTCTGCTCGATGACGCTGTTGGCCTCGTCGACCTTGGCGCTCAGGGCGTAGGTGCCGGCGTCACGGGGACCGATGTTCGCGGTGACCGTGGTGGACGCTCCTGCGGCGAGTGCGCCGACGGAAGCGGTGCCGACCTTCGTGGTGCCGAAGTAGAAGTTGACGTTCGTCGCGCCGGAGTTCGCCGATCCCTGGTTCTTGACGGTCGCCGACAGGGTGACGGCGTCGGTCTCGACCGGGTTGGCGGGCGACGACGACAGGCCCGTGACCGTGAGGTCCGGGTTCGGGGCCGGAGTGCCGAATACCTGGAACTCGGCGGCCTGACCGGCGGGGGCGCCGGTGTTGGAGGTGATCTTGAGCTGGACGTCGGCGACCCTGGCGCTGACCGGGATCGTCACCGAGTTGCCGGAGCCGGGGTTGAAGACGTACGGCGTCGGGCCGGACAGGCTGGTGAATCCGGTCGCGCTCTGCTCGCGGCCGAGGATCTCGATCGTCTGGGTGCGCTGACCCCACGCGTTGTCGGGGTTGAGCTTGATCACGACCCGGTTGATGTCGGCGTTGGCGCCGAGCGGCACGGTCAGCGTGCTGGGGTAGGCGCCGCTCGCGCCTTCCCAGTAGGTGGCCACGTTGTCGTCGACGGCGTTGCCCGGCACGAACGTGAAGACCGAGCCCGACGCGGTGACCGACTTGCCGACGGCCAGGTTGGTGCCGCCGCCGGTGCCACCGGAGCCGTTGCGCGTGACGGTGTTGCTGTTCCCCGACTGCTTGCCGGAGGCGTCCTTGGCCTTGACGAAGTAGGACACCGTGGCCGTGGTCGGCTGGGTGTCGGTGTAGGTCAGGACGTTGCCCGCGACGCTCCCGCGGAGCGCGTTGTTGGCGTAGACGTCGTAGCCGGTCACGCCCACGTCGTCGGTGGACGCGCCCCAGGTCAGCTTGATCTGGCCGGAGGCGGGCTCGGTGTAGGACAGGTTCGACGGCGCGCTCGGCGGCGTGACGTCACCACCCGTGACCGGGCCGTAGACCTCGAACTCGGAGATCTGGCCGGCGGGCCAGCCGGTGTTGCCGGTGATGTTCAGCCGGATGTACCGCGCGGTCGTCGCGGTGAAGTTGATCGTCACGGTGTTGCCGGTGGCGGGGTTGAAGGTGTAGCCCGCAGAGCCGACGGCCGTGGTGGCCGGGGGGGACGAGGTCCCGGTCAGGACCGACAGGGTCTCCGTACGGGTGGCCCACGCGCTCGGCGCGGGAACCTTCAGGACGACCTGGTTGACGCTGACGGCGGACCCGAGGTCCACCTGGATCCACTGCGGGAAGGCGTTGTTGGCGCTCTCCCAGTAGGTGTTCTGGTTGCCGTCGTTGGCGTTGCCCGCGCCGTAGACGTCGGCGAAGCTGCTCGCCGTCACAGTCTTTCCCGCCGCCAGGTTGGGGCCCGCGGCCGAGGCCGGGAGTATCGGTCCGGCGAGGACGAGCAGGCTGGTCGCCAGCATCGCCCCTATCAGCCGTAACCCTAATTTCTTGCTTTTCATCGCGTTTCTCTATCTCTCGTCTGGAACGACAGGGAGTGGCGAGGAGACCGCGATCTCCACGCGCGACGCACACGGCCGAGCCGGTCAGCGTGACTCCAGGGGGCGCCGAGCGCCCTCCGGCCGCTGTGAGCTGGCGGCGAGCGTGCGGGCACTGCCAATGCCGACATCACCGAAGGCCTCTCCGTGGATGGGCCGGGGCGGATGCACGGACGCAGTGCTTTCCTGCCGCAAGTTGCGAAAAATTGCAGAGAAACTAACAGGGCTTTGATGGGATCTTGCACCGGACTGGCCAAATGTTACATACGCGCTACGGAGTCGTCAACGGTTAGACAGGACCGATGTCAACACAGCTCACAAGGGGGGAGGCGACCTCGGCGGAAACGACTTCACGGCCTGCCGGACCGCACGCGAGACGACGCCCTACGCGATGACCGCGCGCGACGCGTACGCGCACTCGGGGCGAAATTTCGCCCCATTCATAATTTCGGGCGGAATTATGTGCACGTCCTGAAGGACTAATCCGTCCGGCCGAATTCCGGCGGCGGGCCCTCGTGGCCGGACGCCGCCCAGACCATCACGTCCTCGATGTGCCAGAGCATCGCCGCGGCGACGTCCCCCCAGCCGGTGTCCTCGTGCCACGCGAGGGTGAGCAACGCTCCGGAGACCCGGTGCTGGACCGTAAGGATGTACCGCGAGCCGCCGGGACGGGGCGGGGAGAAGCGCACGACCCCCTGATGGGCCGGATCCCCGAAGGGGAAGCTGTCCCTCCCCCACGACCTGCTGTTGGCCGCGCTGCCGACCAGTGCGTTGTCGATGTAGTTGAACCGCGCGGAACTCGCGCCGGTGCCCCGCAGGCTCCCGAGCACGTCGTCCTCGAGAGGGCCGGCCACACCGGGATCGAAATTGGCGAAGCGGTGGCCCTGCAGTTGCCGGGCGGCGCACACGGCGAGCCTCTCGCGGTAGGCACCCGCGCGGGGGCCGGGCACGACGACCGGTACGGGCATCACGGCCTTGCGCACCGACCCCTGGACCCCCGCGGAGAGCCGGTTGGCGGACAGGGCGAAAACGCCGGCCGAGGGAGTCTCCTCCACCTCGCACACCGCGGCCCCGAACGCGAGGAGGTAGCCGGTCGAGACCGACGTCCCGGCCGTCGCGGCGATGGTCTCCGCGGCCTCAGCCGCACGGCGCGAGGCCAGCCTGCAGGTGTGCAGCACCGGGAAGTCGTCGCGCTTCACGGTCTTCGGTGACCAGTCCCCGAGCGAGTCCCTGAGCGTGACCAGTTGCCGCCGCCAGTGGGTGCGAGCCCGCTCCTGGTGGCGCGTCCCGCCGGGACCCTCCTCCCACAGGGCCGTGTCGAGGGGTTGCTCGACGCTCTCCAGCGGACCGCCGAACGGCTCCCGCCCCTTCGCCCTGGCCTTGATCGCCCGCTCCAGGTCGCGGCAGAGCACGCGCATGCCCCACCCGTCGACGGCGGAGTGGTCGACGACCACGCCGATGCGCCGGACGCGACCGCCGGCGGTGAGCAGGACGAACAGAACGGGCCACTGTTCGTGCAACCGGAACGACGTGCGCGCGGCCGCCTGGAACGCCTCGCCGGCGGGGTCGTCGGGGGCCACGCGGATCACCTCGGCCAGGCCCTCGCCGACCGGGCAGACGTCCTGCCGGCTCGCCCGCACGATGAGCGAGCGCAGACCCTCGTGGCGGACGAGCAGGTCGGCGATGCCGGCCGTGACCTCTCCCTGGGTGAAGTCGTGACCGGGCAGGACGGCGCTGAAGTTGGCCTCGAACGACCATTCGCTCTCGGAGTCGGCGCCGAGGTCTTCGAACCATTCACGCTGGGCCCAGTTGAGGCGCCCACCTCGTTCAACGGTCATTGACATGTCGCCCTCCCCGTTCGCAAGCGATGGGAGATTATTATCGGGATATTGCAGGGATGTATATAACCATGTCAGTCTTTCACCGGGATTATTGCGGCTTGCGCACCCGATATTGCGCCACGCCGTCAAACGATCTCGCCGACCTGCCATTTCGCGGCTGCTCTGAACCCCTGCCGCGCGCCGTATCCAGGACGGGGATCCTGGCCGATCGGGGGAGCATGCCATTCACGACATGAGAGAGCCTCAAACTCGGGCGGACGGGGTGGCGAATGCCGCCGAACGGGGAGAAGATCTCGTCGAGCAGGTGCGCCGGATCTGGGAGGAGGTCCTGGGGATCTCCCCCATCGACACCGACGACGACCTCTTCGATCTAGGAGGGCACTCGCTGACCATCACCCAGATCATCGCGAGGATGCGCAAGCGACTCGGTGTCGAGGTGCCTCTGGACGTGTTCTTCGACGAGCCCACCATCGCGGGGGTGGTCGATGCGGTCCGGAACGGCTGACCTGCGGCCCGGGCGGCTCGCCCGGGCATGACCCGCCATTCGGCCCGCACGCTCAGGTCCACGCGCATGCCCAAGTCCACCCGCATGCCCGAGTCCACCCGCATGCCCGAGTCCACCCGCATGTTCAAGTCCACCGGCACGCACAGGTTCACCGCCAGGCACAGGTTCACCGGCACGCTCAGGGAGGCGTCGCGATGACCGGGTTGACTCTCGCCCAGGAACGGCTGTGGATCCTCCACCGCCTCAACCCCGACGACGCCTCCTACAACCTGCCGATGATGTTGCGGGTGCGAGGCGCGCTGAACGCCGAGGCGCTCGAACGCGCGCTCGCGGTCGTCCTCGATCGGCACGAGATGTTGCGCTGCCGGTTCGCCGAGCACGGAGGCACGCCGGTGCGGGTCCCCACGGACCCCGCCCGGGTCGAGCTCGCCCACTGCGCGGACATCGAGGAGGCCCGCGCGTTCGCGGGGGAGATGGCCGGCCGGCCGTTCGACCTCGAACGCGGGCCGATGATTCGCATGGCCCTGCTCACGCTTGCTCCCGAGGACCACATCCTGGTCATCGTCGTCCATCACATCGTGGCGGACGGCTGGTCGCTCCAGGTGCTGAGGCGGGACATCTCAGACGTGTACGCGGCGTTCGAAGCCGGCAAGCCGTCGCCACTGGCGCCCCTGCCGATGACCTACGACGACCACGTGCGCCGCCGGCACGAGAACACCGGCGACGAGGCGTCGACGGCCTACTGGACCTCGACGCTGTCCGGCTCCCAGCCGCTGGAACTGCCCACCGACCGCCCCCGGCCCCCGGTGCGGTCGGGCCGGGGCGACCACATCGACTTCGACATGCCCGCCGACCTGCTCGCCCGGCTCGAGCGAGTCGCCCGCGCGGAACGCTGCACGCTCTTCATGGTGCTGCTGACGGCCTTTCAGGTGCTGCTCGCCCGGCACAGCGGCCGGCAGGACATCTGCGTCGGAACCCCCACGAGCGGCAGGGACCTCGTCGAGGAAGAGGCGATGGTCGGCTACTTCGCCCAGACGCTGGTCCTGCGCGGCGACCTCAGCGGCGACCCGTCCTTCCGCGAACTGCTGCGGGCGACCCGCGGCCGCGTCCTGGGCGCGCTCGCGCACGCCGACGTCCCGCTGGAGCGGATCGTCACCGAGTTACGGGTCGAGCGCGACCCGAGCAGGACGCCGCTCTTCCAGGCGATGTTCAACTTCCTGCGTGAGGAGCATGACGGGCCGGGGCTCGGAGACACCCGAATAGAGCCCTTCGACCATCCCTTCGCGCAGTCCAGGACCGACATCTCCCTGGACATCGTCCAAAAGCCCTCGGGCACCGCGGCCATGCTCACCTTCGACGACGCGCTGTTCACGCGGGCGAGCGCCGAGCGGATGCACCGGCACCTGCTGACGCTGCTCGCCGACATCGCCGCCCGTCCCGGCGCCCGGATCGGCGACCTGGAGCTGATCGACGACGAGGAACGGGCCGACCTGCTCGGCCGGTGGAACGACACCGCGGTCCTGTCCGCACCCGCCTCGGTGCTCAAGCGGTTCGACGCGCAGGTCGCCCGCACACCTCACGCGGTCGCGGTCGCCTGCGAGGGCCGCGAGCTCACCTATGCGGAGCTCGACGCGCGCTCCCACCAGATCGCCGCCCTGCTGTCCGGCCTCGATCAACACGGGCCCGATCAACACGGACCGGGTGCGCTCGGCGGCCTGGTGGCCGTCTGCCTGCGCCGCTCCCCTGACATGATCGCGGCGCTGTTCGCCGTGTGGCGGGCGGGCGCGGCCTACCTGCCGATCGACCCCGAGCATCCGCGGAACCGGATCGCCCTCGTCCTGGACGACTCGCGGGCCACCGCCGTGCTCACGGATCGCACCCTCGCCGGCCTGTTCCCCGAAGACCGCGTGCTGCTCATCGAGGACGTCGCCGGCCCCGAGGACGCAGGCGAGGACACAGGCACGGTTCACGACACGGGCGCAGGCGAGGACGCGTGGGAACCGGCCGACCTGGAACGGGCCGCCTACGTGCTCTACACGTCAGGCTCGACCGGGCGGCCCAAGGGCGTGGCGGTGCCCCATCGGGCTCTGGCGCGCTTCCTCGACGCGATGGCCGAGATCCTCGGCGAGCAGGAGGGGCGCACCTGGCTAGCGCTGACGTCGCTCTCCTTCGACATCTCCGCCCTGGAGATCTTCCTGCCGCTGACGCGCGGCGGCCGGGTGGAGATCACCCCTGACCACCTGCTGCGCGACGGCCCCGCGCTGACCCGGCTGATCGACGCGACGGGCGTCACGAACGTCCAGGCCACGCCGTCGGGCTGGCGCATGCTCGCCGAGGCCGGGCTCCGCGACACGCGGCTGGACGCGCTCGTCGGCGGCGAGGCGCTCCCCCTCCCCCTCGCCGGCGACCTGCGCGGACGGGTGCGCAGGCTCGTCAACATGTACGGTCCGACCGAGACCACGATCTGGTCGTCGTTCTGGGAGGTGCCGGAACACCCGGAGGAGGTCACGATCGGCGGCCCGATCGCGGGCACCCGGCTGCACGTGCTGGACGAGCGTCGCATGCTGGCGCCGGTCGGCGTGCCGGGCGAGTTGTGCATCGCGGGTGACGGCGTGGCCATCGGCTACCTCGGCCGCCCGTCGCTCACCGCCGAGCGGTTCGTGCCGGACCCGTACGGGCCGCCCGGCTCACGCCTCTACCGCACAGGCGACAGGGTCAGGCGGCTCCCCGACGGGCGGGTCGTCTTCCTCGGTCGCGACGACGGCCAGGTGAAGCTCCGCGGCCACCGCGTCGAACTCGGGGAGATCGAAGCCGTCCTCGAGGCGCATCCGGGCGTCCGCGCCGCGGCCGTCGTCGTCAGGAACGACGCGCTGGTGGCCTTCGTGGTGGGCGACGCCCCCGATCTGGCGGCCCACGCGGCGGCCGCGCTGCCGTCGTACATGGTCCCGGCGGTGGTCGTGGACATGGACGCCCTGCCGCTCACGCCGAACGGCAAAGTGGACCGGCTCGCCCTGCCCTCGGCGGTCGCGGTGCGCCCGGCCGCCGCACCCTCGCGGACCCCGCCGCGCACCTGGGCGGAGCGGAGGGTCGCCGCGGTCTTCGCCGAGGTGCTGGGAGTCGAGGAGGTCGGCGTCGAGGACGACTTCTTCGCACTTGGCGGCCACTCGCTGCTGGCCGCCAAGGTCGTCGCCCGGATGGACGCCGTGCCGATCCGCGAGTTGTTCGACCACCCCACCGTCGCCGGCTTCGCCGCGCGCCTGGCCGACGGCGTGGGCCCCGCGCCGCTGCATCGCAGGCCGGAGGGCGCGGTGGTCCCGCTGTCACGCGCGCAGGAACGCCTGTGGTTCCTGCAACGGCTGGATCCGGGTGACGCGTCCTACAACATGTACAACGTCTGGCGGCTGCGCGGCGCCCTCGACGCCGAGGCCCTTCAGGGTGCGCTGCGCGATCTGGCGGCGAGGCACGAGACGCTGCGGACCGGCTATCCGGAAGCGGACGGCAGGCCCGTCACCGCCGTGTCGCCCGAGGCGGGTCCCGACATCGAGCACCTCACCGTCGCCTCCGCGGCCGAGGCCGGGCGACTCGTCGCCGAACGCACCAACGCCCCGTTCGACCTGGCCGCCGGGCCACCCTTCCGGGTGAGCCTGCTCAGACTCGCCGAGGACGACCACGTGGTGTGCCTCGTCCTCCACCACATCGCGGGAGACGGCTGGTCGCTGAACATCCTCAGGGAGGAGTTGGACCTCCTCTACACCGCCCGGCGTGACGGCGTCGCCGCCGGCCTCGCCGAACCGCCGATTCAATACGGCGACGTCGTCCACGGCCTCTCCGGCCAGGACGACGGCCCGGAGATCGCCTACTGGCGCGAGCGGCTGGCCGACCCGCCGACACTCGATCTGCCGACCGACCGTCCCCGGCCCGCCGTTCCCGCGCACCGGGGCGCCTTCCACGGCATGCGCCTGGCCGCCGAACCCGTCGCCGCCCTGGAACAGGTGGCCGGAGAACACCGCTCGACGTTGTTCATGGTCCTGCTCGCGGCCTACCAGGTCCTGCTCGCCGGCCACACCGGCAAGCACGATCTGCTGGTCGGCTCCACCTTCGCCGGACGGGACAGGGTGGAGCTGGAACGGATGGTCGGCTACTTCGCCAACACGCTCGTGCTGCGCGGCGACCTGTCGGGAGACCCATCCTTCGACGCCCTTCTCGCCCGCACCCGCGACACCGTGCTGGGGGCGATGGCGCACCAGCGGCTGCCGTTCGAGGAACTCGCGGCCGAGACCGGGAGGGAGCACGGGCCGCACCTGGACGCGATGTTCCGGACCATGCTCATCCTGCACACCCAGGACGAGACCGAGACCGCCGGGACCTTCGCCGACCTGGACCTGGAGTTCTTCGACTCCGGATACCGGCAGGCCAAGTTCGACCTCATGCTCGACGCCTGGCGCGACGGCGAGGGGCTGACGATCTCCTTCGGCTACGACAGCGACCTCTTCGACCCCGGGACGATCTCCCGGCTGGCCGAACGCTTCGCCGTCCTGTGCGAGGCCGTCGCCGCCGACCATCGCCGCCCCCTCTCCCGACTGCCGCTGCTGACCCCGGCCGACGAGGCGCTGCTGGCCGAGTTCGAGGCCCAGGAGACCGGCGTCGCCGACGGCCCGATGGTCCCCGGGCTGATCGGGGCGGCGACGGAGGCGACGCCCGACGCGGTGGCGTTGAGCTGCGGCGACGAATCGGTCACCTACGCGCAGCTCGACCGCCGGGTGGGCGCGCTCGCGGCCCGCCTGCGCGCCGAAGGCGTGGGGCCGGAGAGCGTCGTCGGCGTCTGTCTCGATCGTTCCGCCGACGCCGTCGTGAGCCTGCTGGCCGTCTGGCGGGCGGGCGGCGCGTACCTGCCGATCGACCCCGACCTCCCGGCCGGACGGATCGACTGGCTGCTGTCCGACAGCGGCGCCACGCTCGTGATCACCCGTCATGAGGGGCTCTCCGGTGACATCCCGGTGCTCCACCCCGGCGAGGCCGGAGACGGCCCACCGCACGACGGCGTCCTCCCGGCGCCCGATGACGCGGCCTACGTGATCTACACCTCGGGTTCGACGGGACTGCCCAAGGGCGTGGTGGTCGAGCACTGCGCCCTCGCCGCTCGGGTCGCGTGGATGCGCGCGGACTACGGGCTCGGGCCCGGCGACCGCGTCGTCCAGTTCGCCTCACTCGGATTCGACACCCACGCCGAGGAGGTCTACCCCGCGCTCGCGGCCGGCGCGACGGTGGAACTGCTCCCCGACGGAGCCCTCAGCCTGCCCGAACTGCTCGCCGGGCCGCGCGGGCGGGACGTCACGGTGCTCGACCTGCCGACGGCGTACTGGCACCGACTGGTGGACCAGATCGACGACATGACCTGGCCCGACCGCCTGCGGCTGGTGATCCTCGGCGGGGAGCAGGTCCACGCCGCGGCGGTGGCGCGATGGCGGGAGCATTTCGGCGACCGGGTCCGGCTCGTCAACACCTACGGGCCGACCGAGGCCACGATCATCGCGACCGCGGCCGACCTCGGCGCCGCGGATGCCGTGCCGTCGGACGGGCGCCCGCCCATCGGAGTGCCCGTCGGCGGGGCGCGCGCCGCCGTCGTGGACGAACACGGGCGGCGGGTGCCGCCCGGCGCCGCCGGCGAGTTGCTGCTCGGCGGGGCGGGACTCGCCCGCGGCTATCTCGGCCGCCCCGACCTGACCGCCGAGAGGTTCGTGACCGGCCCTGACGGCGGGCGCGCCTACCGCACCGGCGATCTGGTCCGCTGGCGCGGCGACGGGCGGCTGCAGTTCCTCGGCCGGGCCGACGACCAGCTGAAGGTGCGCGGCTTCCGCATCGAACCCGGTGAGATCGAGGGCCGCCTGGCCGCCCTCCCCGACGTGCGCGAGGCGGCGGTGACCGCCCACGACGGCGCCCTCGTCGCCTACGTCACCGGGACGGCCGACACCGACGCGCTGCGGGGGCACCTGGCGGAGACGCTCCCGCCGTACATGGTGCCGGACGTCTGGGTGCCGCTCGACGAGCTGCCCATGACCCCGAACGGCAAGGTCGACCGGCGGGCGCTCGCGCCGCCGGACAAGCCCGCGGAGCGGCCGTTCGTCGCGCCGGAGACCGACGCCGAGTTCCTGGTGGCCGAGGTCTGGGAGGAGGTCCTGCGCGTCGACAGGGTCGGCGTGCACGACGACTTCTTCGCCCTCGGCGGCCATTCCCTGCTCGCCGTCCAGGTCGCGGCCCGGCTTCGCGCCAGCGCGCAGGTGGACGTGCCCATCCGTGAGCTCTTCGCCCACCGCACGGTGGCCGCTCTGGCCGTACTGGTCGAGGAGCTTGTCATGCGAGAGCTGTCCGAGCTCAGCGACGACGAGGTCGCCCGGCTCCTGGAGACGGAGGCCTGATGACTGTCGAGGATTCCCGCAGGGCCCTCGCGGCGCGACGACTGCGCCGCAGGGCGGCCGCGCCGACCGTGCCGGCGCGCCCGCCCGGGGAGGAGCCGCCGCTGTCGTTCGCCCAGGAGCGACTGTGGTTCATGGAGCAGTACACCCCCGGCAGCCGTGCCTACATCATCCCGGTCGCCCGGCGGTTCCGGCACGAACTCGACGCCGAACGCCTGCGGGAGGCGCTGCGTCAGGTGGTCGAGCGGCACGAGACGCTGCGGACGCGCTTCCCCGCGACCGCCGACGGCGCTCCCGCCCTCGAGGTCGTCCCTTCCGGGAGCCCCGAACTCGCCGTCGAGCTCACCCTGGCCGAGGTCGACGACGAGGAGGCCGCACGCGCGCTGGTGGACGAGTTGCAGGCACGCCCGTTCGACCTGGCCGCCGGCCCGCCGATCCGCGCCCTCCTCGTACGGCTCGCGCCCGACGACCACGTCCTGGGACTCGCCGTCCACCACATCGCGGCGGACGGCTGGTCGGTGAACATCCTCCTGGGCGAGCTCATAACGCTGTACGAGGGCAGGGCCGTGCCCGACCTCACGGTCCAGTACGGCGACTACGCCCTGTGGCAGCGCGGCCTGCCGGCGACGGGCCTCGACCACTGGCGCGAGCGCCTGGCCGGCGTGGAGGCGCTCGCGCTGCCCACCGACCGGCCGCGCCCTCCGGAGGTGACGTACGGCGGGGCGAGTCACCCGGTGCGGATCGACACCGACCTGGCCCAGGGGCTGCGCAGACTCGGCGAGGACCACGGCGCCTCCCTCTACATGGTGCTGCTGGCCGGGTTCTCCGCGCTGCTCGGGAGATACGCCGGTCAGGACGACGTGACCGTCGGATCCCCCGTCGCGGGCAGACCGGCCGCCGAGCTGGAGACGCTCGTCGGCTGCTTCGTGAACATGCTGGCGATGCGGTCGGACCTGTCCGGCGACCCGTCGTTCGCCGAGCTCCTGCTGCGCGTGCGGGAGACCGCGCTCGACGCCTTCACCCACCAGGACGTGCCCTTCGAGCAGCTCGTCTCGGCGCTCAACGTGACCAGGGACGTGTCGCGGTCGCCGCTCTTCCAGGTCATCCTCGCCATGCAGAACTACGACTCGGCGGGCGCGGACGCCGAGGGCTTCGACCTCAAGTCATGGGCGACGCGCTTCGACCTGGAGCTCTATTTCGCCGACGACGGCAGCGAGCTGTCCGGCTCCGTCATCTACAACACCGACCTGTTCGACGCGGCGACCGTCGAGCGGCTCTGCCGGCACCTGGTCGCGCTGCTGCGCGCGGCGGTGGACGACCCGGCCAGGCCACTGTCGGCCCTGGACCTCCTCGACGCGGGCGAGCGGGCGGCCCTGGATTCGTGGAACGACACGAAGGTGGACCACGGCCCGCCCGCCACGCTGCTCGAACTGGTCGAGGCGCAGGTCGCCCGCACTCCGGAGGCGCCCGCGGTGACGTTCGAGGGCGTCACCCTCTCCTACGCCGAGATCGACGAGCGGGCGTCACGCGTCGCGGCGGCCCTGCGGGCGCACGGCGTCACCCCGGGCTCCCGGGTCGGCGTGTGCGCCGAACGCTCGCCCGAGCTCGTCGCGGGCCTGCTCGGCGTGCTGAAGGCCGGCGGCGCCTACGTTCCCCTCGACCCCGAGTATCCGGCCGACCGGCTCGCCTTCATGGCGACCGACGGCGCCCTGTCCGCCGTCCTCACCTTCGGCGCGTCCGACGGTCTCACCGCCCTCGCCTCCACCCTCGAGGCCGGCCTGACCAGCTGCCCGCTGCTGCCCCTCGACAACGTGGGCGAGCCGTCCTCGGCGGAGCCCGCGTGGCGAGCCGGCCCCCTCGACGCCGCGTACGTGATCTACACCTCCGGGTCGACCGGCAGGCCCAAGGGTGTGCCGAACACGCACAGGGGCATCGTCAACCGGTTGCGGTGGATGCAGGACCGGTTCGGGTTGACTTCCGGCGACGTGGTGCTGCAGAAGACACCGGCGGGCTTCGACGTCTCCGTGTGGGAGTTCTTCTGGCCCCTGATGGTGGGCGCGCGGCTCGTCCTCGCCCGCCCCGGCGGGCACAAGGACGCGGCCTACCTGCGCGACCTGATCGTCGCCGAGGGCGTCACCACGCTGCACTTCGTGCCGTCCATGCTGGCGATGTTCCTGGCCGAGGAGGGCGTCGCCGCCTGCGGCACGCTCGAACGGGTCATCTGCTCCGGCGAGGAGCTGCCCGCCGACCTCGCCCGCCGCTGCGTCGAGACGCTGCCCGCCGAGCTGCACAACCTGTACGGCCCCACCGAGGCCGCCGTCGACGTCTCCGCGTGGCACTGCACGGCGGAGGCGCTGCGCGACCTGGCCAGGGTGCCGATCGGCGCACCCGTCGCCAACACCACGCTCCACGTGCTCGGGCTGGGCATGCGGCGGGTCCCCGTCGGCATGCCGGGCGAGCTGCACATCGGCGGCGCGCAGGTGTCGCTCGGCTACCTCGGCAGGCCCGGCCTCACTGCGGAGCGGTTCGTCCCCGACCCCTTCGGCGAGCCGGGAGCCCGGCTGTACCGCACGGGCGACCAGGCTCGCTGGCGCCCGGACGGCACGCTGGAGTTCCTCGGCCGGCTGGACACCCAGGTGAAGCTGCGCGGCCTGCGCATCGAGCTCGGCGAGATCGAGACGGTGCTGCGCGAACAGCCGGGTGTCGCCGACGCGGCGGTCATCGTGCGGGAGGACCGGCCGGGAGACCAGCGGCTGGTCGCCTACGTCGTCGGCACGACACCGGACAGGGCGGTCCTGAAGCAGGTGCTGCCCGACTACATGGTCCCCGCCGCTTTCGTCGAGCTCGATCTGCTGCCGCTGTCCCCCAACGGCAAGCTCGACAGGAGCGCGCTGCCCGCGCCCGCCCGGCAGGGGCCCACGGCCTCCGAACCCCCGTCCACCCCGACCGAGCTGGCGGTGGCGGCGATCTGGACGGAGATCCTCGATCTCGACCAGGTCGGGGCCGACGACGACTTCTTCGACCTGGGCGGCCACTCCCTGCTGGCCACGCAGCTCGTCACGCGGCTGCGCCGTATGGCAGCCGAGACGGGTGGCGGCGGGGTGAGCGTCATGGACGTCTTCAAGAACCCCACGGTCCGCGAGCTCGCCGCACTCATCGACACTCCCGCCGACCAGCGGGCGCCCCGTGGGCTGCTGCACGAGCTCACGCCCCGTCGTACGGCCGAGCTGAGCTTCGTCTGCGTGCCGTACGGCGGGGGAAGCGCGGTGGTCTACCAGCCGCTCGCCGACGCCCTCCCGGAGCGGTACTCCCTCTGGGCGGTGGCGATCCCCGGCCATGACGTCGGGCTCGACGAGGAGCATCTGCCGTTCGAGGAGCTGGCCGCCCGCTGCGTGGCCGAGATCCAGGAGAAGGTGCGCGGCCCGATCGCGCTGTACGGCCACTGCGGCGTGGGCTCGGCACTGATCATCGACATCGCCCGGCGGCTGGAGCAGGCCGGGCGGACGGTCGAGATCGTCTACATCGGCGCGATGTTCCCGTTCGCCCGCCCCAAGGGACGCGTCGCCTCCATCCTGTCCAAGATCGCCAGGATGGAGGCGCTGCGCGGAGACCGGGGGTACGCGAACTGGCTCACCGGTCTGGGCGTCGACCTGAGCGACCTGGATCCCGCGCAGGCCCGCTCGATCATCCAGAACATGCGCGAGGACTCCACGGCGGCCGAGGACTACTACACGCGCCTGTTCGACGAGGGCACCGATCGCCTGCGCGCCCCGATCGTCACCATCGCCGGCGGCAAGGACCCGACGACGGACTACTACCAGGAGCGCTACCGAGAGTGGCACTTCCTGACCGACACCTCCGCCGTGGTGGTGCTGGAGGAGGCCGGCCACTTCTTCCTGAAGTACCGCGCGGCCGAGCTCGCCGAGATCGTCACGCTGCCGCTGCTCACCGAGCAGCCGCCCCCGCGGGAGACCTGGCGGCTGCACGAGGTGTCCCGCGGGAACGCCATCGAGGGCACCGTCTCCCACGGCCACTCCACCGGACCAGAGCCCAGCATGCGCAGGTTCGCCGCCGTGGCCGGCGGGCAGCTCGTGTCGATCACCGGCTCGGCTCTCACCGAGTTCGCCATCCCGATCTGGATCTACCTGACCACCGGGTCCGTCGCGCGCTTCGCGCTGTTCACCGTGCTGGGGCTGGTCCCCGGCCTGGTGGTCTCGCCGCTCGCCGGAGCGATCGTCGACCGGTACGACCGCCGGAAGGTGATGCTCGGGGGCGACATCGCGGCCGGCGGCGTCCAACTCATGCTCGGGCTCCTGGCCTGGACCGGCAACCTGCAGGTCTGGCATCTGTACCCGTCGATCGTGTTCCTGTCGCTCGCGCTGACGTTCCAGCGGCTGGCCTACGGCTCGGCCATCCCGCAACTGGTGCCCAAGCGCTATCTGGGGCACGCGACGGGCATCGGCCAACTCGGCGGCGGGCTCGCCCAGCTCCTCACCCCGCTGCTCGCTGTCGGCCTGCTGTCGGCCATCGGCCTCGGCGGCATCCTCGCCCTCGACGTCGCCAGCTACGCGGTCGCCATCACGCTCATCGTGTTCGTACGGTTCCCCACCTCGATGGCCTGGCGCCGCAAGGAGTCGCTCACCGCCGAGATCGCGAACGGCTTCCGCTACGTCTGGGGCAACCGCGACTTCCGCAAGATGTTGTCGTTCTTCGCGATCCTCAACCTCCCGCTCTCCCCCCTGTTCCTGATGATCTCGCCGCTGGTCCTGTCGTTCGCCACGCTCAGCGAGGTCGGCACGGTCTCCTTCCTGTCCGGACTGGGAGTCACGATCGGCGGGCTGGCGATGTCGATGTGGGGAGGACCGCGCCATCTCCGGATGCGCGGCGTGCTGCTGTCGACGCTCGTCCTTGCCGCCTTCTGCTTCGTCACGGGCCTGCGGGCGGAGCTGTGGGTGGTCGCCGCGGGCGCCTTCGGCATGGCGCTGTGGCTCACGTTGCTCAACGGCATCTACACCACGATCGTCCAGGTCAAGGTGCCGCAGCGGTTGCACGGCCGGGTCTTCGCCCTGAACACGATGATCGCCTGGTCCACCCTGCCCGTCGGCTTCGGTCTCATCGCGCCGTACGGCACGGACCTGTTCGAGCCCCTGATGGCGCCGGGAGGCGCGCTCGCGCCCACGGTCGGCGCGGTCATCGGGACGGGTGAGGGGCGCGGCATCGGGTTCATGTATCTGCTGTTCGCCCTGCTCATGGCGGTGATCGCACTGGTGGCGCTGCGCTGGCTGGCCGGATTCGACGACCGGGTGCCCGACGCCGTCGCCGACGACCTCATCGGCCTGGAGAGCGTCAGCGCCGCGAGCACCGGCAAGGACACCGGCTCCGGCGCCGCCGACGGCGTCCGCCGCCCCTCCGACGCCTCACTCGTGAGCGTCCGATCTCGAGGAGAGAGATGAACCATCGCGTCGTCGTCAACCGCGACGGCCAGTATTCGATCTGGCCGTCGGAGACGGATCTGCCCGCCGGGTGGGCGGCCGAGGGGCCCGCCGGCTCGCGGCAGGAGTGCCTGGAGCGGATCGACACGATCTGGACCGACATGCGGCCCTACCGGAGCCGCCTGCGGGAATCGCTGGCGGCCGCTCTGGAGAAGGCGTCGGACGGACAGCTGACGGCAGCCGAGGTGCTGAGAGCGGACACGTCGTTCGTCGCGATGGGCGTGACGTCGCTCACCATGGTGCGCCTGATCGACGTGATCGAGACGGAGCTCGACGTCATCGTGGACATGGACCACGACCCGCGCGTCCTGGAGGACCTCGGCTCCCTGGTCGACCACATCGCCGGGCAACGGCTGTCGTCCGGCACGAGCGACGGCGGCCCCGCGTCCGGTTTCTGATCGGCGGCCCGCCGGGCGGGGCTTCCGGCGGGCCGGACCTGATTGGCGGGCCCCCGAGCGGTCTCCGGCGCGGGCTTCCGGCGGGCTTCGAGACTGGAACGTTCCGCCTGAAACGTGGTCGAATGGCTCAGCACGACCGAGCCGCTCACACCTTCGCGATAATGTGCCGGAATGACATACTTTTTCCTCTTATGTCTGATATTTGCGCCCTTTGTCTTTCTGTTGCTGGCCATTCGGCTGTCCTGGCGCGCCGTCCGCGCGCTCAAACGGCGGAGACTGCCGGGGCCGACACATGACTCGTCGCTGAAAGCGGCCATCGAGGTGGCCGCGATGTCGGTGATCGGCGCGGGCCTGTGCTGGACGGCGGGCGTGGGATCCGGTTTCTACCTTCTCGACCCCGACGAGATCTGCGACAGATCGCGGCTGTCTGGCTCCGCGGCGGGTTCGGACGTGGTCACCATCGAGGAGCACCTGTCGCTGCCCGTGCGCCAGACCTGCGTGTGGGCCGACGGCACCCGTTACGACCTCGTCCCCTCGTGGGTGAATCCGATGATCGCCGTATTCCTCGTGGTGCTGGCCCTGAGCCTGGTGGTGTGCGTCGCCGGTCTCGTGACGCACCGGCGGCGCCTGCGGGCCGTACCGGAATGACGAGAACCGACAAGCCCTCCACACCGGGAGCCTTTCAGAAGCCGGAACCTCTCACTGCGCGACTCGGATGCCGAGGGTCTGGGCGAGCATCGGCGCCAGGTCGAGCAGTTGCACGCCGCTGATCGTCGCACCGGCCAGCGAGTCGTACCCGTCCTTCACCCCCAAGCCCGTCGCCTGGGTGAAGTCGACCTTGCTCATCCGCGCCTTGTCGAACCTCGTGCCCTCGAGCAGCGAGCCGGGGAAGGTCACATCGGTGAGCGTCGCGCCGGCGAAATCGACCTCGGCCATCCTGCAGTTCACGAACGACACCTCCCGCAGCGTCGCGCCGCGGAAGTTGAGCGAGTCGAGCTTGCAGTCGTGGAACACGACGCGGGTCATCTCCGCGCCGAACAACTGGATCCCCGCGAGCGCGCTCGCGACCACCTCGGCGTCCAGCCAGGTCGTCTCGCCGAGGTCGGAGCCCACCCATCTCACGGTGTGCATCCACACGTCGGCGAACCGCGCCCGCCGGTATCGGCCACTCGTGAAGGTCACCCCGGAGAACGCGCACTCGATGAACCGGGCGTCACCGGCGTCCGTCTCGTCGAAGGCGTTCCCGTCGAACAGTGCGGTGTCGTAGTCGCCGGAGGGGACCAGGCGCCCCGCGTGCGGTTCGAGATGCGCCGCGAACGGCAGGTCGTCACGTTCACGCGGTCGCGGCATGACCTACCTCCGTGCGGTCGGGGAAGACGTGGATCGATCGTAGTGACCGGCCGCGCCGGAGGTGATCGCAGGGCGGCCTGCACGGCAGGCCGCCGAGGGGGTCACTGGGCGGATTCGACGCCCTCCACGATGGCCTTGGTCATCTTCACCCCTGCCGCGCCCTTGTCCTTGCCGCTGGAGTTGTACAGCGTGGTCACCACGGCGTTGCCCACCCGCGCGGCGACGAGCGTGGTGCCGCCCTGCCAGGCCGGGGAGGTCTCGACCGCCTTGATCGCCTCGTCGCCCATGCCGGGGACGGCGGTCCTAACGATCTTGACCTTGGCCGTCATCCCATCCGATTTGTCGGTGAAGGAGGCACATGAGCCGAACGCCTTCCGGAGCGCCGACATCACCTTCTTGGCGTTGTCGCCGTGGAAGGTGTCGATCTCCTGCGCGAACTGCCCGCTCTGGCCGGGGCCCGTGTAGTCGTTCTGCGCGAAGCCGGCGCCCTCGATCCCGGAGGCCCGGATCCATGCGGTCTGCAAGAGGATCCCGCACACCTTGCTCCGCGGCACGGTGCTGGTCGAGTCCTCCGTGAGAATGTCGCCGGAGTTGCGCGCGCCGTCGGAGTTGAGCTTGAAGCCCTTCGGCATCGCGTCGGCGGCGAGCAGCATCGCGTTCAGCTCGGTCCCCGTCAGGACTTTCTCGACCGGCGCCTTGGCCGGGGGCGTGGCCGGGTTCTCGCTGCCGGCGGTGCCCCCGCAACCGCCTGCAGCGAGAACGACCAGGCCGGCGGCGGCGAGGAGCGCGCCCATCCGGAGGGGGTTGTCGGCGAAGGTCTTCATTTCGGGTTCTCCAGACGTACGACCGCCGTTGACGAGATCAACCGGGCGCTTTATTCGTTGCTGTGATTGCCTAGCCAAGCAGATGTGCATTGAATTTACAACTATCCCGCTTGTTCCTTCAATGTGCGCTTACGGGTAGGCTTCCCGACATCCGACGCGAATTGAGGACCGGATACAGCGGGACGAGCGCCGGAGCGGAGAGGGGCCGAGCGTGCAGGACGAAGCGACGGTGAGCGCCACGGACATCGCCCGGCTCGCAGGAGTCGGCCGGGCGGCGGTGAGCAACTGGCGTCGCAGGCATCCCGACTTCCCGCAGCCCGTGGGCGGTACGCCGATCAGTCCTGTCTTCGCCCTGCCCGAGGTGGAGACGTGGCTTCGCGACCAGGGCAAGCTCCGCGAGCTTCCGGTCGAGGAGTGGGCCTGGCAACAACTGCGCGCGGAAGCCGGCGACGATCTGCAACTGGGCGGGGTGCTCGCCGCCGCGGGAGACGCGCTGGTGAAGGAACATGCCGGTGAGACGGTTCCCGGCCCGTCCGCGGCACCGCCCCCGAGGAGCGGCGCGGCCGAGGCGGTGGCCGACCTGGCGGCCGAGTGGGGGGCCTCCCCGGCGTTCGAGTTCCTCCTGGGCCGCTACTGGGAGGCGCAGGGCCGTCGTGCCTCAGCCACTCCCCCGGAGGTCGCCGCGGTGATGGCGGCGCTCGCCGGTGACGCCGCGACCGTCCTCGATCCGGCCTGCGGGACCGGCGAACTACTCGTGGCCGCCGCCGAGAACGGCGCCGCGCGTCGGTTGCTCGGGCAGGAGGCCGACTCCGGCACCACTGCCCTGGCCACCGTACGGCTGGCCCTGCGGCACGACGACGCGGCCATCCGGACGGGGGACTCCCTGCGTGCCGACGCCTTCCCGGACGTGCTGGCCGACGCGGTGTTGTGCGACCCGCCCTTCCACGTGCGGACCTGGGGACACGAGGAACTGACCGCGGACCCGCGCTGGGAGTACGGCCTGCCTCCCCGCCTGGAGCCCGAACTGGCCTGGGTGCAGCACGCGCTGGCCCACGTGGCCCCCGGCGGACGGGCCGTGGTCCTGATGCCCGCGGTGGCGGCGGGCCGCAGATCGGGCCGCAGGATCCGGGCCCAACTGCTGCGCACGGGGGCGCTGCGCGCCGTCATCGCGCTCTCCGCGGCCCAGCACGTGTGGGTGCTGCAGCGCCCGGAGGGCGGCACACCGGCCACCCTCCTCATGATCGACGACGCCGACCAGGAGACGATCGTCTCGACCTGGGAGACCTACCGGAACGACCCGGAGCACGACGAGCCGGGAGTCAGCCGGGCCGTGCCGATCATCGACCTCCTCGACGAGGACGTGGACCTCACCCCGGCCCCTCACCTGTCCGCCACCGGATCGGAACGGACGGCGGAGCGGTTCCTGGAGACCCACGACCGGCTGACCGCGCTGCTCGAGAGGCTCGGCGGGCTGCTGCCCGCCGTACGTCCGTCGGTGGATCAGGAGGAGTCGCCGTCCGTCCTGATCGCCGAACTCGCCCGGATCGGATATCTCACGATCCACCAGGCGCCGTTGCGCAGGGACCAGGAAGAGGTCGCCGGCGACGGGCAACCGCTGCTCACCGTCGAGGACGTCATCGAGGGACGGGCCGCCTCGGCGCGTGCGACGCCCGCGGACGGACGCTGGATCGCGACCCGTGCCGGTGACATCGTGATCGCGGCGGCCGCCCACCGCTTCGCGGCCCGGGTCGTGGAGGGCGACGGCGCCCTGCTCGGTCCGCAACTGTCCTTGCTGCGGGTAGACCCGGAACGGCTCGACCCGTACTTCCTCGCCGGAGTGCTGGGCAGTTCCGCCAACGCGCGCACGTCGACCGTGCAGACGACGGGGACCACCGGCCGGGTGGACATCCGGCGCGCGCGGATGCCCCGGCTGCCGATCGAAGAGCAGCGCCGCTACGGCGTCGCGTTCCGGCGGATGGCGGAGTTCGAGTCCGCCCTGCGGTCCAGCGTCGCCCTCGGGGAGGAGATGGCCCGGCTCCTGGCCGACGGAACGGCCGACGGAACGCTCGTCCCTGCTCCGGGTGAGGTCCCCGTCCACTGGCCGTCGATCTGACGGTCCGGCGCCCACCCGGCCCACGGGTGAACCGCGTCGCGTGAGCGGTTCGCGCCCGTTCGCCGGCCGGGTCTCGACGGCTGGGTGAACGGTGAGTGACGCCACCGCGGAGCGCGATACCGTCTGTGCAGGCTTCGGGCGATTCGCCCCGCCGCGTGCCTCGGCGGCCGCGACGAAGCCGGGCTGGACGACGCCTCTGCGGTGAGGAGACGGAACGTGGGGCACCACACGGTTCTGGCCGGACGCTACGCACTGCTGACGCCGATCGGCCGCGGCGGCATGGGCCAGGTCTGGGAAGGGCAGGACCAGCGGCTCGGACGCCGGGTCGCGGTCAAGATCCTCACCCGTGAAGTCCTCGCGGACCGCGCCGAGCCGAACGACCTGGTGCGCAGGTTCGCCCGCGAGGCGGCCGTCATGGCGGGTCTGCAACACCCCGGCGTCCCCGCCGTGTACGACGCGGGGACCTACGACGGCGGGCTCTTCCTCGTCCTGGAGTTGATCGACGGCTGCACGCTCGGCGACCTCATCGCGGAGCAGGGGCCGCTCCCGGTCGCCTGGGCGGCCGGGATCGCGGCCCAGATGGCGGCGGTGCTCACCTCGGCCCACGAACGCGGGTTCGTCCACAGGGACGTGAAGCCGCAGAACGTCATGCTCACCCGGGACGGAACCGTCAAGGTCCTCGACTTCGGCGTCGCCGCCGTGCTCGACCAGGCCGGGATGTTACGGATCACGAGCACGGGAGAGACCATCGGCACTCTCGCGTACATGGCGCCCGAGCAGTTGCACAGCCGGGACGCCACCCCGCGCACCGACCTCTACGCCCTGGGCTGCGTCCTGTACGAGATGCTCGCCGGCGCGCCGATGTTCGAGGCGACCTCGCCTGGCGCCCTGATCCACAAGCATCTCTCGCAGGTCCCCGCGCCCCTGCTCCGCGAGGACGTGCACCCCGAGTTGGAGACGCTGGTCATGCAGTTGCTGGAGAAGGAACCGGCGCAGCGGCCCGCGGACGCCGAGGAGACCTACGGCCGGCTCCTGCCGTACGTGGCGGAACCGGGGCCGCTCGGCGACGTCGATCCGGTCGCGAACGGGCAGAGCGGCATGCACCTCTACTCGCGCGTGCTCGTCCGGCTCTCCGGGGCGGCGGGCGCTCCGCACGCCGGGAGTGTGCACGACGCGGGTTCATCGGGCTCGGGATACGCCGGTCGCCCGTGGCCCGGGCCGGACGAAGTCCCTTCGGCTCCCCGGGCGCGGAGAGCCGCCAGGACGACGCGCGATCCGTACGGCACGAGCTCCCGCTGGTACGGGGCCGAACCGTCGGTCCCCCGCGGCGCCCGCTGGACGTTCACGCACAGCCTGTGGATCGCCCCGACCCTGCTGTTCGGCGCGGGCGCCTGGATGTCCTTCGCGTACATCGCGGCCCGGCACCGGCGGTTGTCGTGGCTGGTCGTCACGGCCGTCTATCTCGTGTTGCCGGTCACCGCGTTCGCGCTGATCGACACCGGACCGGAGCCGACGAACCCGCTCGAGAACGACCCTCTTCAGACCACGATCGGCGTGGTCATGATCCTCCTGCTGTGGCCCGCCGGATTCATCCACGCCCTCTGGGTCAACGTGACCGTCCGATTGCCGCTGCGCGGTCGCATGGAGGATGAGGCGTCACGGCGCCGCATGTGAACGGCGTCCGCGGATCCGCGACGACGGCGCGCAGACGGTCGCGGCGGTCGTCGGCCAGGAGGCCGGCCTTTAGAGTTCATGGATGCGGCTGACGATCCTGGGCGGATGCGGCGTGTGGCCGGGGGCGGGCCAGGCCTGCAGCGGTTATCTCGTGGAGCACGACGGGTTCACGCTACTCGTCGATCCCGGATATGCGACGGTGCCGCGACTGCTGGAACGGATCACCGCCGATCAGGTGGACGCCGTGTTCATCAGTCACGGACATCCCGATCACTGCGCCGACCTGAACCCGCTGTTGCGGGCGCGTGCGTTGCGTGAGGACCCGCCGGCGCCACTGCCGGTGTACTCGCTGCCCGCCGCCCTGGATGCGGTACTCGCGCTGGACCGCCCGGGGATGCTGACCGACGCCTACGCCCTGCGCGAGTTCACCGCCGGAGACCGGCTCGACATCGGCCCGTTCCACGCGCAGACCCGTCTGCTGCCGCACTCGGCGCCCAACGCCGGCATACGGCTGACCGCGGACGAGCGGGTGCTCGCGTACACCGGCGACACCGGCCCGAGCCCCGAGGTGGTGAATCTGGCGCGCGGAGCCGACCTGCTTCTGGCCGAGGCCACCTATGTGGACCGGGTCCCGGAGGATTCGCGGCGCCACCTGTCGAGCGCCCGCCAGGCGGCCCGGCACGCCAGGGAGGCAGACGCCCGGCACCTGTTGCTGACTCATCTGCAGCCGGGAACAGACGTCGCAGCCGCGCGAGCCGCAGCCGGAGCCGAATACGACGGCGAGATCGGCATCGCCGCTTCCGGCCTCGTCGTCGATCTTTCCTGAGCACGGCGTGGGCGTCGGAGATGACCAACCGCACCCCCGACAGGCCGCGGTCGTACTGTCGACCCCGTTATCGAGGAGGACCTCTGATGCGCAGCGTGACCTGTTCGATGAGCGTCTCACTTGACGGCTACATCGTCGGTCCGGACGGCGGCTTCGACTGGACGGCGCCCGACGAGGAGGTCTTCCGCTTCGTCACCGACGAGATACGACAGGTCGGCGTCCACCTGTTGGGACGGCGGCTGTACGAGACGATGTTGTACTGGGAGACCGCCGACCAGGATCCGTCGCTCGACGAGTCGATGCTCGTGTGGGCCGCGCTCTGGAAGCCGCTCCCGAAGGTGGTGTTCTCCACCACGCTGTCGGCGGTGCAGGGCAATGCCCGCCTGGCCTCCGGCGGCCTGGCGGAGGAGATCGAACGGTTGCGCGCCGAGCCGGGAGAGGGTGACATCGCGATCGGCGGCGCGACTCTCGCCGCCGAGGCGGCCGCATCGGGTCTGATCGACGAGTACCGGGCCCGGGTCTGTCCGGTGCTGGTCGGCGGTGGCATTCCGTTCTTTCCCCAGCGCGAGCGCCGGGTTGATCTCGAACTCGTCGAGACCCGCACCTTCGACTCAAGAGTCGTCTACCTGCGCTACCGCGTGGCGCGATTGGTCCTTTGGTCCACGACTGGCCCACAGACAGTGAGCGTCAATGAGAACGGGCGGGACTCCATGAGATTGGAGACCCGCCCGTTTATACGTTGTTCGCCCTGATCAGCAGCTGTTTTCGCTGGTCAGGATCTGGTGCCCCCTGCAAGATTCGAACTTGCGCTCCCGGCTCCGGAGGCCGGTGCTCTATCCCCTGAGCTAAGGGGGCTCAACAACGTGACAAGGCTACCAGCACTCGCGGGGCGATCTCACCACGATATGAGGCCCTCAGGGGCTCCCCCACATTCAGATCCTCAAAACGACACGCCAACCCCCGCGCAGGGGTTAGCTTGGCGGCCGTGGGTGAGCTTATGGGGCGAGTGCTGGTCGTGGATGACGACGAGGTCATCCGGCAGCTGATCGCGGTCAACCTGACCTTGGAAGGGTTCGAGGTCGAGACCGCTTACGACGGACAGGACTGCCTGGATCGTGTCCACGACGTCGATCCGGACGTCATCACCCTCGACGTCATGATGCCGCGCCTCGACGGCTGGGAGACCGCGACCAGGCTGCGGGCCGATCAGAGCACCCGCCACATCAAGGTCGTCCTGATCACCGCCCGCGCGCAGGAGGACGACAGACGGCGGGGCCTCGGCATCGGCGTCGACGCCTACCTCACCAAGCCGTTCGACCCGGCCGAGCTGATCGAGCTCGTGCGTGACCTCGCCAAGGGCGCCGGCCCGGCCGAGTGACGAGTCGCATTCCGGCAATCAGCACTTGAGATGCCTTTACCGGCAATACGGTGAATAAGGCGATTAATAGGGTAGGCCCGCAACAAAGGGACTGAGGCAGCCGACCATCGCATTCCGGCGGCTGACCCTGCGATCCCGATGCCTCTGCACGCCCTTCGAGCCAGCTCACGTCAGCAGAGCCCATTCCAGCTTGATTCAGCTCCGCACACCTCCGAGCGCCTCTGAGCATCTCTGAACATCTCTGAAACATCTCTGAGCGCCTCGGAGCACTCTGAGCACCTCTGGATGCGAACCGCACAGGTCAGTGGCGTACAGGGCTGTGGCCGTGAGCCGGTGACCGAACCAGCGACGGGGAGGGAATCTCGATGCCTGAGCCCGGAATCCGCCCACCTGAATTCCCTGGTAGACGGCCCACGCGGCGGAAAGCGCCGCACAAGCTCATCCTCGGAGTCGCCACGGCTCTCGTCGTCGCCACGGGTGTCGGCGTGGCGGCCGCGGGCAACCTGGCGAGCCAGGCCCAGCCGACTCCCAGCCCGTCCGGCATGGAGACGGGAGGCCCAGGAGCCCCGTCCGAGCCGGCTACCGGCGCTCCCACCCCCGCCACCACCCCGGGCGCGACGTCCGGACCGTCCCAGCAGATGCAGGGCCCGTTCAACGCCATCCACGGCCAACTCGTGGTTCCGAAGCAGGGGGGCGGCTACCAGACCGTCACCACGCAGACCGGCGTCGTGACCTCGATCCAGCAGAACTCCGTCTCGGTCAAGAGCGAGGACGGCTTCGCCCGTACCTACTCGATCGATGCCAACACCCGCATCTGCGCCGGGCGAGAAGGACTGAGCGGGGTCAAGTCGGGACACAAGGTCTGGGTGATCAGTGCCGCCCAGGGCAACTCGTCCACGGCGATCCTTCTCGCGGACCTGACGCAGCCTCCGTGGCCCCCGTGGGCCGGCGGCGCGGTGACCTCACCGCAGCCCACCACGCCGGTGCCGTCCGGCTACGAGTCCGGGGCGCCGTCGGAGTCACCGGCGCCGGGTGAGTCCGCGCCGGTTGTGCCCACGGAGGAGCCGACCGACTGACCCCACCGAACGCGGAGGGAGCACAGAAGGAGCACGGGAGGGATGGAGCGGCCTGCGCGGGGAGGATGAGTACCCGCGCAGGTCGCTCGTCCATGATGATCCCCGATTCCGTTTCGGATTCCCCGCCCGCCCCCTCCATGTCCCCCAGGACGAGGCTCGTCGCGGGGCAGGGCGCGCCGGAAGAGCGAGCGCCGCCGGGAACGCTCTCAGCGCGATGGGGCTGATTCGCGTAGAACCCGTGTAGACCCGGTTTCAACAGATAGAAAATCTTTCTGCAAGATTTTGAGAGCGCTCTCCATCGGCCGCCCCTCGCCTGTCGTGGGCGCTTGGTGGACAGGACCGGCCTGACGTGCGCGTTCACCCGGCCGGCAGCCCGATGACACGCCCGGAAAGATCCGGACCAGTCGGGTCTGAGGTGATCTGCTACCTGCAGCCGCACGGCCTCCGGGGCTCCCGTACACGGCCGGCTCGGCCGACAGCGTCGTGACCATCTCGTATGGTCACTCCAGGAGAATCTCAAGCGGGCCCCAGGTCCCGCACGAACAATCGGGATCGTCGGGCACCGGCTTCGGGACGCATTGGCGCGTTCCCGAGGACGCGCTCCGTGATATCCGGGAGGTCATCACATGCAACGGTCGGCAGGGGGGCGCATGAAGCGACCGACTCTGGAGGCGGTCGCCGCACGGGCAGGGGTCTCCCGCGCCACCGTTTCCCGGGTCGTCAACGGCCAGATGACCGTGACCCCGCAGATCAGGGATGCCGTGATGCGCGCCGTCGACGAGCTCGGCTACGTGCCCAACTCCGCGGCGCGCAGTCTGGTGACCCAGCGGACCGACTCGATCGCGCTGGTCGTCTCCGAGCCGTCGACCCGGGTGTTCTCCGACGACCCGATGTTCTCCACGGTCATCAGGGCGGCCAGCCTGGAACTCGAGGCCTCCGACAAGCAGGTCGTGCTCATGTTGGCCGGCTCTCCCGAGAGCCACTCCAGGATCGAGCGTTACATCGCCAGCGGCCACGTCGACGGGGTCATGCTGATCTCGATGCACGGCGCCGACCCCCTTCCCGCCGCCATCGCGCGGATGGGCGTCCCCACCGTCTCGTACGGCAGGCCCGCCGTCCCCGTGCCCCTGCCGTACGTCGACAACGACAACATCGGCGGCGCGGAGAAGGCCGTCCGGCACCTGCTCGAGCGGGGTCGGCGGCGCATCGCCACCATCGCCGGGCCGCAGGACATGATCGGCGGCCAGGACCGGCTGACCGGCTACCGCAACGCGCTGCGCGACTCCGACCGGCGCTCGATCGTGGCGATCGGGGACTTCACCCGTGAGTCCGGCGCCATCGCCATGCGGCAGCTTCTCGAGGACGACCCGGGCCTGGACGCCGTGTTCATCGGCAACGACCTCATGGCCATCGGAGCCCTGCAGTCGTTGCGGCTGTCCGGCCGGCGCGTCCCCGACGACGTGGCGGTGGTCGGCTTCGACGACATCGAGGCCGCCCGCTACACCGAACCACCGCTGACCACGGTCAGGCACCCGATCATCGAGCAGGCCAACGCGATGGTGCGGCTGCTGCTCGGCCTGTTCCAGGGCGGTCCGGCGGATCCGGTGATCCTCCCCACCGAGCTCGTGGTCCGCGAGTCGGCCTGAGCAGGACCCTCTCCCCCGCCTGTGACTCCGGCCAGACCGGTCAGGCGAGCGCGGCCGGAATGTGGTCGAGCACCTCGAGCGATGCCAGGCCGTACGCGTGGAAGTCGACGGCCTGCGCCCCGGCGGCCCTGGCCGCGCGGACCTTGGCGGCCAGCCGGTCGGCGGAGTCGCTGTCCGGCACGCCCGGCCTGAGCACGGCCCGCAGCTCACGGTCCTTGCCGATCGACCTCTGGTAGGCCCCGATGTCGTCGGCCACCCGGGCCGCGTCCCTGGCGTAGGCGGGCACCGCGAACGACGGCACGAGGTCGCCCAAGGCGACCACGTCCACGCCGATCTGCCATGCGTCATGTGCCGCGAGTCCCGCCGACGGCAGGCCGTCCGCATGTCCCTTCAGGGCGCCGGTGGCGTCGACGAAGGTCAGCTTCGAGCCCTCGACGGTGACGGCGTCCGAGACCTCGGCCACCAGTGAGGTCACACTCTCCGACCGCGCCCGGGCGTAGGCGACCACTTCCGGGCCCGCGTACGCGGTCAGGGCCGCCCGGGTCACCTCACCCTGCGCGGGCGGGTCGCCGCCCAGGACGCCCGCGACGATCCGGCCGCATTCCTCGCGCGCGACCTCGCCGTTCACGCCGAGGTCCACCGCACGCCGCATGCAGTGACGGCAGAAGCACAACCCGAACAGGAACGTGTCCATGGGCCCGAGAGGCACGAAGCTGCGCTCGTGATGGTAGCCGTGGGCGAACGTGCCGAAGTGCAGCGATTCGGCCACGACGCTGTCCACGCCCTGGCGGGCGACCGACCGCGCGAGCGCCACCGCGTACAGCCGGGCATCGGGATGGGACGGGCACAGGTCGGCGGGCGATCCCCTGTCGCCGAAGCAGTTCTGCACGGTGACGTCGAGATTCGTCATCCCGATGGACGAGTTGTGCAGGAAGACCGTCCAGCCGCGAAGCTTCAGGCCACGCTCGGTGCATGCCTGACGGATCTCGGCAAGCGGTTCGTCCTGGGCGCCCTCCTGCATCGGAGGGACCAGTCGCAGCCCGCCGAAGACGTCCTCCGGCGGGAGGAAGTGCACACCGTCCCGGCGGACCGTCAGCCGGGAGGAGCCGTGCGGCGTGACGTCCCTCGCCTGGTGATAGGCCGCGGCGATGGTCACGCCTCCCACGCCGTAGGCCGAGACACGGTCCAGGACCTTGTCCACACCCTCGCCCCGGAAGTCCTCGACAAAGGCGTAAAGAGAGCTCTCCATCCTCATCGACCCTTCTCAGCTGCGCTTATCGGCCCTTGTAGGCGACGAAGTCGATTTCGACGAGGATGTCCATCAGATCCGAGCCGACCGTCGTCCGGACGGGATACGGCTGGGTGAAGTAGGACTTGTAGACCTCGTTGTAGGCCGCGAAGTCTTCCTTGAGGTTCTGCAGGTGGACCGTCGCCTTCACCACGTCGTCGAAGCCCAGTCCGTGCGCCTCCAGCACCGCGCCGAGGTTCCGCATGGTGCGGTGGGTCTGGGCGGCCACGTCGCCGCCGACGACCTCCCCGGTCTCCGGATCGAGCGGGCCCATCCCCGAGGTGTAGACGAATTCCCCGACGACGAGACCTTGCGAGTACGCCCCGACCGGCGCGGCACCCTCGGCCGTGCGGATCTCCTGCTTGCCACCCATGTTCACAACTCCTAGAAGTACGTCTTGATCAAATCAATCACGACATAGTCGTCGTCGACCACCGGGATGACCCGCCACTTGTCGAAGGCGGTGCAGGGATGGGAGATGCCGAACGACACCAGATCGCCCGGCCGCAGGCCCGACCCCGGCTCGATCGACAGATATGCGTGCTGGTCCTGAATCTTCGTGACCCTCATCCCGCCCGGCGTCCCGTCCTGCGCTGCGCCCGGGGCCGGCTCGCCGACTGCCAGGGGACCGCCTCGCCGTACGGCACGGACGGATGGCAGATCGAGGTCGTAGGGCACGTCCCGCTTTCCCATGCCGACGAGCGCGAGGCCCGGCTCCGGCACCGACAGAACCTGCGCCCACACCTCCAGAGCGGCGTGGAGCTCACCCTCGAGGACGACCCCCGCCACGTCGGAACCGCTCCGGTTGTACGGCGTGCGTTCCCGGTAGAAGCCCTCGTCGTGCGCGACGTAGGCCCCGCTTCGCAGGATGACGAGTGCGCCGGCCCCGGAATCCGCCTGCGTGAGCGGCGCCAGCTCCTCGGCGACCAGGTCGAACCACGCGCTCCCGCCTGCGGAGACCACCATCCGGCCGTCTACGAGCGGGGCGACCGCCTTCGCCGCGCCCACGAACTCGCGCAGGAACGCCCGGACCTCGTCCTGGCCCGGTTGGGTGCCCTCGTAGCAGGCCACTCCGGCGAGCTGTACGCCGCGAGCCTCCCGGGCCGCCTCGGCGACCTTGAGCAGCTCCGGCAGGCCGCGGCAACCTGTCCGCCCGCTCTGATGTCCGAGCTCGACCAGGACGCGGAACGGCACGGCGCCGGCATGCTCGTCGAGGAGCCGGACGCCCTCCACCGAGTCGACGAAGCAGAGGAACTCGAAATGCTCCAGCTCCCCCGCCAGCCAGCGAAGCGCGCCCGCGTCGAATATCTCGTTGGCGAGCAGCACGCGTGGCACACCGGCACGGCGATAGACCAGCACCTGCGCGGCGGTGGCCGCGCTGATCCCCCACGCTCCTGCGTCGAGTTGCGCCTGGAAGAGCGCCGGGGCCATGGTCGTCTTCCCGTGGGGAGCGAGGGCCAGGCCGCGGTCGCGCGCGAAGCGGGCGAGAGTGGCGATGTTGTGGTCCAGGGCCGAGCGCTTCGCGACCATGATCGGCCAGGTGAACGAGCCATCGAACAACGAATGTCCGGCTGCGGCGAACTCCCCCGTGGTGACCGGACCGCCGGGTTGGAGGAACCCGCGCGTCTGCCAGTCGACGATCACGTCAGTCGTCTCGAGGCGATCGACGACGTTCACATCGCCCCCTGTTGGTCGTCCGGTTCTGCCCTCCGGTTTCTCCCGGTGCAGACCGCCTCGCTGGATCGTACTCGACCATTCGGCCGATGCCTGATCCGGCGGAGTCGCAGGCCCCCGCCGTGCGGCCTCCCGGCCGGCAGACATGATCGGCGGACGTGATCGGGGGCATGATCGGCGGTGTGATCGGCAGGCGTGATCGAGGCATGGTGATCAGGCCGGGCGGAGTGCGCGGCCCGGGGTCTCGCCGGTGAGCCGGCCGCCGCGAAGGACGGGGACGCCGGAGACCAACACGTCGTCGACGCCCACCGCGAGTGAGCGCGGGTTCTCGTAGGTCGCGGTGTCGGCGACCCGCAGGGGGTCGACGACGATCAGGTCGGCGGCCTGGCCGCGCCGTACCAGACCGCGGTCCGGCAGCCCGAAGCGGCGGGCCGGGTGCGAGGCCAGATGGACGGCCGCCTGCTCCCACGTGAGGTCGCCGAGCTCGCGGACGTGCCTGCCGAGGTAGCGGGCGAAGGCACCGAAGCCCCGCGGGTGCGGGTGGCCGCCCACGTAGATGCCGTCCGATCCACCGGTGTGGCCGGGATCCCGGAGGATCTCCCGCACGGACCGCTCCCCCTCCGGCCCCTCGTCCGCGCGAGCCGCGACGCAGCCCGCCTCGAGACGGGTCTCCATCAGCAGGAACCGGCAGAATTCCGCGGGCTCCATCCCCTGCTTCGCCGCGGCCGCCGGGAGGGTCATCCCTTCCGCCCACTCGAATCCCGGCGCGTGGGACAGGGTGATCCGGGGCCACAGATCCCCGAGCCCGGCCCATTCACGTGCCAGCCGTACGTGCTCGGACCGCAGCAGGGAGACGGCATGGTCCGTGTCCGCGGCGGGAACCCACGCGGGAAGCGTGACCATCGCCAGGATGGTGCTGCTGCGCAGGTAGGGATAGCTGTCGAAGCTGAGGTCCACTCCCCGCCGGCGCGCGTCCTCCACCAGGGGCAGCAGCGTCGAGGCGGGGCCGTGGTAGTGCGACACGTGTACGGCGGCCCGCGAGCGTTCGGCGATCGCCACGACCTCGGCCATGCCCGTCGGAGCCGACACGCCGTAACCACGCATGTGTGTCACGTACGGCAACGCCCCGAGTGCCTGACAGAGGTGCGCCAGCTCGTCGGCGTCCGCGTACCGGCCGGGGACGTATTCGAGTCCGGTCGACAGGCCGGCAGCGCCCTCGGACAGGCCCGTCTCGACAGCCGCTCGCATGGCACGTAGTTCGCCAGGATCGGCGGCACGCTCCGCCGGCCCCATGGCATCGAAGCGGATCGTCCCGTGAGGCAGGAGGTAGGCCGTGTTCAGCGCGGTCGCCCGGTCGTAGCCCGCCAGCAGTTCCGCCACGCTGACCGGGCCGTCGATCCCCGGATGGGCGCCGTTGACGGCCGCGAAGTATCGCCTCGCGTAGTCGAACGCGGCCGCCGACCTCGTCGGCGCGAACGACAGACCGTCCTGGCCGAGCACGAGGGTGGTCACGCCCTGGCGGAGGGCGGCAAGCTGGATCTCCTGGTCGAAGACGACCGCGTCTCCGTGGGCATGGCAGTCGATCAGGCCGGGGAGCACGTACCTCCCGGAGGCGTCGATGACCGTCTCGGCCGCGATGGCGGCTGGGGCTGCGGCTGCACTTGCGGCTTCGCTCAGCCTGCCGAGCGCCCGTACGCGCCCGTCGACGATGCCGACATCCGCTCTGAAGGCCGGCGCGCCGGTCCCGTCGACAACCCAGCCACCTGTGATCAGGACATCGAAGGTCACGAGATCGATTGAATCACTGACCGGCTCACACGTGTTCCACGGCCGCAACCGGACCGTGGTGCGGCTCATGTTCGACGTGGCCCGTCAGGAGCGGCCGAGCCATCGGCGGGCGTGCGGCCGGCCGTCTGGCCGATCGTCTGACCGGTCGTCTGGCTGGTCATGCGGGTGGAGGCGGCGCGGCGGTAGCGGCGGCCGGTGTAGGCGTAGGCCCAGCGGTCTTTGCCTTGTCGGCGGCGTTGGTAGCGGTGGGGTCGGCGGTAGCGGTCGCGGTTGTGGAACTGGCAGGCCGGTCCGAGCAGGCGCAGGTCGGTCATGCCGCCGTCGACCCAGTTGTCGGCGTGGTCGATCTGGCACAACGTCGCAGGGAGCGGGCAGCCGTCGATCCAGCAGGTGGCATAGCGGGCGAAGACCGCCCTTCTCTGCGCTCCGGTGGCCAGCCGTACGGCGCGTCCCATGTCGAGAACCTGGCCGTCGGCATCCATCACCATCCGGACCAGCGAAGAGGTGCGGGCCAGACGGTGTAGCTCGGAGACGGACAACAACTGGCCGGTGGCCAACAACAACCCGGGCGCCGCCCGGTTCGGCGCATGCCCGCACCCATCACCCCGGCCGCCTACATCGTCATCCGCGGCGTCACCGGCATCTGCCGCAACCGGGTCGCTGTTACTGGGCGCACGGGCCCCAGAAGCACGAGTACAGAACCGGCCGCCAGCGGAACGACCACCGTCAGTGGGATGGCCGTCGGCGCAGTGGGCGCTGGCGGAACCCGGGCTGGCGGAACCCGCGTTGGCGGAACCCGCGTTGGCGGGATCCGGGTTGGCGGGATCTGCGTTGGTGCGCGCGGCGTTGGCAGGGTGATCATCAGGCAGCGACTCCGCCGGAACCAGGACG
>NZ_BOOO01000023.1 GCF_016863275.1 Planotetraspora mira
TACACCTACACCGGCCGCCGCTACCGCCGGCCACGCACCGCTCCTGGAAACGCCTCAGACGGTGTCTCAGAGAGTGCCTCGGACGGTGTCTCAGGCAGGGCTTCGGACAGAGCTTCGGACAGAGCCTCGAACGGAGCCTCAACCGGCTCCACCGCCAGTGTGCCATCGAGGCCGTCAGGGCCACCGGGTCCGTCAGCCTGATCAGCCTGATCGGGCGGATCGGGCGGCAAGCGTCCAGGCGGGGTCGACCGGCTAAGAACCCCCTGGCGTTCTGATCAGTTGCGTACGCGGCGTCCGGAGATCTCCTCTGGCGCCATCACGATGAAGTGGATGAAATGATCATTACTTCTGGGCGCCCAGGGCGTCAGGGGGAGCAGGGACAGCCGGGAGATCTCGTCGGGCTCCACCACCGCACGCGCGTGTCCGATGGCGGTGACCGACCAGCCGACCCGCATGGCGGCGTCGAAGTCGTCCACCTCGAAGGCCACGATGGAGTTTCTCGCGGCGCCCGCGACCTTGGAGCCGATGGTGGTGCGGATGACGACGTTGCCGTCGATCAGGCAGAAGGCCACCGGCTGCACGGCGGGGAGAGCGCGATCGGTGAAGACGATCCTGCCGATCGGTGTCGATGCCAGCAGATCCAAGCACTCGTCCCGCGAGAGGATCTCCAGGCCGGCCGAGTCGAGCCTCATGCGAGCAAGCCTGCTCGATCAAGAGCGATACGGATAAGGGGCGAAGGTCCCGTCATTCCTGTCGATCGGCCTTCAAGCGGGCGGCCAGAGCGGCCGCCTGCGTACGGCGCTGCATGCTGAGCTTGCTCAACAGATTGGACACGTAGTTCTTGACGGTCTTCTCCGCCAGGAAGAGCCGTTCACCGATCTGCCGGTTGGTGAGACCCTCACCGATCAGCTCCAGGATGTGCCGTTCCTGTTCGGAGAGGGCGGCCAGCGGGTCCTTCTTCGTGGCCTGGTCACGTAGGCGCCTGAGCATGGTCGCGGTGGTGTGCGGGTCGAGTAGCGACTGCCCCGCGGCCACGGTCCGCACCGCTCCCACGAGGTCCGATCCGTGGATCTGCTTGAGCACATATCCCGCCGCGCCCGCCATCACGGCGTTGAACAGCGCGTCGTCGTCGGCGAACGACGTCAGGATCAGGCAGGCCAGATCCGGCACCTTGGAGCGAACGTCCCGGCAGACGTCCACTCCGCTGCCGTCGGGAAGGCGCACGTCGAGCACCACCACGTCCGGCTTCAGCGCCGGGATCCGTGCCATCGCCGACTCGGCGGTGGCCGCCTCGCCGGCGACCTCGATGTCCGGCTCGGACTCGAGCAGCGCCGCGACGCCCCGCCGGACGACCTCGTGATCGTCCACGAGGAAGACGCGAATCATGTGATCACGCTAACCACGGCCCGGCGGCCGATGTAGGGGCCAAGGTCCCGACACGCTCCAACCGCATCCAACGGCACGGGCCGGACCGCGAGCACAGCGAACCCTGGGGAAGGCCGGCTCCAAGCCCCGACCAGGGGAAGCACGCCCTCAGAAGGTCGGCAGAAAAAACGATCATCGACGGAAGACACGACGCACCGCGCCTCGAAGCCGCTCCATCACGGCCGTACGGCGCCTGCTCGTCTGGGGATCCCCGAAGCGCCGATTGCCGATCTGGGCGTTGCGGGCTTGGCGGAGTTCGAGGCGAGCCGTCGCAGCGTCCGGCCGTTTGGACGGCGTGTGGTCGCGCATGCGCCGCACCAGGTCCATGACCTCGGGCGGAACCTGGCCGCCGTCGGCCTCTCCGTCCGGATCAGGAAAGGGGAGTTGCCCGGTGAGCAACTGGAAGGCGATCACGCCCGCCGAGTACACGTCGGACGCCGGAGTCATCCGGTCGGGTCTGGCTCGGCATTCCGGGGCCACGTAGTGGGTGTCGAGAATGTTGGGAAGTTCCTGCGCGACGGTGTGCTTGCGCGGCCCCGGCTTGGCGTAGTCGAAGCCGGTCAAAATCGCGTGGCTGTTCTCGGTGACGAGCACGCAGGCTGGCGTGAGGGCCCGATGGATGACCTTGTTGGCATGGACGTGAGCGAGCCCGAGCAGCATGTCCTCGAGCACGTCGAGTTTGGCTTCGGTCGTCAGCGGGTGCCCGGTGAGGTGCAGGTGCAGCGCCTGGCCGTGTACGTCGTCGAGAACGAGGACGAACCTGCTCTCGTCGTCGATCGCGAAGAAGTCGCGGGAGCGTACGACGCACGGATGCGGTGGGATCTTGGCGAGCGACTGATAGGCGTTGGCGATGCGCCGCTGTTCCGCAGCGCGTCGTTGCTGCTCCGCCATCGGATCGGCCCGATAGACCCGGAGCAGGACGGTCTCGCTGGTCGGGGCCGTGGCGTTGACCGCGCGATATTCGGTGACCCTGCTGTCTCCGCCGAGTTGCTCCTCGACCTCCCAGTTGCCGTATCGAGGCGGCGCCGTGGGCCGGCGCACGGTTCCGTTGAGCGCCTCGATGACCGCGGTCCGGTACGGCGTGGCGTCGCGACTGCAGCCGTGCCGTACGCGCGAGATGTCGCTCAAGATGGTGACCAGCCCGGCCAGATCGGTGACATGCCGTGCGTCGCGGCCACTCGGGTCGATCAGGACGGCGCCGGGGGCGGTCAGCACGACGATGTTGTCCACGTACAGCCGCTCGAGTTCGCGGTGTTCGTCGATCAGGACGCCCTTGAGCGCCCTGGCCGTCCCTCTGAGTTTGGCCACCGGGGATCCGAACGCCTCCCTGTGCTGGGGGAACCATCGAGTGCCCGCCACTTCGAAGCGTCCGCGTGCGCCCTTGACGTCGATGACGCAGAGCGAGTGGCCGGTGAGCACGACGAGGTCGACCTCGAACAGGTCCGCACCGCGTGGGATCTCGATGTTGTGGAGCAACAGCCAATCGTCAGGGGCGTTGTCTCGCAGGTGCGCGATGACCCTTCGTTCGGCGTCATTGACGGGGCGTCCGCCACCGACGATCTGAGCCATCTTTCCCTGCCGCCTCTCTGACCATAAATGAGAACTTGATCCTCCTGAGTATCGGTATTCCCGTACCACCACTGGATTCCCCCTGATTGTCCAAGTGCAACCTTTCGTCTGGCCCGCAATGGGCGAAATGCCGGTGAGGTGACCTGCGAGTTCGCTCCGGAGGGAGGGCCGCTTCGGGAGACTCAGGCGCGCGGGCCAGGGGCAGTCCGGGCCAGAGGCAGTGCGGGGCGGGCCGCTGCGCGCGGGGCGGACGTCCAGGCGGCGCGCCGAAGTGGCGCGTAACGCGAGCTACTGTCCGTTTGCCGACCTATTGGCCGGGAAACGGATTGTTTATGCGGATTATTGTGGTCGGCGCCACCGGGAACGTCGGGACCAGCGTGGTTTCGGCCCTCGAGTCCGAGCCCTCTGTCACCTCGATCATCGGGGTCGCACGACGACAGCCCGAGTGGCGACCAGGCAAGACCTCCTGGCGGACGGCGGACGTGAGCAAGGACGACGTCACGGAGATCTTCGCCGGGGCGGACGCGGTGATCCACCTGGCCTGGTTGTTCCAGCCGACCCATGATCCGGTGACGACCTGGAGGACCAACGTTCTCGGCAGCATGCGTGTCTTCCGGGCCGCGGCGACGGCGGGTGTGGGCGCGCTCGTCCACGCGTCGTCGGTCGGCGCCTACTCACCGGGGCCGAAGGACGGGCCGGTCGACGAGACCTGGCCCACCCACGGCTGGCCCAACGCGGCGTACGCGAGGGAGAAGGCCTATCTCGAACGAGTCCTCGACGTCTTCGAGCACGATCACCCCGGCATCCGTGTCGTCCGCATGCGCCCCGGGTTCACCTTCAAGCGGGAATCGGCCACTGAGCAGCGGCGGCTGTTCGCGGGACCGTTGCTGCCCCACGGGCTGGTACGGCCGGGGCTGATCCCGTTGATCCCGGACATTCCCGGGCTCCGGATCCAGGCACTGCATTCCGACGACGCCGGCCAGGCCTACCGCCTGGCCGTGACCCGCCCCGTCTCCGGCGCGTTCAACCTCGCCGCCGACCCCGTCATCGACCCCGAAGTCCTGGCCGAGTTGTTCGGCGCACGCCGCGTGCCCGTGCCGCCGTGGCTGGCCAGATCGGTGATCGCCGCCGGCTGGCATCTGCGCCTGATCCCCGCGTCACCGGGCCTGGTCGAGATGGCCCTGCGGATTCCCCTCATGGACGTGACCCGCGCCCGGACCGAGCTCGGCTGGCGCCCCCGCCGTACGGCGACGGAGGCCCTGCGCGAGCTGATCCAGGGCATGCACGCAGGGGCGGGGACGGCCACCCCGCCGCTCGCGTCGGTCTCAGGACTGCAGGACTGGATGAAGGAGCCGGCCGGTGGTGACGGACGGCGGCGGTAGCCGGTCACGCCCGAGGGCCTGTGGTCCCCCGGCCGAGAGCCTGCCGTACTCCGTGGTCGCGGGCCTGCCACACGCGAAGGGAGCACTGCGATGTCACTCGTCGATCAGGAATGTGTCAGGCAGTTGATCGAGTCGCCTGATCCGGACGTGGCGCTGGTCTTCGTCCGGGGGGAGTGCGTGATCCGCTCCCTCGGTGAGATCGAGCGGGAGATCGAAGAGGGAAGTCGGGCGGAAGGCGTGAAGCCGCACCGCACGCTGGTGATCGTACGGCGGGAGGACATCCCGGGAGTGCTCTCCGGCCGGCCGGTGACCGAAGAGCGGATCGCGTCGCTGGCTCACTGCCTGGACAACGTCGCGAGGGATCTCGGCGCCTGAGCGGGCTACCGTGCGGCCAGTTCGACGATCGACAGCGTCCCGGCCGGATGGACGGCGATCGCCGTGAGGCCCGCGGATTCCCCCAGGGCGGAGATTTCGGCGACGCCGCGCTCCTTGCCGCCGAAGTAGACGAGCATCCGCAGGTCCATGCCGGTGTTCACCGATTCGCCGTCGGTGCCGGTCTTCTCGACGACGAAGACGGATCCCTTGGCGCCGGCCGCCTTCGCGCAGGACCGCAGGATCGCCCGGGCCGCGTCGTCGTCCCAGTCGTGGATGATCGCTGACAGGAGGTACCCGTCGGCGCCTGGCGGCAGGGCCTCGAAGAAGTCGCCGGCGGCGACGTCGCTCCGGCCGGCGAGGCCGGCGGCGGCCAGGGTGGCCCGCGCGGCCGCGGCGGTCTCGGGCTGGTCGAAGACCGTGCCGCGCAGTGTCGGGTGGGCCTGCAGCAGCGCCGCCATCAGGGTGCCGTTGCCACCGCCGACGTCGATCACGTGCCCCAGCGACCCCCAGTCGTACGCCGAGATGATCGGTGGCGCCCACGCGGCCACGTCGAGGCCCATCTGGGCGTCATAGGACGCGGTCCGCACCGGATCGGCGGCCAGATCATCCCAGAAGGGACGGCCGAACTGCTCGGGAAAGGCCGGTCCGCCCGTCCTGACGCTGTGCAGCAGGTGGGCGAACGACAGGTCGGCGCGGCCGATCGCGCCCTCGAGGTCGAGCATCTCGCGAAGGCCGCCGGCACGAAGGGACTCGCCCAGGGGAGTGAGCGCGTACGCGCCTGATTCGTCCCTGACCAGCACGTCCGCCGTCGCGAGGTGCCGCAGCAGGCGTTCGAGCGCGTCCGCGTCGGCGTTCACGGCCTCGGACAGGTCCTTCGCCGTCCGCCGGCCCTCGGCGATGTGGTCGGCGATGCGCAGGGTCGCCGCCACGCGCACCGCCATCGGCGTCACCAGATCGGAGACCGCCCCCAGATCGACGCCCTTGACGCCCTCGTCGCCCCTGTTGCCCTTGTCGTCCCCGTTGCCCTTGTGTCCTGCCATCGTGCTTTCCTCCGCATCGTGAACCGTTCGTCCCCGGGTCATGCCGAACGGACACTTCTACCGCGAAGTCCAGCGAAGATCACCTGGTTTTCCGGCGTGCGGCCCCAGTCGCGCGCTCTCAGGCATGCGCCCTCAGATCGTGCGGCCTCAGCCGTGGTCGCCGCAGCAGGGCGTCGGGTTGGGCACCTCCGCGGGCATCAGCATCCCGCCCGAGGCGGGCATGGTGAGGAGGGTCATCACGCCGTCCTCCCACACGGGCCGGACGAAGCCGTTGGTCGCCACCGCCAGAGCGGCGTCCGCCGGCTCCGACTGCGCGAGCACGCGGACTCTCGCGACGGCCGACCGTTCGACCAGCTCACCGACCGTCACCGTGCCGACGAGTTCGTCCCTGCCGGGGAACATCACGATCCGGCCGCTCGCCCGCGACGCGTGCGCCGCCGCCGCGAGCGCCGCGCCGTCCGGGTCCGAGCCCGTACGGCTCTCGCCCAGCGAGGCGGACACGTCCTCCGGGAGGAGGGCCAGGTCGACCTGGGCGGGAACGGTCACGGAGCAGGCCACATGAGGCATCCCCGTGGACACGAAATGGGTGCATCCGACCACGTCGGACGGCAGGCCGAGCACCTCCACCACGGTGTGGAGAAGGTGCTCGGCCTCGGTGACCGTCCGTGATCCGGAGTCGATGCCCAGGATCATCGGCGTCGTCATCGGCGGGGGAGGATCCAGATCGGGTTGCTGTAGAACCAGAGGTCCTTCCACGGGTCGGCGTCACCGAAGACGTCGATCGCCGGGCCGTTCGGGTCGACCGACGCCCCGAGCAGGCCGGGAGCGGTGCGGTTTCCGTCGGTGCCGCGCAGACGCACGTAGATGGGACGGTCGACCGCACCCACCTTGTAGGTGAAGCTGACGGTGCCGGTGTTCTTGTTGACCTCGAAGGACTTGACGACCTTGGTCTTCGGCGTGGTGAAGGTGTCCTTGTTGGACGCCGGGCCGGTCACGTCGCCCTGGATGACGTCCACCCGAGCCAGGGTCGGGATGACCTGGGCCCAGTTGGGACGGTTCGCCAGCGTGATCTCGATGGAGACCTCGACCTTGGTGCCCTGGCGGACGTGCAGCGCGCCGCCGAGGGTCACGCCGCGGGTGTCCGAGGTGCGGGCGCGGACGATCAGGCCGCTGATCAGGCCGCCGTGGTCGACCCAGATGCGGCCGGCGCGCATGGCGTCCATGACGGCGCCGTAACCGAAGTCCGTGGCGCCCACGTGGGTCCGGCTGTAGTAGCCCGGCCAGAAGTCACCCTGGGTCAGCACGGGGCCGCCGCCGTAGACCGGGTCGTTGTACCGGCCGTTGGCCTCGAAGTCGCTGTTCGGCCCGCGGAGGCTGGTGTCCTGGTAGACCGTGTGCGCGTCGGAGTTCGCGGTGATCCACCAGGTCTTGCCCTCGGCTAGGAGGCTGTCCCACAGACCGCCGACGGTCGAGGTCATCCAGTCGAAGCCGCCGAAGGTCTTGTAGCTCTCCGCCGGGTAGCCGGGCCAGGAGTCGGCGCTCGGGGTGCTGTCGTAGAAGCCGCGGCCACCGCCGGGGCCGTTCGGCTTGGGGATGCCGGCGGCCTGGTGGCCGGGAGCGCCCTCCATGCCCACGGCGATCGACGGCTGAGCGTCCCGCCAGCCGCGGATCTCGTGCGGCGAGTCGAGGCCCTTGCGGGCGGGGTGGTTGGCGAGGAACAGCGCGTCGTCGACGCGGCGCTTCTTGACCGCCTCGGCGAGGAAGTTGAGGCCGGCGATCGCGAGGGCCTCGTTCTGCGGCGTGCTGGCGGTCGCGTTCTTGACCGCGCCGTCGAAGGAGTTCTCGAACTCCTTCAGCGTGGCGACCTCGTTGCGGCCGGGGGCGACGAAGACCGTGCCGTGCTCAGCGCCCGGAATGTTCCACTCCAGGCCTTGGAAGACCAGGGTGTCCTTGATGACCTTGCGGGCCGCGACGATGTCGGGGTTGACCTTGTCGACACCGATCTTGGCGTGCGCGACGCTGCCGTGGTCGGTGATGACCATCCAGTCCAGGCCGTACGCGTTGGCGTGCTGAACGTGGTCGATCACCCGGTACATGCCGTCCGAGCTGTGCTGCGTGTGGATGTGGTGGTCGCCCGCCAGCCACAGGTAACCGTCCCTGGGCTCGCAGTTGCTGCGGCCGTAGGACTTGCCGGAGTCGGCGGCCGCCTGGCCGGGCGTCCCGAGGACTCCGGCGGCGGTGATCCCCGCGCCGAGCAGTCCGGCGCGCCGGAACATCTGACGACGCGAGACCTGACCGGGCGAGAGTTCCGAGTCCGGGATCGACATGTCGACGACCGGCGCCATGTCGCCCTGGTCGGCGGCGTTCTCGTGGGTGTGGCCGTGCTCGTCGTGCGAATGCCCGTGCGAATGATCGTGTGAATGACCGTGCGGGTGCGTGTGCCCGTGGCTCATGCTGTGTGCCCCTTCGTCCCGCCGGAAGGTAGATCATGTTCCGGCTACGTAGGCACGATCGCGAGGTTCAGTTAACCGGGCGTAAACGTAGCGAGCCGCGAAAGGGGCCGGTTACTGTACGGCTACCATTTCGGTGTCCGTGTGTGCCGAAATGGTCACTGTGTGTGAATGAGCCAATCGCGACGCCGTGAGTAGGGGCTCACTTTCACGGGTCCCACTGGAAAGCCGAAGCGATTGGACTTCGCGGGCGCGGGCGCGCCCCACCTCGTGGCGGAGTCCTTTGCGGGTGGCCGTTTCGATGCGAAACCGCGCGCGTTACGGGGCTGCCGATCATGCGGCGTGGCATTGGGTGGATCCACGCAGGGTGACGGGGGGATGTTCTGCCGTCCGTCCCCGTCAGGCAACGGCGTGTCGCGTCGTTATCCCAATTTCCGGAAAAGGCCGACGGACATTTCGGACACGAAATCACCCTTTTCCGGGACAAAGGCGGACGTAAGTAGATAGACGTCTTGTGATTTTGTCGTCACTCTGCGTATGGACCCTAGAATGCCGCTCGAATCCATTGCGTACACGGTGTGTTACCTGTGACCATGAAATGGAAGGTCCGGAATCCCCTCCTGCCGGGTCGGCCGAGGTGACGGTATTTCCGTGGCTTGCGGGCAGACCCCAATGGAAAGGGGTTCTCGGTTGGACCTTTAACCGTATTCGTGGTCACAAGCCGCGAATAGAGCATATCGGGGGAGGCCACAATGACGGTTATTCGGCCTCGCGAAAGCGGGGGGCGCGGTCGTGACGGGCGGGGTCGCGACCCGGAGTATGGCTCCTGGATAGGAGAGGTGGCGAGAGTGGTCCGGGACGTGGTCGACAGCACGCCCCGGACCATCCGCCTCTGCATTTTGATCGCGGTTGCCGCCGCGTCATGGGCATACCTCAAGTAGCACTGGTGACGTACCTGTGGCCGCGGGCCCTAGGTTAAGCCGAGCGAGTCCTCCAAACGGTCCGATTTACGGGATCGCGACGATAATGAGGACCAACGCCAACGCTTGACCGGGGCCCGCCGCCGAGGCCGTGGGAGTCGTTTCACAGAGTCGTGGACGACTTCCCATAGATGGGCCGCCGGGCGGGCCGCCGACATGTGCGTTCATGCCGGTTCCCGCACAGGGGCGGATGCCTCATGAATGACCGGTAGCCGACGGCCGTGTATGGCCGGCTGCGGCTCTACGCCGGGCTGGGGAATGGCCCGACGAATGGACGGTCGCATGACCGCAGTGAATCTGAAGTCGATCTGAAGCGAATCCGAAGTCGCTCCCCATTCAATACGCGGTGAATCATCGCGAGCCCAGAACTCATGTGCGATTAAGCACCGAGATGTCGCATGATTTCGGATTAATGGGCCGGGCCACTGCGCAAACCCCCGATGGAAATGGTCTCGTGTCCATGTGGGCGAGCGCCCTCCCCGCATCCCCCTCCCTGCATCCCCTCCTCCGCGGGACCGGCCCGCGGGCCGCGCCAGGGCCGGTCGGCCCGTCACTCTCCGGATCCGTCCGACGGTCGGCAGGGCAGCGGTTTGGGGTCATCTTTGAACTTTTGGGTGATTTGCCGCTCCGGGTCGGGATAGGGGCGCGGTAGGTGAAGTAATCGCGATGTCACCGACGCCTTCGATGTCGTCGGTGCATGCGTCTGGGAGGCGCGGCATCACGTCCGGACACCGCGGGTCCGCCGTACACCGGCACCTGGGAGAGCGACGCGGGCATGACGCCCACATGACCGGTTCCATCAACCCGGAAGAGGGATCGAGATGCGATCACGGCAAGTCGCGCGCCGGTCGGCGCCGGCCGAAACAGCGGGTGATCGGCGTGAAAGGGTCGGGCCGTGACGACGGCGGTCCGCTCCCGCGGTGCGAGGGCGCATCCTGCCGTCGCCGCGCCTGCGGCCCCAGTCCCGGGGCTCACCATGGGAGTGGAGGAGGAGTTCCTCCTGCTCGACCCCGAGACGGGACGGGTGGTGCCCGGGGCCGATGTCGTCCGCGGGCGCGTCCGCGGTCCCATCGCGGCCCGACTGGTCCCTGAGCTGACCCGCTTCCAGGTCGAGAGCAACTCCGAGGTCCACACCGAGCTGGACCGTCTCGGCGACGACCTGCTCGAATTGCGCAGGGTGGCCGCGTCGGCCGCCGCCGCGTCCGGACTGGGCCTGGTCGCCTGCGGGACGGCGCTGAGCGGGAACGTGGGGATCCCGCCGTTGAGCCGGTCTCCCCGTTACCACGACATCGCCCGGGAGTTCCGCGCGGTCATCCGCGGGCAGGGCGTCTGCGGGTGCCACGTTCACATCGGGATGGACGATCATGAGGAGGCCGTGCAGGTCAGCAACCACACGCGCCCGTGGTTGCCGGTGCTGCTGGCGCTGACGGTCAACTCCCCGATCGCCGACGCGCTCGACACCGGATACGCCAGTTGGCGGACGATGTTGATAGGCCGGTGGCCGAGCGCGGAGCCGCCGCCCTTCTTCCACTCGTTCGGGCACTACGAGAGCCTCGTCTCCGGGCTGCGGGCGAGCGGGGCGATCATGGATCGCGGCATGGTGTACTGGCTGGTCCGGATCTCCGATCACGTGCCCACGCTGGAGTTTCGCACCGCCGACGTCTGCGCGACGGTGGAGGAGACCGTGCTGCTCGCCGCGCTCGTCCGGGCGCTCGCCGCGACCGCCGTGCTCGACGTCCGGGCGGGGATCGCGGCACCGCAGATCGACCAGACGCTGCTGCGGGCGGCCTTCTGGCGGGCGGCTCGGGACGGCATGGACGGCCACGGGCTCGACCTGCTCACCGGCAGCCGTGTGCCCGCCTGGCGGCTGGTCCGCAGGTTGCTCGACCGGGTACGGCCGAGCCTCGTGGCCAGCGGTGATCTGCGCACGGTGACCGCCGCCCTGGATTCCATCCGGCGCGTCGGTTCCGGAGCGACGCGCCAGCGCGCCGCCTACGCGCGCCGGGGTCACCTGTCGGATGTGGCCCGGCTGCTGATCGAGCAGACAGTGGCCGCACCCGCGCGCAGGGCTCCGTGAGGACCGAGGCCCGGCCCGGTCCTCGGGGTCCTTGGGGTCTTCGGGGTCCTCAGGGCCATCAAGGTCTCAGTCGGCGCCGGGCGAGGTGTGCCTGAGCAGCCCGTGAAGTGCCGCGCGGCTGATCGCATCGGCCTCCTCCGGCGTGAGTGGCCGATGGCCGGAGATCAGCCGGAAGATGAGGGGCCCGAAGAGGATGTCGATGGCGGTCTCCACGTCGATGGCCGGATCGACCTCGCCACGCCGTACGGCGCGCTCCCACAGCACCCCGATCGCCACGCGCCTGCCGTGCAGGAAGTAGACGCGGAAATAGGGCGCGGCGCCGGGGTCGCTCACGCAGGCGGCCAGGAGCTGGGCGAACACGGTTCCCGCCGGGCTGGCGTAGAAGGCGCTGACCAGGCGGACCTGCTCGGCGAGATCGCCGCGGGCCGTACCGGTGTCGGGCAGCGCGACGGTCTCGGCCACGCGACGCCCGAACGCCTCGGCCGCGACAGCGGTCTTCGACGGCCAGTGCTTGTAGATGGTGGCCTTGCTGACCCCCGAGCGTTCGGCGATCGCGTCGACCGTCACGGCCGGGAGGCCGCCCTCGTCGAGCAGGTCGCAGGTCGCTTGGAGCGCGGCCTCGTGGACCCGCCGGCTGCGTGCGCCGGTCGGGTGCACGAGGATCCCCTCGGGCACCCGCGCGGGCTCAGCCTCGGGTGACATCGGCGCCGACATCGGGGTGGTCCGTCGAGACGGAAACGGCGCGCCAGGTGTCGAGCTCGCGCCGTACGGTCGCCAGCTTCTCCTCCACCCGTTCCACGCAGTCGGCGCCGAGTTGCAGCCGCAACGGCGCGCGGGGCGACTCGGCGACGTCGACGATGACCGTGGCGGCCTTGACCGGATTGCCGGGCTGGACATGGTTGACCATGACCGCGGTGCGGCGCATGGCCCCTGACGAGGCGGAGTAGTCGGAGATCTGAGCCGTCTCGGTGTGCAGGCTGCTCGCGTCGAGGAAGTCGGTGCGGAAATAGCCCGGCTCGACGATGGTGACCTTGACCCCGAGCGGTTCGAGCTCGGCGCTCATCGGGTCGCCCGCGTCAGGGAACCGGTCGCGCATCCGGGAGCTGTCGCGGGCGGTCGCGACGACCTGATGCCCGTGAGAGAGCGCCGCGCGGACGATCTCGATCCCGAAGCCTCGTGAGGCTCCGGTGACGAACCAGACGCTCATCTCGTCCTCCTCATGGAGTTCACCCTCATGAAGCCCGACCTCAAGCAGTCCGACCTCATGAAGTCCGACCTCAAACCCGTCAAACTGAACTGAACGGCTAGTTCAGTTTAGGTCGCGGAGCCATCAGCGAGCAAGGGACGTCAATTCCCCCGGCCGGTCCCCGACCCGGTGGCCGGCCCGGTTGTGAAGGCCGGTCTACAGCCGGTTTCCGGGCCGGCCGCTGTCGGTCATCGCACCCAGGCGCATGACGAACCGGGCGCCCCGGGGGGAGTCCTCCACCTTGAGCGTGCCGCCGTGGGCCTCGACGATTTCACGGGAGATCGCGAGCCCGAGACCGGTTCCGCCGGGGTCGCGGCGACGGGCGTCGTCCAGGCGGGTGAACCGGGCGAAGACGCGTTCACGGTCGTGCGGGTCGATGCCCGCGCCGTCGTCGGTCACGCTCACGACAGCCTGGCCGTTTTCCGACCCCACGGTCACCTCGACGCTGCTGTCGGCATGGCGGCGGGCGTTGTTCAACAGGTTGTCCATGACCCGCATCAGCTGGCTGCGGCAGCCGCTGACCCGTACGTCACCGGTCGCGTTCACATGCACGGGCACGGTGTCGATCCGGCCGGTCGAGGCCTCCTTCGCCAAGGCGCCGAGATCGATCGGCTCGGGCGGCTCCGGGTCGCTGGCGCGCAGCCGGGCCAGCACCAGCAGGTCGCTGACGATCGCCTCGAGCCGGTTCGTGGTCGACAGCGCCGTCCGGAGGGTCTCCTGCGCGTCGACGTCCTCGGGATGCGCGATCGCGTCCTCAAGGGCCACACGCAGGCCCGCGATGGGCGTCCGCAGTTCGTGAGAGGCGTCCGAGGCGAATCGGCGCTGCTGCTTGACCGCGATCTCCAGCCGGTCGAGTGTCTGGTTGGCGGTACGCGCGAGCATCGCGATCTCGTCCCTGCCGGGCGGCAGCGGCACCCTCAGGCTGAGGTCGCTGCCGGTGATCTCCGACATCCGTGCCCGGATCGTCTCCACCGGACGGAGCGTCCGGCCGACCAGAGTCCAGGTGATCCAGGCGACGAAGGCCAGGATCAGCACTATGCACGTGAACAGGCCCAGTTCCAGCCAGCAGGTGGCCAGGATGGACGGCTCGGGGAGCCCGGCGTAGACGACAGGCGAATTCGCGGCGGGCGTCACCCGGATCGCCATGAGCAACACGCACCCGCGTCCGGGCTCACACGAGGTGATGTTCTGGAACCGGTCGTTCGACGGAGGGTGGACCGTGCTGATCGGAGGTCTGTTCCATGCCTGCTTGCTGGCCTGCAGGACATGGCCGTCCGCATCGACGATCTGGATCAGGTTGACCCGGGTCATGGCGGGCAACGTGTGCGGCACGCTGCCGTTCCGCACGGCCGCGCTCCACTGGCTGGCCACGGCCTTGGTGTCCTCGAACGCGTTGGCCTCGACCCGATACCTGGTGGCCAGGTCGACGCTCACGCCGATCGTGACCAGGAAGAGCAATGACAGGGCCGTCGCCATCATCGTGTAGCGCGTGCGGATGGAACGGGGGCGAAGCACCGGCCTCACCCCTCTCCTTCCGGCCCGATCCACGGCCACGACGAAGACCGCGGCGGCACAGGGGTGCGGCGCGGGCGGTGGGGAACGGGCTGGAGCCCAGTCTGTCGGGGTGGCGTCATGGGCGACGGGCGTTCAGCAGTTCGAGAGCGCGCTCCGACGGGCTGCCCGGCTCGGCCTGGAAGATGATGAGCTGCTGGCCGGGCGCGCTGTTGATGGTGAACGTCTCGCAGTTGAGCAGCAGGTCGCCGATCCCGTGGACGTGGAACAGTTTGGACTCCTGGGTCTTGGGCTGCACGTCGTGGCGCTCCCACAGCCTGCGGAACTCCTCGCTCCGCAGGGAGACCTCCTTGACCAGTTCCGGCAGGAAAGGATCGTCGGGATCGGCGCCCGCCGAGGCGTGCAGATTGGCCACCTTGAAGTAGGCGGTCTTCTCCCAGTCCGCGAAGAAGACCTTCGCCTCGGGATTGAGGAAGGTCAGCCGGATGAGGTTGTCCCTCTGGTCGAGTCCGGCGTAGAGGGCGTCGGTCATCGCATTGGTCGCGAGCACGTCCATCAAGCGCCCCATGATGAACGCCGGTGACTTGTCCCAGGCCCCCAGCAGTTGGAGCAGGCCGGGGCTCACATGATCGATCCGGCTGATCGGGCGACGCCGGATCCGGGGCCGGGCTAGCTGGTGCAGGTGGTCGACGGCGTCAGGGGCGAGGTCCAGGGCGCGAGCCAGCGCGTCGAGCACCTGTTCGGACGGCCGGCGTTCCCGGCCCTGCTCCAGCCGGACGAGGTAGTCGGTGCTGACCCCGGCCAGGATCGCGAGCTCTTCCCGGCGAAGTCCCGGTGTCCGGCGTCGGCCCGCGCGTGTCAGTCCGACGTCCTCGATAGCCGTACATTCACGGCGAGCTCGGAGAAATTGTCCGAGAAGGCTGGATCTGTCCACATAGTCACTTTAGAGTGCTATGTCGCTTTTAAGGTGGCAGTGGTACACCCAGGCAAAACGCACCCTGGCAGGTCAGGAGGCATGTGGCGGACTATTGGGTCATGGCGGCAGCTCAAGATTCATCGTGCTCACCACTTCGGTGGAAGGCAGTGATCGTCGAGCGCCGCCGGCGGGACAGCGGCCCCACGTTTCGATTCTTCCCACCACCGCTTACCGCCGCCACTGCGACTCGTTCCGCGGCTGGGGGGCCGCCGGACCGAGAAGGGAGAACAGAAAGCTGATGTTTCTTTACGGCATAGCGATCAGCGAGCAGGAAGCGTTGTTCCTCATCGTCAGCGTCCTGTTCTGGGTAGCGATCATCGGTGGCGTGGGAGCCGTGCTCCGTACCAAGGTTCCCGTCTCCGGACGTGGAGCGGGATCTCGGGAAGAGGACATGTTGTTCCGGAGGTTCGTCGACGGCGAGATCGACGACGACGAGTACCGGTTCCGCCGTGAAGCCCTCCGTCAGATCCCTCACCCCTGCGGACACGACGGCTCCTGACCCCAGAAGCCGAGAATCCCGACCCCAAAACCAGATCCTGAGCGAGACCCGTGAGGGGGTGTGCCGGCACCTTATGCCTCCGTCGCTACGACACTTGCGGCTGCGTCCGCGGTCGATCAGGGGGCGAGTAACCGCCTTGATCACCTTCTTCGCGGTGCTGTTGCTGGTGCCCGGAGGAGTGGCGGCGGCCGCGGTGGCGCGGCAACGGCTGACCGACATGGAGTGGGAGCACGCACACGCTCAGGCCGTCATCACGGCAGCGGACATCCGCGCCGGACGTCTGACGAATCCGATCACTCCCCGTGTCACGGGAGCCGACCTCATCCAGGTCGTGGCCTCTGACCACCATGTCATCGCATCCTCCACCGCCGCCAAGGCGCTTGCGCCGATGACCGACGCGTGGCCGACCAGGCAGGAACCCCGGCTGGACGTGCAGACCTGTGGGCTTCCCCATGTCGGCTGCGTCCGGCTGGAGGCGGTGCTCGTGCCGAGCGTTCCGGTGAAGCCCTCCGTGAACGGCTCGCCCAGCGGCTCTCCCGGCACCGTGGACACGGCGTCGGCCGTGCAGGGCCCGTTCATCGTCTACGCGGGCGAACGGGTGTCCAGCCCGATGTCCACGGGGATCTTCGACACGTTGTTCGCGATCCAGGTCGCCGGCCTGATCTTCCTCACCGCCTGGGCGACCTGGAAGGTCACCGGCCGGACGTTGCGCCCCGTGGGGGCGATCAGGGCCGAGTTGGCCGCGATCAACGTCAACGACCTGAGCAGCCGTGTTCCCGAACCGGCCGGCGAGGACGAGATCGCACGGCTGGCCAGAACGATCAACAACACGCTCGGCCGGCTCGACCACGCCCAGCGCGGGCTGGAGCAGATGCTCGAGCAGCAGCGGCAGTTCGCCTCCGACGCCTCCCACGAACTGCGCACCCCGATCGCGGGACTCCGTACGCAGTTGGAGGACGCCGTGCTCCATTTCGACGCGACCGACCTCCACGCGATGCTCGACCACGCCCTGGGCGACGTCGACCGCCTGGAGGCGATCGCCGCGGACCTGCTGCTCCTGGCCCGCCTGGGCACCGATGCGCCGGAGAACCGGGTCTCCCTCGACCTGGCCGAACTGGTCGAGGGAGAGGTCTCCGCCCGGGCCGGCAGGCATCCGACCCATCTCCGTCTGGAAACGGGCACCATGGTCGGCGTCGTTCCCGGGCAGATGCGCCGGGCGCTGGGCAACCTGCTGGACAACGCGCAGCGCCATGCCAAGTGCGCCGTGTCCGTTGACGTCCGCCGGGCCGGCGACGGCGCCGAGTTGATCGTCAGTGACGACGGGGAGGGCATCCCCATGGCCGACAGGGAGCGGGTCTTCCTGCGTTTCACCCGGCTGGACACCGCTCGGAGCCGTGCCCACGGCGGAACGGGTCTGGGCCTGGCCATCGCCCAGGAGATCGCCCGCGCCCATCACGGCACGTTGTCCGTCGAGGACTCGCCCGGCGGCGGCGCCCGCTTCGTCCTCCGTGTCCCCCTCGACGGGTCGTCTTCAGCGAGGAGTTGACGAGGAGCCGACAAGGCGCTGACAAGGAGGACGGGGGCCGTCACCGGCACATGCGGCTCCGGACCGGTTCAGCCCGCGGCCGCGTTGATCTCCCTGCTCCCCATGATCCGGGCATCCGTCCCGCGCCGCGCGACGACGATCATGGCTCTGCCCACGTTCTCCGTCGTGGTCATGTGGCCGGGCCAAAGGCGCCTCAGGAGCGGGTAGGCGGGGGCGACGGCCCGGTACATGGCCTGGTACCACCGCGTCTTGGATCGCACGCCGTGCCCGGGCTGTACGTAGCCGAGACGGAACACGTGCGCCGCGAGCGGTAGGCGCAGCAGCGCGTTTTCCGTGCGGCCCCGGACACGTGCCCACATCACGCGCCCCTTCTCCGACGAGTCGCTCCCCACCCCCGAGACGTAGACGAAGGTCATGCCGGGGTTCTGCTCGGCGAGGATGGTCGCCGCGGCGAGCGTGATGTCGTACGTGACACGGCGATAGTCGTCCTCGCTCATGCCGACGGAGGAGACGCCGAGGCAGAAGAAACACGCGTCCTGGCCGGAGAACTCGGCCTTGAGTGAGGAGAAGTCCGAAAAATCCTTATGTATTACCTCGCGGATCTTCTCGTGGTGGAGGCCTGTCGGTGTGCGCCCCACGACCAGGACCTCGTCCACCTCGGGATCGAGGAGGCATTCCCGCAGGACGCCCTGCCCGACCATGCCGGTCGCTCCGAAGACGACGACCTTCATCGTGACTCCCTCTCCTCGTTCCCGGACGGTGTTCCCGGACGGTTGAATCACAGCAGCCGGTCCAGGGTGATGGGAAGGTCGCGGACGCGCCTCCCCGTCGCGTGGTGGACGGCGTTGGCGATCGCCGCGGCGGCTCCGGTGATGCTCACCTCGCCCACGCCGATCAGCCCGAGGGGCATAGTGGGGTCGGGTTCATCCAGGCAGGAGACGTCGATCGGCGGGACGTCCGCGTGCACGGGCACGTGGTACTCGGCGAGGCTCGGGTTCATGATCCGGCCGTTTCTGGGGTCGACGAGCGTCTCCTCCGACAACGCCATGCCGATGCCCATCACGATGCCGCCGCGAAGCTGGCCGGCCGTCGTCTTCGCGTTGATCACCGTGCCGACGTCGAAGACCCCGACCCAGCGGGAGACCCGCACCTCTCCGGTGTCCGGGTCGACGCGCACCTCGCAGAACTGCGCACCGGACGCCGCCTTGACCCAACGGCGCCGGTCGAGCATCAGCTTCGACATGAACCGGACCTGACCGGCGATCGCGCCGACGCGGGTGTCGGAGCCCACCTTGGCCTCCACCGAGTTACGGCCCGCCCTGGTCAGGATCGCCGTGTAGGTCTCGCCGGAGCCGGAGCCGGAGCCGGAGCCGGAGCCGGACCCGGACCGGTCCGCCCGGTAGAGCCCCCCGTCCCTGGCCTCGACACCGCTCAGCCGCTGCCCGCGCAGCGGCGACTCACGTGACCGCCGCGCCAGGGCGAGCACCGAGCGCTTCAGCTTGTCGCACGCGCTCAGCAGGCTGGCGGCCACACTCGCGGTCTGCCCGGAGCCGCCGGCTCCCGGCCCGGTGGGCAGGGTCGAGTCGCCGTACTCCACCCGGACGGCCTCGAACGGCACGCCGAGCGCGTCGGCGGCGATCTGCGCCTGCGCGGTGGCGCCGCCCATCCCCATCTCGTGGAAGCCGCAGCGCACCACGACCGTGCCGTCGGCCGACAGCCGTACCGTGACGTTGGCGGCGAACTGCCACGACGGGTGATAGGCCGACGCGACCCCCATGCCGACGAGCCATCTGCCGTCCCGCATCGAGCCCGGCTCCGGCGTACGGTCGGCCCAGCCGAACCGCTCGGCGCCCCGCGCGTAGGCCTCGCGGAGCATCCGGTGGGCGAACCGCTTGCCGTCGATCGGGTTGCGCTCCGGCTCGTTGCGCATCCGCAGCTCGATCGGATCGAGGCCGAGCTCGTAGGCCAGCTCGTCGACCGCCGTCTCCAGCGCGAAGGTGCCGATCGACTCGCCTGGGGCGCGCATCACCGTGTTCGAGAGCAGGTCGAGCTTGACGAGGTTCTGCTGGACCAGGATGTTCTCGGCGTCGTAGAGGTGCCGCGACTGGGAGGTCACCTGCTCGGGTCCGCCGCCGACCCGCCCGAGCCGGGTCACGCTGGTGTGGATGAGCGCGGTGAGCCTGCCGTCCCTCTCTGCCCCCAGCGCGACCCGCTGCGTCGAGGGCGTGCGCCCGCCGACCGTACGGTAGACCCCCTCGCGCGTGAGCATCAGGCGCACCGGGCGGCCCGTCACCCGTGCGGCCAGCACCGTGAGGATCGTCCCGGCCCAGATCATGGTCTTGCCGCCGAACGCGCCGCCGACGTAGGGGGAGATCACCCGTACGTTCCCGGCCGGGACGCCGAACTTCAGCGCGAGATTGTCGCGCATCCAGGAGATGTTCTGCGTCCCCTCGTGGACGGTCAGCCGGTCGCCGTCCCACGCCGCCGTCGTCGCGTGCGGCTCGAGCGCGTTGTGGTTGTGCGGAGGCGTGGTGTACCGCAGGTCCACCGACACGGGCGCCGCCGCGAGGGCGGCCTCCGCGTCGCCCTTCCTGGCTCCGCCGGACTGCACGAGATCGCTCTTCTGGGGCTTGGCGTTCTTCTCCTCGGCGGCGAAGTCGAAGGCCGCCGGGAGCTCGTCGTAGGTCACCCCCACCAGCGACGCGGCCTGCTGCGCGGCCTCCAGGGTCTCCGCGACGACGACCGCCACCGGCTGGCCGTCCCAGTGCACCTCGTCGGTGTTGAGGTAGTTGACCGTCGTCCCGGAGGCGAGCGTGCTCAGATTCATCAGGCTCACCGGTGGAGGCGGCTTCATCGCCGGCGCGTTCAGGTGGGTGATGACGGCGAGCACGCCGGGCACGGCGGAGGCCGCCGCGTCGTCGATCCCGGTGATGCGGCCACGGCTGACGGCCGCGTGCACGAGCGCGGCATGCGCGATGTCGGGGTAGGGATATTCCGCGGAGTAGCGGGCCGCTCCAGTCGTCTTGGCCCTTCCGTCGACGCGGTCGATCGGCTTGCCGACGCTGCGCTCCGCCGTCGTCGGCAGCGGCCGGCTGTGCACCGGTGCCTGGGTCATGCCGCGCTCCCATCGGTGAGCAGCCGGCGCAGCGTGGCCACGATCGTGCGCCGAGCCAGCTCGATCTTGAAGGCGTTCTGCGACTGGGCGACCGCGGGCGCGAGCTCGGCGGCCGCCGCCCGCTGGAACGACTCCTCGGTGGCAGGCGCGCCGAGCAGGACCTGTTCGGCCAGGTGGGCCCGCCACGGCTTGGCCGCGACGCCGCCGAGGGCCAGCCGTACGGCGGACACCGCGCCGTCGCTGGTCTCCAGCGCAGCGGCGACGGAGACCAGCGCGAAGGCGTAGGACGCGCGGTCGCGGACCTTGCGGTAGGCCGAGGTCGCCGCGACGGGAATCTCCGGCAACTCGACCGCCGTGATGAGCTCGTCGGGAGCCAGCGCGGTCTCGACGTCCGGCGTCCCACCAGGCAGCAGGTGGAACTCGGTCATCGGGATGCGGCGGACGCCTCGGACGCTCTCGGCCACCACGGTCGCGTCCAGCGCGGCCAGCGCCACGCACATGTCCGAGGGGTGCGTCGCGACGCAGGCCCCGCTCGCTCCCAGGATGGCGTGGTTGCGGGTGAACCCGCCGATCGCGTCGCACCCCCGGCCGGGCTCTCTTTTGTTGCACGCGGCGGCGCCGTCGTAGAAGTAGAGGCAGCGGGTGCGCTGGAGCAGGTTTCCGCCCACCGTCGCCATGTTGCGCAACTGGGCGGAGGCGCCGGTGAGGACGGCCTGGGACAACATCGGATAACGCATCCTGATCAGCCGGTCCGCGGCCAGATGGCTGTTGCGGACCATCGCGCCGATCCGGACCCCGCCGCCGGGCAGTTCCTCGATGCCGGACAGGGGGAGCCGGGTGATGTCGATGATCGTGTCGGGCCGCTCGATCTCCTCGCGCATCAGGTCGACGAGGTTCGTGCCGCCGCCGATGAACTTCGCGTTGGGCTCCGTGGAGATCGCCCGCAGCGCGGCTGGGACGTCGGCGGCGCTCACGTAGGAGAACGCCTTCATCGCGCCGCCTCCATCACGTCGCGCCCGATCTCGCCGGGGACGGCCGCCGCCACTTCCCTGATCGCGCCGACGATGCCATTGTAGGCGCCGCAACGGCACAGGTTGCCGCTCATCCGCTCCCGGATCTCGGCGTCGGACAACTCGATCGTGTCGGCCGACAGGTGCTCGGTGGCGGCGCTCGGCGCGCCCGCTCCGTGTTCCGCCAGCATTCCGATTGCCGAGCAGATCTGGCCTGACGTGCAGTAACCGCACTGGAAGCCGTCGTTGCGCACGAACGCCGACTGCAGGGGATGCGCACGCTCTCCGTCGCCGAGTCCCTCGATCGTGGTGATCTCGCGGCCGTCGTACTGGACGGCCAGGGCCAGACACGAGTTGATCCGCTCGCCGTCGACGAGAACCGTGCACGCGCCGCAGGCCCCCTGGTTGCAGCCCTTCTTCGTGCCGGTCAGGCCGAGGCGCTCGCGCAGCGCGTCGAGCAGGCTGACCCGCGGCTCCAGGTCGAGCGACTCCATGACTCCGTTCACGCGCATCCGTACCTCGACCACGGGCTGTCTCCCCATCGTGACGTCCACTGCTGGATGCCGCCGACGTTAACAGAACGTCGTTGCCTTAACAAGAGGACGGCGTTCTTTTAACGCGGCGTATGCTTGCCGGGTCATGACAGAGCAGGGATTCGTCCGAGCCAGGCGGCCGGAGCACAAGCAGCAGCGGCGCGAGGCGATCCTCGACGCCGCTCGCGACCTCGCCGAGCGATCCGGCGTCCGCAACGTCAGCCTGGGCGGCGTCGCGGCCGCCGTCGGCCTGGCGAAGTCCAATGTGGTGCGCTACTTCGGCACTCGCGAGGAGATCTACCTCGAGCTCGCCGCCGAAGCGTGGCAGGAGTGGCGGCGCACGGTCTCCGAGCGCCTGCGAACCTCGGCCGACCCGGACGACATCCTCGCCGCTCTGACGGAGACGCTGGCCGACCGCCCGCTGTTCTGTGACCTGCTCAGCCACATGTCGACCAACCTGGAGCACAACGTCTCGGTCCCGGCGGCCCGGGCCTTCAAACGGGTCGTGCTCGGCGTGATCGCCGAGCTCGGAGCGCAGGTCGCACGGGTGCATCCGGATCTGACGGAACCCGAAGGGATCGAGCTGATCGGGGTGGCCACCGCCCTCGCCGGCACGCTCTATCCGGTCTCGAACCCGTCGGCCACGCTCGTCGAGCTCTACGCGCAGGATCCGGACCTCGCCGCGGCGTGCCCGCCCTTCCTGCCCACGTTGCGGCGGTGCCTCGCCGCGTTCGCCGCCGGGGTGCCGACGCTGCGCGGCAGCGGCTCCGCCGTCACCTGGACAGCAGGACCAACAGCAGGCTGATCAGCGCGGGGACGGTCTGGACGAACAGGATCCGGCGGCTGGCGGTCGCGGCCCCGTAGAGTCCCGCGACCGCGATGCAGACGAGGAAGAAGACCTTCGCCTGGAAGCCCACCGGGTCGGCGGCGATCAGGCCCCAGACCAGACCGGCCGCGAGGAAGCCGTTGTAGAGGCCCTGGTTGCCCGCCAGCACCCGGGTCTTCTCCGCGAACTCCGGGTCGGTGCCGAAGGCCTTCATGGCTCTCGGGGAGGTCCAGCCGAACATCTCCAGGACCAGGATGTAGAGGTGGAGCAGCGCCATCACGGCCACTGCGACATTCGCCAACACCGTCACGGCGCCACTCCTCGCAAGAAACTGAGAATCCTGGTACGGCGGGTGCCGTACCAGGATTCTGTAGGGATCAGAACAACTCGCACAAATCGCCTACGGCGAATGCCGCCGACTAGATGTACATCTAGAAGCCGGCCGTGATGCGAGTGAAGTCCCAGTTGCCCTGGGAGGTGCCGCTGCAGGTCTCACTGACGCCGCCGCCGGGGCACGGACGGTCGCGGTTGACCGACCAGAAGGCCAGGCGGGTGAGGCCCTTGGATTTCGCGTAGTCGCGGATCTGGGTCCAGGTCGCGGTGGAGGTCATCTCCTGCTGGTCGGACACGCCGTTCATGCCGGAGATGCCCATGTGCGAGTAGGCCTGCGCGTCGGTCCAGCCGTACGCGCTCTTGAGCGCGTTCTTCAGGCCCTCAGACGCGTTGACCGTGCTCTGGTACATGTTCGAGCCGCCGCCGAAGTCGAACGGCATGATCGTGAAGTTGTCGACGGGGACGCCGAGAGCCCTCGCCTGGTTGATCAGCCGGATTCCGTCGCCGGTCGGGCCCGTGGTGCTGGTGCCGAAGGTCAGCGCGACCTTGACGTTGGGGTTGTTCTGCTTGACGATCTTCAGTCCGTTGAGGATGCGGTCCTGGACCGTGTAGTTCGAGAACTCGTCGGTGTTCTCGATGTCGAAGTCGACCACGGCGGGGCCGACCGCGTTGATGACCTGCTGGACCGCGTTGGCGTACGCCGACGGGGACGAGCAGTTGGGGCCGAGCTTGTTGCCGGACCAGCCGCCGAACGACACCTGGACGCTGCCGCCCGCGTTCTTGATGGAGGAGATCGTCTGCGCGTCGACGCCGCCGGTCAGCGGCCTCGCGCCGTCCCACATCGGGTTGCAGCCGCCGCCCGACAGGATGAACGCCATGGTGAAGGACTTGACTCCGGTGGAGCTCATCACCGAGGTCGCGCTGGGCGGGCTGCCCCAGCCCATGTAGAGGTAGGGCGCGCCGGGCATCTTGGCGCCGGTGGGAGGCGGCGGGTTGGTGCCGCCACCGCTCGGCAGCGTCCAGCGCTGGTTCGACCCGGCGAAGCAGTCCCAGATCTGGAGCGGGGTGCCGTCGGCCGAGCTGGGGCCGGTGGCGTCCAGGCACTTGCCGAGAGCGCGCAGCGTGCCGTCGGAGTTCGCGG
>NZ_BOOO01000024.1 GCF_016863275.1 Planotetraspora mira
AGCCGTTGCAGTCGTAGATCTGCACCTTCGTGCCGTTGGCGCTGCTGGCGGCGGCCACGTCGAGGCACTTGCCGAGGGCGCGGATGGTGCCGTCGGTGCCGACGTTCCACGACTGGGCCGCGGTGCCGTTACACGTGTAGAGCTGGACCTGTGTGCCGTTGGCGCTGCTGGCGGCGGCCACGTCGACGCACTTGCCGCCGAGGCCGGTGATCTGGCCGGTCGCGGCCATCGCGGGGGTCAGGCCGGTCGCGATCAGGGGGAGTGACGCGACCAGGGTGCCGAGGAGCAGCCGGAGCCGGAGCCGGCCGGAGCGTTTGGGGTTCAAGGGGGGTGCCTCTTTTCTGAGAGGGGTCAACGCTTCGACTGCGAGATGGAGAAGAGGTGAGGGGTGAGGACCTCCCGGGGTCCGCCTTCCGTGGTGCCGGGTGGGCAGCCCCGGCAACTGTTAGGAAGGTTTCCTTATAATTACTGAGCCGTAGTTAACTCCGGCGAACCGGGATGAGTCAAGAGGCTGGTTGATGTTCGCGGAGCCGGGTGTCGACTCGAGCGTGGAGTCAGGCCTGGACGGTCCACTTCTGGTTGGAGCCGCCTGTGCAGTCCCAGATCTGGAGCGGGGTGCCGTCGGCCGAGCTGGGGCCGGTGGCGTCCAGGCACTTGCCGAGCGCGCGGAGCGTGCCGTCGGAGTTCGCGGTCCACGACTGGGCGGCCGAGCCGTTGCAGTCGTAGATCTGCACCTTCGTGCCGTTGGCGCTGCTGGCGGCGGCCACGTCGAGGCACTTGCCGAGGGCGCGGATCGTGCCGTCGGCGCCGACGGTCCATGACTGGGCGCTCGAGCCGTTGCAGGTGTAGAGCTGGACCTGCGTGCCGTTGGCGCTGCTGGCGGCCGCGACGTCGACGCACTTGCCGCCGAGACCCGTGATGGCCTTTCCGCCGGGTCCGGAACCACCGCCGGACGGGGTGCCGGCCCAGGTGAAGGTGGCCGAGGTCTTGGTGGGCAGGCTGTAGGTGAACGACTGGCCGCCCCAGTTGACCTTGACCGTCTGGGTGCTCCCCGTCGTGTTGTAGGCGATGAGCGCCTTGGACCCGTCGGGGTTTTTCCACGCCACGTTCTTCACCGCGGAGTTGGCGGTGGAGTCGATCCGGTACGCGCCGGGCCGTACGAACTTGGTGAGGTGGCCCATCGTGTAGTACTCGATCGTGTAGTCGACCTGGCCGCTCCGGCCGTCGCCGTTGTGGACGGTGATCAGGCCGGTGCAGGTGTCGCAGCCGCCGTTGTGCGGGCCGTGGTTCTGGTCGACGGCGAGGCTCCACTTGACCCAGCTACGGTCCCAGTTGCGGGTGTAGTCGATCAGGTTGTTCATGTCCTCGGTCTGCTGGTTCCCGATCCACGTCCCGCCCGAGTGCTCGGTCATGTACGCGTTGACCTGCGGGTACTGGTTGTGCACCGTCGTCTGGGTGGCGACGTCGCCGCCGTACCCGTGCCAGGCGATCCCGCCGAACAGCGGGTCGTTGCGGATGGCGGTGTCGGCGAGCAGCGGGGCGGCCCAGGTGTTGTAGGCGTCCCAGTTCCAGTCGTTGACGAGGGTCTTGGTGGTGATGCCGGCGTTGCGGAAGGCCGGCCACAGCGCGCTCTTGATGAAGTACTGGATGCCGGCGGTGTTCCACTGCATCGACGGGTACCCGGCGCAGCAGGTGGGCTCGTTCTGCACCGACACGTAGTCGATGGGCACACCCTGCGCCTGGTAGGCCTGGATGTACTTCGCGAAGTACTCGCCGTACAGGCCGTAGTACTGCGACTGGAGCCAGCCCTGGTTCAGCGAGTTGTTGTCCTTCATCCACGCGGGCGCGCTCCACGGCGAAGCCATGATCTTGAGCGCCGGGTTGAGCGCCTTGGCCTGCTTGGTCAGCGGCAGGACGTCGGCGAGGTCGTGGTTGATCGAGAATCCGTTGAGGTCGCAGCAGGTGTCGTCGAAGGAGTAGTTGTTCCTGGCGAGGTCCGAGGAGCCCAGCGGGTTGCGGATGAAGCTCAGGCCGATGCCGTTGACGGGGTCGAACAACTTCTGCATGACCGAGGTTCGGGTGCTCGCACTGAGTGCGCCGCTGCTGTTCATCAGCCACGCGGCGGTGTCGGTGAACGACGCTCCGCCGCCCTCGAACTGCTGGTAGGTCGTGTTCTCGTTGACGTTGATCGTCTGTGCCGCCCCGGGACTCGTGGCGGCGAAGGACACGGGCGTCTGCTGCTGGAGCCCTCTGGTGACGGTACGGCCTCCGGAGTCGGAGGTCGTGGTGAGCCAGACGTTGACGCTCTCGCCCGCGGCCTGGGCGGCGGGGGCGCCGACGACGGTCAGCGTGCCGGCGGCCGCCAGCAGAACGGCGGGCAGCGCAAGACGGAATCTTCGGAAGGGCATGAGCGGGGTCTCCCTCTGGGGGTGGAGTGAAGACCGCCCGTACGGGCCCTGCCCGGCAGCGCACTCGGCGTGACGTAAGTGATAACACGCTTGACACCGGTGTGCAACGGGTTGGCAACGGACAAGTGACGAAAAGATCCGCCGCCGTCAGGGGGCCTCGATGCCCCCGTCGGGGCGCCGCACCCGCGTCGACCAGCGCTCGTGCAGGTGGGTGAGCGGCGGATGCTCGGCCGCCAGCTTCTCGTCCAGGTCGATTCCCCAGCCTGGGGCCTGGTTCGGGTACAGGTAGCCGTTGACCGGGCCGAGCGTGCCGGGGAAGACCTCGTGGACGACGTCGGGATACACGTGGCCCTCCTGGATCTGGAAGGCCGGGGTCGTCACGTCCAGCGCCACGTTGGCGGCGGCGCCGACCGGGGAGACGTCGGCCGGCGAGTGCCAGGCCGTACCGACTCCGGTCAGCTCGCACAGCGCGACCAGCTTGCGTGTAGGGGTGGCGCCGCCCACCGCGGAGACGTGGAGCCGCAGCAGGTCGACGCCGCCGTCGCGGATCAGCCGCGCCGCGTCGGTGACCGAGCTGACCTGCTCGCCCGCCGCGATGGGCATCGGCGCGGCCGCGCGCACCTCGGGCAGGCGGTCGTAGAACTCCGGCGCGATCGGGTCCTCCAGGAAGAACAGCCGGTACGGCTCCAGCGACCTGGCCAGGGCGATGGCCTGCTTGGGGGCGAGCCGGGAGTGCACGTCGTGCATCAGGCCGGGCTCCTCGCCCAACTCGCGGCGGGCGCGTTCGAACAGCCCAGGGGTGTCGCGCAGGTAGCGCTGCACATCCCAGCCGTCGGGGTACGGCGAGCCGGGGTAGCCGCCGGGCGAACCGGGCGCGCCGTAGTGACCGAGCCCGGGGGCGCCCACCTGGAGCCGCACGTTCCGGTATCCGAGGGCCAGGATCGCCGCGGCCTCCTCGATCGTCTCCTCGGCCGTCGCCCCTCCCGCGTGCAGGTAGGTGTCGGCCGCGGCGCGCACCCGCCCGCCCCAGAGTTCGTGGACGGGCATGCCCGCACGCTTGCCGGCGATGTCCCACAGCGCCTGGTCGACTCCGGACAGGGCGCTGTTCAGGACCGGCCCGCCGCGCCAGTAGGACGAGAAGTGCACCATGCGCGTGATGTCCTCGATGTCGGCCGGATGGCGGCCGATCAGGAGGGGGCCGACGTGCTGGTCGACCGCGGCCGCCACGGCGTGGAAGCGCTGGGTGAACGTCGCGCAGCCCAGGCCGTACAGGCCGGGTTCGCTGGTGTCGACCCGTACGACGACCAGGGGCGGCCCCTCGGGAGCCGTCACGATCGCGCGGACCCGGGTGATCCGCAGGGCGTCCCGGTCCGGCCAGGGCGCGGGGAACTCGGGGGAGGGGAGTTCGGGCAACGGCGCCGCCGCCGTGACGTCCGCGACATGCTCGGTCATCGTGACTCCACTTGTAGCTCGGCGAAGAGGCTCATCCGGCTCTGCTGCCGGCACCTGAAGGCCGTCAACGTTCCCCCCTGTCCCGTTTACCGCTTGTCCCGTGTCCGCGCAAATCGTTTTGCGCTCGAGATCGCGAGTAGTTTTTCCCGCACTCCTCGCCTTGTCAACGGTCCGGTGTCGCGGTCCCGGTAGGGCGGACCCGGTGTGGCGGTCCGGTGCCGGGGAACCGGCCGGGCGGGTCCTTCGATTTCCGGGGGTGCTAGGCCCGGATTTATCCGAGATTTCTCGCACTGGATGTGTATTGTTGTGCTCGGAAAAGTCGTTTGGGAAGTTTTGGTCCACCCCAGGCCCAAGGCAGCCTGAGTAATAACCTTCTTCTGGAAGTCAGCCCTATGTAACTCCTGGTAGCGTGGGGCCCCTACCGCTTGCATTTAGTCGAGCGCCCGTTCGCATTGGTGTGGGATTATGAGCGCTACTGCAATGACGCAGTTCAACGTGGCATCGAACGTCACGGACCTTCGGGACGTTCCGCTGTCTCTCGTTCCCACTGCCGATGTCGACCGTATCCTTGGGCGTGTCCTTCCGGAGACCGTGGCCGTCGAGTCGGTCTCCGTGGCGGCTTTCAACTCCTCGATCTGACCACTAGGGGGCCGTCGTGAACGGGCCCTTCGTGCCATTCCGGCAATTCGTACTAAAAGTACACAGCCGGTGTGATCTAGCGTGCGACCACTGTTATGTATATGAGCATGCCGATCAGTCGTGGCAGGTGCGTCCAAAAGTCATATCGGACGAAACCGCTACTTGGTCGGCCAGCCGTATAGCGGAGCATGTCAAGCGGCACGGCCTTGAGCGCGTGCACATCGTGCTGCACGGCGGCGAACCGCTTCTCGCTGGCCGGGACAGGCTCAGGCGCATCATCGCCGAACTGCGCGGTCACCTCGACGCCTTGTGTGACCTTGATCTGCGGGTGCACACGAACGGCGTGCTGCTCGACGACCGTTACCTCGATGTCTTCGCCGAATACGACGTGAAGGTCGGCGTCTCCCTCGACGGCGATCGGGTGGCCAACGACAGGCACCGTCGCTATGCCGACGGCCGCAGCAGTTACGATCGCGTGATCCGGGCCGTCGAACTGCTGAGCAGGCGTCGCGAGGTGTATGCGGGTCTGCTGTGCACGATTGACGTCGCCAACGATCCGCTCGCCGTCTACCGGGCTCTGTCCGACCTGAACCCGCCCCGCATCGACTTCCTGCTCCCGCACGCGACCTGGGACACGCCTCCTCCGCGGCCGTCCGAGACCGCGTACGCCGACTGGCTCATCCGAATCTTCGATGCCTGGCTCGATGAGGGGGCCAGGGTGCCGGTGCGCATGTTCGAGTCGATCCTGCGCACCAGCCGGGGAGAATCCAGCCTCACGGAGTCGCTCGGTCTCGAGCCGGCCGACCTCGTCGTCATCGAGACGGACGGGGCCTACGAGCAGGCCGACTCCTTGAAGGTCGCCTTCGACGGGGCGCCTTCCACGGGGCTGAACGTCGTCAGCGACGACCTCGACACGGTGGCCGCGCATACCGGCATCCTGGCTCGGCAGCAGGGACTCGGCGGGCTGTGCGACACGTGCCGCGCCTGCCCGGTCGTCGACAGTTGCGGCGGCGGCCTGTACGCCCACCGGTACCGGACCGGATCCGCCTTCGCGAATCCGAGCGTCTACTCGGCCGACCTTCTCAAGCTCATCACTCATGTCAGGCACAGGACCGCCATGCCCGCGCACGCCCTGCCGTACGAGACGATCGAGGCCCTCGCCTGTGGATACGGCGACGACCACGACATGGAGCATCTCCTGGCGGGGCAGCGCACGCTGCGCCGCGGACTCCTGGCCGGCGTCCACGCCCAACGGTCCGCGGCCGACGGATGGGATCTGCTGACCAGGCTCGACGCGGAGCATCGTCCTGCCGTCGACGCGGTGCTCGACCACCCCTACGTCAGGGAGTGGGCCGCTCGGTGCCTGACCGGCGGCGGGAGCCCCGGCTACCTCGCGAACATCGCCGCGGCCGCCGCCGTCAGGGCGGGCGTCGACGCGGAGATCACGCTGCAGGATGTGGACGGGGTGTTCCACCTGCCGACCCTGGGCGCGTTCGAGGCGACGTCCGGCGCCGACGGCCGGTTGCTCGTGAAGGACGAGCGGTTCACGCTTGCGCGGACTCCGGACGCCGTCTGGCTTCCCGTACGGAAGATCGAGACCGGCGGCTTCACCGTCATCCTGGAGGACACCGATCCGCACCGTCACTGCCACGGTCATCTGGCGGCCGGGCGGCTGCCCGAGGAGGAGGCGGGCGCGTGGCAGCGGATGTTCACCGAGGCGTGGTCGCTGATCGAGTCCCATTACCCCCGCTACGCGCCGGGGTTGCGCGCCGCGCTGTCCACGGTGGTCCCCCTGGCTCCTCCGGAGGGCGGTGACGTCAGTTCGGCGGCGCGGCATGCGTTCGGCTCCGTCGCGATCGCGCTTCCCAAGGACCCGGCCACTCTCGCCCTCCTGCTGATGCACGAGTTCCAGCACGTCAAGCTGGGAGCGGTGCTCGACATGGTCGACCTGTACGACCAGGGGCACTCAGGCCTCTACTACGCGCCCTGGCGTCCGGACCTCCGTCCGCTCGAGGGCCTTCTGCAGGGCACGTACGCCCACCTGGCCGTCTCCGACTTCTGGAGAGTGCGGCGTGACAGCGTGCCCGGTGACACCGAGGTCCAGTTCGCGCTGTGGCGCAAGCACACCGCCGATGCGATCGACTCCCTCAACGGCTCGCAGGCGCTGACCCCGCTGGGCATGCGGTTCGTGGCCGGTATGCGGCGGTCCGTGGAGCCCTGGCTCGCCGAACCGGTCGCCGATGAGGCCATTGCCCTCGCCGCGGAACTGGCGCGGCGGCATCGGGCGGCTTCGGGCGCCCGGTAGGACTCACCACTTTTTCTGGAGTTTCACGATCGCGGCCTTTCCTCGCAAAGGCCGTGTTCTTATAGTGAATTCCGGAAGGAGGCGGATGACGACTCCCCAGTCCTCGGCTCAGCCCTCGGGGCCGTACTTCTTCCTGAGTTACGCGCACGTGCCGCCCTACGACCTCTCGGATGCCAGCGATCCCAACCAATGGGTGGAAAAGCTGTTCAAGGTGCTCTGCGAGCACATCATGCATCTGACCCGGGTGCCTGCCGGAGCGGCCGGGTATATGGACCGGGAATTACGCGTCGGTGACAACTGGCCCCAAACGCTCTCCGAACGCCTCTCAAGCTGCCGGGTCTTCGTGCCCCTGTACTCACCGCGCTACTTCGAGAGTGATCACTGCGGAAAGGAATGGGCGGCCTTTCTCGACCGGGCGCAGGGGCACACCGGGCCGGTGGCGATCCTGCCGGCCATCTGGGCCCCCATGCGGACGATGACCCTTCCGCGGGCGGCCCAGGCGATCCAGTTCAACCACGCGGACCTCGGCTCGCGATACGCGGACGAGGGCTTCTACGGGATCATGAAGCTCAGCAGGTATCGGAGCCAGTACCAGATGGCCACCATGGGCCTGGCGCAACGGATCATCGAAGTGGCGGAGACGTCGCCCATGCCGTACGGCAAGATCCGCGACTACACGGCCGTGCCCAGCGCTTTCACCGACCACACACCGGAGCGTCCGGTGACCGTCACCGTCGTCGCTCCCGACCTGCGCCATCTGCCCGAGGGTCGGGACGCCTACCACTACGGGCGCACGCCGTACGAGTGGGATCCGTTCCGCAGCCGCAACGGGATGCGCCCTCTCGCCGACTGCGCGGAGGATGTGGCACGTTCCCGCGGCTTCCTTCCCCATGTCGGCACCCTTGAGGATCACGGCGGCGAACTGGCGGCGGAGACGCCGCAGGCTCCGGGGGTGATGCTGGTGGACCCCTGGGCCACGACGCAGGAGGAGTGCCAGGAGTCGCTGCGGCCGGTGAACCGGCCGGGACGGCAGTGGATCTCCGTCATGGTGCCGTGGAACCGCGACGACCAGGAGACCGTCGAGCAGGAGCCTCGGCTGAAGGGACACCTCAGGGACGCCCTCGGGCACAAACTGGCGGAGCCGGCGGCCGAGACGGACGTGCGGAGCCTCGAGTTGTTCCGGAGCCTGCTTCCCGAGGCCCTGCACAAGGCGACCCAGCAGTACTTCAAGCACGCGCCCGCCTACCCCCCAGAGGGCGCGAGAGTCGACAGACCCCGGCTGGTCGGGCCAGAGGAGTAACGATGAGCGAGGGCCGGATCGTCACCTTCTACTCGTACAAAGGCGGCACCGGGCGCACGATGGCGCTGGCCAACACGGCGTGGATCCTCGCCAGCAGTGGCAAGCGGGTCCTGGTCGTCGACTGGGATCTCGAGTCGCCCGGATTGCACAAGTTCTTCCGACCGTTCCTCGACAACGGGACGGTGGCGACCACCTCCGGGGTCATCGACCTGATCACGACCTACCAGTGGGCGGCGATGAAGCCGGGGGCCCGCCCCCGCGAATGGCATCGGCAGTACGCCCGCGTGGAACCGCACGCCGTCTCGCTCGACTTCGAGTTCCCCGGCGAGGGCACCCTGGACTTCATTTCGGCCGGCCGGCAGAACCGTGACTACTCCTCCCTGGTCTCCGGGTTCGACTGGGACACCTTCTACGAACGCCAGGGCGGCGGACAGTTCTTCGACGCGCTGCGCGAGGACATGAAGGCCTGTTACGACTACACGCTCGTCGACAGCCGTACCGGGCTGAGCGACATCGCGGAGATCTGCACCATGCAGATGCCCGACGTCCTCATCGCGTGCTTCACCCTCTCCGACCAGGGCATCGACGGCACCTCGTCGGTGGCACGGCACATCGACGACCGTTACGGCGAGCGCAACATCCGCATCCTGCCTGTGCCGATGCGCATCGAGACGGGCGAGAAGGAGAAATGCGACGCGGGGCGCACCCTGGCCAAGCGCCGATTCGACAAGTTCCCGCGCGGGATGACCCAGGAGGAGATCGACCGGTACTGGGGCGCCGTGGAGATCCCGTACACGCCCTTCTACGCCTTCGAGGAGATCCTGGCCACCTTCGGCGACGAACCGGGCCGGCCGAGTTCCATGCTCGCCGCCTTCGAGCGGCTGACCGGCGTGATCACCGAGGGTGAGGTCGCCTCCTTCCCGCCGCTCGAGGAGTCCACGCGGATCCGCTATCTCGACACCTTCACGCGCCGCCACCCGACGCATCAGACCGACGTCTACCTCAGCTACACGTCGAAGGACCGGATGTGGACGGACTGGATCGCCGCGCTGCTCGATCGGTACGGCTACCGGGTGTCGCTGCGTGAGGTGGACTCCGACGAGGGCATGGACTTCGCGGGCGACTCCCCGCGTACGGTCGCGGTGCTCTCCGACGCCTACATCCGCTCCCCCCACAGCCATGAGGTGTGGCAGCGGCTCACGGAGGCGGAAGGCGCCGTCCGCGGCGAGCTGATTCCGATTCGGGTGTCCGAATCGCACTTCCCCTCGCCGTTCGGTGACCGTGCGCTCTCCGATCTCACCAGGATCGCGGAGCACACGGCCGCGGAGCGGGTCCTCAAGGCGTTCGGACGGACGGAAGAAGGGGCGGCACTGGACACGACGGGGCTGGGGGCCCGGTATCCGGGAAGCGTGCCCGCGGTCTGGAACGTCTCCGACCGCAACGCCGTCTTCACCGGACGGGGGGCCGTCCTCGACGAGTTGCGCACTCAGCTGGTGGGGGGCAGTTCCGCGGTGGTCCTCCCGCAGGCGCTCTACGGTCTCGGCGGGGTGGGCAAGACCCAGGTGGCGCTGGAGTACGCCCACCGATTCCGCGCCGACTACGACCTGGTCTGGTGGATCTCGTCGGAGGACCGCGAGCGCATCAACTCGGCGTTCGAGGAGCTCGCCCGGCAGTTGCACATCCCCGTCGCCGACAACATCGCGGAGGTCGTCGCCGCCGTCCGTGAGTCGCTGCGACTCGGCAATCCGTACGGCCGCTGGCTGCTGATATTCGACAACGCCGGCGACCCCGAGGATCTGAGGGGATTCTTCCCCGGCGGTTCCTCCGGTCACATCCTCATCACTTCGCGCAACCAGGCGTGGTCGGCCGTGGCGGCCCCTCTCGAGGTGGACGTCTTCAGCCAGGAGGAGAGCCTCGAGCACCTCAGCCGGCGGGTGCCCGGACTGGCTCCACCGGAGGCGATTCGTGTCGCCGAGGCTCTCGGCAACCTGCCACTCGCCGTCGAGCAGGCGGCGGCGTGGCTGGCGGAGACCGGCATCCCGGCCGTGACGTTCCTGGAACAACTGGAAACCGAGGCGGCCCGGGTGTTGTCCATGTCACAGCCGGCCGACTATCCACAACCGGTCGCCGTGACCTGGAACCTGTCACTCGGCCAACTCCAGGAGAGCTCGCCCGCCTCGGTGCGCCTCCTCCAACTGTGCGCCTTCTTCGCGCCGGAGCCGATCTCGATGCAGCTCCTCTACAGCGACGAGATGATGGAGTCGCTGCTGCCGTATGACGACACCCTGCGCGAGAAGCTCGTCCTCGGCCGTGTCATCCAGGAGATCGGCAGGTTCGCCCTGGCCAAGGCCGATCAGGGCAACAACACGATTCAGGTGCACCGCCTGGTCCAGGCCGTGATCCGGAGCCAGATGACGCAGGAGGAGCAGAACGAGGCCTGCCACGAGGTCCATCGCATCCTCGTCGGCGCGAGACCCCGCCAGGGTGACGTGGACGACCCGGAGAACTGGATCCGCTACGACCTGATCTGGCAACACCTTCAGCCGTCCCGGGCGACCGAGTGCACGGAGGAGGAGACCCGGCAACTGCTCACCGACCGCGTGCGGTACCTGTGGAAGCGCGGCGACTTCGACAGTGCTCTCGCGCTGGGCGACCGTCTCGCGAACTTCTGGGAGACGGTGTTCGGAATCCACGACAGGCAGCGGCTCCACCTGCTGTTCAACGTGGCCAATGTGAAGCGCTCGCAGGGCAAGTACGAGGAGGCGCGCGACCTCGACACGTGGGTCAGGGAGCAGCAACTGCAGGTCGTCGGGGAACGTCATCCGCACACGCTGCTCACCGCGGGAGGGCTCGCGGCCGACCTCCGCGGTCTGGGCGACTACCAGAACTCGCTGGACATGGACAAGGTGACCTACCAGCAGTGGAAGACGCTGTTCGGCCAGGACCACCCGCGCACCCTCGCCTCGGCCAACAACCTCGCGACGTGCTACCGGCTGGTCGGCGACGCCGTGAGCGCCCGCGACCTCGACCACGACACCCGTCAGCGCCGGAACCGGGTGCTCGGCCCGACTCATCCGTACACGTTGTTCTCCGCCGCTCAGCTGGCCCGCGACCTGCGTGAGATCGGCCTCTATCGCGATTCGGTGGACCTCCTGCGCACGACCCTGCAGCTCTATCGGGAGTCACTCGGCGAGTCCTTCGTCGACACTCTGCGGGCGGCCAAGAGTCTGGCCGTCTCGTTGCGGAGGGCGGGCGAGCAGACGGAGGCGTGGCAGTTGGCCAAGGACACCGAAGAGAGGTACATGCAGCGGTACGCGGGCACGCCGGACGCACTCGCGGCACGGCTTGAGCTCGCCTGCTGCATGTCCGCTTTGGGGGACAAGACCGGTGCGCGAGACCTGGCGGGGGAGATCGCCCGCATCTATCAGGACACTCTCGGCGAAAGTCACCCGGGAACGTATATCGCTCTGAACAACCTGGCGATCTACCTGCGTGGGACCGGCGAGAACGCCAGGGCGGAGAGCATCGCGAGGACGTCGCACGAAGGGCTGCACTCCCACCTGGGGGCGGATCATCCCTTCACCCTGTCGGCGGCGATCAACCTCGCCAACTGCCTGGGCGACGAGGAGCGCCTGGCGGAGGCCGAGGCGCTGGAACGCCGGACGCTCGGGGATCTGCGCGAAAAGCTGAGCGACACACATCCGGACACACTCGCCTGCGAGGCCAACCTGGCGGTGACTCTGCGGTCGAACGGGCAGGTCGCCCAGGCGGAGCAGTTGCGTGGCCGCCTACTCCCGGTCATGGGCCGGATCCTGGGCGACAACCATCCGACCTTGGCCTATCTCAAGGAGTGGCGGCGAATCAACAGGGACCTCGAGCCTCAGCCCTTCTGAGGTCAGGCGGCGGACAACCAGGTCAGTACGTCCGGCATGACGCGGAGGGAGCCGAAATGTGCGGCTCCTTCCTGGATGACCACGCGGGCCCCGGGGATCTGCCGGCCAAGCCAGCGAGAGTGGTCGACGGGGGAGAACACGTCCTCATCCCCGTGCCACAGCAGCGTCGGCACGGAGATGTCCGCCGGCTGGAAACCCCACGGGGAACTGAACGCGACGACGTCGTCGACCCACCCCCCGGCCGAGGTCCGTACGGCCTCCGCGAAATTGTGGGCGAGCATCAGGCGGATTCCGAAGTCCGCCATGACGTACCTGTCCGGCTCGGGGAGGTCGGCGTCGAAGGCGGGCACCATCCGGGTCGGATCCGCTCTGATCCGCTCCACCGTGGGGGAGAGCAGTTCCATCATCGCGGCGTGACCGGTCTCCGCGGCCTTGTGCTCGATCACGTTGGACGGCGTCATGCCGTTGAACCAGTCCAGCCCTTCCGCTTCCCGCGGCGCCAGGGTGACGAGAGCGGCCACCCGCGTCGTCCTCTCAGGTAACAGCCCGGCGCAGGCCAGCGCGTGCGGAGCCCCTCCGGAGCGGCCGATCACTGCGAAACAGTCGATGTCCAGGGCATCGGCGATCGCCTCCACGTCCGCGGCGGCGTCGGCGACGGCCCGGCCCCTTCTCCGGTCGGACAGGCCGTATCCAGGCCGGTCGTAGCTGATCAGCCTGATGCCGAGCCGATAGAGGACCGACGCGCGCGGAAACGGCCCCAGCCTGCTCCCCGGTGTGCCGTGCAACAGGAAGACCGGGCTCCCCTCTGGCTCTCCCCTCTCGTCGACTGCCAGCGTCCGTCCGTCATGAGCCTTCACGAACGTCGTCAAGGAACCTCCCCGTCTCCCGATCGCAATGTTCCCTTATAGGTGCCTTTCGTCATATAGCTATTTCTGACGAATATTCCTCACTGCAATGAAAGTGCTGGGAAAACTGGGGTGCGATGACATGAAACGTGATCGCCCGATTAGAGGAATTGCGCCATCGCCATTCCGGCCATTCCTTTAGCGTCCATGCGGAATGGCCGGAGGCCTCAGGCGGCGAACAGGAGCAGCAATCCCATCACGGTGTAGACGACCATCAGCACCAGCAGCGGGATCTGCCCGGCGACGGCGGTGCGCCGCGGGAGCAGCGCCAGCGCACGGTCGTGGGCCAGCACGGTTCCGAGCACGTGGCCGATGATGATGACCGTCACCTGGAGCAGGGCGATGCTCGCGGGGGTGTTGCCGAGGCCGCCGACCGTCCAGCCGGCCGTGCCCAGCCAGTCGGCGCCGGTGCCGAGGGGATCGGAGAGCAGCGCGATCGTCCGCTGTCCTTCGAGGAGGAAGAGCGTGTAGTAGTGCGCGACCAGATAGCCGACGGCGATCGGCACGATCGAGTGGGCGAGTTCGCCCGCCATGACGCGTGGCTCCGTCGCGCCCCGCCGTCCGGCCAGGGCGGTCGCGCCGAAGAATGCGGCGAGAACGAGGCCGATGACGACGACCAGGCCCGCCGTACCCATGACGGGCCCCGGCAGTGGGCTCTCCTGGACGAACCGCACCCAGGCCGGGGCGCCGGAGAGGCTGTCGTACATGGTGGACCCGAGGAGCACCACGACGAGCACCGGCAGACCGGGAGCCGGCCGTAACCCGGACATCCCGTCGAGGGAGTTCCGCCAGGCCACGACGCCGTCATCACGTCTCACCACGGGTGCGAGCCTGCCGATGAGGCCGCTGTAGGCCTCGAACGCGTCTCCCTTGTCGAACCAGCGGGCTCCGAAGACCACCGCCCCCGCCAGCATGAGCGCGGCGTACGCGCCCAGCCAGATTCCGATGACGGGCAGGGTGGCCCGGTCGGGGGCGACCAGTTCCAGCCACACGAACGCGAACAGCCCCGCGGCGGCGGGCCAGTAGCCGAGCCCTTCGGGCAGCGGCCGCAACCCGGCGTCGGGGTCACGCCGTAGCGCCCTGGACGCCAGTAGGTGCAGCGTCCGCAGCGGGTTGAGGGTGCGCCATACCGGCCCGAACAGCAGCGACGCGGGAATGAGGCCCACCCAGAACAGGACATAGAAGGCGCCGGCCGTCGGGTTCTCCACCTGGTCGGGACCGAAGACCAGGCCGATGCAGAAGTACGCGGCGACGACGAGCCCCGCCGTCCGCCAGATCCACGCCCAGGCCTGGGAGGAGACCGCCCGCTGGAACAGATCGGAGAACGGGCGGATCCGTGCGAGCGGCCCGCCCAGACGGGGCTCGGTCCACAACATGCCGAGGACCGCGAACGACACCAGCAGCGCGATGACCGCACCCGCGAGTGCGGCGGAGAACGGGATCGGCAGATCCTGACGGCCGCCGACGCCGTGAGCCAGGAGCACCACGCCGCCCTAGCGGACCGCGAGCTGGAACAACTGCAGGCCCGACTCGTGCGTCTCCACCTCGAACAGGCCGTCCTGGTCGGCGACGAACTCGATCGTCGCCGGTGTTCCCGGCTGCAGGCTCGCGGCCTTGTCGTAGCCGTGCACGTGCGCCTCGTCGGCCACGTCGCTGGTCACCGTTATCCGTACGGTCTGGCCCTTGGTCACGTCGATCCGGCCCGGGGGAGGAGTCACACTCTTCGCGGCGATCGTCACATTGATCTCCTTGACCCCCGCCACGGTGCTGGAGGCGGTGTCGGCGCTCGATCCGGAGCAGGCGGCGGCGCCCCCCAGCAGGCCCACGCCGAGCACGAGGCCGGTGAGCAGCGAACGGAAGCGGGCAGGGTTCGGCGTCATGACTGCTCTCCTGGGGGTGAAGGAGGGGGAATCTCTGTACTGGCGGAGGAGGTGGTTCAACGTCGCTTCGCGGTCTTGCCGCGTGGAGCCTTGCGCGGCGCGTCCATGCGCTGGGCCAGTGGTGATCTCCCAGGTGGGCCGGGGGTTCGGCGGGCAGGCGCGGCTCCACCGGGTGAGGGCCGCCGCGCGGCTCTGACCACCATGAAGCCCGTCCCCACGACGAGGACGGCGGGAATCAACCACACGAGCACACCGGTGCCGGAATCGTCCTGCGCAGCGGCCTGCGCCCCCACCGCAGGCGACGGACCGCCTGTGTCGCATCCGGTCTCCGGCACGCCCCGGGGGGTGCAGCCGGCCGACGGACTGGCGGACGTCGAGGTGCCGGCCGGGGGTGCGGCGGCCGACGTGTCAGCCGCCAGGAGCGAGGCGTCCGGCTGGTTGGCCGGGGCCTGCCAGCCCTTGGGAGCCGCCGTCATCTCGCCCTTGTACGTGAACCTGAGCTGCCCCTGGACGTGCTCCCCGTCCGAGGCGATCGTCATGTATTTCGCGGTGTAGACGCCTTGCTCGGGCCAGTACGCCACGGGGATCTTCGCGGGATAACCGGTGTGGTAGAGCTTCGGCTCCCAGACGCCGTCGATGAGGTGGTCCTCCCGGACCGGCTCGTCGAGCCGCTTGGGCTCATCCGTCAACCACTGGCGGTCGACCCGGACTCCGCTCGGCGTGGTGACCGTGAAGTACGAGTTGGGCGCGGGTGGCTCGGTGAAGTAGAGGAGGACCGACTCCATCGGCGCCTTGACCGTGCTGTCCTTGGCCGGGATCGACATCCCGAGCTGGCCGTGGGCCGCCGCAGGCGACGACATGGTGGTCATGGCGGCGCCGCTGACGAGCGCCGCGAGGATCATCAGGGAGAACCGGCCCAGCCGCCGGGGGCCGCGACCTGTGACTGGTGAGGGACAGGCCGATGCTGGCGAAGAACGCGTGACTTGGGACAAGCGCGGAGCCGATCCTTTCCGGTACCGAACACGTGCGCCGACCACGTCATACGTCGAGTTGTTCTCCCATGTCCGCCAGGTGCCGACCGGCGTACGCGAGAGACGCTTGGGGCCACATTGTCACCAGCAAGTTGATCGAGCGTCAACCCTCAGAAAACGGTGCGGGCCGGACACGTCGAGTGACGTGCCCGGCCCGCGAGGGCGAGGTTTACAGGAGCGATTTGTAGGTGTTCCAGCCGGTGCCGATCGTGGTACGGGTGCCGAAGCCGCCCGTGCCGTCGCCGGCCCACCGGTAGAGGTTGCCCGCGGTGTCGGTGGTCAGGAGGTCGTTCTTGCCGTCCTGGGTGATGTCGCCGATGCCGATGATGGCGTTGTAGGCGTTGAAGCCGGAGCTGATCTTGACTTTGGCGCCGAAGCGGCTGTCGCCGCCGGGGAGTCTCCAGAGGTCGCCCGCGGGGTCGCGGGCCACCAGGTCGCCTCTGCCGTCGCCGTTGAGGTCGCCGACGCCGACCATGGCGGTGTAGCCGCCCTGTCCGGAGCCGATCTTGATTCGGGCGTTGAAGGTGTTGTTGTTGTTGGCCGGGTAGAGCCACAGGTCGCCGGTGGTCTCACGGGCCACCAGGTCGGCGCGGCCGTCGCCGGTCAGGTCGCCGGGGGAGGTGAGCACGTTGTACTTGTTCCACCCGGTGCTGATTGAAAAGTACTCGTCGGAGGGGGAGAAGCCGATTCGAGCCGTTCTGCCCCAGTAGGCCCGCACCTCGCCGGCGGAGTCGCGGACCAGGATGTCAGCGAATCCGTCGCCGTTGAGATCGCCGATCGGCACCAGCGTGGACGAGGTCGGCCAGGTCGCGAAGACGCCGTCGTTGCGGAAACTCCCGTTCGACAGGCCCGTCCAGGCGTTGGTCGCGCCGTCCGGGCGGACGGTCATGAGGTCGGGGATGCCGTCACAGTCGTAGACGTGGGTCAGCAGCCGGCCGCACTTCACGGTGAGGGCCCTGCTGCCGATCTGCGCGGCGGTGGCCTTCCCGTCGTAGGTGACGGTGAGTTTCCAGATGTAGGGGCCGCTGGCGGCGAGGGCGCCGTTCGGGTCCCTGCCGTTCCAGGAGATCTTCAGGGGTTCGTGGCCGCGGGTGGCGCCGCCCTGGGACGTCGCCATCCGGTTGCCGGTGATCGTGGAGTAGACGTTCATTTCCCACGAGTCGACCGGGCGGGCCAACCACACGGACGGCTCCCAGTCGGCATCCGGGGACTCGGGCCCGGTCCGCGGCTCGATGAGGTCCAAGGAGTCCAGTTTGCCGACGACGGGGAAGGCGTTCGGCACTCCGTCCGCGCCGACGTGTACGCGCTGGTCGGCGTCGACCCAGGCGATGTGACCGCTGTACTTGTCCACCGCCCAGGTGATCCTGCGGTCGTCCGGCAGGCCGCCGTCAGCGAGGGGCGCGACGGTCCGTTCCGCGACCGGGGTGCCGGTGTGGAAGTCGGTCAGCTTGAGTTCGCCCGCCGTGCGGTCGTGCCGCACGACGTAACCGTCCCCGAGCATGGACTGCCCGGACGGCACCTCGAAGCCGCGGTTGTTCGTCAGGTCGTACACCCCGGCCTGCTTGCCCTCACCGCAGGACCAGTAGAGCCACCGGGCCGTCCCCTGCAACTCGGTGGGGACGCACGCCACACCGGTCGTCACCGTGCGAGTCGGCGCGCCTGGAGTGGTCGCGTCGATGGTCAGCTTCTCCGCCGTCAACGTCCCCGGCGTGCTCGCGGAAGCGCTCCACAACATGTCGTACCAGAGCGCCGCCGCCTGCACGGGGCGGCTGCGAACGATCTTGTTGTACTCCGGAGAGAGGACGTACTGCGTCTTCGGCGAGTCGCCGTCGACCACCACATAGTCGTAGGCCGCGTCCACGACCTGCCCACCGGATCCGGGCATGCTGGTGAGCCATTGAGAGGCCCCACGGGCCTCAAGGGTGGTCTCCCCATCCGGCCATATGGTCAGGAAGGAGGTGCCGTAGGAGTTGCCCTCCATCATCCGTACGCACTGCGAACCCGTCGCACACCTCACGATGGTGCCGGGAATTCCCGTGGCCACCTGCTCGGTGTCACCCGCGACCGGCACGGCCCCGATGCCCACGTCCTGCTTGCGCAGGCTGACCTGGTAGGAGGAGTCGTCCGCCAGGGTGAGATCGCCCCGGTAGAGGTCCAGTCCCAGCACATCGGCGGGCAGGGGAGACAGCGATTCGACGGCCTTCCGCTTCAGCGTTCCGTCGGCGCCTTCGGTGAAGCGATGAACCGCCCAGTCCTTCGCGGAGGAGCCCCCGACGATCAGGGCACTGTGATCAGCCACGAACAGCGGCAGCGTGGAGACGCTCGCCATGTGGTCGAGCACCTTGCTCGGCTGGCCGCCGTTCAGCGGCCAAGCCGTCACGCTCTCGTCGAATCTGTCGATCGGATCGACGGCCGGCTGCGCCATCAGCAGCGTGTCGCCGACCACTGAGATGGCGTTGGCGTTGGAGGGCAACGTGATGTCCTGCGCCGAAGCGGACAGATCGTCGCGAGGAATCCAGCGCACCGTAGTAGTTGTCCACCAAAAGATGCGTGTCTCGGTCAGCGCGACCCGCATCTGGTTCGTTCCCACCATTGCGGCAATCGGACCGATGGCCCCGGTGGTGGGGTCGAGCATGCCGATGCGGTAATCGCTGTCCTGCTGATACATGATCAGCGCGCCCTGATCGTCCGATGCGCGCGGGTCGATGGCCCCCGGGTTCAGTTTGGCGCCCGTCGGAAGCGTGATCGGCAGAGACTCCGTGGATCCCGGCTCCGTGCCGAGCAGCACGCCGGCGGCCGGAGTGGTGGGCGTCGCGCCGCGGACGGCCACCACCTTCCCGGCAGTTGTGCCGCGGACCCCGTACCCCGCCGGGAGCGGCATCTCGCGGCGTTCACCGGTGTGCGGGTCGAGCAACGTGTACGAGTCGGTTTCCGTCGTCCACAGGAGTATCTGATCACTGTCACTTTTGACAGGCCGTACGAGGGTGCTGGAAGGCAGCGACGTCAGGCCGGGCACCGACGCTGAAGCGCCGGTCGCGTAGTCGGTCCAGAGATAGCCGTCACGGCCCTCCTGCGTGTGGAGGAACCCGGTGACGCCGCCGGCCTTGGGGGTGTCCACCCTTGGCTTCGACCGGGTTTCAGGCTGGATCACGATTTCCTGGGTCTCCGCGGCCGCGGCGTGAGGCATGCTCACGGCGAGTGGCACCACGGCGGTTCCGAGCGCCAGCGCCATGGCCGCCATGCGGGCGGCGATGCGAGCCGTTGGTACGGAACGTCCTCGTCCGTGGGGTGATTCAGTCGACATGGTGGACCCGCGATCTTCGTCGGGCCCGAGGTTGTGGCGCAAGAAATACCTCTTGGGGGGAGGGGAGAGAGACGGCAGAATATCGTTCCAAACTGACAAAAAAAGACCATTTGGCGCACATGGCGTAGCTGATCGACAACGAACCGATCGGCGCCTGCGCTTCCTCGCTCATGCCGCAGCAGATCCCCCATGAAGGGGATGAAACGGCATGTGGAGGCTCAGGGGATGCCTGGCCTCCACATGCGTTCCGCTACAGGTCGTCAGACGAGTGTTTTGTAGGTGTTCCAGCCGGTGCTGATCGTGGTTCGGCCGCCGAAGCCGCCGGTGCCGGTGCCGGCCCATAGGTAGAGGCTGCCTGCGGTGTCGCGGGCCAGGAGGTCGTTCTTGCCGTCCTGGGTGAGGTCGCCGATGCCGACGAAGGCGTTGTAGCCGCTGAAGCCGGAGCTGATCTTGACCTTGGCGGCGAAGCGTTTGTCGGCGCCGGGCAGTCTCCACAGGTCGCCTGCGGTGTCGCGGGCGAGGAGGTCGCCGACCCCGTCGCCGTTGAGGTCGCCCATGCCGACCATGGCGGTGTAGCCGCCCTGGCCGGAGCCGATCTTCACCGGGGCGTCGAAGGTGTCGTCGTCGTTGGCGAGGTGGAGCCAGAGGTCGCCGGCGGTGTCGCGGGTGACCAGGTCGGCGCGTCCGTCGTCGCTCAGGTCGCCGGGTGAGGTCAGCACGTTGTACTTGTTCCACCCGGTGCCGATCGCGGCGGAGGCGTTGGAGGGGGACGGTCCGGTCTGGCCGTCCTTGCCCCAGTAGGCGCGGACGTTGCCCGTGGAGTCGCGGACCAGCAGGTCGGCGTATCCGTCGTTGTTGAGGTCGCCGATCGGGACCAGGGTGGAGGTGGCGGGCCAGGTCGCGGTGAGGCCGTCGTTGTGGAGGCCTCCCGTGGACAGGCCGGTCCAGGAGTCCGTCTTGCCGTCCGAGCGGACGGCAAGCAGGTCGGGGATCCCGTCGCAGTCGTACACGTGGGTCAGCAACCGGCCGCACGACACGTGCAGCACACCGCTGCCCACGTTGATGGGAAGGGTTCCTCCGTCGTACTTGACGGTCAGCTCCCAGGTGTAGGACCCGCTGTCAGGGATGACCCCCGTGCCGGGCCACCCATGGCCGACGGGACTGGGGCCGCGTAGGGCGCCGCCCTTGAAGGTCGCCACCTCACTCTTGGAGATCTGGTTGACGATGGTGAGCTCCCAGGAGTCCACCGGGCGGCTGAGATACAAGTCCCCGTTCCAGTGAGCGGCGTACGTGTCCTTGCTCCTTGGCACGACCTCGTCGGCATCGCCATTCCGGGCGATCACGGGCATGGAGTTCGGGACTCCGTCCGCCAGAACGTGCACGCGGTCCTCACCGTCCACGTAGGCGATGTGGCCGCCGTACTTGTCCACCGTCCAGGTGATCCGGCGGTCGTCGGAGAGGCTTCCGGCAGGCAGATCGGCGATGGTCCGCTCCGCGGCCGGGCCGCCGGTGTGGAAGTCGGTCAGCTTGAGCTCCCCCGCCGTGCGGTCGTGCCGCACGACGTAACCGTCCCCGAGCATGGACTGGCCCGACGGCACTCCGAAGCCGCGGCCGTTCCACAGGTCGTAGACCCCGGCCTGCTTGCCGTCGCCACACCACCAGTAGAGCCAGCGGGCCGTCGCCTGCAGCTCGGTGGGCACGCAGGCCACACCGGTCTTCACCGTACGGCTGGGCGTGCCGGCCGTGGCCGAGTCCGGATTGAGCTCGGCGATCAGCGTGCCGGGAGAACTCGTGGACGCGCTCCACAACGTGTCGTACCAGACCGCGGCCGCCTGCACCGGACGGCTCCGGGTCACATCGAAGGCGCTCGGCTTGACGATGTACTGCGTCTTCGGCGACCCGCCGTCGACCACCACGTACTCATCGGAAGCGTCTCGTATCTGGCCACCGGTTCCCGGCACGTGGGTGCTCTCGACGGGTCCGGACTGGAGGTAGGTGAGCCCGGTGGAGTCGGTGTACAGGTAGTGGACCCCTCCGTCACGAGGGCCGTCTGCCACGCGAACGCAGGCCGATCCTGTCGCGCACCGGACGACGGATGAAGGCATGCCCGCAGGTTCAAGGGTGACGGGGTTCGCCGTCGGCGTCGTCGTCGTGCCGACGTCCTGCTGGTGGAGGCTGAGCGCACCGTCCAGGTCGGCGATCGTGTTGAGGGTGCCACGGAAGAGGCTCAGTCCCACGACCTCGCTCTTGGTGGTCGTGATCGAAAGGGGGAGGATCACCTTCTGCGAGACTTCACCGGCGCTCTGGGTGAACCGGCGCACCGCCCAGTCGTCGCCTGAACCGCCGGCGATGAGGACACTGCCGTCCGCCGCCTCCAGCCCGGTCGCGTAGGCAGACGCGACGTGGTCGAGTAGGACCTTCGCCTCCCCACCGTCGAGCGGCAGGGCCGTCAGTTTCGAGCCGAGCGTGGATCCGGGGGCCGGCGATGCGGTCAGAACGGTGTCGCCGACCAGCGTCACCGGAGCCGAGCTCTTGGGGAACGTGAAGTCGCGTGGAGTGGCGGAGGGATCGTCACGAGGCACCCAGTGCATTGTGGAGTCGCCGGGTGTCCACCAGGCGAAGCGATCCGGGGTGAGGTAGAGCCGCAGGTTGTAGACGACCGGCACCGCAGGCGTGGGGGTGACCACCCCGGTGACGGCGTCGAGGAGGCCGTAGTGGAAGCCCCCTCCATCCTGATACTGGATCAGCGCGCCCTGGTCGTCCGCGACACCGTCTATGAGGGTGCGGGCAGTGAGTTCGGCGCCCTGGGGGAGTCCTGTGACGGGCAGCGGTTCTACCGTCCCCTGCCGGATGTCGACCAGCACTGCCTCGGGCTCAGGGGCCGTGGGGATCCTGCCGTGTGCAGCCAGCACCTTGTCGGCGACGAACCCTCGGACGCTGACACCGGGCGGCAGTTGCACGTCATGACGCTCACCGGTGTGCGGATCGACAAGGCCGTACCAGTCGACGCCTTTACCCGGGGTCGGGTAGATGGCGATGGCCTCGCTCTCGGAGTCTGCGGGCTGCGCCACCGAGCTTCGTACCGGCGCCGACAACACGGTGCCGGTCAGTGTCGTCGAGGCACCGGTCGCGTAGTCGGTCCAGAGGTACCCGTCCTTGCCCTCCTGCTGGTGCAGGAATCCGGTGGTGCCGGCTACCACCGGCGTGTCTTCGAGAGGCGTGATCCGGTTGGTGGCCGGGATCACGATCTCCTGCGAAGCCGCGGCCTGCGCAGGTGGCGCACTGGCGGCGAGCGGAACCGCGGCAGACGCGAACGCGAGTGCCGCGGCCGCCAGGCGGGGGGTGATGCGCCGTGCTCGTGGGCGCGGTGATTCAGCCGGACCGTGGGTTGATGGCCCCACAAGTTCTCCTTGGCGGTGCATGGTTCAGCGAAGTCCGGCCACGATGATCGTCGGATGGTTGTGGCCGAGAACGCCGCCGGGTTCCAACATGATCGATGAGAGGCAGCAGAATATCGTTCCAAAGTGACAAAACAAGACCATTGAGGCGCACGTGGATTAACTTCCCTATTACGGCATGAGCCGCATATCGGTCATCGCGTACGGCCGGCGGGCACGACGGCGGACCACGGCGCCGGCAGTGTCAGCGGAGGAGTATTCCCTTGACCTTGCCGCTGAGGCTCAGGCCGGGCTGCCACTCCAGAGTGAACGGCCTGCTGAGATCGTCGGGCATCGGGAAGACCGCGTGGTCGGTGAACTTCGAGCCGGCCTTCACCGTCCAGTCCCCTCGCTTCTTATGGGTGGAGCAGTAGGTCTTCTTCGAAGTGACGGCCTGGCCGCTGGCGAGCATGAGCACATTGGCGGTGGGAAGTTCGTCCTTACAGGTGAGACCTCGCGCCCCTCCCCGCGGGCGGTACTGGATATACGCCGTCAGAGTGTCCTTGCCCACGTCGAAGTAGGTCAGGGTGAGAATCCATTCCCTCCCTGTATAGAACTGCCGATTGATGGGATACCGGCCGGGAGCCGGCCTCTTCGTTTGTGCCGGAGTCGATTTGACCGGAGTCGCGGACGGGCTCACGCCCGCCGCCGCCTTCTGCGCGACGGCCGAACTCGTGGCCGTGGCTTCCGGTGCCCCGGCTCCCAGGTCCCGCGTGAGCCGCAGCACGGTGGCCAAGCCGCCGACGAGCAGGACGCCGACGACGACCCCGGTGATCGCGAGGCGACGGCCCCGAGACCGCCGAGGAGGGCTCGGCGACGTCTCCACCGAGGTGGCGTACAGGGTCAGGCGAGTGGTCAGCGTCGGCGGCAGCCAGTGGACCGTCGTGTCCGTGTCGCTCATCATCATGGTCTGGATGACCTGCTCGACCGAGGGACGCGCCTCCGGGTCTTTCGCAAGGCATCGGCGCACCAGCGACAGGATCGGCTCGGGGCAATCCGTGAGCGTGGGCTCCTCGTGCACGATCCGGTAGAGCACCGTGGCGTCAGGGCCCTCTCCGAAAGGGGTGTGACCCGTGGCCGCGAAATAGGCCGTGGAGCCCAGGGCGAACAGATCGCTGGCGGGGCCCGCCGGCTCTCCCCGGGCCTGCTCCGGCGACATGAACCGCGGCGACCCGATGCGCAGTCCGGTACGGGTGAACGGCGTGCTGTCGGCCGCACGAGCGATCCCGAAGTCGATGACCCTCGGCCCGTCCGGGGCGAGAAGGACGTTGGACGGCTTGAGGTCGCGGTGCACGATATCGGCCCGGTGGATGGCTTGCAGGGCCTCGGCGATGCCGGCGACCAGCACGCGCAGGGTGTCGACCGGCAACGGCCCGAGTTCCGTCACCGCCTCGGCGAGCGAGGGGCCGGGGATGCACGCCGTGGCCAGCCATGGCTGCGCCACCCGGGTGTCGGCGTCGACGACCGGGGCGGTGTAGATGCTCTGCACCCGTTGCGCCGCGTCGATCTCCTGCTGGAAGCGTCGGCGGAACTCGGGATCCTCCGTGTACTCGGGCCGGATGACCTTGATCGCCAGTCGCCGCCCGCTCTGGGTGCTGCCCAGGTACACCCTGCCCATGCCGCCGGCGCCCAGCCGGGCGAGAACGCGGTAACCGCCGATCTCGCGCGGGTCATCTGCGGCAAGGGGTTGGAACGGTGGATCGGACCATGCCGACTGCAAGGGGGCTCCTCCATCGCTCGGCAAGAACACGCAGCAACATAATGCGCCATTCACCCATTACTAGGCGATCTCCGGGCGACGACCATTCGCCGGTCATTCTGCGAACTCTGACGTACGCGTAGAAGGCCGCCGGAGTTTGAGCCATTACCGGCGGATCCGGCGTCGGTACGGCGTCGCGGCTCTAGCCGTACGGAACGGGCCCGGCCCCACGTGGGGGACGGGCCCGTGTCATCAGGCGATGCCGGCCGGTGCGCGCCATGTCATACGGCGATCTGCTCGCCGTCCGCGGCATCGGTGGAGACGGTGATCCGCCGCGGCTCCGCCCCGGCATGGGCGCCGGCCACCCGGACGCTCAGGACGCCCGCGTCGTACGACGCCGTCACCGCGTCGGCGGTCACGTGCGCCGGGAGCGCGAACGACCGCCGGAACGAGCCGTACCGCACCTCGCGCAGCGTGCGCCCGTCGCGCTCCTCGCTCCTCTCGTCGCGCCGCTCACCGCGGACGACCAGCCGTCCACGGTCGACCTCGACCGCGACGTCCTTGTCGACGTCGATGCCGGGGAGTTCGACGCGGACCACCGCGTCGTCCCCGTCACGGGTGACCTCGGCGGCCGGGGTGAAGCCGGTCGGGCGGGTCGTGCTCAGGGGAGTCGCCGGGGCGAAGTAGGGGCCGAATGCTCTGCGCGCCACGCGATCGAAGTCCGCGAACGGGTCGCGCCTGCTCCACAGCGTCAAGCTGCTCATGTGGTCCTCCACCATCGGTCACTGCCGGCCCTTGCGGCCGGCGTTGGTACCAAACATGAGTCGACCCGACTCAATTCCCGATTCGCCCGGCTATCCGGGTGTCCGGCGATGGGCAGGGGATCGAGGGTGGGCCGCGACAGCCCGGAAGGCGTCCCCGGCCTTGGGGGAGCGCGCGCCGAGGATCGTGCCGAGGCGCTCGCGGCCATCAGGGAATCGAGGATCATGATCGCTGTCGCGAATGTCGCCGACCCCGGGAAATGAAAAAGTCCCGAGCCTGTGACCTGCACAGATTCGGGACCGAGGTTGGTGTCCGAGGGGGGACTTGAACCCCCATGCCCATCACTGGGCACTAGCACCTCAAGCTAGCGCGTCTGCCTATTCCGCCACCCGGACGTGGTGCCTGCACGCGAGACCGTCATCCCGCGTCGGCTGATACAGATTAGCACTGTCCCGTGGCTGGTTCATACCGAGAATCAGGCGCCGTACGGCTTGCGCCCGGCCCGTGGTGATGACCCGGGGCGGCCGACGGCAGGATGGAGACGCGAGCCGTCCAGGCCGCATGCCGTACAAGATCGCAAGCCGACCCGGCAGCGAGCGCGAGGAGGCGCAATGACCCCATTGAACGGCGAGGACGAGGTCGTCGAGCTGTGTGGCGACCTCATCCGGATCGACTCGACGAACGCCGGGGACAACTCCGGCCCCGGTGAGCGGAAGGCCGCGGAATACGTGGCGGCCAAGCTCGCCGACGTGGGCCTCGAGCCGCAGATCCTCGAGTCCGACAACGGGCGGGCGAACGTGATCGCCCGCATCGAGGGGGCCGACCCCGGCCGGGACGCCCTGCTGCTCCACGGGCATCTGGACGTGGTGCCGTTCACCGCGTCCGACTGGCGGCACCATCCGCTGAGCGGCGAGGTCGCCGACGGCTGCGTCTGGGGGCGCGGTGCGGTCGACATGAAGGACATGGACGCCATGATCCTCGCCGTCGTACGGCAGCGCCTCAGCGCCGGCCGCAAGCCTCCGCGTGACATCGTGCTCGCCTTCACGGCGGACGAGGAGGCGGGCGGCAACTACGGCGCGCAGTGGCTGACGGAGAACCACCGTCACCTCTTCGACGGTTGCACGGAGGCGATCGGGGAGGTCGGCGGCTTCAGCGTGACCATGGGCGCGCAGGACGGAGGCTCGCGCCGGCTCTACCTGATCGAGGCGGCGGAGAAGGGCATCGCCTGGATGCGGCTGACCGCCAAGGGCAGGGCCGGTCACGGCTCGATGCTGAACGACGAGAACGCGGTCACCGAGCTCGCCGAGGCCGTCGGGCGTCTCGGCCGCTATGAATGGCCCGTACGGCTCACCTCCACCGTCCAGGCCTTCTTCGATGAGGTTTTCGAGGTCGAGGTGAAGGCCGAGGACGCCGAGGCGGCGGTGGCCGAGCTCGGCCTGCTCGCCCGCATGATCGGCGCCACGCTGCGCAATACGGCCAACCCGACCATGCTCGCGGCGGGGTACAAGGCCAACGTCATCCCGCAGGCGGCGACGGCTCACGTCGACGGGCGGTTCCTCCCGGGATACGAGGACGAGTTCTTCCAGACGGTCGACGAGCTTCTCGGGCCGAACGTCACCAGGGAGTTCGTCTACCACGACGTCGCGGTCGAGACCTCTTTCACCGGGCCTTTGGTCAAGGCGATGGCTGATGCGCTGCATGAGGAGGACCCCGGGGCGAAGGTCGTCCCGTACACCCTCAGTGGGGGGACGGACCTCAAGGCCTTCAGCCGGCTCGGGATACGCGGGTTCGGCTTCGCGCCGCTCCAGCTTCCCCCGGACTTGGACTTCTCCGGGATGTTCCATGGCATCGACGAGCGGGTTCCGGTTGATTCGCTCCGATTTGGGGTTCGAGTTCTTGACCGATTCCTCGATTACTGCTGAGAAATCTCTTGTGATCACGTGGTGTGCGGCTACAGTGACTCTGCGTTGAGGGCGGGATCCGCACCGGGCGGACTCCACGGACTCGGGAGGTCGTGTGACGCGCACGCCGGAGCTGCAGTGGGGGGCGTTCATGCCCGCCGCTGTCCGGTGCGCGTCCGCCGGTCCCGAGTCCGGCAGGGGAAACCGGATGGCGCGGTTCGCGGCCGGTTCCCGTCTGGGTCCCCTTCTGGTCATCGGCGGGCTGATCGCCGTCGGATGGCTGCTCGGTGTGATCTTCGGTGTCTTCGGCACGGCGACGTCCGTGGCGCAGACGGCCCTCTCGCATGTCGCTGCCGGATCGGCGCTCTCCGATGTTTTCCCCACGGCGGACTCCAGCGGATCGCTCGCTACGAGCGCCGACGGGGTCTCCACGGGGAGTTCCGGTGATTTCCCCACGGCGAGTGACAACGCCCCGGCGAATGCCGCGGCCATGGCGGGGCGCACGGTCGACGGGCTGACCAGCCAGTCGAAGCCCGTGCTCCCCTCACCGTCCACTGTGGACCACGCCCCGGACAACCATGGGCTGGTCCCACAGACGGGCAGTGGATCCTCCCTGTTCGGGGATCTCGCGCGGCCCATTCTCGAGCCGCGTCTCTCTTCGCTGCCCGCCCCCTTGGCGGCAGTGGTTCCCCCGGTCGTCCGCACAGCGGCGGATGACCCTTCTTTCTCTCCAGACTGATCCCGCCTCGGCACCGGGTCTCCGTTCGACGGCGACCGGTGCCGGCGCCTGCCCTGAGCCGTTCACATACGGCCCGGCCGGTTCCGCGCGGGTGAAGCGGAATCTCTCCATCTCGTGACTGACGATCCAAGGTCCAGTGGTGCCTTGGCCTGGACGCATGTCCCGAGTTGTCAGGAAACCCCCTAAGAACGACCTAGGAGCATTCATTATGCGAACGTGGGCGAAGGGCTCAGCCCCCGCGGCGTTTCTCGCCGCCGGCGTCATGGCCCTCGGCAGCGGTACGGCTCACGCCGACACCGTGGGCGACGGCTCGATCGGTGGCGGCAACCAGCTCAACCTGCCGATAACCGTGCCGATCGACATCAGCGGGAACGCCGTGGCCATCGCCGGCGACGCCGACGCGTCCTCCAAGGGCGGAGCGTCGGTTCAGGGCGGGAACGGCGGTGGCATCTCGGGCCGGACCTCGGGGGCGCACAGCATCCTCGGCGGCAACCAGGCCAACGTGCCGATCACGGCGCCGATCAACGCCTGTGGCAACGCGGTGTCGTTGTTCGGGAACGCCGACGCGGGCTGCAAGGGCGGCTCGACGGTCAAGAACTCCGGCAGTGGCGGCGCCGGCGGCAACGTCACCTCGGGCCGCTCGTCCATCCTGGGCGGCAACCAGATCGTCGCGCCGATCACGGCGCCGATCAACGCCTGTGGCAACTCCGTGGCGATCTTCGGCAACGCGACCGCCGGCTGCAAGGGCGGCGCCTCGGTCCAGAACTCCGGGAGGGGCGGCGCGGGCGGCAACCGTACGTCCGGCCGCTCGTCCATCCTGGGCGGCAACCAGATCATCGCGCCCATCACCGCGCCGATCAACGTCTGCGGCAACTCCGTCGCCGTCCTCGGCCGGGCGTTCTCCGGATGCCAGGGCGGCTCGTCCGTCTCCGGTGGCGGCGGCCACGGACACGGCGGCTACGGCGGCTGGAAGGGCGGCGGCCACGGTGGCTGGAACGGTGGCTGGAACGGTGGCTGGAAGGGGCACGGCGGCTCGACCGGCCGTAACACCACCGACGGCCGTTCGTCCATCGGCGGCGGCAACCAGGTGGTCGCGCCGATCACGGCTCCGGTCAACGTGTGCGGCAACGCGATCAGCAACGGCAGCGCGAGCTGCGGTGGCGGCGTCAGCGTCAAGCGGCCGAAGCCCGGTGGCTGGAGCGGCCGTAACACCACCGACGGCCGTTCGTCCATCGGCGGCGGCAACCAGGTGGTCGCGCCGATCACCCTGCCGATCAACATCTGCGGCAACGCCGTGGCGCTCGCCGGCGACGCCTTCGCGGGCTGCCGCGGCGGTGCGTCCGTGAAGGGCGGCTGGGGTGCGGGTGGCGCGGGCCACAACGTCACTTCGGGCCGTTCGTCCATCCTGGGCGGCAACCAGATCGTCGCCCCGATCACGGCTCCCATCAACGCCTGCGGCAACGCCATCGCGGTGCTCGGCCGGTCGAACGCGAACTGCGCGGGCGGCGCCTCGGTCCTCGGCGGTGTCGGCGGAGGCAACAACACCACCTCGGGCCGGTACGGAATCCTCGCGGGCAACCAGATCGTCGCCCCGATCACGGCTCCGGTGAACGTGTGCGGCAACGCCGTCGCCGTTCTGGGCGACGCGGCCGCCGGCTGCCTGGGCGGCGCCCAGGTCGGCTCGCACCACGGCCGTTACGACCGCCACGGCTGGGGCCGGACGCAGCACCAGGCCGCGTCTCGTGACGCGATGTCCGCGCTTCCGGGTGTCCCGGCGCTGTCGAGCCTCAAGGAGGCCAACGGCGTTCCCCAGCAGATGAGCGCCGCCGCGGCCCCGTCGGCGCCGGCCGTGGGCGACCTGCCGAGCATGGCGGGCCTCCCCGCGCTGCCGGGCGCGCCCACCGGTTCCGGCAAGCTCCCCAGCGGCAGCCTGGACAAGACGGCACGCACCCTGACCGGCCAGGACACCGTCAGCGGCATGACTGACGCACTGCCGGTGAGCGACCTCGGCGAGGCCACCGACGTGCTGCCCCTCAAGAACCTCGGCCTGATGAGCGCGGAGCAGCCGGTCGGCGTGACCGGGATGAACTCCGGTTCGCTGGCCGCCCTGCTCCTTGGTGCCATGTTCGCCGCTTCGGCGAGCCTGTTCGCCGTGACCCGGCGCATCCGCGTCGGCCGGAAGTGACTCCAGCCCGAAGCGACTCCGGCCGGGGCTGACCCGGCCGGAACTGATCCCAGCGGGAACTCGTTCCGGCTGGACGTAGCACCAAGCCCTTCACAGCTTTCCGCCGGAAGACGCCCAGTAGAGGTGGTTGGGGCGGAAAGTAACAAATATCACTCGTCCGCGTCAGGGTGCGGGACGGCGCATCGGTCGCCTGTCCAGCGCCGGGCGCGGACGACCAGAGACGCTCCCCCGCCGTCCAGGCGGTGGTGAGCACAGATGCTTTGCCCGTTCCGGGGGCGCGGCCCGGGGCGGGCAAAGCGCATTTGGCCGGTCGGTCGTGCGAGTATTACTCACATCGTCCGAACAGCGCGGATGACCTTGCGGCGCAGCCGGATACGTCTGCTGCCGTCGGGATACAGCCGCAGACGATCGATCTCCCAGCTTCCGTGCTGGGCATGCTCCGTCAGCATTTGCCTGGCCACCTCCCGCGAGGTGTCGCGTGGCAGATAGATGTCCATGTAGGAGTAATCCAGCACAGCGATTAGTCTCCGAGGGGCGTGCTAGGGAACCCGAACGGCTCTATTCTGCGTCCTCGTGGATAACGGGTCCAGGTGGGTTACATCCTCGGACAGAACCGGGTAGCCCGAGAGGGAAGGACTTGCGGATCCAGGTACCTTCAAATCGGCTCCCTGGCCGGGGACGAGCGAGGCGGCAGGCGCTGTGCCGCCCGGGGCCGGAGAGACGAAGGACACCAGTGATCGGGAACGCAAGGCCCGGAAACACGGGGAACGAACAGCGAACAGCGAGGTAGGAAGCAGCGTGCCAGCCAATAACGGCAACGCCGGCGGAACCCGCCTGGTGATCGTCGAGTCGCCTGCCAAGGCGAAGACGATCGCCGGGTACCTCGGGCGCGGCTACATCGTGGAGTCCAGCATCGGGCACATCCGTGACCTCCCGGAGAAGGCCGATGACATCCCGGAGAAGTTCAAGGGAGAGGCCTGGGCACGTCTCGGCGTCAACGTCGACCATGAGTTCGAGCCGCTGTACGTCGTCAACCCCGACAAGAGGTCGCAGGTCTCCAAGCTGAAGCAGCTGCTCAAAGAGGCCGACGAGCTTTACCTCGCCACTGACGAGGACCGCGAGGGCGAGGCCATCGCGTGGCACCTGCGTGAGGTGCTCAAGCCGAAGATCCCGGTGCACCGGATGGTCTTCCACGAGATCACGCCGCACGCCATCCAGGACGCGGTGTCCAATCCCCGCGATCTCAATCTCCGGCTCGTCGACGCCCAGGAGACCCGCCGGATCCTGGACCGTCTCTACGGTTACGAGGTCAGCCCCGTCCTGTGGAAGAAGGTCAAGCCGCGGCTGTCGGCAGGCCGCGTCCAGTCGGTGGCGACCCGGTTGGTCGTCGAGCGCGAGCGGGAGCGCATGGCGTTTACCGCCGCCAACTACTGGGACCTGCAGGCGCTGTTCGACACGGGCCGCGCGGCCGACGACCCGAGCACCTTCACGGCCACGCTGACCGGGGTCGACGGCAAGCGCGTCGCCCAGGGCCGCGACTTCGCCTCCACAGGCACCCTGAAGAGCGCGGGCGTCCTCCACCTCGACGAGGCGTCCGCCGGAGCCCTGGCGGGCAGGCTCTCCGACACCTCCTACGCCGTCCGGTCCGTCGAGCGGAAGCCGTACACGCGAAAGCCGTACGCGCCGTTCCGGACCACGACGTTGCAGCAGGAGGCGAGCCGCAAGCTGGGCTTCTCCGCGAAGTACACGATGCAGGTCGCCCAGCGGCTCTACGAGAACGGGTTCATCACCTACATGCGTACCGACAGCATCACGCTGTCGGAGACGGCCGTGGCCGCCGCGCGAGGCCAGGCCATCAAGCTGTACGGCTCGGCCTACGTGCCCGACAAGCCGCGCGTCTACACGAGCAAGGTGAAGAACGCGCAGGAGGCCCACGAGGCGATCCGCCCGTCCGGCGAGGAGTTCCGCACGCCCGGTGAGACCGGGCTGTCCGGCGACATGTTCCGGCTGTACGAGCTGATCTGGCAGCGCACGGTCGCGTCCCAGATGAAGGACGCCGTGGGCGAGTCCGTGTCGGTCAAGGTCGCCGGCACGTCGAGCACCGGGGAGAGCGTCGAGTTCAGCGCCACCGGCCGGACGATCACGTTCTACGGGTTCCTCAAGGCGTACGTCGAGGGTGCGGACGATCCGGCCACCGACCGGGACGACTCGGAGAAGCGACTGCCCAACCTGGCCGAAGGCGACCGGCTGACGGCGAGGGACCTGACCGCGCTGGGCCACTCGACCAAGCCGCCCGCCCGCTACACCGAGGCGTCGCTGGTCAAGGAGCTGGAAGACCGCGAGATCGGCCGTCCGTCGACGTACGCGTCGATCATCGGGACGATCCTCGACCGGGGGTACGTCTTCAAGAAGGGCACCGCCCTGGTGCCCTCCTTCCTGGCCTTCGCCGTGGTCAACCTGCTGGAACAGCACTTCGGCAACCTGGTCGACTACGACTTCACCGCCGACATGGAGAAGGTCCTCGACGACATCGCCAACGACCGGGCCGAGCGGGTGCCCGAGTTGCGCCGGTTCTACTACGGCGAAGAGGGCGACGAGGGTCTCAAGGAGATGGTCACCGACCTCGGCGAGATCGACGCCAAGGAGATCAGCTCGTTCGCGATCAGGGGCAGCGACATCGTGATCAGGGTCGGCCGGTACGGGCCGTACCTCGACCGTGAGGGCGCCCGGGTGAACATCCCGGAGGACATGACCCCCGACGAGCTGACCGCCGACAAGGCCGAGGAGTTGTTCTCGCGCCCGAACGGCGATCGCGAACTCGGCGTCGACCCGGCCACCGGCCGCACGATCGTGGCCAAGGACGGCCGGTTCGGCCCCTACGTCACCGAGATCCTGCCGGAGGAGCAGCCGCCCGCCGACACGAAGAAGCGGACCAGGAAGGCCGACGTCGTCAAGCCGCGCACCGGCTCGCTGTTCAAGACGATGTCCCTGGACACGATCACCCTTCAGCAGGCGCTGATGTTGCTGACGCTTCCCCGCGTGGTCGGTGAGATCGACGGGGAGGAGGTGACCGCCCAGAACGGCAGGTTCGGCCCGTACATCAAGAGGGGCACGGACTCCAGGTCCCTCACGTCCGAGGACGACCTGCTGACGGTCACGATCGAGCAGGCCAAGGAGCTGTTCGCGCAGCCGAAGCCGCGTGGCCGTGGCCGGGCGGCGGCCGCACCGCCGCTGCGTGAGCTGGGTGTGGATCCGAACTCCAAGAAGCCGGTCGTGGTGAAGGAGGGCCGCTTCGGGCCCTACGTCACCGACGGGGAGACCAACGCGTCCCTCCGCAAGGGCGACGGTGTCGAAGAGATCACGATCGAGCGCGCGGCCGAGTTGCTCGCGGAGCGCAGGGAGCGGGCGCCGGCTCCGAAGAAGCCCGCCACCAGGGCGAAGACGACCACGAAGAAGCCCGCCGCCAAGTCCTGAGGCGGCGGCGGGTCCGCCGGGGGCGGCGCGCTTGTCGGCGGTAGCTCATAGCATCGTCGTCAGCCGGTCGAGGGGAGTCCGTCGTGGGGTTTGGGATCGCCATCGTGGTGGCCGTGGCGGTCGTGCACTACTACCTGTGGCGACGCCTGATCCGGCCGGCGACGACGCCGGGATCGCGAGCGCGCCGGGTGGCGGTGTGGGCCCTGTTCCTGCTGGCCGCCCCGCTGGTGCTGACGCGTGCCGGCGGCCGGATCTTCGGCACCGGGTTCGAGCACTTCATCGCCTGGCCGGGCTACCTGTGGCTGGCGATCATGTTCTACCTGCTGGTGTTCGCGCTCGTCATGGAGATCCCGCGGGCCCTGGCCCTGCTGGCGGTGCGGCGGATCGAGCGCCGGGAGACCGGATCCACCGCGGCCGCCCCTGCCACCCCTGCCACCCCTGCCACCCCTGCCGCCCAGGATGAGCTGCCGGTGGCGGCGTTGGCGGCTTCCGGCGCATCCGCTCCCGAGGCCACCTCCGGGGCTTCGTCTCCCGCTCCCGCTGACATCACCTCGCACGGCCGGGACGACCGCCCCGAAGACGCGGCCGTCCCCCGCGAGGGCCGGATCGACCGGCGGATGTTCATCTCCCGTACGGCCTCCGCGGTCGTGGGCGTGGGTGCGCTCGCCACCGTGGGCTACGGCGTGGCCACAGCCCTGGGCGACCCGATCATCGAGCGTGTCCCGGTCCGTCTGGCCCGGCTGGACCCGCGGATGAACGGGCTGCGGATCGCCGTGGTCAGTGACATCCACCTGGGCCCGCTGACGGGCATCGGGCACACCGAGCGCATCACCCGGATGATCAACGGGCTCCAGGCCGACGTGGTCACGATCGTCGGGGACCTGGTCGACGGCAGCGTCGCCGAGCTCGGCGCTCTCGCGGCTCCGCTCAAGGACCTGGAATCCCGCTACGGGGCGTATTTCGTCACCGGGAACCACGAGTACTACACGTCCGCAGGACCCCAGGAATGGATCGACGAGCTGGACTCCCTGGGGGTCCGGTCGCTGCGCAACGAGCGGGTCGAGATCAGCCACGCCGGAGCCGTGCTCGACCTCGCCGGGGTCAACGATCTGAACGGCGCGGCGTACGGAGACGGCCCCGACTTCGGCAAGGCCCTGGACGGCCGTGACGCCGCCCGGCCGGTCGTGCTGCTCGCCCACCAGCCGGTCCAGGTCGAGACGGCCGCGGAGCGTGGCGTCGACCTGCAGCTCTCCGGGCACACCCATGGCGGCCAGATAGCGCCGTTCAATCTGGTCGTCTCGCTGCAGCAGCCGGTGGTGGCGGGCCTCGCGGCGTTCCCGAGGGCCGGCGGGGGCGAGACACAGGTCTACGTCACCCGAGGCGCCGGTTACTGGGGACCGCCGGTCCGTGTCGGCGCTCCGCCCGAGATCACCCTCATCGAGCTGCACGCCTGAATCCCCGGCGCGTTTGGCCCCTGCGCATATCTGTTGAAAAGGGGCAGTAGAAGCTGACTGTTCCTCGCGTCCACAGTGCGGGACAGGGCGGGACGTAATACCCTCAGGCGACGAGCAGGCGGGGCATATCCGGCCCGCTCGTCCCCCATACAGCCCAGCGAGCACCTGGATACGCTGACATCATGAGCACCCCTGGCCGGGCAGCCCAGCGACGCAAGACGTCGCACGTTCTGGCGATCGCGCCGTTCCGCAGGCTCTGGACGGCGATGGGGGTGTGCAGCCTCGGTGACTGGCTCAACATCATCGCGCTGACCGCCCTCGCGGGTAACCTCACCCAAGGCTCGGGCTTCCAGGCGCAGAGCCTGGCCATCGGCGGTGTCTTCGTCGCCAAGATGTTGCCCGCGATCCTGCTCGGGCCCCTCGCCGGAACCGTGGCCGACCGCTTCGACCGTCGCCTGACGATGGTCGTGGCCGACATCGTCAGATTCGGCGTGGTGTTGTCGATTCCACTGGTCGGCAATTACCAGTGGGTCCTCATCGCCGCGTTCCTGGTGGAATGCGTGAACCTCTTCTGGGTGCCCGCGAAGGACGCGACCGTCCCCAACCTCGTGCCCAAGGAGAGGCTGGAGGAGGCCAATCAGTTCAACCTCCTGGTCACGTATGGCACCGCTCCCGTCGCCGCGGCCCTGTTCGCCGTCGGATCGGCGTTGACGAGCATGGTGACGGCCGCGTTCCCCGCGTCCGGCGTGAAGCCCACCGATCTGGCGCTCGGCATCAACGCCGTCGCGTACCTGGTCTCGGCCGTCCTGATCTTCACGTTGCGCAGCATCCCCAAGGACCACACCCGCCAGGCCTCCACCCTCTCGGTGCTCGGGCAGATCGTGGACGGCTGGCGCTTCGTCGGCGGCAACCGGGTCGTCAAGGGTCTGATCATCGGAATGCTCGGCGCGTTCGCCGCCGGAGGCGCCGTCGTGGGCGTCGGGAAGGCCTATGTCAGCGCCCTCCACGGGGGTGACGCGGGATACGGCGCGGTCTTCTGCGCGGTGTTCCTCGGCATGGGGCTCGGGATGTTCTTCGGGCTGCGCCTGCTCGGCGGGCTCTCCCGGCGGCGCATGTTCGGGCTGTCCATCATCTTGGCCGGGCTGACCCTCGCGGCCATCGCGGTGATCCACGATCTCGTGATCGTCGTCATGCTCACCGTGCTGCTCGGAGCCTGCGCCGGCATCGCCTGGATCATCGGCTACACGATGATCGGGCTGGAGGTCGAGGACGCCCTTCGCGGCCGGACCTTCTCCTTCCTGCAGTCACTGGCCCGCGTGGTGCTGCTGCTGGTCGTGGCCGTGGCCTCCGGGCTGGCCGCCGTCTTCGGCAGCCATCTCCTCGCCGTCGGCGGGATCAGTTACCAGTTCGACGGCTCCAACGTGGTGCTCCTGCTGGCCGCCCTGCTTGCCGTGGTCGTCGGCCTGCTCGCGTTCCGGCACATGGACGACCGCCGCGGCATCCCGATCGGCGTCGACCTGATGGCGGCGCTGCGGGGCGAGAAGTTCGTCCCCGAGGCCGAGGAGCAGCCCCGCGGGTTCTTCGTGGCGTTCGAGGGCGGCGAGGGATCGGGCAAGACCACTCAGTCGCGCCTGCTCGCCATCTGGCTGCGCGACCAGGGGTTCGACGTCGTCCAGACCCGGGAGCCCGGCTCGACCAAGGTCGGCATGCGCCTGCGCGCCATCCTGCTCGACGCCACTCACCAGGGCCTGTCCGCCAGGTCCGAGACCTTGCTGTACGCCGCCGACCGGGCCGAGCACGTCGAGAAGGTCATCCGGCCCGCCCTGAAGCGCGGGTCCACGGTCGTCACGGACCGTTACGTCGACTCGTCGCTGGCCTACCAGGGTGCGGGCCGGGCTCTCGAGCCTGAGGAAGTGGCCCAGATCAACTCATGGGCGACGGGCGGGCTGCTGCCCGACCTGACCGTCCTGATCGATGTGCCGCCGTCGGTCGGGCTGCGCCGGATGGCCTCCCCCGCGGACCGGATCGAGGCCGAGCCGCTGGAGTTCCACGAGCGGGTCAGGCGCGAGTTCCGGACGTTGGCCGCCGCGGCCCCGGAGCGGTATCTCGTGGTCGACGGCACGCTGCAGCAGGCCGAGGTGTCCCGCCTCATCCAGGACCGGGTTCGGGAGGTCCTTCCCGACCCGGTCCCCCACGAGGCCGAAGCCGCCACCGGCACCATCCCCGCCATCCGCGACTAACCCCCGCCGCGACACCCCCCCTCCGCCGTGACATGCCCCACCCCCTCCGTCGTGATCATGCACAGGTTCGTGGATGTGCCTCGTAACCAGCGGAAACGCCGGGCGTGATCATGCACGGGTTCGTGAATATGCCGCCCGACCAGCAACGATGCCCTGCGTGATCATGCACACTTTCGGTTATATGGCCGTTGACCTGGCCACACTCAAGTCGTGATCATGCAAGGCTTCTTGGTTGTGCTGCTTGACGTGCGCTTTCTTGCTTCGTGATCTGGCGATGAGCCGAAGCGTGTGGTGCATGATCGCGGGTGCCATCTGTGCAGGTGTGCCTGCTGTTCGACGAAAGTGTGCATGATCACGAATCGCGTTCGCCCAGTTCGGAGGCACTTCCCCCGAACTTGCGCATGATCACGCCCCGCGTTTTTGCTGGTCACGAGGCACATCCACGAACTTGTGCATGATCACGGCGGGTGTGGGGGCAGGTCATGTGGCACTTCGCCGAAGGTGTGCATGATCACGCGGGGAAGGGTGGGGGCGGGGCAAGATCAGGGGGGTAGGTTGATGGGGTGAGTGTCTTCGGCGATCTGGTGGGGCAGGAGCGGGCCGTCATCGTGCTCCAGAAGGCCGCCGCGGCCGCGGCCGACGCCCTCGCCGGGGGACGTGGCGCCGGCATGACCCACGCCTGGTTGTTCACCGGCCCTCCGGGATCCGGGCGTTCCAACGCCGCCCGGGCCTTCGCCGCCGCTCTTCTCTGCCCCGACCAGGGCTGTGGACACTGTGACGCCTGCCACCAGGTCGATGTCGGCTCCCATCCCGACGTGACCTGGGTCCGCCCTGAAGGGCTCTCCTACAGTGCCAAGCAGACGCGGGATCTCGTGCTCAAGGGGGCCGGCGCCCCGACGCTCGGCCGCTGGCGGATCGTGCTCTTCGAGGACGCCGACCGTGCGACGGAGGCCGCGGCCAACGCGCTGCTGAAGGCCATCGAGGAGCCGCCGCCGAGGACGGTCTGGCTGCTGTGCGCCCCGTCACCCGACGACATGATCATCACGATCCGGTCCCGCTGCCGCGTCGTGACCCTGAGCACCCCCTCGACCGAGGCCGTCGCCCACGTGTTGATGACCAGGGACGACGTCCCGCCCGACACGGCGCTGTTCGCCGCGCGCGCGGCGCAGGGGCACATCGGCCGGGCCCGGCGGCTCGCGCTCGACGAGGAGGTACGGCGGCGCAGGGAGGACGTCCTCTCGATTCCCAAGTCGTTGTCCGGAGTGGGTGACTGCATCACCGCCGCCGAGCGGCTGGTGAAGACCTCGACCGCGGACGCGGACGCGGCGACGACGGCTCTGAACGAGGTCGAGACGACCGAGTTGCGCCAGGTGTACGGCGAGGGCTCGTCCGGCAAGGGGCTCAACAAGGGCCTTGTCCGGGGAGGGGCCGGAGCGTTGAAAGAGCTCGAGACCATGCAGAAGTCACGGGCCACCAGAATCAAGCGCGACTCCCTGGATCTCGCTCTGCTCGACCTCGTGGCGTTCTATCGCGACGTGCTGGCCGTCCAGTTCGGCGCGCAGGTCGAACTGGCCAACGAGGACCGGCGGCACGAGGTGGAGACCCTGGCACGCAACTCGTCGCCCGTCGACACGCTTCGCCGTACGGACGCGATCATGTTGTGCCGCGAGCGACTGGCGGCCAATGTGAACCCGCAGATCGCCGTGGAGGCCATGACCCTGGCGCTCCGCGATCCCAATCTCGTGTGATCGCAGGGGCGATCACTGTATTCGCGATATCCGGGCTGTCCGGAATTCTGGCTGATCGAGTGGTCTGAGTTCTGGGGGTACGGGGGCTTTCGGCGCAATGATTCCGGCGGAAGTCAACCGGAGGCCCTGACCAGTTGTGGTGTGAGCCACGTATGGTGGGTGCACGGCGGAAGCCGTACGAGATCGAGGAGGGCCGGCTCTTGGGCATGATCATGGCCGTGAGCTTCACTCGTTACGGTCGGCTCTACTATCTCGACCCCGGCGGCCACAGCCCCAAGGTGGGAGACAAGGTTCTGGTGCCCACGGACACCGGTCCCGAGGTGGCCGAGTGCGTGTGGGCGCCGCAGTACGTGAGCGAGGACATCGACGGCCTTCCGGTCTGTCAGGGTGTCGCCGGGGACGAGCATCTGAGCCGCGACGAGGGTAACCGCCGTCACAGGGCTGAGGCCCGGAGCGTGTCCAAGCGCCTGATCAAGCGGCACGAGTTGCCAATGAAGGTCGTCGGCGTCGACTATCTGGACGCCGACAACGTCTACACGGTCTACTTCTCCGCGCCGCACCGGGTCGACTTCCGGGCGCTCGTCCGCGATCTCGCTCGGAACCTGCGTGCTCGGGTGGAGTTACGCCAGATCGGCCCCCGAGACGAGGCCAGGCTTCAGGGCGGCATCGGCCCGTGTGGCCGCGATCTGTGCTGTGCGACGTTTTTGAAGGACTTCGAGCCCGTATCGGTCCGCATGGCCAAAGATCAGGATCTCCCGGTCAACCCGCTCAGGATCGCGGGGGCGTGCGGCCGTCTGATGTGCTGCCTGAAGTACGAGCACCCGCTCTACCAGGAATTCAGGGCATCTGCCCCACGTACCGGGCTCGCTGTGGACACGCCGGAAGGCCCAGGAACCGTCGTCGGCCACAACGTTCCGTCAGACTCGGTGATCGTACGGCTGAACGACGGAGGTCGGCGCTGCGCCTGTTCCAAGGCCAGCGTCTGCGCCCCGCGCAAAGCGTATGACTCGGCCTACGGGACGGATGAGGCGTGACCAACCGAATCATGGCCGCTTGCACAGCGGCCCTGCTGACTGCTGCGCTCGTGGGCGCGTGCTCGACGAGCGAAGAACCCGCGGCGAGGGCCGCGAACGACGCGAGGACGGCGCCGACCCCGGCACTGCAGTCGTTCTACAGCCAGACGCCCGACTGGGCGGGCTGCGGCGAGGGTTTCGAGTGTGCGAAGGTCAAGGTTCCGCTCGACTATGCGAAGCCGTCCGGAGAGCAGATCGAGATCAGCGCGATCCGCCTGCCCGCCACAGGTAAGCGCATGGGCTCGCTGTTCATCAATCCCGGCGGGCCGGGAGCGTCGGGGATCCAGTACACGCGTGCGGCTCCGTTCCTGTTCACCGATGACCTGCGTGCCAGGTTCGACATCGTCGGCTTCGACCCGCGCGGTGTGGGGGAGTCGGCTCCGGTCAGGTGCATGTCGAGTCAGGAACTGGACGCCTACGTGGGTCTGGACGGCAGCCCGGACACGCCGGAGGAGATCGCCGCCCAGGAGAAGGGCTCGAAGGCCTTCGCGGCCGCCTGTGAGGCGAAATCGGGAAGCCTGCTTCCGTACGTCGGTACGGCCAACGCGGCCAGAGACATGGATGTGCTGCGCGGAGTTGTCGGTGACTCTGGACTGACATATCTCGGTAAGTCCTACGGCACCTACCTCGGCGCGCTGTATGCGGATCTGTTCCCGAAGAGGGTGCGAGCCCTCGTCCTGGACGGCGCCGTCGACCCGGCGGTCTCCTCCTTCTCGGCCAACAAGGTGCAGGCCCAGGGGTTCGAGGTGGCGCTCAAGGCATTCACCGAGGACTGTTTGCGTGTCAGCGCGTGCCCCTTCACCAGCCGTACGGTCGACGGTGCGATGGCGGAGGTCGCGGGCCTGCTGCAGAAGGCTGACGCGCACCCCTTGCGGAACGATCTCGGGGACGGCCGCGTGATCAACGAGGCCTGGACGGTGCTCGGCATCGTCACCCCGCTGTACGACCACCAGCAGTGGTCGAGACTGCGGACGGCCCTCGGCCAGGCATTCAAGGGCAACGGGACTGATCTCCTCCGCATGGCGGACATCCTGGTGGACCGGCAGCCGGGTGGCGCCTACTCCAACCAGACCGAGTCGAACATGGCGATCAACTGCATTGATCATCCGTATCCGAAGGGCACGGCCACCTATGAGAAGGCAGCCGTCGACGCCGCGAAGGCGGCCCCGCATTTCGGGTCCTTCGTGATGTGGGGATCGTTCCCCTGCTCGTTCTGGCCGGTGAAGGCCGCGGGTGCCGACGCGGCGGACAGCGTCAAGCCGCTCAAGGCCGAGGGGGCGCCACCCATCCTCGTCGTGGGCACCACGCGTGACCCCGCCACGCCGTACGAGTGGGCGAAGGGGCTGGCCTCGGAACTGTCCTCGGGCGTCCTCCTGGGCTACGACGGCGATGGGCACACCGCCTACCGGACAGGCTCAGCCTGCGTCGACACGGCGGTCGACGACTACCTCATCTCGCTGCGCGTGCCCAAGAAGGGCATGCTCTGCCCGGAGGCCGGATAGCTCGGAAACTTCAGCCGGCGGGGGTGATCAGGGTGCACGAGAACCCCCGCTGAACCTGTAGACTTGCTCTGCCGTTCTACGGTGTGCCGCCTTAGCTCAGTCGGCCAGAGCACTTCACTCGTAATGAAGGGGTCAAGGGTTCGATTCCCTTAGGCGGCTCCGACACAGAGGCCCTCATGATGATCATGGGGGCCTCTTTGCTTGCGGCAGACCAATTCGGTGACGGCTGTGCTGCTGTGGCCGGCCGGCAGACGAGAGATCAGGACGGCGCAGAACTGCGTGGGTCCGAACCTCGGTGGGTGTGTTCACCATGTGCTGAGCGCCGGCGGCGAGACGCGATGGGGGGGTGATGAAGGGGCAGGGTCCGCAGGATGCCTAGGCGTTCTTTTGGAGATCCTTTCTACATGCGTCAAGGAATGTGTCTCCCGCTGTTCCAAGATGGGAAGCAACGGTCCTGAGCATTTCAAGCGGTGCGGACGTCTCTGGTTCATCGAGTCCGCGCCATGCGCGGAAGAAATCGTTACCCCCGTTACGGCCCGTTCTCCAGACATCAAGAGCCGCTGTTCGAACCTCGTCGGTGCCGAAGAGGGCTACCTGATTGAATGCCTTTCTTAATTCGGCTCGGAGGTGGTTCCAGCGAATCAGGGCCTCGTGGAGCGGGATGGAATCTCTTGATTCGACGAGGGTGGGCAGATCGCGGAACCATTGCAACACCTCTTCTCCCGCTTCTGACAGGTTCCTGTAGGCCTTCTGCCGCTCGTCGCGCAGCCACTTGGCGTGTTCGAAGTTGAGCCGCATCGCTTCCAGGTTCCGGCTGTCACGCGCACGTCGGCGCTCCAGGAACGCGTTGGTGAGCAGGGTGAGGACCACGCCACCGAGTGTTGCTGTAACTGTGATCAGCTGAGTTGCCACCTCGGGCCCCATGGCGCTGCTGCCTTTAAGTCGGTTAATGCTAGGACTCGTGAGGTTCCATGATTGCCGCAACGTTTCATATAAGCGAGGCGGCTCCAAACTCAGAGGCCCGGGGGTCGTTTCGTTTGCTCGAGGGCACTGCTGCCGGGCTTGCGATGGGCGAGATCATGATGTGAAGACGCGGGTCCGTGGCATAGGCGCTCTGGCTACGCTGACTGTCATGATTATCTGGCTGAACGGGACGTTCGGTGCAGGCAAGACGAGCACCGCGAAGGAACTCGTTTCCCTCATCCCCGAGGCGCACTACTTCGACCCTGAGCAGGTCGGCTTCATGCTCCGGCACATCTCGGGCCTTCCGGAGGTCGGGGACTTTCAGCATTGGAGGCCATGGCGTGGCCTCGTCGTGGAGACGGCCTCGCAAGTGCTCAAGTATGTCGGCGGGGTTCTCGTCATGCCGCAATCAGTTCTTGTCGAGCAGTACTGGGAGGAGATCCGTACAGGTCTCCGAGAAGCAGGCATTCCTCTCCGTCACTTCGTGCTTCACGCGGATGAGATCACCCTCACTCAGCGGATCGAGAGTGACGTGGTCGACATAGGTGCCCGGCAGTGGCGCCTGGATCATCTGCCGAAGTATCGCGAGTCGTTCACCTGGCTCAGCCGCGAAGGAGAGGTCATTGACACTGCGGCTGTCTCGCCATCTGAGGTGGCCAAGGACATCGCAGCTGCCATCGATCCCACGCTCTAGGTCAGGTGACCACGCGGCAGGGTCGAGACCGGCATTCTCAACGATCTGCCGGAAGGGCTGCTGTCCTGTCAGCGGACTCGATGGGATGGAGACGCGCGTCAGCCGGTCGTCCAGGGCCGGAGTTTCTCGGGGTTGCGTACTGCCCAGATGCGCTTGATCCTGTCGCCTGCGACGTCGAACGCGAACACCGTGATGGTGACGCCGTCTTGCTGAGCGACCAGGCCGGGCTGGCCGTTGACTGTGCGTTCCAGGAACGTCATGTTGCTGGGCGCCCGGTGGGCGATTTCGACCCAGGCGTGCGCGATCTGCTCGCCGCCTTCGATAGGACGCAGGAAAGTGAGGGCGAGGCCCCCGCCGTCGGCGATCGCCGTGGCGTTGGGGTCGAGTAGGCCGATGAGGGCGTCGATGTCCTTGGCTTCCCATGCCGCCTTGAAAGCCCTGACGACGGCGGCCTGCCGGGCTGCCGGGGTCGCGGGAGCCTTGGCGGCACGGATGCGGCGGCGGGCTGATGAGGCCAGCTGGCGGCATGCTGCCGGCGTACGGCCGACGATCTCGGCGATCTCCGCGAAGGAGTAGCGGAAGACGTCGTGGAGGATGAACGCGACGCGCTCAGCCGGGGTCATCGATTCGAGCACGACAAGGAAGGCCATGTTGATCGACTCGTCGAGGGTGACCCGGTCGGCCGGATCGGCCGTCGTGCCGTCCTGCCGTCCGGTGATCCACTCCATGGGTTCGGGTAGCGGCTCGGGGATCCATTCGCCCACGTAGCTCTCTCGTCTGGCCCGTGCCGAGTTGAGCAGGTTGAGGCAGATGCGGCTGGCGACCGTGGTCAGCCAGGCGCCGGGGGATTCGATGGCGTCCTGCTGCTGCCGCGACAGGGCGTACCAGCGGGCAAAGGTCTCTTGTACGGCATCTTCCGCTTCGGCCCGGGAGCCCAGCAGTCGGTAGGTGAGATTGATCAGCTGACGCCGCTCACTCACGATCGCGCTCAGGCTCGGATGGGGCCGGCCGTGTCCAGGCTCGGATGGGGTGGTCATGGGTGTCGCCGGCCTCCATCGGTCGCATCTGCCCTCACCAGTTCGACAAGACAGAGCATCGGAATGTGAGGCGGGCGCGTCGCCTCACATTCCTGGAGGTTGCGTTGTCGAACTGCTGAGACGAACACATCATCCAGCGAGTGGGGCACCGCCACCGCGGCGCCACCTGCGCTCCACGACTCCCTACGCCATGACCAGCCCAGGAGGCACCATGACCATCTCGGTTCCGGCATCACCATTCACTGACCCGGCGCCTGCGGAGCGCCTGGAGCGGGTGGCTGCTGCGCTGACGGCGAACAATTTCGCCGTCGAAATCCTCGATGACGTCGCTGCCGCACGTATCCGTATCAAAGATCTGATTCCCGAGGGCGCCAGCGTGTTCACCGGGGCCAGCGAGACCCTCCGCCTGTCCGGCATCGATGAGGACATCAACACCAGCGGACGCTACGACGCCATCAAGTCACGCACCCTGGCCACGGACCGCGCCACCGGCGCCCGCGACATCTGGCGGATGATCGCCAGCCCCGACGTCATCGTGGGCAGCGTCCACGCAGTCACCGAAACCGGCTCCCTTGTGATCGCCTCGGCCAGTGGAAGCCAACTGCCCGGCTACGCCGGCGGCGCCGGCCGCGCGATCTGGATCGTCGGGGCGCAGAAGGTGGTACCCGACCTGGGCACCGCGCTGCGCCGCGTCGAAGATTACTGCCTGCCGCTGGAGAACGTCCGTGCCCAGGAGGTCTACGGGCGGCCCAGTGCCCTCAACCGGCTCCTCATCCTCAACGCGGAACTCGAACCCGGGCGCGGCATCGTCTTGTTGCTCCGCGAAGCCATCGGATTCTGAAACCACCAGAGGGCAGCGAGCCGAGGCTGCCCAGAGAGTCCTGATCTGTTTCGGGCGTGACGATGCTCGCGGCTGGAGCGGCTATAGCTGTGCCAACCAGTCGGCGACGACGGCGAAGTCGCCATGTGTGAGACCGCGCCGAGGGTCAACGCGATGGAGGAGAGCCTGTCCGTGATGGTGAGCGGACACCCAGAAGCGATCGGCATCGGTGATTTCGTCATCCACCCAGACGAACGCGCGCCCGGCCGCCCACTCGACGAGGCCGCGGGTCTTCCAGTGCAGCGGGCCCTCCTCATCCGAGTCCGGCCAATCCACCACCGGCAACTCGGGCAAGCCGAGCAACGGCGCAATCACTTCGTTCGCATCGGCCATCCATGTCGTCGCCCACACCAGGTCACACGGCAGCGCCGACAACCGTGCCCCATGCCGGGGATCGATCCTGGCCAGCAGTGGGTTGGAGCCTGCTTGCGGTGCTGCCTCGTGGCCTGAGCGCCCACCGAGATGCGGCTGTGGCGTCCCGAACGGAATGAGTGGTCCATCGACGTCGAGGAACAGCAACGGACGGTCCACGGAACCCGGCATAGCCGCACAATAGCGATGGTCGAACCCCGCTCGGATCTTGCTAGCAGTCACTGCCGCCGGGCTTGCGATGAGCGATCACGACGTACCGCTCGTCCTCGATCGGGCGGCCCCACAGCGTCGGGTCGGTGAGCTGCTCGTGGTGGCCTACGACGGCCAGAGGTTCGAGCGCCTCGATCAGCTGTTCAGCGGTCACGCCGCCGAGCCAGGGCAATTCCGGCGATCCAGGTGCATAAGGAGTGCTGTCCGCCGAGGTCTGCCAGTGTCCTTCGACGAGCACCAAGCGTCCGCCGGGTCGTAGCAGGTTCAACCACCGCCGAAGTGCTTTCTCCGGGGCGGGGAGCGTCCACATGAGGTGGCGGACGAGGATCACGTCGAACGGCTCATGCGCGGCCGTGGGCGGGTCGCTCGCATCTCCCACCAGCAATGGGATGTCGAAGCCGGCGGCGGATAGCTTGCCGGCCGCCTGCTCGATCATGCGCGGGGACAGGTCGACTCCGATGGGCCGGTGACCCTGCTGGGCAAGGAGCAGGGTCAAGGAGCCGGTCCCGCAGCCCAGATCGAGGATCTCGCAGGGCGAGCCCGGGAGCCATCCCGCGAGGCGGCGCGCCCAGGCATCGCGGACCTGGGGATCGCGGAGCCCGTGGTCGGCTTCGTCGTCGAAGCTCTCGGCGGATGCGTCCCAGTAGGAGGAGACGGGGGCGAGATCTGATGCAGGCATGGACGGATGGTCGCAGGCGGCACCGACAACCCGCCTTCGGCAGCGCTACTGGGCCGAATCGGTGTCGTAGTCGTTCCGCGCGTGCTCGACTTTGTCGAGGTTGGTGGTGGCCCATTCGGCGAGATGGGCGAACAGCGGGGCGAGGCTGCGGCCGAGTTCGCTGATCTCGTACTCGACCCGAGGGGGGACCTCGGGGTAATAGGTGCGCACGATCATGCCGTCGCGTTCGAGTTGCCGCAGCCGCTGGGTGAGCACCTTCGGGGTGATCGTGGTGATCCGTCGCTGCAGCTCGACGAACCGTTGCCTGCCGTCCGCGTTGAGGGTCCACAGGATCGGTGTGGTCCATCGGCTGAACACGATGTCGACGACTGGGCTGATCGGACAGGCGTGTTCGGGATCGGCCGACGCGAGTGCCGTCCAGGTCGTGTTGTCAGCCATGCGCATCCCTTGGAGATAGTCACTTTCTTCTAGGTACCTACTATATCGACGGTGTTAGCGTCGCCGAGTCGCAGCAAGACCGCGATGCCTTCGCCCGGCTCGGGCGTTGATAACCACTCAGGGGAGCTGTTCATGATCGTAGTGATGGGGGCGACCGGCAACGTCGGCCGACCGCTCGTGCAGGCGCTCGCGGAAGCCCGCGAGCAGGTTACGGCGGTCTCCCGAGGGGTCTCGGATGCGGGCGTGCCGGAGGGCGTCCGGCATGCCCAGGCGGACATGACCGACCCCGAGAGTCTCCGGGCTGTTCTCGACGGCGCCGACGCGCTGTTCCTCCACGACGGCGGCGGGAGTGCACACCCGTTCAGCCCACAGGACATCCTCGACGTCGCGAAGGCCGGCGGAGTGGGACGCGTCGTGTGGCTGTCCTCCCAGGGCGTCGTGACCCGGTCGCAGTCGTCCTCTCACGGGGATGTGGGACGGTCCAGGGAGGACGCCGTCCGGCAGTCGGGAATGGACTGGACGATCCTGAGGCCCGGCGGCTTCCACTCCAACGCGTACGCCTGGGCCGGGTCGATCCGTACCGCTCGAACGGTCGCCGCGCCGTTCGGGGACGTCGGGCTGCCGACCGTCGACCCGGCCGACATCGCCGACGTCGCCGCCGCGGCCCTGCGCGAGGAGGGTCACACCGGGCGGTTCTACGAGTTGACCGGACCTGACCTCGCCACGCCCCGGCAGCGAGCCGAGGCGATCGGCGACGCGCTCGGCGAGCCCATCCGGTTCATCGAGCAGACCCGCGACGAGGCCCGCGCACAGATGCTGCAGTTCATGCCCGAACTCGTCGTCGAGACCACCCTCGACATCCTCGGCGAGCCCACTCCGGCCGAGCAGCTGATCAGCCCTGACGTCGAGCGGGTCCTCGGCCGTGCGCCGCGCGCCTTCGCCGACTGGGTCCGGCGCCACATCGCCGCCTTCCGGTGAGACCCCGGCGATAAGACCAGGTTCCAGCTCACGGGCCCTCTCGGCTCTTCAGCGTGGCGGGAGGGCGCCGGGAGTTTCGGACCGCTGCCAGGTCACGGTCATCGGGTCGCGCAGGCTGAACCGCTCGAAGTCGCGGGTGACGGTGTCGCGGATCTGGGCCAGGCCGTCCTCGTCGGGGGCGTCGATGCGCAGCGTGAGAGTGCCGGCGTCCGCCGTGAGCGTGCACCGGCCCCATGGAGTGAAGGTGACGACTCCGCTGACGTCCGACCACTCGGCGGTCACCTGCACCTCGCGGTGGGGCGTCGTTCCGTTCCGGTGCATGCGGTGGGTATGGGCGCCGCCCATGGCGGAGGCGTGCCGGCAGAACTGGACGAGATAACGGCCGGCCCGTTCGGTCGGGATCTGAGTCTGGAGGATCGGCATCGTTTTCCTTCTCTCTGAAGGGAACTGATCGCGGCTCCGGGGCGGTCGGCGATCAGTTCTGGCGCCATCAAATTATCGAGACACTCTGTCTCCGTCAATGACATAGTGATTCGTAGGTGAACGGTATGTATGATCGTGGACATGCCCAAGCTGTGGACCGAGACGATCGACGCACACCGCGCCGCGGTCCGGGACGCGGCGTTGGATGCCATGGCGGCGCTGGTGGCCGAGCACGGGCTGGTCGCGCTGACCATGTCGCAGATCGCGGAGAAGGCCGGCATCGGGCGCGCGACGCTGTACAAGTACTTTCCCGACGCCCAGGCCGTCCTCACCGCCTGGCATGAGCGTCAGATCACCGCACACCTCGACCAACTCGCGGCCGTCGCGGATCAGGCCGCCCCGGCCGTCGTACGCCTGCAGGCCGTCCTGCGCACCTACGCCCACATCCAGCATCACTCGGCGCGCCACCATGGTGGAGAACTCGCCACGCTGCTGCACCATGGCGAACACGTCGACCGTGTGCGACGACGACTCCGCGACTTCGTCCAAAGCCTGATCGCCGAGGCCGCCCAAGACGGAGACGTCCGCGACGACGTGGCCGCCGACGAACTGGCCGCCTACTGCCTGCACGCCCTGACGGCGGCCGGCGGCCTCTCCGGTCAGGACGCCGTCCACCGCCTGGTCGCCGTCACCCTGGCGGGACTGACACCCTCCGCCCTTCGCCGTTGAGTTCCGGACCACTCATGCGGTCCGGAAGCATCGGTCAGGGAGCCAGTGCCTTCTCCAGGTCGGAGATGCCGCTGTACAGGACGCCGTGCATGCCCAGCCTCACGGCGGCCTCGACGTTCTCCGCACGGTCGTCGACGAACAGGCATCGCTGCGGCGGCACGCCCACACGTTCGGCGGCGATCTCATAGATCCGCCGGTCCGGCTTCGCGACGCCCACGCGGGCGCTGCTGACGACCTCGTCCGCGAAGTGGGTCAAACCGAGCCGCGCAAGATCGTCTTCTAGTGACAGCGTCGCGTTGGTCACGAGCACGACCGGTACGTGAGCCTGCGCCCGGCGGAGCAACTCGAGCACGCCTTCATCGGCCCAGAAGTCCCCATGGGCGAACGCCTCGCCCAGCCCGCGTGCCTGTTCCTCCGGCACCTGATCGGACAGACCGGCCACGATCGACTGAACCCACTGTTCGGTCGTGATCTTCCCGAGCAATGCCGGCAGGTCCCGCTCGTGCGCGAAGGCGACCTTCGCCGTGGTGCCCTCAGGAAGGCCCGCGGCACGCTCCAGCCTGGTCACTTCGGCTGTGTCGTAGAACCGGATCACTCCGTCGAAGTCGCAGAGCACCGCTTCGAAGGGCACTGTCATCGCATCTCCTTGTTCCTCGGCGAAGCCACAACGATCTTTCCAGCCGTACCCTTCGGACAGTCTGCCGGGCTTCCGTCGACTGGCGCCTGATTCAGGTCGCTGCTCCGCTCTCGGCCGCGGCCGCCCGCAGGGCTTCGGAGAGGCGGGCGACCGGCTCCGTCAGTGGGTGCGGGAGCCGTGCCAGCAGGATGCGCCGCTGTTCCTGGGGGCCGCCGTGCACCGCCACGATCCGCACTCCTGAGGGTGCGGTCGGCACCAGCGACGCCGGCACGGTGGTCAGTCCGCACCCGGCGGCGACGAGATGCAGCTTGGCCAGCCAGTCACGGGCGGTGTGCGCGATCTCAGGGCGTTCGTCCAGCCCGGGCCAGACGCCCATCAGGTTCTCCTCACCGGTGGACGGGCCGGCGATCCAGCGCTGACCGCGCAGGTCGGCGACGTCGACGGAGTCACGCCTGGCGAACGGGTGGGTGGCGGGCACCGCAAGACGCAGGCTGCGCTCGGCGAGCGTCTGCAGTTCCAGCGGAGGTGACTCGGCGTCGGGCGGACGGAACGGCGGCGCCGATGCCAGCACCGCGAGATCCACGCTGCCGGCCCGCAACGCGCGGACCAGCGCGGGTGTGCTGCCCTCCCGCGAGATGACCCTGATGGCGGGGTGAGTGCGGCGCAGAGCGGCGATGGCGTTGGGCACCAGGACGGCGCCCGCGCTGGTGAACCAGCCGACACGCACGGTCCCCGCCGCGGCCGGAAGGCCCGCGAGTTCGCGTGCCGTGGCGTCGATCTGGTCGAGCACCGTCGTGGCCCGCCGCAACACGATGTGCCCGGCCGCGGTCAGCCGCACCCCGTCGCGTCGCCGTTCCAGCAGCGGGACTCCGGCCGCGCGTTCCAGTGCGGAGATCTGCCGGGAGACGGCTGACTGGGTGTAACCGAGCGCGGCCGCCGCGGAAGTGAGCGTGCCTCGCTCGGCCACCTCGCGGAAGACCCGGAGTTCGGTCAGCGAGGCGTTCGTGAAGTCCATGAATATTACGCATACCAGGTGTGCGTAACTTTCGTTGGACGCATGACTGACGGTCTTCCTAGCCTGGTCACATGGAATCCACACGTGTCGCCCTGGTCACCGGGGCCAACAAGGGCATCGGCTTCGCGCTCGTCGAGGGGATGGCCGCCCGGATGGGCCCGGACGACGTGGTCCTGCTCACCGGACGAGACGCTCAGCGGGTCGGGGACGCCGCCGCACTCGTCGCGAAGGCCCCCGGGACGAGGAGCCGGGTGGAGGGCCGGGTGCTCGACGTCACCGACGCCGGCGCCGTGGCTGCGATGGCCGCCGAACTCGGCGAGCGCCACGGCGGGGTGGACATCGTGGTGTCCAACGCGAGCGCCCTGCTCACCCCTGATCGGCCGCAGTCCGAGCAGGCCGATGAATTCCTCGCCGTCGCCAACGGGGGCACGCACGCGATGTTGCGCTCGTTCGGCCCGGTGCTGCGGCCCGGCGGGCGACTGATCGTCGTGGCCAGTTCTCTGGGCACGCTCGGTCACCTGGACCCTCGGCTCCATCCCCTGTTCGACGGCGCGTCGCTCGACGAGGTCGAAAGGGCCGTCGAGTCCTGGCGCACCGCCATCCACGCCGGTACGGCGGAGGGGCTGGGCTGGCCGCGTTGGCTCAACGTGCCGTCCAAGGTGGCCCAGGTCGCGGCGGTGCGGGCGGTCGCGGCGCAGCGGCGGGCGCGGGACCTGCCCGCGGGGACGCTCATCGCGGCGGTCTGCCCCGGACTCGTGGACACTCCGCTGTCACGGCCGTGGTTCGAGGACTTCAGTCGGGCCCAGACGCCGGAACAGGCCGCGAGGGCGCTGCTCGACCTGTTGCTCTCCGAGCGGGTCGACCCGGCCTTCTACGGCGAACTCGTCCGCTTCGGCGGCGTCCTGCCCTGGTACGGCGGAACGCCGCTCCGCGAGCAGGACCTCACCGCATGACCTGTTTTCAAGCAAGGAGTTTCGTCCATGAGTGCCATTCAGACTCCGTTCGGCTTCGCCAGCACCGCCGGTGAGGTCGCCGCGGGCGTCGACCTCACCGGCCGCCGCGTCGTCGTCACCGGCGCCTCGTCCGGTATAGGCGTGGAGACGGCGCGCGCGCTGGCGGGCGCCGGCGCCGAAGTCACCCTCGCCGTCCGTGACGTGGCCGCGGGCGAGCGCACCGCCGCAGCCGTCACCGCGACAACGGGCAACCGGGCATTGCGTGTCGCGCGGCTGGATCTGACGGACCCGGCGTCAGTGGCGGCGTTCGTAGCGTGGTGGCAGGGGCCGCTGCACGTTCTGGTGAACAACGCAGGTGTGATGGCCTGCCCCGAGGAGTACACCGCGCAGGGGTGGGAGTCACAGTTCGCCACCAACCACCTCGGCCACTTCGCGCTGGCCAAGGGGCTGCACCCCGCGCTGGTCGCCGACGGCGCGGCGCGGATCGTCGTGGTCAGCTCCACTGGGCACCAGATCTCGCCCGTGGTCTTCGACGACCCGAATTTCGCCTTCCGCCCCTACGATCCCTGGCTTGCGTACGGCCAGTCCAAGACCGCGAACGTGCTGTTCGCAGTGGAGGCGACCCGGCGCTGGGCCGGTGACGGCATCACCGCCAATGCGCTGATGCCCGGGGCCGTCTACACCAACCTCCAACGCCACACGGGCGGCCGGGGTAGTGGACGGGTTCCGGCCGAGCTGATCAAGTCGGTGGAGCAGGGGGCGGCGACGTCAGTGTTGCTCGCCGTGTCGCCGCTGCTCGACGGCGTCGGCGGACGCTACTTCGTCGACTGCAACGAGACCGAGGTCGTCGATCGACGCACCGGTGACCTGCACGGAGTGGCCCGTTACGCCCTCGACCCGGCCAACGCGGAGCGCCTGTGGACTCTGTCGGAGAGCATGCTGAGCAGCGCGGACTGATCACGGACGGCACATCGGCCGACCCCGGGGATACAGTCAGGTCTCGAACGGCCATGATCCCCCCGCAGAAGGCCAGGACCATTCGTGACGACCACCATATGCCGGCGGTTCGTCTACCTGCCGCTTCGCGACTGGCCCCTCCGGCCGGAAGAGCAGGGCGTCGTCAGAAGGTGATCGTCCATCCTTCCCTGGCCGCCTGTTGTTTGGTGTAGGAGACGCCGTCGGCTTTGAGGCCGGCGGGGTCGAGCAGGGTGATCGCCCCGCCGCCGTTGCCCAACTGGAGCCCCGCGGTGACGGGAAGGCAGAGGGCCGCCCCCGGGCCGATGAGCCCGGTGAGGCGGAGCGTGCGTCTTCCCTGGTCGGTCAGGCGCCAGCCGTCGAGGTCGATCGGTTCGGGTGAGGCGTTCATGAGGGTGACGGTCTCGGGTTCTGGGGCGGGGCCGACGGGGTTGACCAGGGCGGCGAGGATGCGCAACGCCCGGTCACCCGGCACGGGCCGCGGGGGTGCCTCGTCGACGGCGTGCCCGGTGGCGTCGTCGGTGTGCCAGGCCTGGGACTGGAAGGCCAGGAAGATCGCGATCCACCGCTGCTCGGCGGGCAGGTGTATCAGAAGGCCCCCGTCCTGCCAGACGCCGTCGTCCTTGCGGAAGCTTCCGCTGTTGCCCTGGTTCATGTGGACGTCGTGGACGCCGTTGCCGGGCAGGAAGCCGAAGACCTTGTCACGGGTGGAGGGTTCGGGTCCCCACCGCTCGCCGAAGACGTAGACGCCGGCGGCCGGGTCGCCGATCGCCCGCTGGAGGTAATGGTCGAGCTTGTCGGCCAGGTCGTTGTCCTGGCCGGGAAGCTCGGGCGGGAGCGTGCGCATGAGCGCGGGGTCGAACAGGTTGCCGCGGATGAAATCCAGACTCGCGCCGCCGGGTCTCGACGCGAGCGCCGTCCACCCGCTGCCCGGCTCGGGCAGGAGCGCCGTGACAGGGTGGCTGAAGTCCTCGTCGGCCAGGTAGAGCAACTCGGAGGGGGCCTGCTGCGACTCGACGTTGACCGCGGCCCGATAGGCGGTGCCGCCGGCGTCGAGGAGATGGATCTGGAAGTGCGGGGTGTCGGTGGCTCCCTCGCGGCGCAGGTCGACGGCGCGACCCGCCAGTACGCCATAGGACCGCAACGGCATCGGCGAGGCTCCAATCACCTGGCATCGAGTCACATCGGCTCGTGTGCGATTTCGACAGTAATCTCGACGCCGGCCGAATGGCCGACATTGCGGCATTTGGAAAGCAAGTCCCGTTATTCGCGACTCCCGGATCAGGGGCAGGGCGTCGCCGGAGAGCTCCGTTCCGTACGACATCGGTGAGTGCACCTACTCACCTCGCGCTGAGTAGGTGCACTCACGACACACGAACAAACCGTGCCGACGATGGTCATATGACACGACCCGTGCAAACCGCTCCGACCACGACGACCGCGTTCTACGTTCAGTCCGTCATCTCGTTCGGGGTCTCGGTGACCGCTCTCGCCGTGGGCGTCGCGTACCTGCCCGTGAACGGCTGGGTCCGGGCGTTTTTGAGCCTGGGCCTGCTCTATGTGGTGACGTCGACGTTCACCCTCGCCAAGTGCGTCAGGGACCGGCAGGAGGAGAGCACCCTGGTCGGCCGGGTCGACCAGGCCAGACTCGACAAACTGCTGGCCGAGCACGACCCCTTCAAGGTCGACTGATCGCCGTCACCCGGCCGGCGGGATGTCCGGCCACCTGCGTTCGGTCGCGGAGCGACTGCTGCGGGCCGCGCAGGAGCCGCCTTTCTTGACTGGTTCATCGACCGGTTGAGTCACGTTCGCTTACAAGAACATCACGGCCGAAAAGGTCATTTCGGGTCTGAGTGAGGCGTCTCGGTCGCACGAACCGCACCGGTCATCCGGTCGCGGACGGGCGAGCGACCCGGCGCCTTCTCTCAACGCGAAGTGCCCTTGGAGGAAATGATGCCCACCCGAGCGAAGATCGCCACTGGACTGGCGGCCTCGATCACCGTTGGAGCGCTGGCCCTGAGCACGGGCCTCGTGCCCGCCCAGGCGGCCGCGCCGGCGCATGCCCCGACCGCCGCATCGGCTGCCGCCGCCGTCGAGCCCCCGGTGTTCACCGCCACTCTCTCCAGGTCCTATGACACCTTCGACGCGAACCAGGCGGTCGCCGTCGACAAGAAGTACTTCTACGTGGTCGACAACCGTAAGATCACCAAGCACGACAAGGCGACCGGCAAGCCGTTGCTGCAGTTCGTGAGCGACCCCGCCGGCCCGATCATCCACATGGACAGCGCCGTGGTGGTCGGCGACAAGCTGTACGCCGCGCACTCCAACTACGACCAGTCGCCGATGGAGAGCTCGATCGAGGTGTTCGACACCAAGACGATGCGGCACGTCGACACCTACAGCTTCGGCATCTACCGCGGCTCGCTGACCTGGCTGGACCGGCACGACGGGGCGTGGTGGGCGGGCTTCGCCAACTACGACGAGGTGCCGGACGGCGAGACCGAGCCGTATGGCGAGACCTACAACACGCAGATCGTCAAGATGGACGACCACTTCCAGGTCGTCGAGTCCTGGAACATCCCGAAGACGATCCTCGACCGGTTCAAGCCGATGAGCAATTCCGGTGGATCGTGGGGACCCGACGGCCGGCTCTGGCTCACCGGGCACGACCTCGGCGAGGCGTACGTCATGAACCTCCCGGCCGCAGGCCCCGAGCTCGAATGGGTCGCCACGGTCACCCTGCCGAACGTCGAGGGCCAGGGCATCGCCTGGGACCGCTCGGGCGACAAGCCCACCCTCTGGGCGATCAAGCGCTCCACCTCGCAGGCGCTCAGCTTCACCGCTCCGTATCGCTCGATCAGCGACCCGCACGGCTCCTCCTGGCAGGTGCTCGGCCCCGGCCACTTCCAGCAGTGAGCTCCACGCGCTGATCGGCGGATGATCGGTGGAGCCCCACTGCGAGGCGGCTCCACCGCGAGGCCCTTCCGGTTCGCCGGAAGGGCCTCACGCGTGTCCGTCCCGGGGGTTGACCGTCCGAATCGATCCGAAGAAGACTGCACCATGGCCGACATCGGAAACTCGCTGGAGAAGGCGTTCGACTTCGTCTGGGGCCGCTTCCTCGATCGACTGGACGGCCTGAGCGACGACGAGTACTTCTGGGAACCCGTTCCGGACTGCTGGTCGGTGCGTCAGGACGCCGCCGGGCGGTGGCGGATCGAGGGGGACGGGGGCGGCCCGACGGGCGAACCCGCTCCTGATCCGCCGCCCATCACCACGATCGCCTGGCGCATCGGGCACATCGGCGCGACCTTCATCGGCTTCGGCGACCGGCTGTTCGCGGACGGGAAGATCACGGTCGACGATGTGGAGTTCGCGTCCTCGGCGACGGGGGCCCGTGCCTACCTGGACGGCGCCTACCGGGACTGGCGTGCGGGAATCGGCGGGATCGACGAGCAGCGGTGGTGGAGTCCCATCGGCCCGGCCTTCGGCCTCTACGCCAAGGACTCGACGGTCGACCTGGCTCTGCACGTCTTCGACGAGATCGTGCATCACGGCGCGGAGGTCGGCGTCCTGCGCGATCTCTACCGCCGGAGAAGCGAGCTCGGAAACCTCTGACTCGGGGCGGACTGGGGGACGACGGCGTGATGGCCCGGATCAAGGACATCGTGGTCGACTGCCGGCATCCCGCCACGGTCGCGCGGTTCTGGGCGGCCGCACTGGACGGCTACGCGATCGCGCCGTACGACGAGGCGGAACTCGAGCGCCTGCGGAGCAACGGCATCGACGATCCGGAGGACGATCCGACCGTTCTGGTGGAGGCGCGGCCGGGTGTGACGCCACGCTTCTTCTTCGTGCTGATCCCGGAGCCGAAGGTCGTCAAGAACCGGCTCCATCTCGACCTGACCTGCGACGACCTTGACGCGGAGGTGGAGCGGCTGTGCGCGCTCGGAGCGCGTGTGGACGCCGTCCACGAGGGCTGGGTCGTGCTGACCGACCCGGAAGGCAACGAGTTCTGCCTCCTGCCGGCCTGAGCCGTACGGAAGTCAGGCCGAGGCCCGCGCGACCGTCCGGCCCAGATGGGCGAGAGCGCGTTCCGACGTGCTGTCGGGCTCGGCGCCCATGACGATGAGCTGCTGAGTGGGTGCGCTGTTCACGGTGAACACGTCCCAGGACACGGTCACCGGGCCGACGTCGCGGTGCCGGAACCGCTTGACCTCGTTGCGCCGGGTCCGGACGTGATGGCGCGCCCACAGGCTGCGGAACTCCTCACTGTGCTCGGAGAGCTCCTCGATGAGCTGAATGAGATCCGGGTTGCCGGGGTCCCTTCCCACCGCCGCACGCAGTTCGGCCACCTTGTACGCGGCGGCCTCCTCCCAGTCCAGGTAGAAGTCCCGTGAGCTCGGGCAGAAGAAGACCAGCTTCAGGCAGTTCTCCTGGTGGGCCACTCCCTCATAGAGCGTGGTGGCCAGCGGGGTCGCGGCCAGCACGTTCAGGCCGCGGCCGATCACGAACGCCGGATTGCTGTGCCAGCCCGCCATGAGCTGGAGAAGGGCCGGGCTGACATGCTCCGGTCCGCGGACGTCCGCACGGGGCGGCCACGCACGCGTGTGCACGAGCTCGTACAGATAGTCGGTGGCGTCGGCGTCGAGCCGCAGGGCCTCCGCGAGGGCGGTCAGCACCTGCTGGGACGGGTTGCGTTCCCGGCCCTGCTCCAGCCGGATGTAATAGTCACTGCTGACGCCGGCGAGCATCGCGAGTTCCTCGCGGCGCAACCCCGGAGTGCGTCGCCGACCACTGGGCGGCAGGCCGACGTCCTCGAGAGACGTCGTCTCACGCCGGGTGCGGAGGAAGTCGCCGAGAAGCCTGTCGTTGTCCATCTGGCCAGGCTATTTCGCATTACCTATCAATACAGTGGGTGTGTCGCACCCCCTCATCCGTCGCCGGCGGTCGGCGCGGTGCGCGCATCGGGAGCCGGCTCGGCGAGTGTCTGGAACATCGCCTCGAGGTGCCGGGACAGGACGGCCGGATCCGCCTCGGCGAGCGCCGTGTTGCCGATGACCTTCCGCATGAGCCAGACGCCCGCGATGACCGACAGGAACAACGCGGTGCGTTCGGCGTCGTGCGCGCCGGTCACCATGCTCTTCAAGTGGCGCTCGACGTGCCGTTGCGTTCCTTCGCGCAGGATCTCCGCCGCTCGCGGGTTCGCGGCCGAGCGGAGCAGCAGGAGGAACGGGTCCAGGCTCTCGGCCTCGGGCGCCGTCTTCGCCACAAGGGCGGCGGCCGCGTCGCGGCTGAGCGTCGACAGGTCGTCCCCGACCACGGTCCGCGGGGCGAGGGCGACATCGACGACTTCGGCGAAGAGCCCCTCCTTGGAGCCGAAGTATCGGTTGACCAGCATGGCGGTCACGCCGGCCTTCTGCGCTATCTCGCGGACGCCCACGCCGTCGTAGCCGAACCGGGTGAAGGCGGTCAACGCCGATCGCAGGATCGCCTCTCGGGTCATGCCGGCGTCGCGCCGGCGCCGGGGGGTGGGCTCGCCATCGTGGCTCATGTCGTCGGCTTCCATGTCTACCAGTGTAGACAATTCGAACAAGGCATGTATACAGTCGTAGACATAAGGCAAGGGGAATGTGAGGTGTGAGGCGATGGATCTGAGACTTGCCGGCAGGCGGGCGCTGGTGACGGGGTCGAGTTCCGGCCTGGGAGAGGCGATCGCGCGGCTGCTCGCCGCCGAGGGCGTGACGGTCGTCGTGCACGGCCGCGACGAGGGCCGGGCGAACGGGGTGGCCGAGGCGATCCGGGCCGCGGGAGGGGAGGCGGTCGTCGCGGTCGGTGATCTCGCCACCGACGCCGGCGCCGACGCGGTGACCGCGGCGGCCCTGGCCGGCGGGCCGATCGACATCCTCGTCAACAACGCCGGGGCGTACGAGCATCTGTCATGGGCGGACGCCACTTCGGCGATCTGGGCGGAGACGTACAACGTCAATGTGATCTCCGGCGTACGGATGATCCAGAGGTTGGTCCCGGCCATGCGCGAACGGGGCTGGGGCCGGGTCATCCAGATCGGCGGGGGACTGTCGCAGCAGCCGTCCGCGGCCCTGCCGCACTACAACGCCTCGCTGGCGGCACGGCACAACCTCGCCGTCTCACTCGCGCGCGAACTCAAGGACACGGGTGTGACGTCCAACGTCGTGGCTCCCGGAGCCATCCTCGTCCCGGAGGTACGCAAGCTCCTCACCAAGCTGGCGCCGGCGAACGGCTGGGGCGAGACGTGGGAGGAGATCGAGCGTGGGGCGATCACCGACATCGTCCCCAACGACGTGGGTCGTCTCGGCAGACCGGAGGAGATCGCGGCCGCCGTGGCCTACCTGGCCGGTCCGGTGGCCGACTATGTCAGCGGTGCCACCATCCGCGTCGACGGAGGCACGATCCGCTCGGTCATCTGAACCGCGATCAGACCGTTCCTGCGACCTGCGGGCCCAGGACCGTGGGCCTGGCGGTCACGCTCGCGATCTGACGCGCGGGTCTACAGGCCCGACACGAACGTCCGCACGGCGCCCTCGTACTGCTCCGGGTCGACGTTCCACGAGCCGGTGTGGCCCCCGTCCTTGGTCTGCACGAGCGTGACGAGGTCGGACCGGATCCTGGCGAACTCCAGAGCCGGTTCCACGGGCACGGTGCCGTCGGCCGAGTCGACGAAGATCAGCGCCGGGATCGAGAAGTCGTGGGCATGCCGTACATGGTCGAGGTCGTCGAAGGACAGACCGGTGCGCCGCTCGATGACCCAGTCGGCGACCGAGACCAGGAAGTCGGGCACGCCCATCTGGCGGCCGCCGTGCGCGATGGGCGACCGCCAGTCCATGACGGGACTGTCCAGGATCATGCCCTTGATCGGCTCGTCCGGGAGCTTCCGCACGGCCATGGGCACGATTCCGCCGCCCATCGACCATCCGTAGAGGACCACGTCCGTCGCGCCCTGGCTCTTGGCGTAGGTGATGGCCGCCGCCAGGTCCTCCCACTCACCCGCTCCGAGGTGGAGCTTCCCGCCTGGGCCCGCGGGTGCGCCCTCGTCGTTGCGGTAGGTGATGCCGAGCACCGGCATCCCGAATCGACGGAGGGTCGGCAACACGCGGAGCGCCTCGGCGGCGTCGCCGTTCCGCCCGTGTACGGCGATCACCCACGTGGACGAGGTGCCCTCGGTCTGCCAGGCGGGGAAGTCGCCGAGCGGGGAGGGGACCTTCACATCCTTGTACGGCACGCCCACGGCCGACGGGCGCACGCGGCCCCACAACGATCGGTCGAGATAGGCCCGGACGCCCGGGCGGAGCGTGCCCCGCGACACCTTCTCGACCTTCCGGGTCACCGTCCCGATTCCGGTGGAGACGACAGGGCCGAGGAGGGCGTTCCCGTTCGCCCAGGTCAGGCCGTATGTCCCCGGTGCCGCCGTGTCGGTGCCGCCCTTCAGCGTGACCTGGTCGCCGCTCACCGCCGTCACCTCGAGCGGATAGTCCGAGGAGTGATAGGGATCGATGACGAGGCCCGAGTAGTACCACCCGGCGCTTCCCAGCGCGATCACGGATGGGAGGGCGATCCCCGCCACGGCCCAGACGAGACGACGTCTCCGCTTCTCGCGCATGGCCCAAAAACCTAGCGTGAAATGCCGTGATCCCTCCATTTGTGAGGCCGAATCCGGCTGTGGCGTGCACCACGGCTGGACGACCGGTGATTGTTCACCCGTTCGCAGCCATTTGCCCGATTGCGTATCCCGACCCGCCGAGTAGGTTTCTTGGCATGACCACTTCGCATGACGTACAGCAGGTCGAGGAAGCCAACGCGAGCGGCCGCACGCCGGTCGTCTTCGTCCATGGCCTGTGGCTGCTCCCGAGCAGCTGGGACCGGTGGGCCGCGTTGTTCGCGGAGTCCGGATACGCTCCCGTGAGCCTGGGCTGGCCGGACGACCCCGAGACGGTCGAGGAGGCAAACGCCCATCCCGAGGTCTTCGCGAACAAGACCGTCGGACAGGTCGCCGACCACCTGGCCGACCTGATCGCCAAGCTGAACGAGAAGCCGGTCGTCATCGGCCACTCCTTCGGCGGGCTGCTCGCGCAGATCCTCGCCGGGCGCGGCCTGTCGGTGGCCGCCGTGGCGATCGACCCCGCTCCCTTCCGCGGCGTGCTCCCCCTGCCGATCTCCGCCCTGCGGTCCGCCTCGCCGGTGCTGACCAACCCGGCCAACCGGCACCGCGCCGTCCCGCTGACCTACGACCAGTTCCGCTACGCCTTCGCCAACGCCGTCAGCGAGGACGAGGCCAAGGAGCTGTACGAGACCTTCGCCGTGCCCGCCCCCGGAGCGCCGCTGTTCCAGGCGGCCGCGGCCAACCTCAACCCGTGGACCGAGGTCAAGGTCGACACCGACAACCCCGACCGCGGCCCGATGCTGATCATCTCCGGGGAGAAGGACCACACCGTCCCCTGGGCGATCGCCAACGCGTCCTACAAGCAGCAGAAGGACAACCCCGGCCTCACCGAGATCGTCGAGATTCCCGGCCGCGGCCACGCTCTCACGATCGACAGCGGCTGGAAGGAAGTCGCCGACACGGCCCTGACCTTCGTCCGCCGTTTCGCCTGACACGGCGGTCGCATCCTCTGTCGCATGCGCGGGTCCGCCGCCGGACCGGTCTCCGGTTCCGGTCGGCGGCCTGCTCGAGAGCCCGGCCTGAGCGCTCGGCCTGAGCCCGGCCTGAGCGCTCGGCTTGAGCCTGGCTGAGAGCCCGGCCTGACAGGGCCGGTCGCTTATCCGGTGGCCAGGTTCCTTCTTCGCTGTCTACGCTTCGCGGGTGTCCTCTTCATCCGATTGGCCTGCGACCAGGGGCCACAGCGTGCAAGTGAGCCGTCTGACCCATGTGCTCCCTGACGGCAGGCCGTTGCTGAACGACGTGTCGTTCCGGATCGGCGAGGGAACCAAGGCCGCCCTGGTCGGCCCCAACGGGGCGGGCAAGACGACCCTGATCCGGCTGATCGCCGGAGACCTCCAGCCGATCGAGGGATCGGTGACCCACGCCGGCGGACTGGGCGTGATGCGGCAGTTCATCGGCAGTCTGCGGGGCGCGGGTGAGAGCTCTCCGGGAGGAGACGGCCGCGACAGCCGTACGGTCCAGGACCTGCTGCTCAGCGTCGCTCCCGTGCGCGTGAAGGAGGCGGCGGAGCGGCTCGCCGGCGCCGAACTCGCGATGATGGAGCGCGAGGACGAGAAGACACAGATGCGCTACGCCCAGGCGATCACCGACTACACCGACGCCGGCGGTTACGACATCGAGGTGCTCTGGGACACCTGCACGATGGCAGCGCTCGGCGCGCCATACGACAACGTGAAATATCGGGACCTCACCACGCTGTCGGGCGGCGAGCAGAAGAGGCTCGCGCTGGAGGCCCTGCTCCGGGGACCCGACCAGACCCTCCTCCTCGACGAGCCCGACAACTACCTCGACGTGCCCGGCAAGATCTGGCTCGAACAGGCTCTGCGGGAGACCCCCAAGACCGTGCTGCTGGTCTCGCACGATCGCCAGTTGCTGGCCAACGCCGTCGACCGGATCGTCACCGTCGAGTCGGGGAACGTCTGGATCCACGGGGGCGGCTTCGCCACATACTCCGAGGCGCGCAAGGATCGCAACGAGCGGCTCGACGAGCTTCGCCGCCGCTGGGACGAGGAGCACGCCAAGCTGAAGCGCCTGGTCGTGATGCTGCGGCAGAAGGCGACCTACAACGACGGCATGGCCGCGCCCTACCACGCGGCCCAGACCCGGCTGCGCCGGTTCGAGGAGGCCGGGCCGCCCGAGCTCGCCCCGAAGGACCAGCTCATCAGCATGCGCCTGCGCGGCGGCCGCACCGCCAAGCGTGCCGTGATCTGTGAGAATCTCGAGCTCAGCGGCTTGATGAAGCCGTTCGACCTGGAGATCTGGTACGGCGAGCGCGTCGCCGTCCTGGGCTCCAACGGCTCGGGCAAGTCGCACTTCCTGCGCCTGATCGCGGGGGAGGACGTCCGGCACACCGGGGTGGCGCGTCTGGGTGCGCGGGTCGTCCCCGGGCACTTCGCGCAGACCCACGCCCGGCCCGAACTGCTCGGGCGCACGCCCTGCGAGATCGTGATGACCGAGCACGCCCGCCTGAAGAACGAGGCCATGAAGGCGCTCGCCCGCTACGAACTGGCCGGCGGCGTCGCCGAGCAGCGGTTCGAGACGCTCTCCGGTGGTCAGCAGGCCCGGTTGCAGATCCTGCTGCTCGAGATGTCCGGGGCCACGCTGCTGCTGCTCGACGAGCCGACCGACAACCTCGACCTGGCCAGCGCCGAGGCGCTCCAGGCCGGACTGGACGCCTTCGACGGCACGGTCCTCGCGGTCACGCACGACCGCTGGTTCGCCGACGACTTCGATCGATACATGGTGTTCGGCGCCGACGGCCGCGTCTACGAATCGCCGGAGCCGGTCTGGGACGAGACGCGGGTGGTCCGCCCGCGATAAACCACGATAAATAGCAATAAGACTCGATTAATCGTCTTGATTGCGGCCGACTCGATGCCCGGACGGCGACTGCCCGCTCATCACGCGCACGGAACGGCGTTTCCGGCGACGGGTGCGCGGCCGGTTGAGAAGGCGAAGAGAACGGCCGTTAAAAACAACGCACGCCTTGCGCGTGTCACCGGTCCGGCCATCTGGTTCCGGGTTAAGACGGCTGAGTGACGCGACGCACCCACATCACGATCGCCCTCGCCCTCGCCGGACTGGTGACCACGGCGTGCTCCGGCGACGACAATTCGAACGGCCTCCGGCCGCTCTCTCTGAAGGAGCAGGCCTCCTCCGTCGTCAAGTCGGGCAGCGGTTACGTGGTGAGCTGGGCGGGCGTGCTCAGCAACGCCAACCGCTGGCACTTCGGCGAGAACGCGGTCGCCGTGATCACCGCTGTCGACGCCGCCGGCAAGGAGGTCGTCCACATGGAGCAGCCGCTCGACGCGGTCGCTCCGGGCGCGTCGTTGCCCTTCTCCGGCCAGGTGACCTCCAGCGCCAAGCCCGTCCGCGTGAAGATCGACTACAGGCCGGCCTCGTGGCGTGCCGCGACCCGGATACCGTCGGCCTTCCTGGCCTTCCCGGTGTCCGAGGTCTCGACCGACCGGCTGCCGGCCGGTTCCTACCTGGTGACCGGCTACGTCTCCGACCCGTTCCTGAAGGCGGCCGACGGGCTCGCGGTCACCGCGCTGCTGCGGGACGCCGGGGGCAAGCTGGCGGGAGGCGGCACCGCCTACGTCGACGACGTCCGCGCGGGTGACAAGCGCCGTTTCGTCATCACCGTGGAGGGGGTGCGCGGAGCCGTCGCCAAGACCGACGTCCTGGTCACCACCTGGGGCGCGACGGCCAAGCCGTACGAGGACCTGGCCACCGCGGGGGCGGTCCCCATCCACACGGTCATGCCCACCACTGAGCCGTTCGTCAAGGACCGCGGCTACCAGACGATCACCGATCGGCGTCAGTGAGACAGCCCGTCGGCGGCATCGGTCACCCGGAACCGGCGACGACCCACTGTGGATCTTGAAATCGGAGGCAGGTTACCGTAACGGCATGACGAGCCCCAGGATCGTGGTCTTCGGAGCCACCGGCTTCACCGGCGGGCTCATCGTCGAGGCTCTGCTCGCGATCGGGGTCCGGCCGCTGCTCGCGGGCCGCGACCGGGCCAGGCTCGACGCACTCGCGGCCACCCTCCCCGCCGAGGTGCCCACGGCCGTCGCGGACGCCAGGCGGCCCGAGTCGGTGCGCCGCGTCGTCGGGCCCGGTGACGTGCTCGTCTCCGCGGTCGGCCCGTTCGTCCGCATGGGCGACGCGGCGGTGCGCGCCGCGACGGAGGCGGGCGCCGTCTACCTGGACACCTGCGGCGAGCCGATGTTCATCAAGCGGATCTTCCAGCGGTACGGCCCCGCCGCCGCCACACGGGGGGCGGCCCTGGTCACCGCGTTCGGGTACGACTACGTGCCCGGCAACCTGGCCGCGAGCCTGGCACTGCGGAAGGCGGGCGCGGAAGCGGTCCGCGTCGACGTCGGATACTTCCTCAGCGGCAACGTCGCCAGGCGTGCCAGCGCCGGCACCCGAGCCTCCATGCTCGGTGTCGCCCTCGACCCCATGTACGGCTTCCGCGAGGGCCGCATCGTCCGCGAACACGGACGGACGAGGGTGTTCCACACCGGCGGCCGCCGGCGTCACGGCGTCTCGGTGGGCGCCTCCGAGCACTTCACCCTCCCGCCCGCCCATCGGGGGCTGCGCGAGGTGAACGTCTACCTGGGCTGGTTCGGCGGTCTCGGCCGGGCGGCCGGCCTACTGGCCAGGTCGGCTCCAGTGATCGCGGCCCTGCCGGGCGCCAAACGGGCGACGGAGAACATGGCCGATCGCCTGCTCCGCTCCGCCGATCGGGCGAATCCGGCGGGCAGGCCGCTCTCTTCGCAGGTCGTCGCCGAGGCATACGACGCCAGGGGCAGGCTGATCGCCTCTGCCGAGCTCGACGGCGGCGACCCGTACGACTTCACCGGGCGCGTCGTCGCCTGGGCCGCCGCGACCGCGCTGGCCGGGGGCGTGCGGGGAAAGGGCGCCCTCGGCCCGGTGGACGCCTTCGGTCTGGATTCCCTCGTCGAGGGCTGCGCGGAGGCCGGGTTCGCCGTGCAGGAGAACGGGTGACGCTCGGCTTTCTTTCCCGAGCGCGATTTCAGCAATGAACATGAATTGTCCGAATAAGGTTGCATAGAAGTCGTGTGGAATCGCCGTTGATCGCCACCGTTAAATGCGATCCGTGTAGTTACGCGACTTCAGGTGAATCGGTGGAGCTTTAAGTAACAGAGCCTTTACGCTCGGTTATATGAACGATGGCATCCTGGTCGATGCGTTGCGGGCCCGCGATCCCGGCGCGCTCGCGGCTCTCTATGACACGTATGCCGAAGGGGTCTACCGATACTGCCGCGCGATGCTGGGCAGCCCCGACGGCGCCCAGGTCGCGTTGCGCGACACCTTCGTCGCGGCCGAGGCTCTCGTGGGCTCGCTCGGCGACTCCGCGAAGTTCCGGCCCTGGCTTTACGCCCTGGCGCGCGGAGAGTGCCTGCGCCGCCTGATGCCCGGGGAGCCCACGCCGGTCGACACCGGCCCTCTTCCCGTCATGACGCCGCCGAACGGCGATCCCGGCGACGCCGATCTTCGGAACGTGGCGTGGAGTGCCGTCATGGGGCTCGACCCGCGCGATCGCGAGGTGCTGGAGCTGGCCACCCGGCACGAGCTCTCCGGAGCGGAGGTGGCGGCCGTCCTCGGCACGGGCGAGCGGTACGCCGAGGGGCTCCGCGAGACCGCGGTCGCCCGGCTCCGCGACGCCGTCACCGCGGAGATCCTCGCCCGGCAGGAACCACGCGGCTGCCACCGCCTGGCCGGAATCCTCGCGGGCTTCGGCGGAGACCTCCCGCGTGAGATGCGTGACCGGGTGACCAGGCACCGGGCCCGTTGTGAGATCTGCTCACGCCGAGGGATCAAGCAGATCTCGGCTGCCAAGGTCTTCGCCCTGCTGCCCGAGATCACGCTGCCGGGCGCATTGCGCGTTCGCGTGCTGAGCTGCTTCATCGATCCCGAGCTCGTGCCCTACCGCCGGTTCGTGGCGCGGAGGATCGGCCCGCTGGACATCTCCGGATTCCCCCGCTCGGGGATCAGGGGCGAGGGCCGGGTGGCCCAGGCGATCGCCGGTACGGTGGCCGCCGTCGCGGCCGTGGCCGCGGTGGTGCTGGTGCTCGCGCAGGTGGTCGGAAGCCCGGAGGAGAGGATCACGACCATCACCGCGCGCCGGGTGCCCGTTCCCAGTGGGACGTCGGTGGTCGCGGCGCCCCCGCCGGCGCAGGCCGCGAAGCCGGAAAGGACGCCGACCCTCATCATGCCGGTGGCGGAGGAGGCGCCGATCGACACCCTCGGGCCGCGCAAGCTCGTGGCGGCCGTTCCCGGGGTGCCGAACAGGCCCCAACCGACCCCCCAGCCCCTTCCCGCGCCGACCTGGTCCAAGCCGCAGGGCCCGTTCCATCCGCCGTCCTGGCCGCACCGGCCGACTCCCCGGCCCACCAGCCCCGCTCCGACCACACCCACACCCACGCCGACCCCGACGCACACACCGACTCCTGAGCCGAGCGAGCCGACGACGCCGCCCACCGCGCCCACGCCCCCCACTGAGCCGCCGACGTCCCATCCCCGGCCGCCGCACGAGCATCAGCACGGCTCCGGTCACCCCCGGCCGCACCGTGAGCGGGACTGCCCGCCCTCCGCCGAGCCGCGGCCGCGGCCGAGTCAACCCGGTGGGTCACACCCCAGGCCGGAGCGTCGCGCCGAGCCGCGTCCCGAGCGTCGCGCCGAGCCGCGTCCCGAGCGTCGCGCCGAGCCGCGCCCCGAGCCGGAGCAGCCCGCTCCGCCCGCGCCCGAGCCGACTCCCTCGGTCGAGCCCACCGCGCGCCCGGAGGCGCCGTCGGAGTGACGGCCCGCCCCGTCGTCGGGGGCTCCTTGTCACCCCGACGGCGGGTTCGACCGAGCCCGCTTCCCCGGGGCAACGGCCGACCCTTTCCACCACATACCGGGCGATCTACCTCGCGACCAAATTACTTTCCGTGTCTTAGATGTGTACGGAGAGTAACCGGTGGGAACTGAGGGATGTGGAATTAGGGAAGGGGTAGCATGCCACTCCTCAGAGCGTCGGGCCTGGTCGCAGGCTTGGGTTCAGGTCTCGTCCTGACCCTTGGCTGCCCGGCCGCGGCGGATCCGAGACCCTCGGCACATGACGTCGCCGAGGCCCGGCAGCAGGCTCAGGACCGAGCGCATCAGCTGGGCGAGGCGGAGGCCGACCTGGCCGTCGCGCAGGCCCGGCAGGACGACCTCGCCTCCAACGCGGAGCGACTCGTCGAGGCCTACAACGGTGAGCTCGTCCGGCTCGAGAACGCGCGGAACCAGTATGAGCAGGCGTCCAGCCGCGTTCGGCAGGCCGCAGACCAGTACCAGCAGGCGCGGGCGGCCGCCGCCGCGGAGGCCGCCCGGGCCTACAGCGACCTGATCGTCTTGCGGCCGGCCGCCGCGATGTTGTCCACCTCGGGAGGCTTCGGCGCCTATCTGCAGCAGGCCAGTGTGCTCAGCCATCTCGACAGCGAGCACGCCGCGACCCTGCAGCAGTTGCGCGACGCCCAGGAGGTCTTCGGGATTCTGCGCGACCAGGCCGCCGAGGCCTACGAGACGCAGAAGAAGACGGCGGAAGAGGTGAAGCTGGCCAGGGACGCCGCCCGCGCGTCCGTCGACCAGCAGGTCCAGGAGACAGAGAAGATCAGGCACCAGAAGGCCGCGATCTCGCAGCGACTCGACGCCGCCAGGTCGCGGGTCGAGCGTCTGCGCAGCGCCCGTGCCGTGGCGCAGCGGACGAGAGTGGGGCTCCGCGCCGGCCTGGCCGTACCGGGCTGGGCGGGATCACTGGCCTCGGGCAGAGGCGGCCGTGCGGCGCAGTGGGCGCTCAAGCAACTCGGCAAGCCATACGTCTGGGCGGCTGACGGGCCCTCGAGCTTCGACTGCTCCGGCCTGACCATGCGGGCCTGGCAGCGGGCGGGCATCTCGCTCGACCACTGGACCGGAACTCAGTGGAGTTCCGGCCCGCACGTGCCGGTCAGAAATCTCCGCAGTGGCGACCTGGTGTTCTACGGGCAGTTGACCCGTTACCCGGGGACGATCCACCACGTCGGGATCTACATCGGCCGGGGGCTGATGGTCCACGCCCCCCAGACGGGGGACGTGGTCCGCATCTCGAGCATCTGGCGTCGTGACCTCGTGGGGGCGACCCGGCCGAGATAACCCGGCGCGGTGGGGGGAGCACGACTTCAGGCGCCCGGTGGTCCGGTGTCCTGATTCTTCGGCGACTCAGTGCTCCGGAGTCTGCTCCTGGTCCTGGGTCTGCTCCTCGTGGTGCTCTTCCGTGAGGGCCCGCTTGGTCGAGGCCACGATCTCGGCCTCGGCCTCGGTGCGGCCGACCCAGTTCGCCCCCTCGACCGACTTGCCGGGCTCCAGGTCCTTGTAGACCTCGAAGAAGTGCTGGATCTCCAGCCGGTCGAACTCCGCGACATGATGGATGTCGCGGATGTGCTCCATGCGGGGATCCGTGGCGGGGACGCACAGAACCTTGTCGTCTCCGCCCTTCTCGTCCGTCATCCTGAACATGCCGACGGCCCGACACTTGATCAGGCACCCGGGGAAGGTCGGCTCCTGCAGCAGCACCAGGGCGTCGAGCGGGTCACCATCCTCACCCAGGGTGTTCTCGATGAACCCGTAGTCGGCGGGGTACTGAGTCGACGTGAAGAGCATGCGGTCAAGGCGGATCCGGCCGGTCTTGTGGTCGACCTCGTATTTGTTCCGTTGCCCCTTGGGAATCTCCACGACAACGTCGAACTCCACTGCGGTTCCTCCGCTCACGCCCCCGGATTCCCGGGCTGGCGTTAATGTCTCGTATGCGTTTTATGGCTGGCGCGAATTGAGGTCTCGTGGTGCGACGTGAGCGATGGGTGGCGGTGGCCACACTCGCCCTCCTGCAGGTCTTCGTCGTCGTCGCGGGCAGCTACCTGCTCTCCCACGACAGCGCCGAGATCCCGGTCTCCATCGCGCCCCCGAAACCGACCCCGACCCCTCTCGTCACCGCGGGTCCGGTTCTGGCCGCGGCGGGGGACGGGGCGCTCCCCGCCAAGGGTACTTTGAGCGCCGGCCTCGCCGAAGCGCTGGGTGACCCGGGGCTCGGGAAGAACGCCGCGGGTGTCGTGCTGGACGCGAAGACCGGCGGAATGCTCTTCGACGGCCGCGCGGCGAAACCGCTCACGCCCGCCTCGACGACCAAGGTGGTCACGGCGACGGCGGTGCTCGACTCCGTCGGGACCGACGTGCGACTGGCCACCACCGTGGTCATGGGCAAGGCCGCGAACTCGATCACGCTCGTGGGCGGAGGCGACCCCACCCTGGCCGGGCCCAAGACGGTGGCGGACGCGAAGAAGTCGAAGCAGGACCCGTATCCGAAGCCCGCGTCGCTCGCCCAACTCGCGTCACGCACGGCCAAGGCGCTCAAGGCCGCGAAGATCACGTCGGTCAAGCTGTCGTACGACGCGTCGCTGTTCAGCGGGCCGATGACCGCTCCGGGCTGGAAGCCGAACTACGTGCCGGAGGGCACGGTGGCTCCGGTCGCGGCGCTGACCATCGACGAGGGCCGCTCGCCCGGCGGCCCGCGGTACTCCGACCCGCCGCTCTCCGCCGCCAAGGCCTTCGTCACGCAGCTCATGCGATACGGCATCGAGGTCGAGGGGGAGGTCACCCCGGCCAAGGCCGCGCCCGGCGCCCGGGAACTGGCCAGGGTCGAGTCCGCGCCCATGTACGCCCTGGTCGAGAAGATGCTGACCGAGAGTGACAACGACCTCGCGGAGGCCCTCTCACGTCAGGTCGCCATCAAGGAGGGGTTGCCGCACACCTTCGTGGGGGAGGCCAAGGCCGTCCACCAGGTTCTGGGCCGCCTCAAGGTGGACCAGGGGGTCGAGATCCACGACGGCAGCGGTCTGTCGACCAGGAACCGCATCACGCCGGCCGCGCTCGCACGCCTGATCGCCGCGGCGGCCTCTCCGGGGAACCCCCACCTGCACTCTCTCATCAGCGGCCTGCCCGTCGCGGGCTTCACCGGAACCCTGGACAACAGGTACGGCAGGAGCGACTCGAAGCCCGGCGCCGGATTGGTCCGCGCGAAGACGGGCACGCTCACCGGCGTGAACACGCTCGCAGGCATCACCTACACGGCCAGTGGACGATTGGTGGCCTTCGCGTTCATGGCCGACGAGGTGTCCGATCCCGGAGCGGCCGTCGCCGTACTGGACAAGATGGCGACGATCGTCGCGCAGAGCTGATGGTGCCTGCTCACCCCACCCGCTGCCCGAGGTGCTCCTCGCGCGGCGGGAGCGAGGAGAACGTACGGTGGTGGGTATGCAGGTGATCGACTGGGATCTGGCCGTAGCGACCGGCGTGCGCCTGGTGCGCCCCGGTCCGCAGGTGACCCGAGAGGAGGCCAAGCAGGCGGTCGTCGACCTGAGGACCCTCTCGCGCGAAGCCGAAGGGCACGTGCGTGAGTTCACCGGGATCGACTCCGCGCCTCCGGAGGAGGCCACCGTCGTCGACCGGCCGGGCTGGATCCGGGCCAACGTCGACGGGTTCCGGGTCGTCCTCGAACCGCTGACCGACAAGATGTCGAGCATGCCGCCGATCGTCAGCGCGGTCGGCTCGCGGATCACCGGCGTCGAGGTGGGCGCGGTTCTGGCGTTCCTGGCGTCCCGGGTGCTCGGGCAGTACGAACTGTTCCTCCCGCCGGATCCGTCGGGCAACGCGCCGACGGGCCGTCTGACCCTGGTCGCGCCCAACATCGTCCACGCGGAGCGCGAGCTCGGGGTCTCCCCGCGCGATTTCCGCCTGTGGGTCTGCCTGCACGAGGAGACGCACCGCGTCCAGTTCACCGGCGTGCCCTGGCTGAGGGAGTACGTCCGGGGCCAGATGACCGAGTTCCTGCTCGCGTCCGACATGGACCTCACGACCCTGCTGGAGCGGTTGCGTGCGGCCGGCGACGCGGTGGCCGACGCCTTCAAGGGCGGCGAGGGCAACCTCATCGAGGCCATCCAGACCCCCGAGCAGAAGGCCGTGCTCGACCGGGTCACGGCCGTGATGACCCTCGTCGAGGGGCATGGCGACTACGTCATGGACGCCGTCGGGCCGTCCGTGGTGCCGTCGGTCGCCGACATCCGGGCCAAGTTCCAGCGCCGCCGCGAGGGCGGCTCGCGGATCGACCAGCTCATCAGGCGCTTCCTGGGCATCGAGCTCAAGATGAAGCAGTACGCCGAAGGTTCCCGATTCGTCCGCACCGTCGTCGACGAGGCCGGAATGGCCGGGTTCAATCGAGTCTGGACCTCTCCGGAGACCCTTCCCGACCGGGACGAGATCGCCGACCCCCGCGCCTGGATGAACCGAGTCCTCGGCACCCGAGCCGTAGAACCCGGCATCTGACCCCTTCGGCGTGATCATGCACAGGTTCGGCCGCAGGCCCCCCGACCTGCCCCCACCCGTGGCGTGATCATGCACACATTCGTGATCAAGCGGCCTCACCTGGGCCGACTCTTTTTCGTGATCATGCGCAGGTTCGCGATCAGCTAGGCCGACCTGCGCGGATGCGTTCCGTGATCATGCACGGGTGGACACAATGGGCCTATGGGCCCACATCCCGCCGTCGCCGACGTCCGCCGTGCCGTACGGCAGTCGCTCGGGGATCTCACGCCCGGCGGACTGGTGCTGGTCGCCTGCAGCGGCGGGGCCGACTCGCTCGCCCTCGCGGCGGCGCTGGGGTTCGCCGCGCCGCGGATGGGCCTCAAGGCCGGACTGGTGACCGTCGACCACGGTCTGCAGGACGGGTCGGCCGCCCGCGCGCTCGATGTCGTACGGCTCGCACCTGCACTGGATCTTGAGCCCGCCGAGGTCCTGACGGTCACCGTGGGCCGGGCCGGAGGCCCCGAGGCCGCAGCCAGGGACGCCCGTTACGCCGCACTCGCGGAGGCGGCTCAGCGGCTTGAGGCCGCGGCGGTGCTCCTGGGGCACACGATGAACGATCAAGCCGAGACCGTGCTTCTGCGCCTCGCGCGCGGCAGCGGCAGCCGTTCACTGTCAGGCATGCCCGAGGTCTCCGGCGTCTATCGCCGGCCCCTGCTCGGCCTGAGCCGTATGAGGACCAGGGACGCCTGCGCGGCTCTGGGCCTGCGGCCGTGGGACGACCCGCACAACACCGATCCCGCCTACACCAGGGTCAGGGTCCGGCATGACGTGCTCCCGGCGCTCGAGACGGCCCTGGGGCCCGGCGTGGCCGAGGCCCTCGCCCGTACGGCACGGCTGTGCCGGGACGACGCGGACGCCCTCGACGCGTGGGCCGACACGGTGTACGAGGCGTCGGCGGGCCCGGACGGCCATCTGGAGGTGTCCGCGCTGGAGGACGTGCCGGCGGCGGTGCGGCGGCGGGTGATCCGGCGGGCGGCGGTGTCGGCGGGCGCGTCCGCCTCCGCACTGGGCGCCGTCCACATCGAAGAGGTGGAGCGCCTGGTCACCGAGTGGCGAGGTCAGAAGGCCGTTCACCTACCCGGGGGGGTGGGCGCCGTTCGGCGCTATGGGACGCTGATATTCGCCACAGACAACCTCTCGTAAGGAAAACCCCAGGTGGACGCAGCCGACATGGGTCAGGACCTCTCGAGTGTCCTCATTCCGGAAGAAGATCTCCAAACCAAGATCAAGGAGCTGGCGGGCAAGATCGACGCCGACTACGCCGGGAAGGACCTGCTGATAGTCGGCGTGCTCAAGGGCGCCGTCATGGTCATGGCCGACCTCGCACGCGCCCTCCACGTGCCCGTGCACATGGACTGGATGGCCGTTTCGTCCTATGGAGCCGGCACCAAGTCGTCCGGCGTCGTGCGGGTGCTCAAGGACCTCGACACCGACATCGCCGGGCGGCACGTCTTGGTGGTGGAGGACATCATCGACTCCGGGCTGACGCTGTCGTGGCTCATGAACAACTTGAAGTCGCGGAACCCTGCATCGGTTGAAATATGCACGCTTCTCCGCAAACCGGACGCGGTAAAAGTGCCCATCGATGTGCGGTACGTCGGCTTTGACATCCCGAACGAGTTCGTGATCGGATTCGGCCTCGATTACGACGAGCGATACCGTAACTTGCCCTTCATCGGGACGCTCGCCCCTCATGTCTACGGTGGGGAGTAAGCCCTAAGCGAAGTGCCCTTCCAGTCCGGCGTTATTCGCTCCCAGGTAGGGGAACACGGGAACGGCTGACGTACGTTGGAAGGGCAAGCCGGAATCGCACGGGCAGTTACCGCCTGGGGCGGCCCGGTGTACCTTCGGAGATCCGTGGGGAACCAGTCGGTTACTCATGGGTAGTCAGAAGGAGCGGCAGGATGCCGCGACCCCGGGTTTCCCGGGGCCAGGCCTTGGTCAGGAAGGGACGGGCCCGCCGGGGTTCCGCAACGGATGGATCTCAAGCGATTTACACGTGGGCCACTGCTGTGGATCCTGGGCATCGTCGTGCTGCTCCTGCTTGTCACCACGATGTTCAGTGGCGGCGGCAATTACACCACCGCGGACACGTCCACGGTGGTGCAGCAGATCACGTCGGGCAACGTCAAGAACGCGACGGTGGTCGACAAGGACCAGCGCGTCGAGCTCACCCTGAACAAGCCGATCGAGGTCGCCGGCAAGTCGACCGACCGCATCCAGGCTCCGTGGGTCGAGGGCCAGGGTGTCAAGCTGACCGACGCGCTGACGGCGGCCAACCCCTCCAAGGGCTGGACGGTCGAGGTGCCCCGGGAGAACTTCCTGGTCAGCCTGCTGGTCAGCTTCCTGCCGATCATCATCATCGTCCTGATCTTCCTGTTCATCATGAACCAGATGCAGGGCGGCGGCTCCCGGGTGATGAACTTCGGGAAGTCCCGCGCGAAGCTGATCACGAAGGACACCCCCAAGACGACGTTCGCCGATGTGGCGGGCGCGGACGAGGCCATCGAGGAACTTCAGGAGATCAAGGAGTTCCTCCAGGCTCCCGCGAAGTTCCAGGCCATCGGCGCCAAGATCCCCAAGGGCGTCCTCCTTTACGGCCCGCCCGGAACCGGTAAGACGCTGCTCGCCAGGGCCGTCGCCGGCGAGGCGGGAGTCCCGTTCTACTCGATCTCCGGCTCCGACTTCGTCGAGATGTTCGTGGGTGTCGGCGCCTCCCGCGTCCGCGACCTGTTCGAGCAGGCCAAGGCGAACGCGCCGGCGATCATCTTCATCGACGAGATCGACGCCGTCGGCCGCCACCGCGGCGCCGGCCTCGGCGGCGGTCACGACGAGCGCGAGCAGACGCTGAACCAGTTGCTCGTCGAGATGGACGGATTCGACGTGAAGGGCGGCGTGATCCTCATCGCCGCCACCAACCGGCCCGACATCCTCGACCCGGCGCTGCTGCGTCCCGGCCGCTTCGACCGCCAGGTCGTGATCGACCGGCCCGACCTCGAGGGCCGTAAGGGCATCCTGCGGGTTCACGGCCGCGGCAAGCCCTTCGCCTCCGACGTCGACCTCGATGTGATCGCCCGCCGTACGCCCGGGTTCACCGGTGCCGACCTGGCCAACGTGATCAACGAGGCGGCCCTGCTGACCGCCCGCCAGGACCAGAAGCTCATCACGATGAGCACCCTCGAGGAGTCCATCGACCGCGTGATGGCGGGTCCGGAGCGCAAGTCGCGGGTCATGTCGGACCAGGAGAAGAAGATCATCGCGTACCACGAGGGCGGCCACGCCCTGGTGGCCCACGCGCTGCCGAACTCCGACCCGGTCCACAAGATCACGATCCTGTCCCGCGGCCGCGCGCTCGGTTACACGATGACGCTGCCGATGGAGGACAAGTTCCTGGCGACCCGGTCCGAGATGATGGACCAGCTCGCGATGTTGCTCGGCGGCCGCACCGCGGAGGAGCTCGTCTTCCACGAGCCCACCACCGGAGCGTCCAACGACATCGAGAAGGCGACCTCGATCGCCCGCCGCATGGTCACCGAGTACGGCATGAGCGAGAAGCTCGGCGCCCGTAAGTTCGGCAGCGGCAACGGCGAGGTCTTCCTCGGCCGCGAGATGGGTCACGAGCGCGACTACTCCGAGCAGATCGCCTCCTCGATCGACGAGGAGGTCCGCCGCCTCATCGAGACGGCGCACGACCAGGCGTGGGAGATCCTCGTTCAGTACCGTGACGTGCTGGACAACCTCGTCCTGGAGCTCATGGAGAAGGAGACGATCTCCCGCGAGCAGGTCGTGCAGATCTTCTCGTCGGTGGTCACCAGGGAGAAGCGTCCCTCTTACGCCGGCTACGGCAAGCGACTCCCGTCCGACCGTCCTCCGGTCATCACGCCGAAGGAGCGGGCGAACGGCAACGGAGCGGCGCTGCCCGCCGGCAGCCCGGCCTCCTACTCACAGGACCAGGCGACCCAGCGGGACGAGGCCTGACAGTGGTGCCATCAGTTCCGCAGTTCGACCACGGGCGGATCGAGAAGGCCGTTCGCGAGATCCTTTCGGCGATCGGCGAAGATCCGGATCGGGACGGGCTGCGGGACACCCCCGCTCGCGTGGCCCGTGCCTACGCCGAGCAGTTCGCCGGTCTCGGTCAGACGCCGGAGGACGCGCTGACCACGATGTTCGACGCCGACCACGATGAGATGGTGCTGGTGAAGGACATCGAGGTCATGTCCACCTGCGAGCACCACCTCCTTCCGTTCCACGGCGTCGCGCACATCGGCTACACGCCCAACGAGAAGGGCCAGATCACCGGCTTATCCAAGCTGGCCAGGCTGGTGGACGTGTACGCCCGCCGGCCCCAGGTCCAGGAGCGGATGACGTCGCAGATCGCCGACGCCCTGATGCGGGTGCTCGAGCCTCGCGGAGTGATCGTGGTCATCGAGGCCGAGCACATGTGCATGACGATGCGCGGCGTCCGCAAGCCGGGAGCCAAGACGATCACCTCGGCCGTCAGGGGCGACTTCCGCACGAGCGAGGCGACGCGCGCGGAGGCGATGTCCCTGATCCTCCGCGGCTGATCGCGGCGGGACCCGATTCGTTATGGCGGTGGGCGCACCCATGCGACTGATCGCGACTCGGCAGCACCTAGGCTTGGTTGCGAGCGAAGCGAGTGGGCCTCCCGACGCGGAGGCCACGGTCATTCGCCGACGAGCCGCAGGCGAGGAGGGGCAATGACCACACGACATGTGCACGGCATGCCCGCGCCTGGGCGCTGCCTGGTCATGGGCGTGGTCAACGTGACGCCTGACTCGTTCTCCGACGGCGGCCAGTGGTTCGACGTGGACACCGCGATCAGGCACGGCCTCGACCTCGTCAAGGAGGGCGCCGACATCGTCGACGTGGGCGGCGAGTCGACCCGCCCGGGCGCCGTCCGGGTTCCGCTCGACGAGGAGCTGCGCAGGGTCGAACCCGTGATCCGCATCCTCACCGAGGAGGGCGTGACGGTCAGCGTCGACACCATGCGGGCGGAGGTCGCCGAGGCGGCCGTCAAGGCCGGGGCGAAGCTCGTCAACGACGTCAGCGGCGGCCTGGCCGACCCGGTGATGCCCCGGGTGGTGGCCGCGACGGGCGTGCCGTACGTGGTGATGCACTGGCGCGGGCACAGCCGCGACATGGAAAGCCGCGCGATCTACGCCGATGTCGTGACCGAGGTGGCCGAGGAGTTGCGCAAGCGGGTCGACTCGGTGCTCGCCGAGGGGGTCCGCGAGGAGCAGATCGTCCTTGATCCTGGTCTGGGTTTCTCCAAGCAGGCCGAGCACAACTGGGCTCTGCTCGCCGGCATCGGCACACTGAACGAGCTGGGTTACCCTCTGATCATCGGCGCGTCCAGGAAACGTTTCCTCGGCCGCCTGCTCCCGGACGCCGACGGCACGCCCAGGCCGTTCAGCCGCAGTGACGACGCGACGCTCGCGGTCACCGCGCTGGCCGCCCAGGCCGGTGCCTGGTGCGTCCGGGTGCACCACGTCGCGGCCAACGCCGACGCCGTGCGCGTGGCCGCCGCGTGGACGGCGGCCAGCGATGGACATGCCGACAAAGGACGCGGATGAAGGACATCGAGGAGCTCAACGAGGCGTTCTACAACGCGATTGAGAGCGCCGACCTCGACAAGATGTCGGAAATATGGGTGGAGGACGTCGCCGACCGGGTCGCGATGTGCGTGCACCCCGGCTGGCCGATGCTCAGCGGCCGTTCCGAGGTGCTCAGGTCATGGGCGCTGATCATGGCGAACACTCCGTACATCCAATTCGTGCTCACCGACGTCCAGACCACGGTCGTGGGCGACGTGGCCATCGTCACGTGCGCGGAGAACATCCTCACGGCGGCCGACACCGACGAGCCGGGCTTCGCGGCCGGCCGGGTCGTGGCCACCAACACCTTCCTGCGGACCCCCGCCGGCTGGCGGCTCTGGCTGCACCACGGGTCTCCCGTCCTGCAGGGTGACGACGATGATGAGGAAGAGGAGCCGTGAGCGAGCCGACCGGACGTACGGCACGGATGGACAGCGTGCGCCTCGCCGGGCTCAGGGCGCGCGGGCGGCATGGCTGCCTGCCCGCCGAGCGCGCGCTCGGCCAGGAGTTCGTCGTCGATGTGATCCTGTTCCTCGACACCGCCCCCGCCGCCGCGTCCGACGACCTGACCAAGACCGTCGACTACGGCGCGCTGGCCCTCCAACTCGTCCGTACGGTCGAGGGCGAGCCGGTCAACCTGATCGAGACCCTCGCCGACCGGCTGGCGTCGGACTGCCTGGCCTATGACCTGGTCGACGAGGTCGAGGTCAGCGTCCACAAGCCGGCGGCGCCCATCCCGCTGCCGTTCGGCGACGTGGTGGTGACCATCAGAAGGGCCCGCGGATGAGGGTCGTCCTGTCGCTCGGCAGCAACCTCGGCCGCCGGATCGACTACCTCCAGGGTGCGCTGGACGCTCTGTTCGACGCCCCGGGGCTCAGCTTCGTGGCGGTGTCGCCGGTCTACGAGACGGATCCGGTGGGCGGCCCGGAGCAGGAGGCCTTCCTGAACGCCGTGGTGATCGCCGAGAGCGTGCTGGCCCCGCGGGTGCTCCTCGACCGGGCGCACGACATCGAGAAGGCCTTCGGCCGCGAACGGCTCGAACGCTGGGGACCGAGGACGCTCGACGTCGACCTGATCATGGCGGGCGACGTGGTGTCCGACGATCCCGAGCTCACCCTGCCGCACCCGCGGGCACACGAGCGGGCATTCGTGTTGATCCCGTGGGCGCAGGCCGATCCCGCGGCGGCCCTTCCCGGCCTCGGGCCCGTCTCCGCGTTGCTCGCCGGCCTCGACCACAGTGGCGTACGGCTGCGCGCCGATCTCTGCCTCGAACCCCCTGCCTGACGAGGAGCCCAGCGTGAAGCCCAGCAATCCCGGCGTGCTCGTGGGCCTGGTGGTCGTGTTCGCCCTGGCCACCTGGGGAGTACTGCAAGAGCTCTACTCCCAGATCCCGACCGTCCCGTGGACGGCGATCCCGACGCTGCTGATCCTCGCGGTCGGCGAGGGGTACACGGGCTGGCTGACGCGCGCCAGGATCCTCCGCAAGCCGGACACCAAGCCGGTCGAGCCGCTGGCCGTCGCCCGGCTGGCGGCACTCGCCAAGGCGACGGCCTACGCGGGCGCGGTCTTCGGCGGGATCTTCGCCGGGTTCGTCCTGCACGTGCTGAACCTGCTCGATCTGCCGAAGCCGCGGCAGGACGCGATCGTGGCCGGCGGCTCCTTCGTCGCCTGTGTGGCCCTGATCTGCGCCGCGCTCTTCCTCGAGTACTGCTGCCGGGTCCCCGGCAAGCCCGAGGACGAGGAGTAGAGAGCCGGCCTACTTGTCGATGTCGCCGACGACGAAGAACATCGAGCCCAGGATCGCCACCATGTCGGCGACGAGGTTGCCGGGGAGCAGTTCGCGCAGGACCTGCACGTTGTTGAAGGACGCGCTGCGGAGCTTGAGCCGCCAGGGCGTCTTCTCCCCCCGGGACACGAGGTAGTAGCCGTTGAGGCCGAGAGGGCTCTCCGTCCAGGCGTACGTGTGCCCCTCGGGGGCCTTCAGGATCTTGGGCAGGCGCTGGTTGATCGGCCCCGGCGGGAGCTGCCGTAGTCGCTCGACGCACGCGTCGGCGAGGTCGAGCGAGACCTTGACCTGCTCCAGGAGCACCTGGAACCGGGCGTGGCAGTCGCCGGCCGAGCGCGTCACGACCTTGACCGGCAGCTCGCCGTACGCCAGATAGGGCTCGTCGCGCCGCAGGTCGAAGTCGACTCCAGAGGCCCGGGCGATCGGGCCGCTCACGCCGTACTGCATGATCGTCTCTCGATCGAGCACGCCGACGCCCCTGGTCCTGGCCAGGAAGATCTCGTTTCCGGCGATCAGCTGCTCGATGTCGGGCAGGCGGCGGCGCACGTCGGCGACGGCCCCGGACGCGCGGTCGAGCCAGCCGTACGGAAGGTCCTCCTTGAGGCCGCCCACACGGTTGAACATGTAGTGCATGCGGCCGCCGGAGATCTCCTCCATGACGTGTTGCAGGGTCTCCCGCTCGCGGAAGGCGTAGAAGAGCGGAGTGATCGCGCCCAGCTCCAGGGGATAGGAGCCGAGGAACATGAGGTGGTTGAGCACCCGGTTGAGCTCGGCGAGCAGCGTGCGTGCCCAGATCGCCCGCTGCGGCACCTCCATGCCGAGCATGCGCTCCACCGCGATCACGACGCCGAGCTCGTTCGCGAACGCCGACAGCCAGTCGTGCCGGTTGGCCAGCACGATGATCTGCCGGTAGTCGCGCACCTCGAAGAGCTTCTCCGCGCCCCGGTGCATGTAGCCGATGATCGGCTCGGCCGACACGATCCGCTCGCCGTCCAGCGTGAGCCGCAGCCGCAACACCCCATGGGTGGACGGGTGTTGCGGGCCGATGTTGAGGACCATGTCCTCGGTGGCCAGCTCCCTCGCCTGGACGGCTTCCGCACCCGCGCCGATCCCGACGACGCGTTCCCGGAACCTGCCCTCGGGCTCTTCCGTCATAGGTCCCATGCTCCCACGCTCGTACGGCCTGGCGAAGAGCGTGAACCCCATCGAAGCCGTACGAGCCGGGATATGTCAGGCCTTGGCCAAGCCTCGCAGCGCCTCGAGCAGGCGGTCGACGTGCTCCTCGGTCGAGCCGATGCCGATCGAGGCGCGCACCGCGCTCGCCGTGTCGTCGTCGCAACCGCCGTCCGCGGTGCCGAGAAGGTGCCGGACGAACGGGTGGGCGCAGAACTTGCCGTCCCTGACCCCGACGCCGTGCTCCGACGACAGGAACTCGGCCACCTCCCGCGCGGAGCGGCCCTCGACCACGAAGGACACGATGCCCACCCGTGGGTGGTCCGGGCCCCACAGCGAAAGCTCCTGGACGCCCTCGATCGCGGCGATCCCCGCGCGCAGACGGGTCACGAGGCGTTCCTCCTCGCGCACGAGGTCCGTCCAGCCGGTGGCGCTCAGGGTGTCGCAGGCGGCGGCGAGGGCGATCGCGCCCAGCACGTTGGGGGTCCCCGCCTCGTGCCTGGCCTCCGGGTCGTCGCTCCACTCCACGACGTCCGTGACGGACTTCACCGCGCCGCCGCCCCGCAGGTACGGCAGGGCCTGCCCGAGCCAGTCCGCGCGGCCGATCAGGGCGCCCGCGCCGAAGGGGGCGTAGAGCTTGTGACCGGAGAAGGCCACATAGTCGAGGTCGAGCGCCGTCAGGTTGAGCCGCCGGTGGGGGACGAGTTGCGCGGCGTCCACCGCGATCCTGGCGCCGTGGCGGTGGGCGATGTGCGCCAGACCCGCGATCGGCCACAGCTCGCCGGTCACGTTCGACGCCGCCGTGACGACGAGCAGCGCGGGACCGTCGATCTCCGACAGGGCCTCGTCTGCCGCCCGGATCGCCTCGCCGGGGAAGGCCGGGGGTGCCAGCCGTACGACCTGGGCCCAGGGCAGGAGCGAGGCGTGGTGCTCGGAGTCGAAGACCACGACGGTGGTGCCCGTCGGCAGGGCGCGGGCGAGCAGGTTCATCGCGTCCGTGGTGTTGCGGGTGAAGACGAGCGCGTCGTCGGGACGGGCGCCCACGAAGGCCTTCACGGTGTGCCTGGCCTGCTCGTACCTGGCGGTGGTGAGCTGCGAGGCGTAGCCGGCGCCGCGGTGGACGCTGGAGTAGGCCGGGAGCGCGGCGGCGACCGCGGCGTTCACGGCCTCCAGACAGGGCGCGCTCGCGGCGTAGTCGAGGTTGGCGTACGGCACGAGCCTGCCGCCCTTGACGGGCACCTGGAGGTCGGAGCCGAGCACGGCGGGGATGTGGGCTTCCCGGACGGCCGTGGGGGTGGGGGAATCAGCAGAGGCGGAACGGCTCAGAACGGACAACGTAGACAACGCCGGACTCCTTGGGGTCATGGGACCCCGGCCATGGCGTCGTACGGCGGAGCCCGCGCTTGCCCGGCACACCTCGTGCCGGACCTGGTCCTCACCCGGGGCACCCCGCCGCGGACGCGAGGGTTGCCGGCCAGCGAGCCGGGGCTTGACGCTGGCGCTCATGACCTGATGTGGACTATAACCGACGGCCCCCAGTCGTCCGCAAATCCCCAGGTGAACCGGCCGATGACGGCGAATCGGGCAGTGATCCGGGTGCGGTCCGCGGCCAGGATCCGTATGGTGGCTTTGTGAAGTTTGATCCTTGGAATCCCCAGTTCGTGGCTCATCCGTACGACGCCTATCGCGATCTGCGGGACAACGAGCCGGTCAGCTTCTTCGAGCCCACAGGACAGTGGCTGATCGCCCGGCACGCCGACGTCAACGCGCTGCTGCGCGACCGGCGGCTCGGCCGGTCCTACCTGCACGTGGCCTCGCACGAAGCCTTCGGACGGGAGCCGGAACCGGCCTTCCAGGAGCCGTTCTGGCGGGTGACCCGCGCCGGGATGCTCGATGTGGAGCCCCCCGTCCACACCCGGCTGCGCCGCCTGGTGTCCAAGGCCTTCACCCCGCGGATGGTGGAGGCGCTGCGCCCCCGCGTCCGCAAGATCGCGACCGGCCTGGTCCAGGAGTTCGTGGAGCGGGGCGGCGGGGACCTCATCGCGGAGGTGGCCGAGCCCCTCCCGGTCACCGTGATCGCCGAAATGCTCGGCGTGCCGGAGTCCGACCGGCATCTGCTCCGGCCCTGGTCGGCCGACATCTGCAAGATGTACGAGCTGAACCCGCCGATGGAGTCGCAGCAGGCGGCGGTGCGGGCGTCGCTGGAGTTCGGCGACTACCTGCGCGAGCTGGCCAGGAAACGACGGCAGGAGCCCGGTGACGACCTCATCTCGGCGCTCGCCCAGGTCGTCGACGAGGGGGACAGGCTCACGGAGGACGAGCTCGTCGGGACGTGCGTGCTCCTGCTCAACGCCGGTCATGAGGCGACGGTCAACGTCACCGGCAACGGATGGTGGTCGTTGTTCCGCAACCCCGCCGAGCTGGACCGCCTGCGGGCCGACCCCGGCCTGCTGCCCACCGCGGTCGAGGAACTCATGCGCTACGACACCCCGCTGCAGATGTTCGAGCGCTGGGTGCTCGAGGACATCGAGGTCGGCGGCGTGGAGATTCCGAAGGGCGTCGAGGTCGCGCTGCTGTTCGGCTCGTCCAACCGTGATCCCGCCGTGTTCGACGATCCCGACAGGCTGGACGTCGGGCGGGCCGAGAACCCGCACATCTCGTTCGGCGCGGGCATCCACTTCTGCCTGGGCGCGCCGCTGGCCCGGGTGGAGCTCATCGAGTCGTTCGGCGCGCTCCTGCGGGCCGCTCCCGATCTGGCGCTCGTGGAGGAGCCGGTCTGGAAGCCGGGTTACGTCATCCGGGGCCTGGAGTCGCTGAAGGTCACCGTCTAGTTCGCGGACCTCGTGGACTGGCTCAGCCAGCCGAACCCGCCGAGCCCTGAGGGGGCGATGAGCTCGGCCTCCTCGGACGCCAGGCTCAGCGCCCTGAGGTAACCGGCCGGATCGCTACGAGCCATGTCGAGGGGCGGCCGCCCGCCGCGTATCCCCAGGTCGCGGAGGGCGTCCCGCTGAGTGGTCAGCGTGGTGGAGACGGCGACCGCCCGTTCGCCGGCGGCGGCGCACGCGTCCAGGGCCACGTGCGCCGTGATGTCACAGGTCCCGTCCGGTACGGCAGGCACGATCGACCCGCCGCGGTAGCCCGTCAGCGTGCCGATGGGCGGTCGCCGGTCCCTGTGGTGCGCGTAGTCGACGGCGACCGCCGTGCCGCGCGAGAGCCGTACGAGCACGGAGGTCCAGGCCTCGTCGCGCGGGCGGCCGATCTCGGCGCGGCAGCCCGGTGTGCACAGCGGCCACCAGCGCTCCAGCCAGTCGAGATCGGCGGCGTCGGGCGCCGGCCCGAGGCGCTCGTCGCCCGTCGCGGGATCGACCAGCACCAGCCGCGGCCCCGACGGCGTCTGCTCCGCGACGTCGAGGGCGATGTTGTCCAGCCACTCGTTGGCGACGACCAGGCCCTCCACCGTGGCGGGCGGGGTCGAGGCCCAGGCGATCCTCTCGTCGAGGCCCGGAGGGCGGGAGGACAGGTCGACGGCGGTGACGCGCAGCCGTACGGCCAGGTCCGGGGGAGCGGAGGCCAGGACCCGGGCGGCCAGCAGGCCGTCACCACTGCCGACGTCGACGAAGTCGATCGCCGGAGGGCGCCCGAGTGCCTCGTCGACCCGGCAGGTCAACTCGAGCAGGGCCCGGGCGAAGGACGGCGAGGCGTGCACCGAAGTCCGGAAGTGCTGGTCCGGGCGCTCACGCCGATAGAAGCCGTCGTCGCCGTAGAGCGCCTCCTGAATGGCGTCGCGCCACGTGACCCACACAACACCCCACGTTATCGAGCCTCGGCCTATGACGAAATGCGTACTCGCCGCTCGACATAGCTACATCGCAAAAGGGACAAAATTCGACCATTGGGTCCAGGCCAGGCAGGCGGGCGGTCGCCGCTACCCTGGGCGAGGGGAGGCGTCATGGACACTAGTGACCGCCCGGGGCGGCTCGCCGTGGGAGTGCTCGGCGCGGGACGGGTCGGCTCCGTTCTGGGAGCCGCGCTCGTGCTCGCGGGCCACCGCGTGGTGGCCGCCAGCGGGGTCTCGGACGCGTCCCACAGACGGGCCACCGAGCGGCTGGCAGTCGAGCTGACCCGGCCGGACGAGGTGATCACCCGATCCGATCTGGTGCTGCTCACCGTGCCGGACGACGTCCTTCCAGGACTCGTCGCCGGTCTGGCGGCCACCGGAGCCGATCTGCGCGGCAAGCTGCTCGTGCACGCCAGCGGCGCGTACGGCCTGGACGTCCTCGGCCCGGCGACCGACCTGGGGGCGCTGCCCCTGGCCCTGCACCCCGTGATGACGTTCACCGGCAGGGACGACGATCTCGTCAGGCTGAACGGATGCTCGTTCGGCGTCACGGCGCCCGCGATGTTGCGGCCGGTGGCCGAGGCGCTGGTGATCGAGATGGGCGGCGAGCCGGTGTGGATCGCCGACCAGGACCGGGCGCTGTATCACGCCGCCATCGCCGGCGCGGCCAACCACATGGTCACGCTGATCGCCGAGTCGCAGGAACTGCTCGGCCGGATCGGGGTCGAGCATCCCGGCCGGTTGCTCGGCCCGCTGCTCGGGGCCGCTCTGGACAACGTGCTGCGGCTCGGCATCGCCGGGCTGACCGGCCCTGTGGTGCGCGGCGACGCGGGGACAGTGCGCAAGCATGTGGACGCGCTCATCCTGGCCGCCCCCGAGGCGGCGGACGCCTACGTGGCCCTCGCCAGGCTCACCGCGGACCGGGCGCTGGCCGCCGGACTGCTGAAGCCCGAGGCCGCCGAACGCCTGTTGGACGCATTGGGAGGAAACATATGGACGTGATCGTCGCAGGCGATCGCGCGGATCTGGTCAAGGCGAAGGACATGCTCGGCGCGGGGACGCTGGCCCTGGTGCCGACCATGGGGGCGCTGCATGAGGGGCATCGGTCGCTGATACGGCTCGCCCGTGAGCGTGCCGATCATGTTGCGGTAAGCATTTTCGTCAATCCACTCCAGTTCGGGCCTAACGAGGATTTTTCGCGTTATCCGAGGACATTTGATGTCGACCTGGAGGTGTGCGCGGAGGAGGGCGCCGGCGTGGTCTTCGCGCCCTCCGCCGAGGAGATGTACCTCCCGGACCGGCAGGTCGGCGTCTCCGCCGGGGAGATGGGCACGATCGTCGAGGGCGCCTTCCGGCCCGGCCATTTCGACGGCGTCCTGACCGTGGTCCTGAAGTTGCTGAACCTGGTCCAGCCCGACGTCGCGGTCTTCGGTCAGAAGGACGCCCAGCAACTCGCGATGATCCGCCGGATGGTGGCCGATCTCGACGTCCCCGTCGCGATCGTCGGGGCGCCCACCGTGCGCGAGCCCGACGGCCTGGCCCTGTCGAGCCGCAACCGCTACCTGTCGGCACGGGAACGGGCGACCGCGCTGTCCCTTTCTCAGGCCCTCGCGGCGGGGGCCGCGGAGACCACGCCGGCCAGGGTCCTGGCGGCTGCGAAAGCCGTACTGGAGGGCGCCACGCGCCTGGATCCGCCCCTCCTCCTGGATTACGTGGAACTGGTCGACCCCATGACGTTCCGGCCGGTGGACGACGACCACCAGGACGAGGCCCTCCTCGTCGTGGCCGCCAAAGTCGGCACCACCCGCCTGATCGACAACACCCCCATCCTCCCCACACCCCCTCCGGCGTGATCATGCACAAGTTCGTGAATCGGCCCCCTCGCCTGCCCTTCCCTCGGGCGTGATCATGCACAGATTCGTGGATTGCCCTACTGACCTGCGGCACTCCACTTCGTGATCATGCACGGATTCGGCGCCGGGCCGCTTGAGCTGGGCGTTTCCGGTTCGTGATCATGCGCAAGTTCGGTACGGCATGGCCTGAGCTGGGACTTCCCGCTTGGTGATCATGCACGGCCATGCCCTCCCCGTACGGCGATGCGGCCCTGCCGTACGGGAGCGACGTGAAGCAGGCCGCGATGCCGGGTGCGCCGGTTGGGCCGATGAACCCATACCTGCACGTGATCGCCCGTCAGGACAGGGCGGGGTGCAAGTCTCGGCTTGTGCATGATCGAGAACCGTGCAGGTCCAGCTCAACGCGTACAACGTCGAACCTGCGCATGATCACGGACCGGAAGCGCCCAGGTCGAAGGGTGTGCCACCGAATCCGTGCATGATCACGAAGAGGATCGCCGCAGGTCAACGGGCCAATCCACGAACCTGTGCATGATCACCCCCCAAGAAAGGGCACGTGAGAGGCCAGATTCACGAACCTGTGCATGATCACGGCCAAGGGAGGGTGGGGGTGGGGGGGATACGGGGAAAGGGGGGCGTTATCGTCATATTGACGAAAGGGGAACCCCCTCATGGTGGCGATACCGAGAAAGCTGACGGCTCCCGCTCCCGGATGGAGTGTGGACGCCGACGTCGTCGTGGTCGGGTCGGGCATCGCCGGCCTGACGGCGGCCCTGACCTACATCGAGCTCGCCCCTGAGGCGCGGGTCCTCGTCGTCACCAAGGACGTGCTGTCCGCCGGATCCACCCGATGGGCCCAGGGCGGCATCGCGGCGGTCCTCGACCCCGAGGACACCCCCGACGAGCACCTCAACGACACCCTCATCGCGGGCGTCGGACTCTGCGACGAGGAGGCCGTGCGGATCCTGGTCACCGAGGGCCCCGACGCGCTGAAGCGGCTCATCGGGCACGGGGCCCGTTTCGACCGGGACAGCGACGGCGAGCTCCAGCTCACCCGCGAGGGGGGCCATCGCCGCAATCGGATCGTCCATGCGGGCGGCGACGCCACCGGTGCCGAGGTGCAGCGCGCCCTCACCCAGGCCGTCCTCGCCGAGCCGCGCATCGAGATCATCGAGCACGCCCTCGTCCTCGACCTCCTCCAGGACGAGACAGGCCGTGCGAGCGGCGTGACCCTGCACGTCATGGGAGAGGGCGCCAGGGACGGCGTCGGCGCCGCGAACGCCGGGGCCGTCGTCCTGGCCAGTGGCGGCATGGGCCAGGTCTACGCGGCCACGACCAACCCGGTCGTCTCCACGGGTGACGGTGTCGCGCTGGCCCTCCGTGCCGGAGCGGTCGTGCGGGACGTCGAGTTCGTCCAGTTCCACCCGACGGTCCTCTGGCTCGGCGAGGGCTCGACGGGCCAGCAGCCCCTGGTGTCGGAGGCGGTCCGCGGCGAGGGCGCCGTCCTGATCGACGTGAACGGCGACCGGTTCATGCAGGGCGTGCACGAGCTCGCCGACCTCGCGCCGCGCGACGTCGTGGCCAAGGCGATCACCAGGAAGATGCACGAGACCGGCGCCGACCACGTCTACCTGGACGCCCGGGACTTCGGCGAGGAGAAGTGGCGGGCGAGGTTCCCGACGATCCTCGCGGTCTGCCGCGAGCACGGCATCGACCCGGTCACGGAGCCGATCCCGGTCGCGCCGGCCGCCCACTACGCCAGCGGCGGCGTCCGCACCGACCTGTACGGCAGGACCAGCGTTCCCGGCCTCTACGCCTGCGGTGAGGTGGCCTGCACAGGCGTCCACGGCGCCAACCGACTCGCCTCCAACTCCTTGCTCGAGGGTCTCGTCTTCGCCGAGCGCATCGCCTCCGACCTGGTCGCCCACACGAGGACACCGAAGAAGGCGGACGCGCTGCACCGGCCTGAGGGCCTGGTCGACCCCCGGGTCAGGGCCCGGATCCAGAGCCACATGAGCCGGGGCGCCGGGGTGCTCCGCAGCGAGGAGAGCCTGGCCGAGGTCGCCCGCGCCCTCGAGAACGCCCGCTGGACCCCGGTCGCCGTCGAGCCCTGCACCGAGTCGTGGGAGGCCACGAACCTGCTCACGGTCGCGTCCGCTCTGGTCGCGGCGGCGAAGGAGCGGGAGGAGACCCGCGGCGCCCACTGGCGTGAGGACCACCCGGAACGCGACGACGACCGCTGGCGGCTGCACATCGACATCTCGCTTGGAACGGAAGGACTGCTCATGCGACACCAGGCCCACGACATCGACGCCGAGCTGACCGGTCTGGGCATCGAGCCCGCCCAGCTCAGCCACCTGGTGTCCACGGCTCTCGACGAGGACCTCGCCGGCGGGCTGGACGTGACGTCGGCCGCCACCATCCCCACGGACCAGACCGCCGTGGCCGACCTGGTCGCCCGCAAGGAGGGCGTGGTCGCCGGGCTCGTGGTCGCCGAGGCCGTCTTCCGCCAGGCCGGCCCGGAGACGGTCGTCGAGCGCCGGGTCAAGGACGGCGACCGGGTCGGCCCCGGAGACGTTCTCATGACCGTCCACGGCCGCACGAGGGACCTGCTCACCATGGAGCGGACCGCGCTGAACTTCCTCACGCACCTGTCGGGCGTCGCCACCGCCACCAGCCGGTGGGTGGACGCGGTCGCCGGGACGAAGGCCCGCGTACGGGACACCCGCAAGACGCTGCCGGGCCTGCGCGCACTGGAGAAGTACGCGGTGCACTGCGGCGGCGGGGTGAACCACCGGATGGGCCTCCACGACGCCGCCCTGATCAAGGACAACCACGTGGTTGCGGCGGGAGGCGTCGCCGAGGCGTTCCGTGCCGTACGGCAGGCCTTCCCCGATGTGGCGATCGAGGTCGAGGTGGACCGGATCGACCAGATCGAGCCGGTCCTGGCCGAGGGCGCCGAGGAGATCCTGCTCGACAACTTCACGGTGGATCAGCTCGCCGAGGCCGTACGGCTGGTCGGAGGGCGGGCACGCCTGGAGTCCAGCGGCGGGCTGACCCTTGACAGCGCCCGCGCCGTGGCCGAGACCGGAGTCGACTATCTGGCGGTCGGAGCCCTCACGCATTCGGCTTCGGCGCTGGACATTGGCCTGGATCTTCGTGGTGCATAATCGGGGAATGCTGCTCACCATCGACGTCAGCAACACCCATACGGTGCTTGGCCTGTTCGAGGGTGAAGAGGTCATCGAGCACTGGCGGATCGCCACCGACCCCCGCCGCACCGCCGACGAGATCGCCGTCGTGCTGCAGGGGTTGCTCGGCCAGTCGCCGATCCTCAAGGACGCGGACATCAGCGGCATCGCCATCTGCTCGACCGTCCCCTCGGTCCTGAACGAGATGCGCGAGATGTCCCGCCGCTACTACGGCGACGTGACGGCGGTCGTGGTCGAGCCGGGCGTCCGGACGGGCGTCCCCGTCCGGATGGACAACCCCAAGGAGGTCGGCAGCGACCGCATCGTCAACGCCCTCGCCGCCGCCACCCTGTACGGCGGGCCGTGCGTGATCGTGGACTTCGGCACGGCGACCTCGTTCGACGCCGTCTCGGCCCGCGGGGAGTACATCGGGGCGGTGACGGCTCCGGGCCTGGAGATCTCGGTGGACGCCCTGGCCACGGCCGGCGCGCAACTGCACAAGGTCGAGCTGATCCGCCCGCGCTCGGTGATCGCGAAGAACACGGTGGAGGCCCTCCAGTCGGGCATCGTCTACGGCTTCGCGGGTCTGGTCGACGGCATCGTCGAGCGCATGACGGCGGAGTTGTCCGACGACCCCGACGACGTCACCGTGGTGGCCACGGGCTCGGGCGCTCCCCTCGTGGTGAGCGAGGCCAGAACGATCGACGTCCACGAGCCGTGGCTCACCCTGATCGGCCTGCGCCTGGTCTACACGCGGAACACCGCCTGAAGCACTCCCCGGCGTGCGGGACCATAGAAGGCAGGATTCCCTGAGAGAGGACTGCCGTGATGGACGCCGACTGGGTGGCGCGTTTCGCCGATGAGGTCATCGCCGAGGCCGAACGGCGCGCGCCGGGCAAACCCATCGTCTGCGCGTCCGGCCTCAGCCCCTCGGGGCCGATCCACCTGGGCAACCTGCGCGAGGTCATGACCCCGCACCTGGTCGCCGACGAGATCAGGCGGCGTGGGCACGAGTGCGTGCACATCCTGTCGTGGGACGACTTCGACCGGTTCCGCAAGGTACCCGCCGGCGTCGACCCCTCGTGGAGCGAGCACATCGGCAAGCCGCTGACCTCGGTGCCGGCCCCGCCCGGCAGCCCGCACCCGAACTGGGCCGAGCATTTCAAGGCGCCGATGGCCGCCGCCCTCGCCGAGATGGGCGTCGAGTTCCGCGGCATCAGCCAGACCGAGATGTACACCTCGGGGGCGTACCGGGAGCAGGTCCTGCTCGCCATGCGCGAGCGGCGGCGGATCGACGCCATCCTCGGCCAGTACCGCACCAAGGCGAAGGCCAAGGTCGCGGACGACGACGAGGCGGCCGCCCTCGAGGGCTCGGGGGCGGCGGGGGAGGACGACGGCTCCGGCGCCGGCGGCTACTACCCCTACAAGCCCTACTGCTCGGTCTGCGACCGTGACCTGACCACGGTGACGTCCTACGACGACGAGACGACGGCCCTGGCGTACACCTGCGCGTGCGGCCACGCCGAGACCGTGACGCTCGCCGAGCACACCCGGGGCAAGCTGGTGTGGAAGGTCGACTGGCCGATGCGCTGGGCCTACGAGGGCGTGGTGTTCGAGCCGTCCGGCGTCGACCACACCTCGCCGGGGTCGTCCTTCGTCGTCGGCGGCCAGATCGTCAGGGCGATCTTCGGCGCCGATCAGCCGATCGGCCCGATGTACGCCTTCGTCGGAATCAGCGGCATGGCCAAGATGAGCAGTTCCAAGGGAGGCGTGCCGACCCCGGCCGACGCCCTTTCGATCATGGAACCCGCTCTGCTGCGCTGGCTGTACGCGCGGCGCAGGCCCAACCAGTCGTTCAAGGTCTCCTTCGACCAGGAGATCCAGCGGATGTACGACGAGTGGGACACGTTGTCGAGGAAGATCGCGGACGGCTCCGCGCTCCCGGCCGACCAGGCGGCCCATCGCCGCGCGGCGACCACCGCGTCGGCGACCCTCGGCGAGACCCCTCGGCGGTTGCCGTACCGGACGCTCGCCTCGGTGGCCGACATCACCGGTGGCGACCAAGAGCAGACGTTGCGGATCCTCCGCGAGTTCGACCACGAGATCGCCGGGCTGGACGAACTGCGGCCGAGGCTCGACCGCGCCCAGCACTGGGTGGCGACCTACGTCCCCGCCGAGGAGCGCACCCAGGTCCGCGAGGAGCCCGACACCGCGCTGCTCACCACCCTGGGCACCACCGAGCGGGAGTCGCTCAAGCTGCTGGCGGACGGTCTCGACGAGCACTGGTCGCTCGACGGCCTGACCGCGCTCGTGTACGGCGTGCCGAAGATCCAGGCCGGGCTCGATCTGAGCGCCAAGGCGGCGACGCCCGAGCTGAAGGCTGCTCAGCGGGCCTTCTTCGCGCTCCTCTACCGGCTGCTGGTGGGCCGTGAGACGGGGCCGCGGCTGCCCACGCTGCTGCTCACCGTGGGTCGTGATCGGGTGCGCAGGCTGATCGCTTCGTAGGGCCCGTACGCTGTGTGACCATGCATGACCTTCCTGAGCAGATGCGGGTGCGCCGGGACAAGCTGGACCGACTGCGCGCCCAGGGCATCGACCCCTACCCGGTGACCTTCCCACGGACCACGACCATCGCCGAGGTCCGGGAGAAATACGCCGACCTGGGGGCGGGAGCGGCGACGGGCGACCGGGTCGGCGTCACGGGCCGGGTCATGTTGTCGCGCGTCGGCGGAAAGCTCTGCTTCGCCACGATCCGGGACGGCTCAGGCGATCTCCAGGTCATGGTGTCGCTCGACCGGGTCGGTGAGGAGTCGCTCGCCGCGTGGAAGCGCGACGTCGATCTCGGCGATCACGTCGGCGTCGAGGGCGAGGTCGTCACCTCCCGGCGCGGCGAGCTCTCCGTGATGGCGGAGAGCTGGCAGATCACGTCCAAGTGCCTGCGGCCGCTGCCGGAGAAGCACGCGGGCCTCAGCGACCCGGAGGCGCGCGTACGGCACCGCTACGTCGACCTGATCGTCAACGACGAGGCCAGGCGGATGGCGTACCTGCGCAGTGCCACGGTCAGGGCGGTGCGCGACTTCTGGCACGAGGAGGGTTATCTCGAGGTCGAGACCCCGATGTTGCAGCCGATCCACGGTGGCGCGGCGGCCCGGCCGTTCAAGACCCACATCAACGCCTACGACATGGAGCTCTACCTCCGCATCGCGATCGAGCTCTACCTCAAGCGGCTGGTCGTGGGCGGCATCGAGAAGGTCTTCGAGATCAACCGGAACTTCCGCAACGAGGGCGCGGACGCCACGCACAACCCCGAGTTCACCATGCTCGAGGCGTACGGGACCTATCTCGACTACAACGACATGGCCGACCTGACCCAGCGCATGTACCAGCGGGCGGTGGTGGCGGCACTCGGCACCTCCGTCGTGGTGCACGAGGGACGACAGATCGATCTCGGCCTGCGGGAATGGCCACGCGTCACGCTGTACGGCTCGGTCTCGGCGGCACTCGGTGAGGAGGTCACACCCGAGCTCCCCCTCGACCAAGTCCGGAAATTTGCGGACAAGGCGGGGGTGCATTGGGAGCCCGCCTGGGGCCAGGGCAAGGTCGTTCAGGAGATCTTCGAGGCACTGGTCGAGCACACGCTGATCCAGCCGACGTTCGTCATGGACTACCCGCTGGAGACCTCCCCCCTCACTCGTCAGCACCGGGACAACCCGCTGCTGACCGAGAAGTGGGACCTCATCGGCTTCGGCACCGAGCTCGGCACGGCCTACTCCGAGCTGGTCGATCCGATCGAGCAGCGCCGCCGCCTGGTCGAGCAGTCGCTCCTGGCCGCGGGCGGCGACCCGGAGGCGATGCAGCTCGACGAGGACTTCCTGGAGGCCCTGGAGTACGCCATGCCGCCCACCGGCGGCCTCGGCGTCGGGATCGACCGGATGATCATGGCTTTCACCGGCAAGAACATTCGGGAGACGATCCTGTTCCCTCTCGTCAGGCCGCACGGCTGAGCCTTCTCGGGCCCGGCCCGGCATCCCCGCTACAGGCACGAAAGTCGCGGAATCCGAGCGATTCGGGTGGACCCGATCGCTCGGAAGCGGGCCGTCGGATCCCAGAATCGCCAGCCCTCGGGACGTGTCCGTAAAGCCCGGAAGCATCCGGAATCTCACACTGCTGGGAACAGTGTTGCTGCCGTGGCGGAGCGCTCATCCGAGCGCCGTTCTGCACAAGGCCGTACCTTGACGACCTTGTCGGACGGCGTTTACCTTCCCTGAGGGTGGGCCGACCCAATCATCGTCGTGGGGGAGGGCGGGACGATGGGGCTTCCTGACGTCGTCACGAGAGGCGAGGATCTCGCAGTGGACCTCGCTATGGATGTCGAGCGCGCCGGTCTGAACGATGAGGATCTGTTGCTCCTCGCGGAGCTCGCCAAAGGGGTCACCGCGGATCGCGTGGGCCGGAGCCTGGATGTGAGCGGCCGCACGGTCCGCCGGCGGCTACGCCACATCTGCGATCAGATCGGTGTGGCGACCGCCATCGAGGCGGTCGCCTGGGCAGCGCGGCGCAGGCTCATCTAGCGCCGCCTCAACACAGCATTTCGCCGCAGGCCCGGGCTCGGACCTGCGGCGTCATGATTCGGGGACCGCCTCGCCGGGGCTCAGTCCGCGATTCGTACCACTCCCGCGATCGGCCGCCCGGCGAGAGGCGCCACACGCACCACGTCGCCCGTGTGGGGAGCGTGGATCATGAAGCCGCCGCCGAGGTACATACCGACGTGGTGCAGGTCCGAGTAGAAGAAGATGAGGTCACCGGCGCGCATGTCCTTGGTGGAGATGTGCGTGCCCGAGGTCCACTGGTTGCCGGTGTAGTGGGGGAGGCTGATCCCGACCGTGTGATAGGCCGCCATCATCAGGCCTGAGCAGTCGTAGGAACTCGGCCCCGCGGCTCCCCAGACGTACGGCTTCATCTGCTGTGTCAGCGCCCACCGGGCCGCCTGGGCGGCCTTGCCGTCGCCGACGACGGGGAAGGAGACGCGCTTGGCCGCGCCGCCGCTGACGCTGGCGGCGACCGTGCTGTAGAGCTTGCTCTCGGACTTCTTGACCAGCTTGGTGATCTTCTTGCGCTGGGAGTCGAGGCTGGAGAGCAGCTTCTTCACCTCGGCCGCACGCGCGGCGGCGCCGGCCTTCGCCCGCTCGGCCGCCTGCATCGCGTTGGCGACCTCGGTGACCTCCTGGCCCTGCTGCATCTCCAGGGCGTAGGTGGTGGAGGCCTGGTCGAGGTAGGTCTCGGGATCGACGCCGCCCATCAGGGCGAAGGGCGTGGATCCGAAGCCGCCGTTCATGTACGAGTTCTGCGCGAGGTAGGCGGCCTTCTGGCGGCGCTCGGCGAGCTCGGACTCGCTCTTGGCGAGGGTCTTCTTGGCTACATCGGCCGACCGCTGGGCGGCGCTGAGACGGACGCGCTCGCCGTTGTACTGCTCGGAGAGGGTCTCGATGTCGCTGTAGAGCTTCTCGACCTCGGCGGCGAGTTGCTTGGTGGTGGGCTTGGGCTCAGCGGTGGCTGCCACCATGGGGACGCCGACCGTGATCATGGTTATCGCAACGCCAACTAAGGCGAATCTCCGGATGGAGCCGGACAGGGCTCCGCCGGCCACAGGCTGCCGGCCGTGGGCATGTCTACCGGCCGCCCGTTCTCGACGCACGCGCAACAAGACTCCTCTCCAGTGTCGTGTCGTACGGACGGGGTCGCCGTGTGATGCGCAGATGGTCACACGGTTCCGTACGGCACTCCTTGCCGCCTACCGGGTTAGCTGACGGGTTCGGGCCGGAGTAGCCCTACCTTTCGGATTCACCCCTTGTTGATCTAGAACGTCCAGATCCGCACAGTTGGGTCCCCGGCTCCACTTCGCACGTGAGTGCTCGGAAGACTCGGCGGCCCGGTCGCCGTGTGGGGCCACGATGACCGGTAATGTCGCTGGACATTAGTGCATCCGGGGTTCTAGCTCAACCAGAACTCGAGATTCCGTTGAGGTTTCACAACCAAACGATCACGGCAAGGTCACGGCCGATAATGGCCCACACCCCCATCTAGCTGCGGTTTAGCCGTTTTGGAGCGTTTTGCCGGGCGGTCGGCGCAGGTCCAACCCTGGACATAACCTGAAAGCATGGGGACAGAGTGACCAGTGGGATCGGTCGGGCTGGCCGGCGCACCGTCCCTGGCGTGAATCTGGCACCCCTTTTTGGGCCTGACCGTTAATGGATTCCTCGCGCCTCCGCGGTGCCGTGGAACCGGTTCACCTGCGGCGCCGACTACGCTGACGGACCATGGAGCAGGTCGCGGAGCAGACGTCTGCCGAGTCCGGGCCCCCGGCGGTCATCGTGCGCAGGGCCACGACGTCGGACGTGCGCGTCATCCGCCGCCTCGTCGACGAGTACTCCGGAGTGGGTCCCCGGCTCCTGGAGAAGAGCACGGTCACGCTCTATGAGGACGTGCAGGAGTTCTGGGTCGCCGAAGCGGGGGGAACGGTCGTCGGCTGCGGTGCTCTCCATGTTCTCTGGGAGGACCTGGCCGAGATCCGCACCGTCGCCGTGGATCCGGCCGCGCGGGGCAAGGGTGTGGGCCACCGCATCGTCGGAGCCCTCATCGAGACCGCGCGCGATCTAGGAGTGGGGCGGGTCTTCTGCCTGACCTTCGAAGTGGACTTCTTCGGCCGCCACGGTTTCGTCCCCATCCAGGGCACTCCGGTGGCACCTGAGGTATACGCGGAGTTGCTCGCGTCTTATGACGAGGGCGTCGCCGAATTCCTCGATCTCGAGCATGTGAAGCCCAACACGCTCGGCAATACCAGGATGTTGCTCCATCTCGACCGGTGATCTTGACCGGGCTGTTGACGTTGCGCAAAAGTGACTGTTGATATGCGTCTCGCTACGTTAGGCGATATCAGCATGCGAGCCTGACGATGTGCCGCACGCGCACTCGAAACGAGGTGACACGGTGAGCACTGGACAGCCGCCGTACCCGCAGGAAGATCCGGATGGTTCGCCTCCGGCCCGCGGACGCGACCGCCAGGACACCGAGCAGTCCCAGCAGGGCTACGACCCGGACGCCACGATCGTCGGCCAGCCGGGTCCGCAGCAGGGATACGGGTACGGCCAGCAGCCCGGCACTCCTCAAGGCCAGCAGGGTTACGGCCAGCAGGGATACGGCCAGCCGCAGTATGGCCAGCAGGGCTATGGCCAACAGGGCTACGGTCAGCAGCAGTACGGCCAGCAGGCGCAGCAGGGGGCCAACCCCCAGCAGCCCGGCCATCCGTACGGACAGCCGCCGGCGCAGCCTCAGGACCAGGGAGGTCAGGGCGGCTACGGCCAGCAGCCTCCCAACCCCTATGGCCAGCAGACTCCGAACCCCTACGCTCAGCAGCCGGCCCAGCCGTACGGTCAGGGCCAGCAGGGTTACGGCCAGCCGCAGTACGGTCAGCAGGGCTATGGCCAGCAGGGTTACGGTCAGCCCGATTACGGCCAGACGCAGCAGTACGGTCAGGGCCAGCCCGGATACGGCCAGCAGCCTTACGGCCAGCAGCCCTATGGTCAGCAGGGTTATGGCCAGCCCGGGTACGGCCAGCCCGCTTATGGACAACCCGCCTACGGTCAGCCGGGGTACGGCCAGCAGTACGGCGCTCCCGCGGCGATTCCGCCGGGTGCGCCGGCGCCGCTCGCCGAGTGGTGGCAGCGACTGGTCGCGAGGATCATCGACGGCGTCATCGTCTATGTCCCGTTCCTCATCATCTCGGCGATCATCACCGCCGTAGTGGTCACGAACGCCGGTTATGACGCCGAAACAGGAGTCGTGACGTTGGAAAGCGGCGTCTTCCTCGCCGCCTTGCTCAGCGCCTTGGTCGGTGGCGTCGGGATGATCGCCTACGAGTTCCTCATGCTCCGGCAGCGAGGACAGACCTTCGGAAAAATGGCCATGGGCATCAAGGTCGTCCAGGTCGGCGGAACGCTCGGCCCGGAAGGTCTTCCGCAGGATGTCGCGGCCAAGCGGGCCGGTGTGCTCTTCGGCCCGCAACTGATCAGATTTAACCTCCTCCTATCCTTGATCGCCGGCATCTTCGCCTTGGTGAATGCGCTCTGGCTGCTTTGGGACAAGCCGCTTAGTCAGGCGTTGCACGACAAGGTGGCCAAGACGATCGTGGTCAAGGTCAAGTAGTGCTACGAAACGGGGCCGATGGAACGGACCATCGGCCCCGTTTTCGTATCTTCGATACAAGTAGTGCTCACTGTGAAGGTAGGTAGTAAAAGCCGTAACGGCCGGGGTTTCCCGTGCGATGCTTGACCGACGCATGTCCCGACCGCTGTCACGAGAGGTGACCAATGACTGCGGAACCACCCCCCGGCCAGAATCCATATGAGTCCGCGCCGCCGCCACCGCCCGGCGGATATCCGCCTCCTGGTTACGGCCCTTATGGGGGCGCTCCGCAAGGTGCGCCTATCCCTCCGGGTGCCCCGGCCCCGCTCGCCGAATGGTGGGAGCGCTGGGTTGCGCGACTCATCGACAGCATCATGTTCGCCGTCGTGTTCTACATTCTCAGCGGCATCCTTGGCCTGATCGGCGGGTTGATCGCCTACCTCGGTTATGCGGCCTACGACTACATGCTGCACTCCAAGGACGGTCAGACGCTCGGCAAGAAGGCCATGAAGATCCAACTCGTCGGCGTAGGAGGAGCGCCACTGGATTCGTCCGCGCTCATGAAGCGTTCGGCCATCTATCCGGGCGTCATGGTGCTCAGTCCGCTGGCCTTCGCCCTCTCTGGAATCGTCGGACTCTTCGTTCTCGTGCTGGGCATCCTGATCATCGTGGACAGCCCTCTTCACCAGGGACTTCACGACAAGATCGCTGGCACGCTCGTGGTGAAGGCTCCGCGCTGACACAGCGCTGAAATCACTGTGACATCGTGCCGACACGGTGCGATCTATGCCTCTGAACTCAGGGCGAAAGGTGGGGCGGCCCGCTTCGGCGGACCGCCCCACTTGGCATTCCTGGGTATGATTTCTCCACATCCGGTAAGGCGGCTGGAGAGACACGGATTACCTTCTGCTCCACAGGTGCCCCCGGAAGGAGGAGCAGGTCCTGGCGGCGCTATCGTCGAGAGGACGCCCTCCAGAGCTGAACGCCACGGTGGCCGGACGTCATCCCGAAATTCACGCGGGTGCCGTGAAAGACACCCCCGGCGCAAGCGAGTCAGAATGACAGATGTATTGTCCGCCTTGATACCTTCCGTGGTCGCCGCGGGAGCGGTCGTGTACGGCATCGTAAAGTTGGTACGTTCCGATGCCGCCGGCCTGCGCTCGACACCGGAGTCGCGGGAGAACTCAGCAAGCTCACAGGTTCCTGAGAATCCACAAACTTGAATTGTCAGCCGCGGGAAACCGGGTATATGTTTGGCTGACGAATCAAATCTATGCTCCGCGAAAGGATTGCCGGATGGCCAAGCACACACAGGTGATTCTCATCGACGATCTCGATGGCGGCGAGGCCAATGAGACGGTCGCGTTCGCGATTGACGGCGCCGCTTATGAGATTGACCTGAGCGACGGCAACGCCAAGCGGCTTCGTGAGGCTCTGTCACCTTTCGTCGGCGGTGCGCGGCGAGCCGAATCCGGTTCGACCCGAGGTCGCCGTCGTGGTGTGGGCGGTAGTGCACAGCGTGCGATGAGCCGCGAGAAGAGCGCGGAGATCCGCGCTTGGGCGAAGTCGCACGGCCACCCCGTGAGTGAGCGGGGCCGTATTGCCGCATCGATCGTCGAAGCCTACGACGCAGCGCACTAACTGCGCCCTTGATCGCGCGGTTATGCCAGTCGTCGGATGTTCTGACGATCGGCATAACCGCGCGATTCTGTTTCCACTCTCCTAAAACCTCGTTCGCTTGCGGCGTATCCGGAACATCTCGCGCCCATCAGGGGGTTGGATAGAGGGTGAACGCCTCGCGCTCGGGGAACCCTTCTGCTATGGGAGCGGTCGCTGGGTCGGGGCTACCATGCGGAACGACGGGCCGGATCTCCCTGGCTCGCCTGACCGCTCTGTGAGGAGCGACGAGATGTTCGAAAGGTTCACCGACCGTGCGCGGCGGGTTGTCGTCCTGGCTCAGGAAGAAGCCCGGATGCTCAACCACAACTACATCGGTACTGAGCACATTCTTCTTGGCTTGATCCATGAGGGTGAGGGCGTTGCGGCCAAGGCTCTGGAGAGCCTGGGCATCAGCCTTGAGGGTGTGCGCCAGCAGGTCGAGGAGATCATCGGCCAGGGCCAGTCGGCGCCGTCGGGGCACATTCCCTTCACCCCGCGCGCCAAGAAGGTCCTTGAGCTGTCGCTCCGCGAGGCCTTGCAGCTCGGCCACAACTACATCGGCACCGAGCACATCCTGCTCGGTCTCATCCGTGAGGGTGAGGGTGTGGCGGCCCAGGTGCTGGTGAAGCTGGGGGCTGATCTCAACAGAGTGCGGCAGCAGGTCATCCAGTTGCTCCATGGTTACCAGAAGGAGCCCGCGGCGGCCGGTGGGCCGCAGGAGGCTGCTCCTTCGACCTCGCTTGTGCTGGACCAGTTTGGCCGCAACCTGACTCAGGCCGCCCGTGAGGGCAAGCTCGACCCGGTCATCGGCCGGGAGAAGGAGATCGAGCGGGTCATGCAGGTCCTCTCCCGGAGGACCAAGAACAACCCCGTGCTGGTGGGAGAGCCCGGCGTCGGCAAGACCGCCGTCGTCGAGGGCCTGTCGCAGAAGATCGTCAAGGGCGAGGTGCCCGAGACGCTCAAGGACAAGCAGCTCTACACCCTCGACCTGGGTGCCCTGGTGGCCGGCTCCCGCTACCGCGGTGACTTCGAGGAGCGCCTCAAGAAGGTGCTGAAGGAGATCCGCACCCGCGGCGACATCATCCTGTTCATCGACGAGCTGCACACGCTGGTCGGAGCGGGCGCCGCCGAAGGCGCGATCGACGCGGCGAGCATCCTCAAGCCGATGCTGGCCCGCGGTGAGCTCCAGACCATCGGCGCGACCACGCTGGACGAGTACCGCAAGCACCTGGAGAAGGACGCCGCGCTCGAGCGCCGCTTCCAGCCGATCCAGGTGGCCGAGCCGAGCCTCAGCCACACGATCGAGATCCTCAAGGGCCTGCGCGACCGTTACGAGGCGCACCACCGGGTCTCCATCACCGACGGCGCCCTCGTGGCCGCCGCCCAGCTGGCCGACAGGTACATCAGCGACCGGTTCCTGCCGGACAAGGCGATCGACCTCATCGACGAGGCCGGCTCCCGGATGCGCATCCGCAGGATGACCGCTCCGCCGGACCTGCGCGAGTACGACGAGAAGATCGCCAACGTGCGGCGCGAGAAGGAGTCCGCGATAGACGCGCAGGACTTCGAGAAGGCCGCGGCCCTGCGTGACCAGGAGAAGCAGCTCCAGCTCAAGCGCGAGCGCCGTGAGAAGGAGTGGAAGGCCGGCGACATGGACGTCGTCGCCGAGGTCACCGAGGAGCTCATCGCCGAGGTCCTCGCGACGGCCACCGGCATCCCGGTCTTCAAGCTGACCGAGGAGGAGTCGCAGCGGCTGCTCCGCATGGAGGACGAGCTCCACAAGCGGATCATCGGCCAGGACGACGCGATCAAGGGTCTGTCCCGGTCCATCCGCCGGACGCGCGCCGGCCTGAAGGACCCGAGAAGGCCCGGAGGGTCGTTCATCTTCGCCGGTCCCTCCGGCGTCGGCAAGACCGAGCTGTCCAAGGCGCTCGCCGAGTTCCTCTTCGGGGACGAGGACGCGCTGATCATGCTGGACATGTCGGAGTTCATGGAGAAGCACACGGTCTCGCGGCTGTTCGGCTCCCCGCCCGGTTACGTCGGGTACGAGGAGGGCGGCCAGCTGACCGAGAAGGTGCGGCGCAAGCCGTTCTCGGTGGTCCTCTTCGACGAGATCGAGAAGGCCCACCCGGACATCTTCAACTCGCTGCTCCAGATCCTGGAGGACGGTCGCCTGACCGACGCCCAGGGTCGCGTGGTCGACTTCAAGAACACCGTCATCATCATGACGACCAACCTCGGCACCCGGGACATCTCCAAGGGCATCGGGGTGGGCTTCGCGAAGAACAACGACGCCGAGAGCAACTACGACCGGATGAAGTCGAAGGTCCAGGAGGAGCTCAAGCAGCACTTCCGGCCCGAGTTCCTCAACCGTGTCGACGACATCGTGGTCTTCCACCAGCTCACGCCGAAGGAGATCATCCAGATCGTGGACCTGATGCTCGCCCAGGTGGACGAGCGTCTGAAGGACCGCGACATGTCACTGGCGCTGACCCCGGCCGCGAAGCAGTTGCTTGCCGACCGCGGGTACGACCCGGTGATGGGTGCCCGTCCGCTTCGCCGGACGATCCAGCGCGAGCTGGAGGACAGCCTGTCCGAGAAGATCCTGTACGGCGACCTGCGTCCGGGTCAGATCGTCAAGATCGACATCGAGGGCGAAGGCGACGCGGCGACGTTCACCTTCGTCGGCGAGTCCAAGGCTCCGGTGGTTCCCGACTCGGCGGCGTCCATCGCCGAGCCGATCCAGAACTGACCGGGCGGCACTGACCGAGCAGCACCGACGAGGGGCGTCCCCGATGGGGGCGCCCCTCGGCGTATGTGCGAGGTCGTTTCGACCGCCCGAGGAGCGCTCCGAGCCTGTCACGCCGGAGGCGCGATGCCGGTCATCCATATGGACCTCACCTCGGGTCCGGGTTTTGCGTTAGATCGGGTATCCCGCCACCGGACGTAGTACTACACTCTGTAGAGTCTGGCCTGGTTCCATGCGGATCATGACGGCGAACGTGGCGAGACCGCTCTCGAAGTCATCCCGGCGGCGTACGTACGAATCCGCTGCGGGACGGACGCGGGAACCCGGGCATCCGCGGGAGGCTCGGTGGAGGCCGGGAAGATCCCGGTGCCAATGGGACCTCGGCCCCATGCGATCGGGACAGATCGTGTGGACCATGGTCGGAGAGTGCACAACGTCTGGGAGGCACCTGATGCGCCTGTTGCACGACGACGGGACGCTCGTTCACCTGGCCTACAACGCTGGGGTACATCCGGCCGAGGACCTGGAGAACCTGATCGCCCACCTCACCCGTTACGCGGTGCCGGTGCGGCGGAAGCTGGGCGTCGAGCGGCTCGGAATCGGCCTTTGGCTGGCGCCCGCCGTCGCCGACCATCTCATCGCCGACCGCATCGAGCTGGTACGGCTGCGCCGTTCGCTGGAGGAACGCGGACTGGAGGTCGTCAGCCTCAACGGGTCCGGCGGCCACAACCAGGACGTCCTCGGGCCGGACTGGGCGAAGCCCGAGCGGTACCGGTACACGATGTCGCTGGCGAAGATCCTCGCCTTCCTGCTCCCTGAGGATGTGCGGTTCGGCAGCATCTCGACGATCCCGATCGGCTGGCGCCGCGACTGGCCGGCCGATCTGCACTCGATCGCCTCCCGCCGCCTCGAACGGCTCTCGCGGGAGCTGCGCGGCCTCTACAGCGTGACCGGCAAGACCATCCGCGTCGGGTTCGAGCCCTGGCCGGGCTGCGTTCTGGAGACGACGGAGCAGGCGCTCGCGAGGGTCTGCGACATCGACTCCGATCACCTCGGCGTCTGCCTGGACGCCTGCCATCTGTCCTGCGGCGCGGAGGAGCGCGGTGCCGCCCTCCGGGGGCTCGCTCTCGCGGGCGCGCCCGTGGTGAAGCTGGGGCACGTGCACAACCACAGCCAGGAGATCCCGAGCACGCAGCCGGTGCTCCAGGACACGCTCAACGCGATCCTGTCCGGCGCGGTCAACGGCTCGGCTCATGTCGAGGTCGAGGCGCACGAGTGGACGGCTCCCAAGTCGAAGGGCCCGGCGGCCCTGGTGGCGAGGCTCGCCGCCGAGCTCGACTGGACCCGCCGCAACCTGACCGACCTCGGCCTCAAGCTGGCCGCCTGACCGTCCCTGCATGATCACGCGCCTGGTTTCCGCAGGTGGGGTGGGGTTCCGCCGAACCTGTGCATGATCATGCACCTGATTTCCGCAGGTGGGGTGGGGTTCCGCCGAACCTGCGCATGATCACGATCGGGGTGTGCGCAGGTCAGGTGGGATCTCGGCGAACCTGTGCATGATCACGCGGGGAGGCGGTAGGTCCCGTCTTCCAGGATCTCGGCGAGCCCGTCGTCCAGCAGGCCGTCGAGCGCCCTCTCCCGCTGGACGTGGTCGTCCCACACCGCATCCAGCGCCTCCTTCGGCACGGGGCCGTACGCCTCGCGCAGGACGGCCAGCAGCCGGCCCCTGCACTGGCGGTCGGTGCCCGCGTAGGTCTGCCCCACCCGTGCCGGTCCCGCGTGGGCCGGGCGGCCCGCCAGCCTCCAGGCGCACCGCGACGCCACCGGGCAGTCGTCGCACCTGGGGGCGCGAGCCGTACAGACCAGGGCGCCCAGCTCCATCACGGCGACCGCCCAGCGCGGGGCGCCGACGGGTGGCAACAACGACTCGGCCAGCCGCCGCTCGGCGGCCGTGGTGGCCTTCGGCGGATATTCCTCCCCCTGTACGGCTCTCGCGAGAACCCGCCGGACGTTGGTGTCCAGGACGGCGTGGCTGCCTCCGTAGGCGAAGCTGGCCACGGCGGCCGCCGTGTAGTCGCCGATGCCCGGCAGGGCGCGCAGCTCGTCGTAGGCGGACGGAACCCGGCCGCCGTGGTCCACGGTGATGGCCTTCGCGCACGCGTGCAGGTTGAGGGCCCGCCGGGGATAGCCGAGGCGGCCCCAGTGGCGTACGGCCTCGCCTGGCGGCTCCTGGGCGAGGGACTCCGGAGTGGGCCAGCGCTCCATCCAGTCGGCCCAGATCGGGAGCACCCGGACGACGGGGGTCTGCTGGAGCATGATCTCGCTGACGAGGATTCCCCAGGGGGTCGCGTCGGGTCGCCGCCACGGCAGATCGCGGTTGTGTTCGGCGTACCAGTCCAGGATCGGTTCACGTAGTGAGGCGGCCACCGTCCGACCTTATCGCCGGTCATTCCGGAGCAGGTCCGGACGGAAGCCACGCGTGCAGCGGCTCCGTCCGGCACCGGCGCGGCGAGCCGTTTCCCCTGGCGGCCCATGACTCACCATACTGTCCGTATGGATCCGGACACGTTCCGTGGTGATGTCGGTGTCGAGGGCGGGGACGTCTACTGGCGCCGCCGGGTGTCGGTGCTCACCGGCATGCTCGTCGTCGTGGCAGTCGTGGCCTGGGCGTGTTCGAGCGCGTCCGGCAAGCCGGAGAGCCCGACCGGGGTCAAGGCCACACCGGGGGCCGGCGACGGGATGGTCGTCTCGCTTCCCTCGCCGCTCGGTTCGAAGTCTCCCGGCCCTTCGAGCGCGGCTCTGGCGCCGGGCAGGCTGCCCTCCGCGTCGGCCGTGCCGTCCGCTCACGCGTCGGCGAGCTCGAGACCCAAGCGGCCGGGTGATCCGTGTGACGCCAAGGACCTCGTGGTCGCCCTCCAGACCGGCCAGGACGTCTACAACCGAGGCGTGACACCGAGCTTCATGCTGACGATCGTGAGCACCAGCCGTGTCTCGTGCACGGTCGACGTCGGGCCGCGGGCGCTGGAGATGCGCGTCACGTCGGGCTCGGACCGGGTCTGGTCGACGGCGGACTGCGTCAGCGGCCCAGGCGTCGACACGCAGACGCTGCGGCGAGGCGTTCCCTACGTTCGGACGGTTCAGTGGGACCGCCGGCTTTCGGGGAGCGACTGCGCGAGCCGGCGTTCGTCCGCCGCGCCGGGCACCTACGTCGCGTCGGCTCTCGCGGGCCCCCTCCGAAGCCCGAGGGTGGTCTTCCATCTCCGCTGAGCGACTCCGCCGGCGACTTCGCTGAGCGACTTCTAGAGGTAGCGCTCCAGAATCGAGGACTCGGCGAGGCGGGAGAGTCCTTCGCGGACGCTGCGGGCCCGTGTCTCGCCGACCCCTCCGACCGCCTGGAGATCGGTCGTGCTCGCCGCCAGCAGCTTCTGCAGACCACCGAAGTGGCCGACCAGCCGGTCGACGATCGTGTCGGAGAGCCGGGGGACCTTGGCCAGCAACCGGAAGCCGTGCGGGCTGACCGCGGTCTCCAGGCCGTCGGCACCGGAGTGGCCCAGCACGTGGGCGACCCTCGACAGATCGAGCAGGTCGGTGGAGGACAGGTCGTCGAGCTCCCGCATCGCCTCGGTGAAGCGCCGGGGCCCCTCGTCGAGTGAGGACGGCAGGTAGTCGCGCACGATCAGCTCGCGATCGGCGTCGACCCCGGCGACCAGTTCGTCGAGCTGGAGGGTGAGCAGCCGGCCGTCGGTGCCGAGCTCGACCACGTAGCCCTCGATCTCCCCGGCGATCCTGCGGACCATCTCGAGCCGCTGCAACACCACCGTCACGTCGCGGACGGTGACCAGGTCCTCGATCTCCAGAGCCGAGAGCGTGCCGGCGACCTCGTCGAGCCGCAGCTTGTACCGCTCCAGCGTGGCGAGCGCCTGGTTGGCCTTGGAGAGGATGGCCGCCGACTCCTCCAGGACATAACGCGTGCCGTCGAGGTAGAGCGCGATGATCCGCATCGACTTGCTGATGGCGATCACGGGAAGGGACGTCTGCCTGGCCACGCGTTGAGCGGTCCTGTGCCGGGTGCCCGACTCGTCCGTCGGGATGCCGGGATCGGGCACGAGATGAACGGCGGCGCGGACGATGCGCAGGTCGGCGCTGTCCAGCACGATCGCGCCGTCCATCTTCGCCAGCTCGCGCAGCCGGGTCGCGGCGAACTCGACGTCGAGCTCGAATCCGCCGGTGCAGATCTCCTTGACGGTGTCGCTGTAGCCGAGGACGATCAGGCCGCCGGTGTGGCCGCGGAGGATGCGCTCCAGCCCGTCACGCAGGGCGGTGCCCGGAGCGACCGCGGCGAGCACGGTTCTCCTCCGGTCGTCCAATCCCTTGTCGTGTTGCACGTGACCCCCGTGCTCGGCGGCTCCATCGGCCCGGTGACGCCCCTGAGGGCTCATGACACCGTCCAGTTTACCGGCGTAACGGCGTCTTCACCGGACGTGTGCGAGTGCATCCCACACGTTCTCGACTTCTGTGACGTCGAAGCCGGGTGCGAAGCTCGTCGTGCGGGACGCGGGTTCGCGGACCGCGACCAGACCGCCCCGCGACTTCGGGCTCTCCAGCCGGGGGGTGTCGTTCTCGAGCGAACCTGCGGGCACCAGCGCCCGGGTGAACCCCAGCCGGGAGGCCTCGGCCAGCCGTCGCCGCACGTCCCTGACCGCGCGCAGCTCGCCGGCCAGGCCGACCTCGCCAAGGACGATCATGCCGGAGGGCAGGGCCTTGTCCCCGGCCGCGCTGACCACCGACAACATCAGGGCCAGGTCGACCGCCGGGTCGGTCAGCCGGATTCCCCCGACCGTCGCGGTGAACACGTCACACTTGCCGATCTTGGCGTTGAGTCGTCGCTCCATGACGGCGAGCACCATCGCGACCCGGTAGGAGTCGAGCCCCGAGGAGGTGCGACGCGGCTGCGGCGCCTCCGTCGGCCCGACCAGGGCCTGCAGTTCGGCGGGGATCGGCCGGGTGCCCTCGATGGTGACCGTGACGCACGTGCCGGGCACCGGCTCCGGGTGCCGCGAGACGAACAGCCCGCTCGGGTCGGAGATGCCGGTGATCCCGCGCTCGTGCAGGTCGAAGCAGCCGACCTCCTCGATCGGGCCGAACCGGTTCTTGGCCGCGCGCACCATGCGCAGCCGCGAGTTGCGGTCGCCTTCGAACTGCAGGACCACGTCGACGAGGTGTTCCAGCACGCGGGGGCCCGCGATCGTGCCGTCCTTGGTCACGTGGCCGACGAGCACGGTCGACATGCCGCGCTCCTTGGCCAGCCGCACGAGGTTGCCGGCGACCTCGCGGACCTGGGTGACGCCGCCGGGCACTCCCGTGGCGTCGGCCGAGCCGATCGTCTGAACCGAGTCGACGATCAGCAGCCGGGGCTGGACCTTCTCGACATGGGCGACGAGGGCGGCCAGGTCCGTCTCCGCCGCGAGGTAGAGCTGGTCCTCGATCGCGCCGATCCGGTCGGCCCGCATCCGCACCTGGGAGGCCGACTCCTCGCCCGTCACATAGAGCACGGTGTCGTGCCGGGCCGTACGGGCCGCGGCCTCGAGCAGCAGCGTCGACTTGCCGATGCCGGGCTCGCCGGCCAGCAGGACGACCGCCCCCGGCACCAGGCCGCCGCCGAGGACGCGGTCGAGCTCACCGACGCCCGTCGGCCTGGCGTGCGCCGTCTCGGCCGCGACCTGGCCGATGGGGACCGCGGGTGCGGAGACCGCGCCCGGCTTGACCACGTGGACGCCCTGCCGGGCGCCCGCCTCCTCGACCGTGCCCCACGCCTGACACTCGCCGCAGCGGCCCACCCACTTGGCGGTGGTCCACCCGCACTCGCCGCACCGGTACGCCGGCCTCGCTGCCTTGCTCACGTGCCGGAGGCTATCGGTCGCCGCCGACAATCGCGTCAGATGTGCTGCTCGAGGTCGGCGAGGAGCAGGCGCTTGGGCTTGGCTCCCCTGATCTGCTGCACCACCTCGCCGTCCCGGTAGAGGTTGAGCGTGGGCAGGCCGAGGATGCCGTACTTCGCCGCGATCTCGGGGTTCTCGTCGAAATTGATCGAGGCGACGGTCACCCGGTCGCCGTACTCCTCGGCGATCTCCTCCAACACCGGCGCGACCATCCGGCACGACGGGCACCATTCGGCCCAGAAGTCCACGAGCACGGGCTTGTCGCTCCGCAGCACCTGCTCCTCGAAGTTCTCCGCTGTCAGCGTGATCATGCTTCTCCTCGTTTGATCAGGCAGCCCGGGCACGCCTCGGCGAACTGGGCGGCCACCTCGGATCTGCGGGCCAGCAGAGCGCGGATCTCGGCGTCGATGTCGGCCAGCTTGCGCCGGTAGACGGCGACGGACTCCGGGCAGGAGCCCCCCGACTCGTGCCCCGATTTCAGGCACTCGACGAAGGGGCGGGCGTCCTCCAGGGTGAAGCCCACAGCGATCAGCGAACGGATCTCCGCGACGAGCCGCACGTCGGCCTCGTCGTACTCGCGGTAACCGTTCGCGGAGCGCCGGGCCCTGATCAGCCCGTTCTGCTCGTAGTAGCGCAGCGCCCGGGGGCTGACCCCCGACCGCCGAGCGAGCTCTCCGATCCGCATCGGCCCTCCTTCGGCACGACCGTAAGCGTTGACGCCGGTGTCAGGGTCAAGCCTCAGGAGGCCGCGGATATGCCTCAGAAGTGGCGCCACCTGAGAACGTTGGGATAGAAGATCTTCAGGCCGGGGGTCTCCTCCGCGGCCCTGGCCGCCACCGCGGGCGCGAACTCGATGGCCAGCACGGCCTCGAGGTCGGCCCGGGACGAGAACTCCATCGTCAGGTCGAGTTCCCTGCGCCGCCATCCCTGGCGGGACCAGAACTCCTCGACGGCCTCGGGCGAGTACGAGGGGACCGTCTGCCGGAACCACCGGCCGAAGTCGCCGCGGGAGCCGTCCAGGTCGATCACGAAGGCCGCGCCGCCCCGGCGGACCACCCGGGTCAGCTCGCGCAGGCCGGGCTCACAGCCGGGACCGAAGAAGTAGGCCCATCGGGCGACCGCCACGTCGACCGAAGCGGGGGGAAGGGGCAACTCCTGGGCGGTGGCCGTACGGACGGAGACGTTGGGCAGGGACGCGCATCGGGCGGCGGCGCGCGCCGCGAGGCCCGCGTGGGGTTCGATCCCCACGACACGCGAGGCCGTGGCGGCGTAGGAGGGCAGATGGAAGCCCGATCCGCAGCCGATGTCGAGGACGGTGGCGGCGTCCCAGGGCCGGATCTCCCGCATGGCGGCGTCGGCGAGCCCGCCGGGGTCCACCGCCTGGTTCTCCACCTCGTAGATCTGTGGGGAATTCCAGATGTTCGGGCTGGGTACGGCCCCGTTCGCGATCCGTGCCATGGGTTCACGATAGTTCGTGATCTTGCATGTCATCATTGTGGCGAAGCGGCACACGGTGCTGGTCCGGCTTAGGCTGGATCCGTGAACGGGCGCAGGCGGCGAACAGACCACGACGGAGCTGCCACAGCGACGTGCCCGTCGAGCCGCCAGGGGAGGCGGGCGTAGATGAGTGTGATCCGCGTGCCCAGCGCGAAGGTGGCGCTGTCGACGGCCTCGGTGTACCCGGAGCGTACGCCGGACGCCTTCGAGCTTGCGGCGCGCCTCGGGTACGACGGCGTCGAGATCATGGTGGGGCAGGACCCGGTCAGCCAGGACGTCGAGGTGCTCCAGCGACTGAGCGACCACTACTCGATGCCCGTTCTCGCCGTGCACGCTCCATGTCTGCTGGTCACCCAGCGTGTGTGGGGCCGCGACCCATGGGTCAAACTGCAGCGGGCGCGGGACGCGGCCGAACGGCTCGGCGCCCAGACCGTGGTGGTCCATCCCCCGTTCCGGTGGCAGCGCGACTACGCCAGAGACTTCGAGGTCGGTCTCGCCCGGATGCGCGAGGAGACCGATGTCGTCTTCGCGGTGGAGAACATGTTCCCCCTCCGGGCGCGGGGCAACGAGGTCGTGCCGTACGCGCCGGACTGGAACCCGGTCGACTACGACTTCCCCCATGTGACGCTCGATCTGTCCCACACCGCCGTGTCCGGCTCCGACGCGATGGAGATGGCGGGCAAGCTCGGCGACAGGCTCGCCCACCTGCATCTCGCCGACGGCGTCGGCACCACGAACAAGGACGAGCACCTGGTGCCCGGCCGGGGCGTGCAGCCCTGCGCGCAACTCCTCGAACGCCTCGCCGGAAACGGATACGGCGGGCTGATCGTGCTGGAGATCAACACCCGCAAGGCCATCAGCCGCACCGAGCGGATCGACGACCTGACCGAGGCGCTCGCCTTCGCCAGGCTGAACTTCGCCGCGTCCACGACGGCCACATGACCAGGGCGCGAGAAGACAGCCATCAGGTCTTCGACCGGGTGGCGGAGGCCTACGACGCGGCGCGGCCCGAGTATCCGGAAGCGCTCTACGTCGCGCTGGAGGAGTTGTCCGGCGTCCGGCTCGAGGGCGCCCGGATCGTGGACGTCGGCGCGGGCACCGGCATCTCCACCCGCGGCCTGATGGATCGCGGCGCCCAGGTCGTCGCGCTGGACCGCGGGGGCCGCATGCTGTCGCGTCTTCGAGCGCGCACGGAGTGCGGATCGCTGCTGGCCGACGGGAACTCGCTGCCCTTCCGCGACGGCGTGAGCGACCTGGTCACCTACGCGCAGGCCTGGCACTGGCTGGACCCGGTCCTGTCGATCGCGGAAGCCGTACGGGTGGTCACACCGCGGGGAGCGGTGGCCGGCTGGTGGAACTCCGTGGACGCGGGCAAGGCAGACTGGCTCGCGGCCTGCCAGGTGCGGCTGGCGGAATCGTGTGAGGGATACACCGGCCCTGCGCTGCCCGGGTGGAGCATGCCCCCCATCGCGGAGGCGATGGCCGACGCGGGGCTGCGCATCGAGGAGACGTGGGTCCACTGGACGCGTGGGGTGCTCCTCGACGACTTCCTGACCGACCTGCGCTCGCACTCCTATGTCGCCATCCTCGACACGGAGGCGATGGAGGAGCTCATGGCCCGGGAGCGCGCCGAGCTCACCAAGGTCTTCACCGACGGCAGGATGACCGTCCCGATGCGGGTCTACCTGGCGGTGGGCCGCAGAGGCGACACGGGCGGACGGTCGTGACGAGAGGCCCGGCCGGCGGGCGCGCGGGCGCGCCGGAGGAACACGTGCCGGAGAAGAGGCGCCGGCCCGGACGCCGTCCCGGAGCCGCGGACACCCGCGGGGAGATCCTCACCGCGGCGCGCAGGGTCTTCGCGGAGAAGGGCTTCGACAAGGCGACGATCCGCGGCATCGCCCGTGAGGCGAGCGTCGACCCCGCGCTGGTGCACCACTACTTCGACACGAAGGACGGCATCTTCGTCGAGGCCATGCAGTTGCCGATGGACCCCGCGGTGGCGCTTCCCACGATCTTGGCCGGGCCGCGTGAGGAGATCGGCGAGCGGCTCGTGCGCTTCGTCCTCACACTGACGTCCGACCCTCAGGCGCGTGAGCCCGTCGTGGCGCTGCTGCGTACGGCGATGGCGAACGATCAGGCCGTCGCCATGATCCGTGAGTTCCTCACCCAGGCGGTGCTCGGGCGGGTGGCGGAGGCGCTGGGCATCCCGCCGATCCGGCTGGAGGTCGCCTTCGCCCAGATGTTCGGCGTGATCATGATGAGGTACATCCTCAAGCTGGAGCCGATCGCGTCCGCGGACCTCGAGGAACTGGTCGAGATCCTCGCGCCCACGATCCAGCGTTACCTCGAGGGCTGAGGGCTCGCGCGATCCGGTCCAGAGCCTTGTTCTAGTATCGGAGCGTACTGGTCGTCATGCGGTGAAAGGGCATAAGTTACCGACGGGTACCATTCGTGGTGGGCCGGGTGGACATGCCTGGTCACCGCGGACGGGCGGCGATCATACGCTTGGCAGCCAACGCTGGATATGGGAGGGCCCGTGCTCTGGGTAGCGATCATCGGGCTGGTCATGACCGCCATCGCGGTCACCTTGGCCGGTCGCCGCGTGCTGTTCCTCTACAGGCTCGCCACCAGCGGCCAGCCCGCCCCTGAGCGTGTCCGCTACGCCAGGGAGAACGTGGGCGCGGAGATCAAGGCCCAACTGGTCGAGGTCTTCGGGCAGAAGAAGCTGCTGAAGTGGACGCCCTCCGGCACCGCCCACTTCTTCGTCATGTGGGCGTTCTTCATCCTCGCCACCGTCTATCTCGAGGCGTACGGCGCGCTGATCCAGGGCGCGGTCACCGGTACGCCCGACTTCCACATCCCGCTCATCGGCACGTGGCCGATCCTGGGCTTCCTGCAGGACTTCATCGCGGTCGCGGCGCTCATCGGCCTGATCGTGTTCGCCGCCATCCGCGTCGCGAAGTCACCGAAGAAGCTGGGCCGCGGGTCCCGGTTCTCCGGCTCGCACCTCGGCGGCGCCTGGCTGGTCCTTTTCATGATCTTCAACGTGATCTGGACGATGTTCCTGTTCCGCGGGGCGGCGGTCAACACGGGCAACTTCCCCTACAAGTCCGGCGCCTTCGCCTCGGACCTGGTCGCGAAGATCCTCCCGACGAGTGAGGCACTGGAGAGCGTCGGGCTGCTGCTGCACATCGGCGTGATGCTGGTCTTCCTCGTGATCGTGGTGAACTCCAAGCACCTGCACATCTTCACGGCCCCGATGAACGTGCTGTTCTCGCGCCGCCCCGACGGGCTCGGCGGAGCGCAGGAGATGCGCAGCAACGGCAAGGTGCTCGACTTCGAGGAGGCCGACCCCGACGTCGACGTGTTCGGGCGCGGCAAGATCGAAGACACGACCTGGAAGGGCTTCCTCGACTTCTACACGTGTACGGAGTGCGGCCGCTGCCAGTCGCAGTGCCCGGCGTGGAACACCGACAAGCCTCTGTCGCCCAAGATGCTGATCCTCGACCAGCGCGACCACGCCTTCAAGGTCGCGCCTTATCTCCTGATGAGCGAGGAGCAGCGTGCCCACCAGGGCCAGGACGTCCTGGCCCTGCTCGAGAAGCCGCTGGTGGGCGAGGACGGCGTCATCCACCCCGACGTGTTGTGGTCGTGCACCAACTGCGGCGCCTGCGTCGAGCAGTGCCCCGTGGACATCGAGCACATCGACCACATCCTCGACATGCGCCGCTACCAGGTGATGATCGAGTCCTCGTTCCCCTCCGAGGCCGGCGTGATGCTGAAGAACCTCGAGAACAAGGGCAACCCGTGGGGCATGCCGGAGATGAAGCGGGCCGAGTGGATCGAGGAACTCGACTTCGAGGTCCCGATCATCGACGAGAAGATGCCGGAGGACGTCGAGTACCTCTTCTGGGTGGGCTGCGCCGGCGCTCTTGAGGACCGGGCGAAGAAGACCACCAAGGCCGTGGCCGAGTTGCTCCACATCGCGGGCGTGAAGTTCGGCGTGCTCGGCCCGATGGAGGCGTGCACGGGCGACCCGGCCCGACGTCTGGGCATGGAGTTCCTGTTCAACATGCTCGCCCAGCAGAACATCGAGACGCTGAACGAGGCCGGCGTCAAGAAGATCGTCGCCACGTGCCCCCACTGCTTCAACACCCTGGCCAACGAGTATCCGCAGCTCGGAGGCGACTACGAGGTCGTGCACCACACGCAGTTGCTGTCGCATCTGGTCGAGGAGGGCAGGCTCACCCCGATCACCCCGATCGAGGAGAAGATCACCTACCACGACCCGTGCTTCCTCGGCCGTCACAACAAGGTGTACGCCCAGCCGCGCGACATCATGGCGAAGGTGCCCGGCGTGCAGACGCAGGAGATGCACCGCTGCAAGGACCGCGGGTTCTGCTGCGGGGCCGGTGGCGCCCGCATGTGGATGGAGGAGCGGATCGGCAAGCGCATCAACACCGAGCGCGTCGAAGAGGCGCTGACCACCGATCCCGACACCGTTTCCACGGCCTGCCCCTTCTGCCTCGTCATGCTCGGCGACGCGATCAATGAGAAGAAGAACTCGGGTCAGGCTAAGGAGTCCGTCGAAGTGGTCGACGTGGCCCAGTTGTTGATCAAATCCGTGAAGGGCATCTAAGGGCGCGACTTTGCAGGATTTGTGAACTATTGGTGGAATCTTTGTGTAAAGAAGGAAGAAACGCTCGTTCGCAGAGAAGGGCATGAAACCCTTTCTCCACATAACGGGAAAATCACGGTAACCTCAACGTTGGCTCGATCGACGGGGAGGGGGCTGCAGGGTGGGCGTGGTCGTCACCGGCGCTGAGGTAACACTGGCCGACGTCCTCTCTCTTCGTATTGCGATCGACGAGCCGCTCGCCGAGGGCACCCGGCTCGTGCTGCGCCATCGTGGCACCGGTGTGGAACGGGAGGTGGCGCTCGGGACGCCGGGCGACCCGCCCGGTGACGCCAGCGTCGCCGTCTCACTCGCCCCGCTGTCGCTCACCACGGGCCGCTGGGACGCCTATCTCCAATCCGACGCGACGCGCACCCGGATCCAGAGCGTCGATCCCGGTTTCTCGCTCGACAGCCTCGACGCGTACGCGCTGGGCCGCAGGACGATGGCCTACCGGGCGTACCGGACCAGGAACGGCTTCCTCGCCATCAAGATCGAGGAGGCGGAGCCGGTCGCCGACGTCCGCGCGGTGTGGTTCCGCGAGGGCAGGTTCGAGGTCACAGGGCTGCTCGCCTACACCGGGCTCGACGACGACGACCGGCACCATGAGGCCAGGCTCGCGTTGCGGCACAACGACCCGGCCGCGACCGTCACGGTCGCCGCCACGGTGCAGGGGGTCCGCTTCCACGCGGCTCTGTCGTTGTGCGACGTGCTGGACGCCATCCCCGAATCGGAGGGCGTCTGGGAGCCCTCGCTCGAAGTGGACGGCGTCGACGGCCAACTTCCGCTCGGTGCCAGACTCGACGACATCGAGGGGAAACGGCGCCGCGTCCACTACCCCAGGGCGCTCGTGGACGGCGTGCCGATCATGCCGAGCTTCACCTCCGACGACGAGTTACGGCTCGAGGTGGGTGCGTGAGGATCACCTTCCTGGTTCCCTCCGCGTACAGCATGCGTGGGGACGTCAGGGCCGTCCTCAACCTCGCGGCCGAACTGGCCGGCAGCCACGAGGTCGAGGTCGTGAGCGTCAAGCGGACCAGGGAGAGGCCGTTCTTCCCCGTCAGCCCCCGCGTCGCCATGCGCTGGCTCATGGACGTGCGGCCCGGTGTGCCCCATCTGCTGCCACGTGGCCAGATGCGGACCGAGGTCGCGTTGTGGCGGATGCTCCGCAGCCTGCGGTCCGATGTCCTGGTGACGGCACGGCCGGGGCTGAGCGTGCAGTCCGCCAGGTACGCGCCGCGAGAGATCGTCCGCATCGCCCGGGAATGGAACCGCCCCGTGGTGCCCGGCCCGATCCGGCGGTTCTATCCCCGCCTCGACGCGGTCGTGGCGAGCAGCGCGAGCGGCCGGGACGAATGGATCCGGCTGCTCGACGACGAACTCTCCGTCCACGCGATACCCGACGCGCTCCCGGCGGGGCCGTGGCCGCGCTCGCGCATGGACAACAGGATCGTCTGCGCGGGCGGCCGTCTCGTCCAGCAGAAGGCGTACGACCGGCTCATCCGCGCGTTCGCGATCGTCGCGGACAAACGGCCGGACTGGAGGTTGCGCCTGTACGGCAGCGGCCCCGAGGACAAGCGTCTGCGCACCCTGGCCGCCGACCTCGGTCTTCACAACCACGTCTACTTCATGGGCGCCACGTCGGACCTGGCCGGAGAGTTCGCCAAGGCGTCGATCGTCGCGGTGCCGTCCCGCCAGGAACCCCTGGGGATGACGGTGATGGAGGCGCTGAGCTGCGGGGTTCCCATCGTCGCGTTCGACTCGCCGCGCGGACCGGCGGAGTTCCTCCGGCCGGGGAAGGACAGCGTGCTCGTCGCGGAGGGCGAAGGGGAGATCGAGTCGTACGCCGCGGCGATCCTGGCGCTTGTGGACGACGAGCGCCGCCGCGTCGCGCTCGCGACGGGAGCGCTCGAATCGGCGTCCGAACGTGCCGCCGACGTCATCGCCGGCCGCTGGCAGGAGCTCATGTACGGCCTGCGCTCCCGGACCTAGCCTCCGGGGAAGCCGGTTCGATACCCGTAGCGGGTACCGTTGAGACATGCACGGCTACAGCGGCGACAAGCAGGCATACCTCGCGCGCCTTCGCCGGATCGAGGGGCAGATCCGCGGATTGCAGCGGATGGTCGAGGAGGACGCGTACTGCATCGACGTCCTCACCCAGGTCTCCGCGGCCACGCGCGCGCTCCAGGCGGTCGCGCTCGGGTTGCTGGAGGACCACATCGGGCACTGTGTCGCCGACGCCGTCAGCACGGGCGGTCCGGAGGCGGAAGCCAAGGTGAAGGAAGCTTCGGCGGCTATCGCCCGACTTGTACGGTCTTGAGAGTTATGCGCTTGTTGGGTAATTCGAACTAGTCCACACAAACCAGCCCGGACCCCGAGGGGAGTCCGGACCGGTTCTGCTGAGAATCCCTTCAGCGGCTCGCCGAAGTCCGCAATCCGAGCGCGTTGTCGAGCTCCTCCAAGGTCAGTCGGTCATCGGTGAAGTTGACGGCCTCCAGCACCTCGGCGTACAGCGCGATCTCGTCCAACGCGACACGATCGTGGACCCGGGAGTCCAGGTCATCGTGCCCCACCGCGTCGTCCTTCCTTCCGCAGCCCACACCCACCATGAGGTTACGTCGGGGCTCCTTTCCGCGACATGGCCCATCGGGACCATTCCGCGACCCCATCGTGTCCCTCTCTGACCATTTCCCAGATAGCGAGATCACGATTCGGTGAAAAAGCCGGTGAGGTTGGGAAGAGATTGCTAAAGGAGTAGTAAGGAGGACATATCCGAATTTGACGTTTGGTGTGACGTAACGCGATCACGGATACCGGTGGGATTGCCCTGATGTGCCCGCGATCCCCTCACTGCCAGGCACGCAGGGGGACGGGATCAGGCGGCAGATCGGAGAAGTCGCCGGGTCCACCGGCGGGGAACGGGTCGTCACGCTGGTGGATCAGGAACGGCACGACGGCCGAGGAGGCCGCGAAGCCGTTCGCCGGCGGGGCCGTCCCGGTGAGCCCGCACCAGGCGAGCCCCGTGGCGTACGCGGCTCCGAGAAGGGCGGCGGCGGCCCGTCGATCGGGCGGCACGAGCACCGGGGGAAGCGCGTCGTCGACGGGCCAGCACCCGCGCAGAGCATGGGACGGATCCGCGAGCGCGCCGTACAGCCAATGGCGCGACTCCTCGTCCATCCACGCATAGAGGCGATTCACGGCGTCCGCGGCGGAGGGTGATCCCGCGAAACGGCCGTCGAGATCGGCGGCGAGCAGCGAGGCGGCCGCCGCCCGCGGGTCCACCCCCCGAAGTGCGGTGTACGCCAGGGCCTCGACCAGGTCGTACAGGCTGTGCCTGAAGTGCTCTCCGGACGACACCTCGGTGAGCGTCGCGCCGATCAGATGGGGCGGGCATCGTGACAACCACGCCTGCCGTACGGCGCCGCCTGCGAGGGCGTGGCGGTCGAGCCACGGCTGGGCCAGGATGGGCTCGGCCATCGCGAGCAGGGCCTCGGCCCTGGGCCGGAACCGGGAGTCGGCCCGCAGGACGACGGCCGTGTCCCTCATCAGCCTCACGAGGCGGAGGCCGGCCTCCCCGGCCCCCGCGCCCATCCGCTCGGCGTAGAGGGAGACGAGCGCGTCCAGCGACGTCGGCGGGAGCCAGCGCACCCAGTCGTCTCCGGGAAGCGGCCGGGCCAGGAACTCGCCGAACATCGACAACAACACCTCGTTGCCGTCGAAGGCGGGCGCGTAGGCACACCACATGACCGTCGCCCAGACGGCCGCGACCGGGCTGGTCACGTCTCGGGCGAACATCTCGTGGAGGCCGCCGGAGGGCAGGGGGAAGTCGTCGTGGCGAAGACCCCGGTGCGCCTGCAGCAGTGACCTGATCCCGTCGGTGACCCCATCGGGCACGTCCGGGCCGACGAAGGCCTGGGTCGACCCGCGGTCGTACGCGAAGTCGGGACCGGCGGGCAGCGGGAGCGGGGGGATCACCGGCGGTGGCGGCAGGAGCCGGGCGGCCGACCGGATCTCGGGGTGCGCCGGCGGCGCCGACAGGTGCCAGCGGCCGTCGGCCCGGCCGAACCGGTGCCACCGTGCGTGGGCGCCGAACAGCCAGTGCGAGCCGTCGGGGGTCTCGAGCATCCGCTGGGCCATCGCCCGGGCGCGTGCGGCGGCGGGGAGCGTGCTCCATCGCGGGTCGCCGACCAGAGCGCGGACATCCCGCTCCATCGCCGTGAACCCGTCCCATCGCACGCGGCAATGCTAGTTCCGGTCACCGACAGCGGAGGCGGAAGCGCCGGGCCTGTGGGTGAGCGTGAAACTTTCCCCCGCAGGGAGTGCGATGAGCTGCGCTAACGCCGATGAATGCCGCGTAAGCTCACATACACGTCCTGCCAGCCCTTGGCATGGACACTCCTGACGTATTCGATAGATGGTCGTGACAGAGATCCACAAACCCGTGGCCGCTTCGGCTCCCGCGGACGCGGAGGCGACGCCGGGCGACCTGGCGGCACCCGCGCAGCACCTGACGCCCGCGCAGCCCGCGACAGGCGAGGTGAGAGGCGAAGCGACGGCCGCAGGCGCGGAACGCCGATGGTGGGTGGGCGGTCCGGCCGACCGTACGGCACTGCTGATCTGGTTCTTCTGGCACGTGGCCGCCTACGTCTACATGGTCCTGGCGGCTCCTGGGCGGACCGACGCCCCACTGCTCGACCGGCTCACGCCCTGGGACTCCGACAACTTCATCACCATCGCGCAGCACGGCTACGACGGGTCGCCGGGGATGACGGACGCGCCCAAGCTGAGCGCGTTCTTCCCCGGCATACCGCTGCTCCTGCGTTACCTGCACGTGTTCGTCTCCGACTGGAGCCTCGCCATCGTGCTGGTGTCGCTCGTCGCGAGCGCGGTGGTGGCGGTGGCGCTGTCCCGGCTGAGCGAGTCGTTCAAAGAAGGCACGGGAACGTGGACCGTCCTGGCCTTCTTCCTCAGCCCGTTCGCCGTGTTCATGCTGGCGGGCTACTCGGAGGCGCCGTTCCTCGCGCTGGCGATCCCCGCGTGGCTGCTCGCGCGGCGGGGCCGCTGGGAGGCGGCGGCGGTCTGCGCGGCCTTCGCGTCCTCGATCCGCGTCTCGGGCCTGTTCCTGCTCGCGGGGCTGGTCATCCAGTTCCTGGTCGCCGACAACGGCCTGCGGGGGAAGGGGTGGCGGACGGTGCCGTGGCTGGCGTTGCCGGCGGTTCCCGTCCTGGCCTACATGGCCTACCTCTGGTCGCGTACGGGTGATCTGCTGGCGTGGAAGCACGCGGAGGCGGACTACTGGGGGCGCTTCGCCGAATGGCCCTGGCAGGTCTTCGTCAACACGTGGAACCGGTCGCTCGAGGAGAGCGTCCTGCGGACGTCCTACCGTGAGGAGATCCTGGCTGCGCTCGTGCTGGCGGCGCTGGTCGTCTGGCAGGCCGTCAGGCGGCGATGGGGGAACCTCGCATACCTCGCGCCCCAGGCCGTCGCACTGCTCGCGATGTCGTCGTTCTACATGTCGGTCGGCCGGGCCTCGTTGTTGTGGTGGCCGCTCTATCTGTCGGTGGGCATCGCCGGTGCGCGCAGGCCCTGGGTCTTCATGGCCTACCTGGCGGTCGCCGCGCCCGTTATGGCAATCAATGTAGGAAATTTCACCACAGGCGCATGGGTTGGATGATCCCAATTCAGCTACTGTCACCGCTTATGGAGGGATTTGTCGCCAATGACCTCCTGAGCGGATGCCCGCGGGGGCTCCCGGAATCGGGGGGTGTGGCGCGTGTGGAAGGCAGGTTGGCGTCGGCGTGGCGCGGCGTTGGTGGCGGCGGCGGCCGTCCTGGTCGGGGGTTTCACGGGCGTCTCGTCAGCAGGCCGGCGGGGTCCGGACCGCGTCGACGTGCCGGTGTCGGAGGGCCGGCCGGGCCCGTACCGCGTCAACGTGCTGACCTACAACGTCTGCGCGGCGAACAACAGGGACAACACCTGCACGGAGAGCCTGAAGCCCGACCGCAGGCGTGCGTGGGCGGGTAAGGTCGCCGCGCTCGTCCGCCAGCGGAACGTGGACGTCGCCTCGTTCACGGAGATGTGTTACGCGCAGGTCGACCTGCTCCAGCGGAGGCTTCCGGACTATCAGATGGTGTGGTTCGGCATCGACCGGGCGCACTCGCGCGGAGGCGGAGGCGACAAGTGCCGGCGGTTCTGGGGCGACCTCACGTCCCGGACGACGCCCCCTGACAAGAAGACGTTCGGCCTGGCCCTGGCGCTCAAGGGGCGGGTCATGGGGCAGCCGCTCCGGCGGATGCTCGCCGTGGACGCGGCGCCCAGTCCCGGTTCGAAGGTCCATCCCCGTGGACTGCTGTGCGCCACCAGCATGGTGGGCCCGCGCCGCTCGGTGAGCTGCGTGACCCACATCTCGGAGACCGAGTCGCCCCGGCAGGTGGAGGACCTGGTCGCGAGGTACGCGGGGCGGAGCCCGGTGATCCTCGGCGGCGACTTCAACCGCAAGCCGGAGGATCCCCAGCTCACCGCCGTGTACGGCCGCGGCCTCGGCACCGGGAGGTACACCGAGGTGGGAGCCGGGCCGTACATGGCGCAGCGCCGGACCGGCACGCCCACGACCAGAGGCGGCCGCAAGATCGACTATGTCTTCGCGACCGAGGCGGACTTCATGGCCGCGGGCGCCGAGGTGATCAAGACCACGCCCGAGCTGTCCGACCACCTGGTCCTGGCCGGGACCTTCATCGGGAAAGCTCGGTCGCCGCGGCGTGCCGCCGCGCCTTCGCCTGGTAGTTAGCCGGAGTGCGGGCGAAGGAGGCGCGGTCGTCGTCGGTGAGCTCGCGGACGATCCGGCCGGGCACGCCGGCCACCAGCACCCCGGCGGGGATCTTCGCGCCGGGGGTGACGACGGCGCCGGCGGCGATCAGCGACCCCTCACCGACGACGGCGGCGCCCAGCACGGTCGCGCCGATCCCGACCAGCGCTCCCGCGCCGATGTGAGCGCCGTGCACCATCGCCCGGTGCCCGAGGCTCACCCGATCCTCCAGGATCGCCGGCTCGCCGGGATCGGAGTGCAGGCAGCACAGGTCCTGGATGTTGCACTCCGCGCCGACCTCGATCCGCTCGTCGTCGCCGCGCAGGACCGAGCCGTACCAGACGCTGGTGGCGCGGCCGAGCCGTACCCGCCCGACCACCACGGCCCCCGGGGCCACCCACGCCTCCGGGTGGATCGTCGGTACGGCGTCGTCGTCCAGGGCTGCGATGTACGGCATGCGGGTCATGATTCCACGCACTCCTCGGCCGCCTGAGGGCCGGTGTCCTGCAATTTTCCCCTGGGGCTTGTGGCGTTCGGGTTGCGATGTCCGGCGGATAGCAGGAAAGTCGTGTCCTGACGTGCGTATCGCCTCTCTGTCTTCCGACCCCCAGGGCTTGTCATGACCAACCAGACCGAGAACTTCCCCGACCTCATGAGCGACGACTCCTTCGAGGTCGTCATGCGTGGATACAGTCGCCGGCAGGTCCACGACTACATGATCCGGACGCGCAACCAGATCCGGGACCTGGAGGAACGGCTCGCCCGCACCATCGACCAGGCCGAGCAGAGCCGCATCGAACTGGCCGACGCCCGCCGAAAGGTGACCGAGTCCCCGCAGAACCCGGATGAGCTGGGCGAGCGGCTGAGCCAGATCCTCAAGCTGGCCCACGAGGAGGCGGCCGCCAACAAGGAGGCGTCGGAGTCGGAGGCCGCCCGCCTGCGTGACCACGCGGCCGCCGAGGCCGAGCGGCTGGTCATGATGGCACGTGAGCAGGCCGAGTCGATCAGGGCCGCCGCCCAGGAGGAGGCCGAGCGCCGGGTCGCCGACGCGACCGGCGCCGCGGAGCGCCTCCTGTCGCAGGCCGGTTCCGACGCCGAGGAGACCCTGGGCACGGCCCGCGCCGAGGCCGAGGACACTCTGCGCTCGGCCCGGGCCGAAGCCGACCGGCAGTTGACCACCGCGCGACTGGAGTCGGAGCGGCACGTGGCCGACGCCAACGCGGAGGCGAGCGCCGCACTGGCCGCGGCGGACAAGCGGGTCTCCGCGCTCGACGAGCACACCGGCCGCCGGGTCGTCTACCTGACCGACACGCACACCGAGGTGATGCGCCGCCTCAACGAGATCGGGTCGGTCCTCGGCGACCTGCTGCACCGCGAGGCGTCGGCGGGCCCGCTGATCGACGAGGCCGCGGTCGTGCCTCCCGCCCCGCAGTTCCGCGAGGAGCAGCAGGCGGAGCAGCCAGCGAACGACGCTCCCGCCCAGCCGGAGCACCAGGCAGACGACCTGGCCGGCGAACTGGCCGGCGACCTGGCCGAGGATTCGGCCGACGGTCCGGCCGATCAGGGTGACGACCGGAACCACGCGGACGACCGGGTCGAGGTCGAGAGCCTGGACGCGACGGCCGGCGACGAGGCCGGATACGGACCGGGCTCCGCACCCGCCCACGAGAGCATCGACATGTTCCGCCCGGTCCGTGCGGTGGACCAGTCCATCGGCGACGCACACGAGGACGTCCGGGTGATCGTTGACGACGTCCGCCACGCCGACCCCCTCGGCTCCGGCCCGATGGCCATGGAGGTCGTGGACTACCCCGACGTCGACTTCGGCCGGGTCCGGCAGTCGCCCGACGATCAGGGGCCGTTCCGCATCAGGTAGGAACCGGAGCAGGCAAGAAGAGGCCGGACCCGTGAGGGCGTCGTTGTGACTGACACCAGCGACGACGCCCCCACGGGAGAACCGAGCGGAAGCCTCCGCCCCCGATAGGGTCGGAGGCTTCCGCGCTCACGGATCGGCGATCGTGGCACGTTCCTCTTGTTCACGCAGCTGACCGCGCAGCCCCTCGGGATCGTCCGCGTCGATGGTCATCGCGCATCCCGCCTCCCGCTGAGCCATGGTCAGCGGGTGATGCCGGGTAGCCCACCACCGGCCCGCGTCACTCCGCCAGATCGTCCATTCCGGAAACTCCCGGGCAATCTCGGCGAGATGTCGGTCAAAGGACATCCGTCCACCCTTCCCTCGCCGTGTCCGGTTGTTCTTGACGTCTCTTTTTCAAGGTGCGGGACATCTCTAGAGAAATCAATGATCGGGATGGACAGGTCAACCTTGCCCCTTGACCTACGCATCGAAGTCGTACTGGAGTACATACGATGCGGCGTCGAGAGTCATCTCATTGAGCTCGATCGGAATACCTCCGGCGGCATAGGCCAGCCGGCTGATGATGATGACCGGTGTCCCCGCCGGAAGGCCGAGCAGGCTCGCCTCCCCCGGCTGCGGCATCCGGGCGCGCACCTCCTCGGTGAAGTGCACAGGGGAGTAGCCCAGGTCGCCGAGCCTCGCGTAGACCCCGCCGGGCCCCGTGTCCGGCAGGGTCACCGCCGTGCCCTCGACGAGGTCGGCGGGAAAGTAGGAGACCGCCAACTGGACGGGACGGCCGTCCACCGAGTATCGGCGGCGGCGCACCCAGACCTCGTCGCAGTCGAGCACCCGGGCCACCTGCTCGCTCGCCGGTGTCCGCTCGATGCTGACCTCGTCCACGGTGTAGGAGCGCCCCCGGGTGTCGGAGTCCCAGATCGCCCGGCCCTGGCCCCACTGTTCTCTGGAGAGTCGCCGGGACCCGTGCCGCCTGATCGGGCGGAACAGGCGCACGTAGACGCCCGATCCCCTTCTCGGTACGGCCAGGCCCTCGTTGATGAGCACGGCGAGCGCCTGCCTCGCCGTCGCCCGCGCGATGCCGTACTCGGCCATGATCGCGTTCTCGCCCGGTAGTCGATCCCCATCACTCAAGGCGCCCGACAGGATCTGATCGCGCAACCGGTCGGCGATGCGGCGATAGATCGGGGGCTCGTGATGCACCGGGGACTCCGTCACGTTTGATCACCCTCTGTCACCAACGGGGGATTGGCGTCTACAGAGAACTTGCCCCGTCTTGTCCACGATCGCACAGAGTCTCTGGTTGGTCCCGTGCTTATTTTGAGCGGATCGTGCCCGTGTGGCGATCTCCGCGAGTTATTGCAGTCCGTAACCATGGAACGATCCCGGTCCGTATTTCACCGCTGTGCCAACACTGAGTCATTAACGCTGCGAATACGGTCAGCCCGAGGCCGGGTGCGCTGTCCCCGGACGGGTGCGGGCGGCGAACTCCCAGGACGTACGGAAGTAACCCGGCGGTAAGGGTGCGCGGCCGTCCAGGGCGGCCCCATTTGTGACCATATGAAGATATTTGGGGACATAATGCAGTGAGCGAAGGAGTGACAGGTGGCCATCAGCCGTGCGGACTGCCAGACCCTCGACGAGCAGGATCCCCTCAAGGGCTTCCGGGACGAATTCACCCTTCCGCCGGATGTCGTCTATCTTCTCGGCAACTCGCTCGGGGCGCTTCCCCGGCGGACCGCCGCCCGCGTCGCGCACGCGGTGGAGAGCGAGTGGGGCCGGCATCTGGGGGCGAGTTGGAACACCGCGGGCTGGTGGGACCTGCCGCAGACGACGGGTGACCGGATCGCGCCGCTGATCGGCGCCGGCCCAGGCGAGGTCCTCGCCGGTGACTCCACGTCGGTGAACATCTTCAAGGCGGTCACCGCGGCGCTGCCTCTGCGGCCGGGCCGCCGAGTGATCATCTCCGACCTCGACAACTTCCCCACCGACCGTTACGTGGTCGAGGGCGCGGCCAGGGCGCTCGGCGACTATGAGATCCGCGACATCGGCACCGTGGACGGCGCGCTGAACCTGGACGAGGCTCTCGGCGACGACGTGGCGATGGTCCTGCTCTCGCAGGTCGACTACCGCACCGGGGCGATGCACGACATCGACGCGGTGACCGCGCAGGTCCAGGCCGCCGGCGCCCTCATGGTCTGGGACCTGTGCCACAGCGCCGGCGCCGTTCCCGTCGACGTGAGCGCGGCGGACCTCGCGATCGGCTGCACCTACAAGTACCTCAACGGAGGTCCCGGCGCGCCCGCGTACATCTACGTGGCCTCGCGTCACCACGAGGACGTCCGCAACGTCATATCCGGATGGCACGGGCACGCGGCGCCGTTCGACTTCGAGCCGGGCTACCGGCCCGCCGACGGGGTGCGCAGGTTCGCCTCGGGCAGCCCGCCCGTGTTGTCCTACACGGCGCTCAACGCCTCGCTCGACATCTGGGAGCGGGTGGACCTGCGGCACCTGCGCGCCAAGAGCGTGTCGATGACCTCGCTGTTCATCGACCTGGTCGACGAGCTGTGCCCGGGTCTCACGCTGGCGAGTCCGCGAGACGCCGACCGGCGCGGCAGCCAGGTGAGCTACCGCCACCCCGACGGCTACCCGGTGGTCCGGGCGCTCGTGGACCGGGGAGTGATGGGGGACTACCGCGAACCCGACATCATCCGGTTCGGCTTCGCCCCGCTGTACCTCCGCCACGTCGACGTGTACGACGCCGCGACGACGCTCGCCGAGGTGCTGAGCAAGGAGTTGTGGCGGGACGAGCAGTACCAGCGGCGGTTGACCGTCACCTGACCGGTTCGCCGCTCAGATGAGCGGCGGCCGGGTCGTCAGCGGCGTTTGGCCAGGTCGGCGACTATCTCGCCGGCGAGTGCCACGCACTTGTCGCAGATGCGGCCGGCCTCGCCGTGGACCATGTGCACCCGGGGGCCGGGACGCTGCCGGCAGAAGGAACACGCCGCGTCACGCTTCTTGCGGCGGTTCTCCAGCGTCCGGCCGGCGAAGGGCGGCGTGAACCGTTTGCGCGCCGCCTGCCGGGAGAAGCCGAAGCGTTCGCCGATCGTGGTCCAGGACGCGCCCGCGTCCCGGGCGTCGCGCACCGCGAGGTCGAGCAGGATGTCGGCGTCGCCGCTGAGCTCGGTGCTGAGTGCGATCGCGGCGGAGAGGGTCTCCAGCGGGTCGTCCGGATCGGACGAGCGTGAGCGGGCCTGCGCCAGTAAATCGGGGGGCTCCATTCCGACAACCTTAGGTTGCCCGAGAAAGATCATCAAGTGCGGCCGGTCCGGCGGCGACGCGGCCCGTACGGCACGGCATAACCTGGCGGCGTGAGGATGCCGGCGGACCGGGCACGTGAGCTCTTCGCCGCCGCCCGGGTGGCCAGGCTCGCGACGGCCGGCGCGGGTGAGGCGGCCACAGCCGTGCCGAGGCTCGTGCCGGTGACCTTCGCCGTGGCCGGCGACGTCGTGGTGACCGCCGTGGACCACAAGCCGAAGACGACCACCGATCTGCGCCGTCTCCGCGACATCGCCGAGAACCCTCAGGTCTGCCTCCTGGCCGACCACTACGAGGACGACTGGGAACGGTTGTGGTGGGCCAGGGTCGACGGGCGGGCGCGCGTCGTCGAACGCGGCCCGGAGCGGGACCGCGCCGTGGAGTGGCTGGTGGCGAAGTACACCCAGTACGGCGGCCGCCCTCCGGCGGGCCCCGCCGTCCTGGTCGAGGTGACACGCTGGTCCGGCTGGGCGTACTCGGACGGCCGCTGAAATTACGTCGTCAGCCGAGTTCGCGAATCCGGCGAACGAGGAAGGCGCGCTCGGCCGGAGGAGGTTCCAGTGCCAGAGCGGCTCGGTAGGCCTCCAGTGCCTCGTCGGGCCGGTTCAGGCGGTGGAGCAGCTCACCGCGGGCGACGTGCAGTTGCGGCCACCGAGCCAGCTGAGGGTGGGCTCCCACGACGTCGAGGATGACGAGACCGGCCGCCGGCCCCTCCGACATGGCGACGGCGACGGCCCGGTTGGCCTCGACCACGGGAGTGGGCTCGTAGCGGATCAACTCGCCGTAGAGCAGGGCGATCTCCCGCCAGTCGGTCGCGGCCGCCGATGCGGCCCCCGAGTGACAGGCGGCGATGGCGGCCCGCAGCTGATAGGGGCCGGGACGGCCGGTTCGCAGGGCCCGCTCGACGAGATCCTCTCCTTCCTCGATCATCGCGTGGTTCCACAAACTCCGGTCCTGCTCCTCGAGGAGGACGAGATCACCGAGGTCGTCGACCCGGGCCCGCCTGCGGGCGTCGGTCAGCAGGAGCAGGGCCAGCAGGCCGGTCACCTCCGGATCGCCCGGAAGCAGCCGGGCGAGCGCCCGAGCCAGCCGGACGGCCGAGTCGCACAGGTCACCGCGCACCAGATCGGGACCGCTCGTCGCCCTATGCCCCTCGGTGAAGACCAGGTAGACGACCCGGAGGACGGCGGCGAGCCGAGCGTCCAGATCGGACGGGGCGGGGACGCGGAACGAGATGCCCGCGTCCCTGATCTTGCGTTTGGCCCGCACGAGGCGCTGCGCCATGGTGGCCTCGGGGACGAGGAACGCGGCGGCGATCTCGGCCGTCGTCAGCCCGCACACGGACCGTAACGTCAGGGGTACACGGACGGAGGGATCGAGGGCCGGATGGCAGCACAAGAAGATCAGGCCGAGCTCGTCGTCCGGCATCAGCGTCCACTCCTCAACGGTGTCCCGGCCGCCCAGGGCCCGCGTCGCCGCGGTCTCCTTCTCGAGCCGTCCGCTCTCGCGCCGCAGCCGGTCGAGAGCCTTGTGCCGGGCGACTCCGATGAGCCAGGGCCCCGGGCTCGCCGGGACCCCGTGCTCCGGCCATCGCTCCAGGGCGAGGGCGCAGGCGTCCTGCACGGCGTCCTCGGCCACCTCGAGGTCTCCCACGAGCCGGGTGACCGTCGCCACCGCCGGCCACCAGTGCGCGTGGAAGAGCGCGTCCAGTTCGTCGTTCAGGCCGGCACCTCCACGTGGACGGCAGGACGCACCTCGACCGACCCCTCCCGCGCCGCGGGCATGGTGGCCGCCCACTTCAGCGCCTCGTCGAGGTCCGCGCACTCGACGAGGGCATAGCCGCCGAACTGCTCCTTGATCTCGGCGGCGGGGCCGTCCGTCAGCAGCGTCTCGTCGCCCCGGACCCGGACGGTCGTCGCGGCGGAGACCGGCCGCAGCGGGGCGCAGTCGATCAGCACGCCCGCCTCGGCCATCGCCTCCGTCGCGGTGCGGTACGCCTCGAACATCCGGCCGTACTCCTCGGTCCCGAACTCGGGCAGGGGCCCGTCGGCTCCGTAGAGCAGGAACATGTACTTCATCGTGCACCACCTCTTCCGGCCGGCGATCCGCACCGGCCTTCCGTTGTAGTCGAACGGACTCGTCCCGGGTCGACACACAACCGGACGCGAGATTCGTTTCCCGGGGCCGGGGCGCACAGGCGCACCTGATCTCTGGGACCCTGAGCTGGTGATATGGGGTAAAGGGCAACACATCACCTCGGATGTGGAGAAACCTTCTGGCCGGCGTGAGCCGTACGGCAGGCCGCTGCGCCTCAGAGTGCTGGGGGCCATCGTGGGGGTGGCCACGCTTTCCGTCGCCCTGTTCGCCATCCCCCTCGCGATCTCCATGGGACGGCTGTACCACGACGACACGACGGCGTCGCTGGACCGCAACGCCACCTGGATCGCCGCGGTCGTCCACGACGACGTCGTGCGGAACGGGGTGACCTCCGTCCCCCTCCCCAGGGGTGTGCCGTCGACGCTCACCGTCGGCTTCTTCACCGCGAGCGGGGCCAAGCTGTCCGGCGCGGGGCCGGGCACGTCGCGGATCGCGGCCGAGGCCCGTGACGGGCACGTCCATGAGGGCGTCGAGCGGGGCTTTCTCGTGGTCGCCGCGCCCTTCCCCTCCGACAAGAAACTGGCCGGGTCCGTCCGGGTGGCCATGCCGTACGAGATCGTGCGCGACCGCATGTATCGCGCCTGGCTGGCCATGGCGGCGCTCGCCGTGGTCGTGATCGGGCTGGCGGCGGTCTTCGCGTTGCGGCAGTCCGCGCGGCTGGCCGCGCCTTTGGAGCATCTGACGAGGGCGGCGCAGGCTCTGGGATCGGGTGACTTCTCCATCAGGGCGCCGCGGTCCGACGTCCGCGAGGCCGACGCCGCCGGGCTCGCGCTGGAGGCGACCGCGCGGAGGCTCGGCGACGTGCTCGACCGCGAGCGGGCGTTCAGCGTCGACGTGTCCCATCAGCTCCGCACGCAGCTCACCGGCATGCTGCTGGGCCTGGAGTCGGCTCTGGGCCGTCCCGACGCGGATCTCGCCGGAGTCATCCGCACAGCGGTCGACCGCGGCGAGCGGCTGCAGACCACGATCGAGGACCTCGTACGCCTGACCCGCGGCGGGCACACCGGCGGACCCGAGCCGTTCGATGTGCTCGCCCTGGTGGAGGAGATCGGCGCCGACCGCCGGGCGGCCCTGGCCGAGGCCGGCCGCGGCCTGACGGTCTCGGTCCCCGACGAACTGCCCGGGGTCGCCGCGGCGCCCGCGGCCGTACGGCAGATCCTCCACGTGCTGCTGGACAACGCCGCCATCCACGGCAGGGGTGAGGTCACCGTCGAGGTGTCCGATCTCGGCGACGGGGTCGCCGTCGTGGTGTCCGACCAGGGTCCGGGTGTCCCGGAGGGGACCGACGTGTTCGCCCGGGGAGCGCGCGACGGCCATGGGATCGGCCTCGCGCTCGCACGGTCCCTCGCGGAGGCGGAAGGCGGCCGCCTCGTCCTCCGGCGGGCCTCGCCCCCCGTGTTCAGCCTGCTGCTGCCGGCCAGATGATCAGAGGTCGGTCTCGTACCGGTAGCCGAGTCCCCTGAGGGTGGTGATCCGGCGGGGATCCTCGCCCTCTTCCGTCAGTTTGCGGCGCAGGGCGAAGACGTGCACGTCGAGGGTCTTGGTGGGGCCGAACCAGTTGGCGTCCCACACCTCCTCCATGAGCTGCTCCCGCATCACGACCTCGCCCGCACGGCGCACGAGCACCGTGAGCAGGTCGAACTCCTTGGGACGCAGCATGACCTCGGTCCCGGCGACGTACGCGCGCCGGGCCGCCAGGTCCAGGCGGACCCGGCCCGCCGACATGGTGCGCTGGTCGGTCGGCGCGGTCTGCCGGCGCAGATGCGCCCGCACCCGGGCCAGCAACTCGGTCAGCCGGAACGGTTTGGTGAGGTAGTCGTCGGCCCCCGCGTCGAGTGCGACCACGACCTCGAACTCCTGGGTGCGCGCGGTCAGCACCACGATCACGGCGTACGGCATTGCGCTCCGGAGCCGGCGGCACAGGGAGACGCCGTCCACGTCGGGAAGGCCGAGGTCGAGCAGGACGAGGTCGGGGGTTACGCGCAGCGCCAGGTCGAGCGCGGTCTCACCGGTGGCCGCCAGGGCCGTCTCGTATCCGTGGTCGGCCAGCGCATCCGTCAGCTCCGAGCCGATCGCCGGATCGTCCTCCACGACCAGCACGTTGGTCATGCCGTCGATGGTAAGGGAGGCACCTGTCAAGCCTCCTGCGGCGGGTAGGGACTCCGGCCCGACTTGATCGCGGCCACCATGCGGGCGGTGAAGTCCTGCGTCGCCGCGTGGAGCCCGTGCCCGAAGCTCACCCGGGCCACCCCGAGCTCCGCCAGCTCGGCGATGCTCGGCACTCCCGGACGGAACAGCACGTTGACCGGGGCGCCCAGCTCTTCGACGAGCGTCCGGATCAGGCCGGGATCGGTGACGAAGATGGGATACACGCAGTCGGCTCCGGCGCTCAGGTAGCGGCGGCCACGCTCGATCGCGTCGGCGAGCCGCTCCTCGGGCGTCCCCGACCCGTGGAGGAAGCTGTCCACCCGCGCGTTGACGACCAGGTCGGAGTCCGACGCGGTCGCCGCGGCGCGGACTCCGGCGAGGAAGTCGGCCTGCTCGCCGGCATCGATCATCGCGCCCGTGACGGGATCGGAGTCCTCGAGGTTGCAGCCGACCGCCCCCGTGGCGCACAGACGCTCGACCAGCTCGCCGGGCGCCAGCCCGTAGCCGCGTTCGACGTCGGCGGTCACCGGAACGCCGACAGCCGAGGCGATGCGGGCGACCGCGGCCATCATCTCGCCGGCGGGAGTGCCCTCGCCGTCCGCGTAGCCGAGCACCGGGGCGATCGCCGCGCTGCCGGTGGCGACCACGGGGAAACCGGCCGACTCGACGATGCGCGCCGACGCCGCGTCCCAGATGTTGGGGAGCACGAGCGGGTCGCCCGGCACGTGCAGCGCACGCAGCGTCGCCACCTTGTCGGCTCTCGTCATGCTCATCGTGCTCTCGCCTTCCGTGTGCCCGCCCGGTGCGGCGGCCGCTCGGAAGACCACCATACGGACAGGTCTGAACGGGGACGCAGGTGGCCGTCAGGTCGGGGGAGAGACCGGGGGTGTTCACTGGGAATTAAGGGATCACCGGCGATGGTTCAAGAGTCTTGAGGCGGTGTCGGTGCCACGCCGGTCCCCAGGCGTGTCTCGCCGAGGCGGATCCGGCCCCGACCCGGCGAGACTTCCAAGTAAGGAGACGTCATGGCGGCGACTGACCAGGCAGAGGCGGAGCCAGCGACCCGGCCCAAGGTCGATTTCTACTTCGATCCGATGTGCCCGTTCGCGTGGATCAGCTCCCGGTGGATCCTCGAGGTGGAGAAGCAGCGGGACATCGACCTCCGATTCCGGGTGATGAGCCTGTCGGTTCTCAACGAGAACAGAGATGAACTTCCCCAGCAGTACCGCGACATGCTCGACAGGGGCTGGGGTCCCGTGCGGGTGTGCATCGCCGCTGCGGAGCAGCACGGCGAGGAGGTGCTCAGGGACCTCTACACCGCCATGGGCACCCGGATCCACAACCAGGGGAACAAGGACTTCGACCTGGTCGCCAAGGAGGCGCTGGCCGAGGTCGGACTGCCCGTCGAACTCGCCGACGCGGCGTCGGGCTCGGACTACGACGAGGCGCTGCGCCGCAGCCACCACGAGGGCATGGACCCGGTCGGCGAGGACGTGGGCACTCCCACCATCCACGTCGACGGCGTCGCGTTCTTCGGGCCGGTGCTGAGCCACATCCCGCGGGGCGAGGACGCCCTGCACGTCTTCGACGGCGCGTACGCACTCGCCCGTTATCCGTATTTCTTCGAACTGAAGCGCACCCGCACGGGCGACCTCGACTTCAGCTGACGCACTCCGGCGCCCGAGGCCCTCGAAGACCCTGAGGGCCTCGCGGCGGCGCCCACCCGCCGCCGACGGGAAGGTTGCACCGATGACCCACCTCATGGGGGACGACGGTCCCGGCCCGGACTCCGGGCTGCTCTCTCCGGTGCGGGCGGGCAGCGCTGCCGAGCGTGCCACCGACGACCGGGCCTGGCTCCGTGCGCTGCTCGACGCCGAGGCGGCGCTGGCCCGGGCCCAGGCCCGTCTGGGGGCGGTCCCGGCCGCCGCGGCGGAGACCGTCGCGCAGGTGGCGGAGGCCGGGGCGATCGACCTGGCGCGCCTGGCCGTACGCGCCCGTGAGGCGGGCAACCCGGTGGTCGCGCTGGTCGAGGAGCTGACGGAGGCCGTCGCGGCGGTGGACGCCGGCGCCGCGGAGCACGTCCACCGAGGATCCACGAGCCAGGACATGATGGACACCGCGGCGATGCTGGTGGCCGGCCGGACCCTCGCGCTAATTCTGGTCGACCTCGATCGGACGGCTGCCGCTCTGGCCCGGCTGGCCCGGAACCACCGCGACACGATCATGGTGGGACGGACGCTCGGCCGGCACGCGGTTCCCGTCACGTTCGGGCTGAAGGCGGCCGGATGGCTGCACTCCGTCGTGGCCGCCCGTGAACGGCTGAGCCGCGTCCGCGCGGATCTTCCTGCCCAGCTCGGCGGCGCGGCGGGCACGCTCGCGGCCTACCTGGAGTACGCCGGGATCGCCGGGGCGCAGGATCCGGAGTCCCATCCCGAGCGGCTGATGGCGGCCTTCGCCGCGGAGGTGGGTCTGAAGGACCCGGTGCTGCCCTGGCACACCTCGCGGATCCCGCTCGCGGACCTGGCCGGTGCGCTGACGCTCACCGCAGGGGTGCTCGGGAAGCTCGCGGTGGACGTCCAGTCGTTGTCGAGGACCGAGGTCGCGGAGGTCGCGGAGCCGTCCGCGCCGGGTCGTGGCGGCTCGTCGGCGATGCCGCACAAGCGCAACCCCGTCCTCACGACGCTGATCCGCTCGGCGGCGATCCAGGTGCCGATGCTCGCGGCGACCCTCGGGCAGTGCATGCTCGCCGAGGACGAGCGCCCCGCCGGCGCCTGGCAGGCCGAGTGGCAACCTCTGCGGGAGTGCCTACGCCTCGTCGGAGGCGCCGCCGAGGTGGCGGCCGAGCTCGCCGAGGGGCTCGAGGTCTTCCCGGACCGGATGCGGGCCAACCTGGAGCTCACCGGAAGCCTGACCGTGACCGAGCGCCTCGCGGCCGCCCTGGCCCCGATCCTCGGAAAGGCGGCCGCCAAGCGGCTTCTCGGTAGGGCCGCCGCGAGCGCCGCGGCGACGGGCCGGCCGATCATCGATCCGCTGATGGAGATCCCCGAGGTCGCCGAGCGTCTGACCAGGGAGGACATCGCCGATCTTGTCGATCCCGCGGCATACACTGGGGCGGCTGGAACACTCGTGGACCGCGCGCTGCGGGCGTATGAGTCGAGCGACGGATGAGGAGCTCCATGGACGGCCGCATTGTTCCTTTCGGGATGGCGCTGCCCGTCATCCAGGCGCCGATGGCCGGAGGCCCGTCCACACCCGCGCTCGCCGCGACGGTGTCGGCCGCGGGCGGCCTGGGATTCCTGGCCGCCGGATCACGTACGGCCGCTGCCGTACGAGATGAGATCGCCGCGGTTCGCGAGCGGACGGGTGAGCCGTTCGGCGTGAACGTCTTCGTTCCCGGCCCCGATCCGGTCCGCGCGGGGATGACGGGGGTTGAGGCGGCTCTGGCGCGTTATCGCCAGGAACTGGCGGCGGAGGCGGACCGGTACGGCGTGGCCCTGCCGCAGACGGTCACCTGGAACGACGACGAGTGGGAGGCGAAGATCGACCTCCTCGAGTCCGAGAGCGTCCCTGTCGTGAGCTTCATGTTCGGCTGTCCGTCCGCCGAGGTCGTGGCCCGCCTGCGGAGTGCGGGAAGCGCCGTGGTCATCACCGTGAACACCCCCGCCGAGGCCGTCGCCGCCGCCGAGACCGGAGCGGACGCGCTGGTGGTGCAGGGGCCGGGCGCCGGAGGTCATCAGGCTGACTTCCTCCCTTCCGACTGGTCCCCGCCGTCAGGTCTGCCCGAACTCGTGGCCGAGATCCGGGGCGTCGTGGACCTTCCGCTGGCGGCGGCCGGAGGGATCATGGACGGGCGGGGCATCGCGGCCGTCCTCCGGGCGGGAGCCGTCGCCGCTCAGCTCGGCACCGCGTTCCTGCGGACACCGGAGAGCGGGGCGCATCCGGTGCACAAGGCGGCGCTGACCGATCCCGCCTTCACGGAGACCGCCTTCACGCGTGCGTTCACCGGTCGCCGGGCCCGCGGCCTGCTCAACCGCTTCATGGCCGAGCACGAGGGATCCGCGCCGCACCTCTATCCCCAGGTGCACCAGCTGACGACGGGTCTGCGCCGGGCGGCGGGCGAGCAGGGTGACCCGCACGGGATGTCGCTGTGGGCCGGAGTCGGCTACCGCCTCGGCCGCGATCTCCCGGCTGCCCGGCTGGTGGAGTCGCTCGCCGAGGAGACCCGGGCCGCCCTGGCCTGACCCGCGACGCCGGCTCGGGCCTGCCTTCTGCAGAGGGCCGCGCTCAGAGAGTGATCCAGTAGCGGCGCTTGACGCCCACTTCGGTGGTCCGTACGTCCTCCAGGACACCGCCGTTGCGCTCGATGGTTCTCGCGGAGCCGGTGTTGTCGACGTCGCACGTGACCAGGACCCGGTCCAGGCCGAGCGTGCGGGCCTGAGGCAGGACCGCGCCCAGCGCCCACGTGGCCAGGCCGCGTCTCCTGGCGGAAGGCCGGACGCTGTAGCCGATGTGCCCGCCGAGTTCGAGCAGGACCGCGTTCAGGTAGTGGCGCAGATCGATGGCTCCCAGGTAGGTGTCCTGGTCGACGATCCAGTAGTAGGTGACGTGAACGCGCCCCGCCGCGACGGGAACCGATTCGTCCGAAGCCCGGAGAAGCCGATCGACCCATGAGGAGAAGCTCTCAGGGCTGTCGACGTCGTCGTCGGGAGCCAGGTACAGGCCGGCGCCGTCCTGGTGGGCGCCGGGATCCCATTCATCGCGTGCCGCCAACCATGATTTGTGCAGTCGCTTCGTGGGGGCGATGAGTTCGGGCATGTGGGCGACCATAACACCCCCTATTTCCCGGTTGATCTGATGCTTTGTGCAGTGCGACCCCCGCAAAAAGGGGTGTTCCAAGATGGTTCGATCTCGTATAGTCCAATATCGTGATATCCGAAAGCGGTGAATCGGCGGTGTTGCTGGCCCTGCAGAGAGCCACCCACCGCACCTTGCACGCGCTCACCGCCACCCTCGCCGATCTCGACCTGACACCCTCCGAGATCAACACGCTCGCGAACCTCGCCGACGGCCGGGCACGCAACGTCCGGGCGCTCAGTGCGGACACCGGGACCCGGGCGACCACGTTGACGGGCGTCCTGGACCGTCTGGAACGGCGAGGCCTGCTCACCCGGGAACTCGACCCGGACGACCGCCGATCATTCCGTCTGGCTCTGACGGAGCCGGGCCAGGAGGTCGCCGCCCGGGTGAGCGCCGCCGTCTCCGGCCTCGAAGCCCGAGCGCTCGCCGGGCTGTCCCCTCAGCAACTGGCCGGCTACCACGCTGTCATCACCGCGCTGCAGGAGGTCTCCTGATGGACCGCACGCATCACAACGCGACCACACACGATCCCCGGCTGACGGAGATCCTTTCCGGCATCGTCGGCCCCGACGGCGTCTTCGGGCACCGGCAGCACATCCACCTCGCCTTCGTCGCCGTGCACCGCCACGGCATGCCCGAGGCCGTCGAGCAGGTCTGCGGCTGGCTCCGGCAGATCACCGCGTATGAGAAGGCGCCGCAGAAATACCACCACACCGTCTCGCGGGCATGGGTGGAACTCGTCGCCCATCACGTCGTCACCGAACCGGACCGCCCGGAGTTCGACGTCTTCGTGGAGCGGCACCCCGCGTTGCTGGACAAACGCCTCCTCGCCAGGCACTACTACCGGTCCACCACCCTGGCGGCCCCCGAGGCCCGCCGCGGCTGGGTCGAGCCTGACGTGGCGCCGTTCCCCTGGGCCGCCTGACCGGGAAAGTCGCCGGGTGGACCGCTTGACCTGGGGGACCGCCGGAATCGGCCGGCCGGTTAACACCGGCCCAAGTAGGGCAAGACACGCATCATGGCGGACGGTGGGTGGATCTCCCGCTGGCCGGTGATCCGGCAGCTCAAGGGGGAGGACGGCAGGCGTGACGCCGCGCGCTCGGCGCGGACCGACGCCCTGCGGCCTCGCACCGAGGAGGCCGACACGGTCGCCCGATCGGTCTGCCCCTACTGCGCGGTCGGCTGCGGTCAGCTCGTCTACGTCAAGGACGGCAAGGTCAGCCAGATCGAGGGAGACCCCGACTCGCCCATCTCGCGCGGCCGGCTGTGCCCCAAGGGTTCGGCGAGCAAGCAGCTCGTGACCCACCCCGGCCGCCAGACCCAGGTTCTCTACCGCCGGCCGTACGGCACCGAGTGGGAGCGGCTCGACCTCGAGACCGCGATGGACATGATCGCCGACCGGGTCGTCCGTACCCGTCGGGAGACCTGGCAGGAGACGCACGAGGGCAAGGAGGTGCGGCGGACGCTGGGCATCGCCAGTCTGGGCGGGGCGACGCTCGACAACGAAGAGAACTACCTGATGAAGAAGCTGTACACCGCCCTGGGCGCGATACAGGTCGAGAACCAGGCGCGCATATGACACTCCTCCACCGTCCCCGGTCTGGGGACCAGCTTCGGGCGCGGCGGCGCGACGTCCTTCCAGCAGGACCTGGCGGGCGCTGACTGCATCGTCATCCAGGGCTCCAACATGGCCGAATGCCATCCCGTGGGGTTCCAGTGGGTGATGGAGGCGCGCCTGCGGGGGGCGAAGGTCTTCCACATCGATCCGCGCTTCTCGCGGACGAGCGCGGTCGCCGACCGCTACCTGCCGATCCGGGCGGGGTCGGACATCGTGCTGCTCGGTGCGCTGATCAACCATGTGCTGAGCAACGAGCTTTACTTCCGTGAGTACGTGCTGGCCTACACCAACGCGGCCACGCTCGTGTCGAAGCGCTTCCAGGACACCGAGGACCTGGACGGCCTGTTCTCGGGCTTCGATCCGGAGAGCCACAGGTACGACCCGTCGAGCTGGGCCTACGAGGGCGACGAGGAGAGCGAGGCCGAGACCGACGAGATGCGGGAGGGCGGCGGACAGCATGCCGAGGCCGCCGGATCCGACTCCTACGGAGCGCGCGGAGCGGGGGCGTCCGCCAGGCCGCCCTCCGACCCGACGTTGCGGCATCCCCGCTGCGTCCTCCAGATCCTGAAGCGTCACTTCGCCCGCTACACGCCGGAGATGGTCGCCGAGCTGTGCGGGATCCCACCGGAGGACTTCGCCGAGCTGGCCGAGGCGATCACGGCCAACTCCGGGCGTGAGCGCACCACCGCGTGGGTCTACTCGGTCGGCTGGACGCAGCACTCGGTGGGCGCGCAGTACATCAGGGCGTCGGCCATCCTCCAGCTCCTGCTCGGCAACATGGGCCGCCCCGGCGGCGGAATCATGGCGCTGCGCGGCCACGCCAGCATCCAGGGCTCCACCGACATCCCGACGTTGTTCAACCTGCTGCCGGGATACATCGCGATGCCGCACGCGCACCGGCATGAGGACCTGGCCCACTACCTCGAGATGGAGGGAGCCGACACCGGCTACTGGGGCAACCGGCGCTCCTACCTGGTCAGCCTGCTCAAGTCGTGGTGGGGCGACGCCGCCACCGAGGACAACGACTTCTGCTTCGGCTACCTGCCCCGGCTCACCGGCGACCACGGCCATTACGCCACGGTGATGGGTCAGATCGACGGCACCGTGAAGGGGTACTTCGTCATCGGGGAGAACCCCGCGGTCGGTTCCGCCAACGGCAAGGCGCAGCGTCTCGGCCTGGCCAACCTCGAGTGGCTCGTCGTGCGTGACCTGACCCTGGTCGAGACGGCCACGTTCTGGAAGGACGGGCCCGAGCTGGAGACCGGTGAGCTTCGCACCGGGGACATCGCCACCGAGGTCTTCTTCCTGCCCGCCGCCAGCCACGTGGAGAAGGAGGGCACGTTCACCAACACCCAGCGGCTCCTCCAGTGGCGGGAGAAGGCGCTCGATCCGCCCGGCGAGTGCCGCAGCGACCTGTGGTTCTACTACCACCTCGGCAAGCGCATCAGGCGGCGTCTGGGCGATGACGAGATCGACCGGCCGGCCATAGAGCTGACCTGGGACTATCCCGAAGAGGGCGAGCATCGCGAGCCGTCCGCGGAGGCCGTGCTCCGGGAGATCAACGGCACCGGGCCCGACGGGCGCGCGCTGTCGTCCTATCGCGAACTCGCGCCCGACGGGTCGACGAGGTGCGGCTGCTGGATCTACTGCGGCGTCTACGCGGACGAGGTCAACCAGGCGGCCCGGCGCGAGCCGGGGAGCCGCCAGTCGTGGGTCGCACCGGAGTGGGGCTGGGCATGGCCGGCCAACCGCCGCATCCTCTACAACCGGGCGTCGGCCGATCCCGAGGGCCGGCCCTGGAGCGAGCGCAAGGCGTACATCTGGTGGGACGCGGAGAAGGGCGAATGGACCGGTCATGACGTGCCGGACTTCGACCTGCGCAAGCCGCCGGACTACGAGCCGCCCGACGGCGCCCGCGCCGAGGCGGCCCTGGCGGGAACCGACCCGTTCATCATGCAGTCGGACGGCAAGGGCTGGCTCTACGTGCCGTCCGGGCTCTCCGACGGGCCGCTTCCCACGCACTACGAGCCGCACGAGTCGCCCGTCCTCAACACCTTGTACGCCAGGCAGTCGAATCCGGCGAGGCGGACCTACGACCGGCCGGAGAATCCGTACAACCCGCCGGGGTCGGCGCGGTTCCCGTATGTGTTCACGACCTCCCGGCTGACCGAGCACCACACGGCGGGTGCCATGAGCAGGTCGCTGGCGTACCTGGCCGAACTGCAGCCGGAGCTGTTCTGCGAGGTGTCGCCGCAGCTCGCCGCCGAGGTCGGGCTGGTCAACGGAGGCTGGGCGACGATCGTGACCAGCCGTACGGCGATCGAGGCGCGGGTGCTGGTGACCGACAGGGTCAGGCCGTTGCGCGTGCAGAGGCAGATCATCCACCAGGTGGTCATGCCGTACCACTGGGGTTACGGCGGTGGCGGACTGGTGACAGGAGACATCGTGAACGACCTGCTGCCGGTCGTGCTCGACCCGAACGTCTACATCCAGGAGAGCAAGGCCTGCACCTGTGCCGTCCTGCCGGGCAGGCGGCCCCGGGGACAGGCCCTGCTCGACCTGATCGAGGAGTACCGCCATGGCTGAACGGATGGGGTTTTTTACCGATTCGTCCGTGTGTATCGGCTGTAAGGCCTGCGAGGTCGCCTGCAAGGAGTGGAACGGCGTGCCCGACGACGGGTTCGTCTTCCGGGCGACCTCGTACGACAACACGGGGCAACTCGGCGCCGACACCTGGCGGCACGTGGCGTTCATCGAGCAGGACGACCGGTGGCTGATGTCGTCGGACGTGTGCAAGCACTGCACGCACGCGGCCTGCCTGGACGTGTGCCCCACGGGCGCGCTGTTCCGCACGGAGTTCGACACAGTGGTGGTGCAGGCGGACATCTGCAACGGCTGCGGCTACTGCGTGCCCGCCTGCCCGTACGGCGTGATCGACCGCAGGGAGCGCGACGGCCGGGCGTGGAAGTGCACGATGTGCTACGACCGCCAGTTGGGAGGCCTGGAGCCGGCCTGCGCCAAGGCATGCCCGACGGACTCGATCCAGTTCGGCCCGCTCGACGAGTTGCGGGCGCGGGCCGAGGCCCGCCTCGAACGGCTGCACGCGGACGGCGTGGCCGAGGCCCGCCTGTACGGCGACAGCCCCGGCGACGGCGTCGGCGGCACCGGGGCGTTCTTCCTGCTGCTGGACGAGCCGGAGATCTACGGGCTGCCACCGGACCCGGTCGTCACCACGCGCGACCTTCCGGAGATGTGGTGGTGGGCGGGCGGGGCCGCGGTCACCCTGGTCGGCGCCGTGGCGGCGTGCTTCCTGGGGAGCCGGCGATGAGGGCCGGGCGCGGCGGCGACCCCGCGGCGACGGTTCCCGAGGCCGAGTTCCGCTCCTACTACGGGCAGCCGGTGCTCAAGCCTCCGGTCTGGCACGAACCCCACATGCCGGTCTATCTCTATCTGGGCGGGCTGTCCGGGGCCTCCTCGGTGGTCGCCGCCGTGGCCCGCTTCTCCGGGCACGACCGGCTCGCCCTCGCCGCGAGGATGACCGCCTTCGCCGGGGCCGGCCTCGGATCGGGGTTCCTCATCGCGGAGTTGGGCAGACCCGAGCGGTTCCTGAACATGTTGCGCGTCTTCAAGGTCACCTCCCCGATGAGCGTCGGCTCGTGGACCCTCGCCGTGCACGGCGGTCTGACGGCGGCAGGCGCCGCCTCGGCGGTGACCGGACTGCTGCCCCTCGCAGGGGATGCGGCGGTCATGGCGAGCGCCCTGACCGGCCCCGTCATGGCCACCTACACCGGAGTGCTCCTCGCGGACACCGCCGTGCCCGCCTGGCATGCCGCCCGACGCGAGATGCCCTTCCTGTTCGCGGGCAGCGCCCTGGCGAGCGCGGGGGCGGCCGGCATGCTGACGACCCCGCGGGCCGAGGCGGCGCCGGCCAGGGTGGCGGCGGCACTGGGGGCCGTGATGGAGACCACCGCCGCGGCGATCATCGAAAGGCGTCTCGGCCTGGAGGGCGAGCCGTACCTGCGGGGCAGGGCGGGTCTCCTCATGAAGGCGTCACGCGCGCTGACCCTGGGAGGCGGGCTGCTGGCCACGGTCGCCGGGCGCAGCCGCACGCTCACCGCCATGTCCGGCCTGGCCATCACCGCGGGCGCGTTGTGCACCCGATTCGGCATGCTGGCGGCGGGCAAGGCGTCGGCGCTCGACCCGAAGTACACCGTGGTCCCACAGCGAGACCGCGCCGCGGGGCGAAGGCTCGCGGTCGTCCCCGACCAGGAGGGCGGCTCGGACACGCCATAGCGCCGCGACGGGCTCACCGCAGGCGCAGGGGCGCGCCTTCCCTGGGGACGAGTTCCCCGATGACGGGCGCGCCGGGGATCTCGCCCACGACCAGCAGCCCGCCGGACGTCTGCGCGTCGGCGAGCAGCAGCACCTCGTCGCCGTCCACCCGGCCGGCGTCCAGGTGAGGCTCCACCCAGGCCAGGTTGCGCCGGGTGCCGCCGCTCACGTAGCCGTCCCGCAGGGCCTCGCGGGCCCCCTCCAGGTACGGCACGGCGGCCACGTCGACCACCGCTGTGACGCCGCTCGCCCTGGCCAGCTTGTAGAGGTGCCCGAGCAGCCCGAATCCGGTGACGTCGGTGGCGCACCGGGCTCCCGCCGAGAGAGCGGCCCGGGAGGCTTCCGCGTTCAGCGTGGTCATCGCGGCGACGGCCTGGGGGAAGACCTCTCCGGTGGCCTTGTGCCTGGAGTTCAGCACGCCCACGCCGAGCGGCTTGGACAGGGAGATCGGCAGCCCGGCCCGCCCTCCGTCGATGCGCAGCAGCCGGCCGGGATCGGCCAGACCCGTCACCGCCATGCCGTACTTGGGCTCGGGATCGTCGACGCTGTGGCCGCCGGCCACGTGGCATCCCGCCGTCCGGGCCACGTCGAGGCCCCCGCGCAGGACCTCTCTGGCCAGCTCGAGCGGCAGCGTGTCCCGGGGCCAGCCCAGCAGGTTGACCGCGACGAGCGGCTCGCCGCCCACCGCGTAGACGTCCGACAGCGCGTTCGCCGCGGCTATCCGCCCCCAGTCGTACGGGTCGTCCACGACGGGGGTGAAGAAGTCGGCCGTGGCGACGACCGCGCGGCCGCCCTCGATCCGGACCACGGCGGCGTCGTCTCCGTCGTCCAGCCCGATCAGCAGGTCACCGGGCGGCCCGGAGCCGAGGAGGAGGCCGGAGACCATGGCCTCCAGCTCACCGGGTGGGATCTTGCACGCGCAACCGCCGCCGTGCGCGTACTGGGTCAGCCGGATACCGGCCGGCGCCGTCGTCTCCGTCATGCCGCGCTCCTCCGGTCCGCGGGGCCCATCCAGCCTGCCCCCGCCATGGTCCCGCCCCTGCCATGGTCCGCCCCTGACACGGCACGCCACGTCGTGGCGTGCCGCAAGAGCCGTACCCGGTTCGGGTTAGGTTTTCTCCTGGAGGTGTCTGGGCGCCTGGTGGCCCCCGCGGTCTTCAAAACCGACGAGGCCGAGGTTCTCGGCCTGGCGGGTTCGATTCCCGTCCGCCTCCGCCACCCGTTTCCACCAGGGAGGACACCGTGGCCTTCCCGCCGTGATCAGCACATGTAAGCGTCCGTGGTGCCCGCCGTGGTCACCACACCGGTACCGAAGTCCAAAACGACGACGGGCGCAGGCTTGGTCTCCGTTGGCAGACAAGTGACCTGGTTGATGTATGTCCAACCGGCGAAGCCGCCCTGTGCGTCGGACCTGGCCTCGCCGATCCATGGCCGGCCGGTTGGCCAGTTGGGCCCATTGACGCCCACGGCGTAGAACGCGGCTGACCATTGCGGGGTGACGCCTGTCCCCGTGGCGTAGAGGTGGTTCACGCCTCCCGTGCCACGCTTGGTCATGACTCTCACGCCGCCGAGCGGGGTCGCCGCAGGGTCGGCCAGTGAATACACCGCGCTCTCGTTCTCCATCCGCGCCATGCGCCTCTGGATGGACGTGACACATGCGCGGTCAGACGGGTTGGCCAGGCGCCACTCGTAGCCCGGCACGCAGTACATGGTGTTCAGCAGCTTGTGCGACGGGCTGCCGCTGTTCTCCGCCGCGACGTCGGTGCGCCTGGACGGATACACGCACACCAGGTCGTCGGCGGTCGCCTGCCGCCAGACAAAGCCCTGCGCGCAGGTGTACGGGCCCCACGGCAGAGGATCCGCCGCGGCCGGCGAGACGGGCAACACACCTCCGACCAGAGCGAGGACGGCAAGCGAAACGCCGAATAGGCGCCGTCCTACGCCTGGGGCGTGCCGCGGTGCGAAGTCTGGTGGCCTGAGTTCCATGTGATCCCTCCGACGTCCGATCAAGGCACGCTCTTGCGCCCTGATCGTGATCGATCGAAGGACCCCCGTCATGAGTGGAAACACGTGGTTCCCCCGGGAGCCGGCACCTATCGCATAGGGGTGCTGCCTCCCGCAGAAGGCCCTTGAGCAGCCAGACCTTCGTCGAAGGCCGTGCGGCGGCTGATCCGCTCCCAGGCAAGCGTCTCCGCGCGGGAGGCGTCGAGGCGGGCGAGGATCGCGTCGGTGGCGTCGTCGCCCAGCGGCAGTTGCAGCGGCGTCTCCTCCGCCTCCAACGCGGTGAGGATGGCCGCGGCGGCCTTCGCGGGGTCGCCCGGCTGCTTACCGTCCGAGCTCGGGAACTCGGTGCGGACGATCCCGACGGTGCCCTCGTAGCCGGGGATCGCCGCCGACTGGGTGGAGGAGGCGCTCGCGAGGCCGGTACGGAACGATCCGGGCTCCACGATCAGCACCTTGATCCCGAACGGGGCGACCTCCTGGGCCAGAGCCTGAGAGAGCCCCTCGAGGGCGAACTTGGTCGCCGAGTAGGCGCCCACGCCGGGGAACGAGAAGCGGCCGCCCATGCTGCTCATCTGGACGATCGCGCCCGAACCCTGCCGGCGCATGTGCGGCAGCACCGCCCTCGTCAGCGTGGCAGGGCCGAAGAAGTGCAGGTCCATCAGCTCGCGCAACTCCTGGTCGGTGGTCTCCTCGACCGCGCCGAGGTGCCCGCGGCCGGCGTTGTTGACCAGGACGTCGACGCGCCCGTGCCACAAGATCACCTCGGCGACGACCGCGGCGATCCGCGCGCTGTCGGTCACGTCCAGCGGCACCGCGACCGCCCGGCCGGGATATGCCGCGACCAGGTCGTCGAGGGCCTCCGGCCTGCGCGCGGTGGCCACCACGGTGTCACCGGCGGCCAGGGCCGCCTCGGCGATCGACCGGCCGAAGCCGGAGGACGCGCCCGTGATCAACCAGACCCTGCCGGACGTCTCATGCTCGGTGTTCATCGTGAATCTCCTCAGTGGGGGAACGCCTCCATTGATGCCAGTGAGTGCCCTTCCGCGTCCAAGACAGAAGGTCGGGCAGGCCATAAAGAGGATTTATGATCGCTGGATGGAGCTGCGTCAGCTGCGTTATCTCGTCACGATCGCCGATGTGGGAAACCTCGGGCGGGCCGCGGAACAGCTGTACGTGAGCCAGCCCGCCCTCTCCTACGCCCTCAAGAATCTGGAATCCGAGCTCGGCGTCCGGCTGTTCGACCGCCACGCCGGAGGCGTCACCCCGACGGTGGCCGGACGTGACGTCGTCGCGGAGGCACGCCGGACCCTGCTCCAGGCCGCACGGGTGGCGGCAGTCGCGGAGCGGCACCTGCGCGGCGAGACCGGGGTGCTGCGGGTGGGCTTCGAGGCCAGCGGCGCCGGCGAGCTCACCACCCGGGCGCGAGCCGAGTTCGCCCGCCGCAATCCCGGTGTCCGGGTCGAGCCGAAGCGGTTCGACTGGAGCGAGGAGGTCACGGCGCTGCGCGACGGCCGGGTGGACGTCGCCTTCATCTGGCTGCCCGCCGATCTCGCCGGCCTGCATGCGGAGATCGTGCACACCGAGCCCCGGGTCGTCGGCCTGCCGTCCGGCCACGCGCTCGCCCGCCGCGACGGCATCTCCGTGCTCGAGGTCAACGACGAACCTCTGATGTGGACAGAACGGGCACCACGGGCCTGGGTGGACTGGTGGGCGGTCAACCCCAGACCGGATGGGTCGACCCCACGGTGGGGACCGACCAACGACAACGTCGAGGAGATGCTCGAGCAGGTCGCCGAAGGCACGGCCATCTGCTTCGCACCCCACAGCATGGCCCGTTACTACGCCCGCCCCGATCTCGCCTGGGTCCCGCTCACCGACGTCGAACCACTGAAGGTGGCCCTCGCCTGGGTCGACGGCGCGGACAACCTCCTCGTGCGGGGATTCGCCGCCGTCGTGTCCGAACTCGCGTCGGGCGAAGCCCCGTGACTGCGCGTCGTCGCAGGTGGGACGGGGTAGCGGCGGTACGTTGAAGTGTGGACCGACGAAGGCGCGTGCCGCGCACCGACGCCGTGCTCGCCGACCCGCGCCTGGCCGCGACGGCGGAGAGGCTCGGGCGGGCGGTGGTCAAGGACGCGGTCGCCGCAGCCCAGCAGCGCGTACGGCAGGGCGAGATCGAGCCGGAGGACGTCGCCGACGCGGCTCTGGCGGCGCTTCCCCGGCACGCCACCCACCTGCGCCCAGTGATCAACATGACCGGGGTCCTTCTCCACACCAATCTCGGCAGAGCGCCCCTGTCGCCCGCGGCCGTCGAGGCGGCGGCCATGGTGGCGGGCCCGGCCGACGTGGAGTTCGACCTGGCCACGGGCGCCCGGGCCAGGCGGGGCAGGACCGCCCTGGCGGCGCTCGCGGACGCCGTGCCCGCCGCGGACGACGTGCACGTGGTCAACAACAACGCCGCGGCCCTCGTCCTGGTCGCCACCGCCCTCGCCGCGGGACGGGAGATCGTGATCAGCCGCGGCGAACTGGTGGAGATCGGTGACGGCTTCCGGATCCCCGACCTGCTGGTCTCGACCGGCGCGCGACTGCGCGAGGTCGGCACCACCAACCGCACCACGCTCGCCGACTACCGCGCGGCCGTGGGGCCGGAGACCGGGTTCGTGCTCAAGGTGCACCCCTCGAATTTCCGGATCGAGGGGTTCACCGGTTCGGCCGGAGTGGGAGACCTGGCCCGGCTCGGCGTGCCGGTGGTGTCCGACATCGGCTCGGGGCTGCTGGAGCGTGAGCCGTTGCTGCCCGACGAGCCCGACGCGGCGAGCACTCTGGAGGCCGGAGCCCACCTGGTCACGGCCAGTGCCGACAAACTCCTCGGCGGTCCCCAGGCGGGACTCCTGCTCGGGCGGCACGACCTCGTCGAGCGGTGCAGGCGGCATCCGCTCGCCCGCGCGCTGCGGGTCGGCAAGGTGACGCTCGCGGCCCTGGAGGCCACGCTGCGCGGCCCCGCCACGCCCGTCCATCAGGCGCTCCACGCCGACCCTCGAGAGCTGCTCGATCGCGCGGAGGCCCTGGTCGGCGTGCTGGCCGAATCGGGGATCGACGCGAGAGCCGTACCGGCGGAGGCGACCGTGGGCGGCGGCGCGGCGCCCGGGGTGACCCTGCCCAGTGCGGCGGTGAGCCTGCCGGAGCGGCTCGCCGCACCGCTGCGGACGGGGGATCCGCCCGTCGTCGGCAGGGTGGAGGGCGGCAGGCTGCTGCTCGACCTGCGCGCCGTTCACGCGGGGCAGGACGGTGACGTGGCGAGGGCCGTGCTGGAGGCGAGCCGCTGATGCACGTCATCGCGACCGCCGGCCACGTCGACCACGGCAAGTCGACCCTGGTCGGGGCGCTCACCGGGATGGAACCCGACCGGCTGGAGGAGGAGCGCAGACGGGGGCTGACGATCGAGCTCGGCTATGCCTGGACGGCCCTGCCGTCGGGGGAGCGGGTCGCGTTCGTCGACGTCCCCGGGCACGAGCGGTTCCTCGGCACGATGCTCGCCGGGATCGGCCCGGTGCCCGCCGTGATGTTCGTGGTGGCCGCCGACGAGGGCTGGAAGCCGCAGTCGGAGGAGCACCTGGTGGCGCTGGAGACCCTCGGCGTACGGCTGGGCCTGCTCGTCGTGACCCGCGCCGACCTCGCCGACCCCGGACCGGCCGTCCGGGAGGCCCGCGCCCGCCTGGCGGAGGGCGGTCTCGGCCGGGTCGAGGCGCTGGTCGTGAGCGGGCGCACGGGCGAGGGGCTCGGCGAGCTGCGGGCGGCCCTGGACCGGCTGGTGGCGGCCCTGCCCGTTCCCGACCCCGCGGCCCCGGTGCGCCTGTGGATCGACCGGGCCTTCAGCGTGCGCGGCAGCGGGACGGTGGTGACGGGGACGCTCCCCGCGGGCCGGGTCGTGGTCGGCGACGAGCTGGAGATGGACGGAGAACCGGTCGGGATCCGTGCCCTGGAGTCGCTGAAGGAGCAGGTGGACTCGGCGACCGGAGTGGCGAGGGTCGCGGTCAACCTGCGAGGCAGGGCCGTGCCGGAGCGCGGACGGGCCCTCGTGACGCCGGGTGCCTGGACCGCGACGGACCTGGTCGACGTGCGGATCTCCGCCGCGCCGGGCTTCTCGGGTCCGTTGCCGAGGCGGCTGACCGCCCACATCGGCTCCGCGGCGATTCCGTGCGACGTGCGGCCGCTCGGCGGGCCGGTCGTGCGGCTGCGCCTCGGCAGGCGGCTGCCGCTGCACCTCGGTGACCTCCTGCTGCTGCGTGATCCCGGCGGCCACCGGGCGCTTCGCGTGCTCGCCGGGGCGCGGGTCCTCGACGTGCGGCCGCCCGAGCTCGGCCGGCGGGGCGCGGCCCGGGCTCGCGCCGACGAACTCGCCGCGGCGACCCTGGACGCGGGGTCCCTGCTCCGCGTCCACCGGCTGCTGCGCGGAGAGCAACTTCTGGCCATGGGCTGTGACCTCCCCGGCCCGCCGGTGGAAGGGGACTGGCACGCCGATCCCGCCCACTGGTCCCGGCTGGCCGGACGGCTGGCCGAGGTCGTGCGCAGGCACGCGGCCGACCATCCCCTGGAGCCCGGGATGCCGGTGGAGGCGGCCCGCCATGAGCTCGGGCTGCCCGACCGGAGGCTGGTCACGGCCCTGGTCCGGCCTCCGCTTGAGACGGCGGGCGGCAGGATCTCCTGCGGGCCGTCCGGCGGCCTGCCCGCGTCCGTGGCGGGAGCCGTCCAGAGGCTGGGCGCGGAGTTGTCCGCGCACCCCTTTCTCGCGCCGGAGGCGGGACGCCTCGCCGATCTGGGGCTAGGTTCCCGTGAGCTGGCGGCCGCCGTACGGGCCGGGGCCCTGATGCGGGTGGCCGACGGGATCGTGTTGCTGCCGGGGGCGGACACCAGGGCGGCGGCGGTGCTGGCGGGGCTGCCCCAGCCCTTCACGGTCAGCCAGGCCAGGACCGCCCTCGGCACCAGCCGCAGGGTCGCGGTGCCCCTGCTGGAGCATCTCGACCGCCAGGGGCTCACCGAACGGGTGGACGACTATCACCGCATATGCCGGGTGGGCGGCTCCTGACCAGCAGGTATACCTTCGACTCAAGGGGCCGTCGTCGCCCGAGGGCCCGGTGACGGCCGCTCGGCCGCCCCTCACCCCCCGTCCTCGTCGCAGGCGGCGGCCGGAGTCTCGGCAAGGAAGGAAGCCGCCATCATGCCGGGCAACAAGGCTGTCGTGTACGAGGGGCCAGGACATGTAGAGATCGTCGACACCGACTATCCCGAGTTCGAACTCAAGGAGGGGCCGGGGGTGCCTCCGGCCAACGTCGGGCGGAAGGTCGGGCACGGGGCGATCGTCAAACCGGTCGCCACCAACATCTGCGGGAGCGACCAGCACATGGTCCGCGGCCGCACCACCGCCCCGCCCGGCCTCGTCCTCGGCCACGAGATCACCGGCGAGGTGGTGGAGGTCGGTCCCGACGTCGAGGTCATCAAGGTCGGCGACCTGGTGTCGGTGCCGTTCAACATCGCGTGCGGCCGCTGCCGCAACTGCAAGTCGGGCGACACCCACATCTGCGAGCGGGTCAACCCCGAGCAGCCGGGCGGAGCGTACGGCTATGTGGACATGGGCGGCTGGCCGGGCGGCCAGGCGGAGTACGTCCTGGTGCCCTACGCCGACTGGAACCTGCTCAAGTTCCCCGACCGGGACCAGGCGATGGAGAAGATCCTCGACCTGGCCATGCTCGCGGACATCTTCCCGACGGGGTACCACGGTTGCGTGTCGGCGGGTGTGACCAGCGGGTCGACGGTCTACGTCGCCGGCGCGGGACCGGTGGGGCTCGCCGCGGCGTGCTCGGCCTTCCTGCTCGGCGCCGCGGTGGTCATCGTCGGCGACCTCAACAAGGACCGGCTTGCCCAGGCGCACAGCTTCGGCTGCGAGACCGTGAACGTGGCGGACGGCGACCCGGGCGAGCAGATCGAGCAGATCCTCGGTGTTCCCGAGGTGGACGCGGGCGTCGACGCGGTCGGGTTCGAGGCCAAGGGGCACGGGCCCGGCGCCGAGGAGGCGCCCGCCACCGTGCTCAACACCCTGATGCGGGTCACCAGGGCCGGCGGCAGGCTGGGCATTCCCGGGTTGTACGTCACCGGCGATCCCGGAGCCAAGGACGACGCGGCCAAGGAGGGGTCGCTGTCGATCCGGCTGGGCCTCGGGTGGGCCAAGGCGCACTCGTTCGTCACCGGACAGTGCCCGGTCATGCGGTATCACCGCAAGCTCATGATGGCGATACTCAACGACCGCGTGCAGATCGCGAAGGCGGTCAACCCGACCGTCCTGCCGCTCGACCAGGCGCCTCACGGATATGAGGAGTTCGACCACGGAGCGGCTCGCAAGTACGTCCTCGACCCGCACGGCCTGATCACCGTGTGACGGGCCCGGCCTTCACGACGGGCGGGACGGCGTTCCGGCGAGGCCGCGATGCAGCAGGGCGGTGAGAGCATCGATGATCTCGTCGTCCGCTGCTCCCGGGCCGTGCTCGCCCGCCGTGAGGACGGCGTAGCCCACCATCGAGATCATGGCGCCCATGGCGGCGGCCACGAGCACGGGGTCGCCGGGAAGGTCGCGGCCCTGTTCGCGCATGTGCACCAAATGGTCCCGCAGGTCGTCGGTCTGCGCGGAGAGGGTCTGCCACGCGCGGCCCGAGCCCGGCGGTTCGGACATCGTCGACTGGGTCAGCGCCACCACCACGGGAAGGTTGTCGCGATAGTTGTGCCAGGCCACGGCCACGTGCTCGCGGAGCGCGCCGGCGTCTGCGAGGTCGTGGCCGTGGGGACGCCCGGCCGCGACCCCCGCGCCGATCGTGGCGTCCACCTGCGCCTCCATGTCGGCCAGCAGTGACTGGAGGAGGTCCTCCTTGCTGCTGAAGTGGTCGTAGAACGAGCCGGTGGCCCGGCCCGCGGCCCGGGTGATGTCGGTGATCTTCGTGTTCAGGTAGCCGCGCTCGACGAACAGCCGCCGCGCCGCCTCCTTGAGGGCGGCCTCGGTGCCGGCCGCCTGCTCCTTGCGCACTCCCACCGGTGTGCTCCTTGTCCGTCTCCCGCCGCGGCCCCATCGCCGGTTGACACCCATCTTCGCGTCTCATCATACTGAATGTGCATTCACCGAATCAGAGTTCACCGAACGCGCATTCAGGAGGGACGAATGGACGTCATCGTGGCAGGCGGCGGCGTGGCCGGGGCGGCGAGCGCGATCGCGCTGCGGCGGATCGGCGCGGAGGTGACCCTCTATGAGGCGTACGCCGATCCGGCCGGCCAGGTGGGCTCGTTCCTGAGCCTCGCCGGCAACGGGCTGCGCGGCATCGACGCGCTCGGCTGCCTGGAGCAGGTCCAGCGGGCCGGCTTCGCCGTACCGGCTCAGCGGATGGTCTCCGGCTCCGGCAGGACGCTGGGGGAGACGCCGCGCGGGCGGATGTCGGGAGACCCGTTGCTCAGCGTCACCCTGATGCGCGGCCACCTGGTCGAGGCGCTGCGTGACCACGCCCAGCGGGCCGGGGTGCGCATCGTCACCGACCACCGTCTGGTCGGCGCGACCCCGATCGGAGCGGGCGTCAGAGCCGAGTTCGCCGACGGTTCCAGCGTGAGCGCCGATCTACTCGTGGGCGCCGACGGCCTGTGGTCGGCCACCCGTTCGGTCCTCGACCCGGATGCTCCCCGGCCCGTCTACGGCGGGCTGTACAGCGTCTCCGGCGTCGCCGAGGGCGTGCCCGGTGTGACGGGCGAGCCGGCGATGTTCACCATGGTCTTCGCACGCAACGGCGTCTTCATCCATCTCCCGGCGCCGGACGGCACCATTTGGTGGTCGGCGCAGGTCATCGCGCCCCGGCAGCCGGAGCTCGCCGGCGTCGGCGAACAGGAGTGGCTGCAGCGTCTCGCCGGGCTGTACCGCCACGAGCGGCTGCCTCTCTCGATCATCGAGGCGACCACCCGGCTGCATCGCCCCACTCTGATGCACGTCCTGGCCGAGGTTCCCACCTGGCATGACGACCGCATCGTGCTCGTCGGCGACGCCGCCCACCCGGTCGGCGCGGGCCAGGGGGCCTCCATGGCGATCGAGGACGCCGTGGTCCTCGCCCAGGCGCTGGCCGGGGAGGATTCCACCGCCGCCGCCCTGGCGGCATACGACCGGCTACGCCGGGCCAGGGTCGGCAAGATGGTCAAGATGGCCGCGGCCAATCGCGACGCCAAGAAGTCCGGCCCCATCGGGCGGCGTCTCCGCGACGCCCTCATGCTCATCGGGACGCGGCTCTTCTACGAGAAGGCCACCTCCTGGCTGTACACCCATGATCTGGGGACGCTGCCCGAGGTCACGGAAGGAGCCGCTCGTTGAGCATCGGCGCGGGGTAACCGGGCACCGGAGCAGGATGCCGCCAGGGCTCGTGGACGGCCGATCCGGGCAGGCCGGCGAGCTCGAGGACGTACCGCCTCACGTACTCGCCGTCGGGATCGACCTTCTTGGCCTGGCGCAGAGGGTTGATCACGCGGTTCGGCCGGGTGTCGTTGCCGGTGCCCGCCACCCACTGCCAGTTGCCGCAGTTGTTGGGGATGTCGGCGTCCAGCAGCAGATCGTTGAAATGGTCCGCGCCGATCCGCCAGTCGATCCCGAGCCGCTTGGTGAGGAAGGAGCCGACGATCATCCGGAGCCGGTTGTGCATCCATCCCTCCTCACGCAGCTGGCGCATCCCGGCGTCCACGATCGGCACGCCGGTCAGACCCTGGCGCCAGGCCTCCGCGGCCTCCTCGTCGTCCTCCCAGGTCGCGCGCCGCGGCCGGTAGTCCCGCCGCGGCAGCTCGGGGAACGCGGAGGCGACCTGGTAGTAGAAGTCGCGCCAGCACAGTTGCCGCACGAAGTCGTCGCCGCCCGCCAGGGGCGCCGCCCTCGTCACCACCTCGACGGGTGAGACGCACCCGAACCGCAGATAGGGGCTCAACATCGACGTCCGCTCGGCCGCGAGGTCATGGCCCTGGGCATAGCCGGCCAGCCCGCCGCTCAGCCATTCGTCCAGGCGTCGCCGCCCCGCGGTCTCGCCCCCTTGGAGCAGTCCGAACGGCTTCGGCGACCGGATGGGAAGCGTTCCGGCGTCCACATCCGCGGGCAGCCGCACCTGGGCGGGAGGATCGAGGACACGCCGCTTGCGGGTCTCCGACCAGACCCGCCAGTAGGGCGTGAACACGCGGTAGTGGTCCCCTCCGATGGGGACGAGGTCGCCGGGCGGCACCACGGTCAGGCCGGAGAACAGCCGGAAGTCGAGCCGTTCGCCCGCGCACGCGTCCGCGAGGCGCTCCTCGCGGCGCCGGGCGAACGCGCTGACGTCCGCGGCGGCCCAGATCCCGGCCGCCCGCACCTGCCGCGCCAGCTTGATCGCTTCGGCGACCGGGTCGCCGTGCCGTACCACCAGATCGCCGCCCAGCTCGCGGAGACGGGACCTCAGGTCATGCAGGGCACAGGACAGGAAGTCGGCACGATGACGCGGTTCGATGGCCGGATCGACCACGAACAGCGGTACGACGTGCCGCGCCTGCTCGCACGCCTCCGCCAGGGCCGGATTGTCGTGGACTCGAAGATCCCTGGTGAGCAGCACGATGACCGTCTCCACATACTGCTCTTCGAGGCGGATCCGGGGACCGGTTGCCGTGGCTCAGGAAGATCCGCCGGGAGGGAGCGCGGGCAGCCCCGCGGGGGCGCCGTTCTCGATGAGGGCGAGCAGGGCGTCGGTGTCGGCGTACCTCTCGATCATGTCTCCCAGGGCGTCGAGCTGGCGCTCCCTCAGGGCGGAGAAGGACACCTCGGGATCCGGCGTGAAGTCGTCCTTGCCCGCCACGGAGGCGACGTCGGCCAGGAAGGCGCGGCGGAAGGCGTCGTTCTCCAGGGCGCCGTGCCAGGTGGTGCCCCAGACCGCGCCCACCCGGCATCCGTCGAGGAACGGCTCGGCCTCCCCGTCGAAGGAGACGACCCCGTGGTGGATCTCGTAAGCAGCCACCCGATGGCCGTACGCCTCGCCGACCGGCCGGGACAGGACCTTCTCCGTCCCGAACTCGACCGTGGCAGGGAGCAGCCCGAGCCCTTCGACCAGCCCCGCGCCGGACTCCACGTCATCCATGATCGAGCGGGAGAGCATCTGGTAGCCGCCGCAGATCCCCAGGACGGGCCCCCGCCGTTCGGCCACGGCCGAGGCGAGGCCCGTACGGCGGAGCCAGTCGAGGTCGCTCACCGTCGCGCGGGACCCCGGCAGCACCACCAGGTCGGCCTCCCTGATCTCCGCGGCCTCGGCGGGGGAGGACACGAACCGGACGGCGACCCCCGGCTCGGCCGCGAGGGCGTCGATGTCGGTGAAGTTCGAGATCCTCGGATAGCGCACCACGGCCACCCGCAGGCTCCTCCCGGTGTACGGCCCGGCCGCCGGCTCCGCGGTCTTCCGGTTGTCCAGGGCGAGGGAGTCCTCCAGGTCCATCCACAGGCCGTCGAGCCAGGGCAGCACGCCGTAGACGGGGCGTCCCGTGAGCTCCCTGAGCGTGTCGAGTCCGGGCTCGAGCAGCTCGCGCGCCCCACGGAACTTGTTGATCAGGAAGCCGCTGATCAACGCCTGGTCCTCGGCCTCCAGCAGCGCGAGCGTGCCGTACAGCGAGGCGAAGACGCCGCCTCTGTCGATGTCGCCGACCACCACGACGGGGATGCCGGCCGCGCGGGCCAGCCCCATGTTGGCGATGTCCCCCCTGCGCAGGTTGATCTCCGCGGGGCTTCCCGCGCCCTCGCAGACGACGACGTCGAACTCCGCGCGCAGCCGCCGGTAGGACTCCAGGGCGACGGCCCTGAGCCGGTCCTTGTAGGCGAGGTACTCCATGGCGTCCACGTCGGCCAGGGGCTTTCCGAGCACGACCACCTGGCTGCGCCGCTCACCGCCCGGCTTCAGCAGGATCGGGTTCATGTCGGCGGTGGGCTCCAGCCCGGCGGCCTGCGCCTGGGCGACCTGGGCCCGCCCGATCTCGGCTCCGTCGGCGGTCACGAACGAGTTCAGCGACATGTTCTGCGCCTTGAACGGCGCGACCCGCACGCCTTGGCGGGCCAGCCACCGGCAGATTCCCGCCGTCACCACGCTCTTGCCCGCGTCCGAGGTCGTTCCTGCGACCAGCAGTGTCCCCTTCGGGGTCCCTTTCAGCACGGGCGCAAGCCTTTCAGGTGGGCAGCCGGAGGGTGAAGACCGATCCCCTCCCCGGCTCGCTGGCGGCGGACACGGTCCCGCCGTGGGCCTCCGCGAGCTTGCGGACGATGGACAGGCCGAGCCCGCTGCCGCCGGTGGCCCGGCTCCGTGACTTGTCCGCTCGCCAGAACCTGTCGAAGACATGGGCGAGGTCCTCGGCGGCGATCCCTGAGCCGGTGTCCTCGACGTCGATCACGACGTGATCCCCGTCGAGGCGCGAGCACACCCGCACGGAGCCGCCGCGAGGCGTGTGCCGTACGGCGTTGGAGACGAGGTTGCCCACGGCCTGGCGCACCCGCATCGGGTCGGCGAGGAACTCCGGGTGGCCTTCCGCGTGCGCGGTCAGTGCGACGCCCGCGGCGTCGGCGCTCCCCGTGTGCGCGGTGACGACCTGGGCGACGAGGTCGGGGACGCCGATCCGCTCCTTGTGCAGCCTGAGCGCGCCCGCGTCGGCCATCGCCAGGTCCTGCAGGTCGTCGATGACGTGTTGCAGGAGCACGGCCTCCTCGAGGAGTGAGGTCATCAGCGACCGGTCCGGCTCGACGACGCCGTCCTCGGCCGCCTCGAGCCAGCCGCGGATGTTGCTGAGGGGGGTGCGCAGTTCGTGGGCCACGTCGCTGACCATCGCCTTGCGCAGGTTCTCCAACTGTTCGCGGCGCTCCGACATCGCGTTGAAGGCCGTCGCGAGCCTGCCGATCTCGTCTCCGCGCTCGATGTCGACGCGGGCGGAGACGTCACCCTCCTCCATCCGCCTGGCCGCGCCGGTCAGCGCGCGCAGCGGGCCGATCAACCGGATGCCGGCAAGGGCGGTGACGGTGACGGTGGTCAGCAACACCAGCGCCGCGACCCCCGCGATACGGGCCTGGTTGGACTGCGACAGGTCGAAGATCGTCGACGGCGTGGAGCCGCGGCTGCTGACGAACATCAGTGCGGTGGGCGCGACGTACGGCGCGAGTTGCTCGCGTCTGCCGGAGGTGACGCAGTCCTGCACGATCTTCCTGCTTTTCGCGCTGTCCCGGGCCGTCTCCTGGCTGGTGGCGACGGCGGGAACGTCCCGGGTGGTGCCACCGGCACGTGTCTCCTGGGAGGTGACGCCGGCCGGCCCGGGCAACGGCGTCCAGCTGAAGTCGAGGCCGAGTTTCACGTCCGGTTGCCTCTGGTGCGCGAGGCAGGTGTGCACGAGCTTGCCGAGCCGGGTGAGCGCCTTCGCCTCGGTGCGGGTCGGCCCGTCGAGGACCGGGGCGTCACATCTGCTGGACAGATCCAGCCCGTGGTCGTCGGTCTCGACGCGGGGCCGCCCGCTGGGGCTCTCCACGATCTTCGTGGTAATCGCGAAGGAGACATTGCGCAGGCACGCCGCACGCCGCTGGGCGGCCGAGCGCAGCGTGTCATGCTCGGTGCGGGTCAGCCGGTACGGCCCGACGGCGCGCGGATCGATGTGGTCGGTCGGCGAATCGGTCACCAGGGCGCCGTCGACGGACAGCGGATCGATGACGGCCGTCGGCTTCGCGGGCAACGAGATCGGGCCGGTGTCGGAGTCGAGGATCGGCGTGCGGTCCTCGGTGGTCAGCGTGATCCTGTGCTTGATCTTCCGCGCCAGGTCGCTGACCGCCTGCCGTGCTCCGTCCCAGTTGGGGTGGGTGGCCGCGTAGCCGACGAGCGCGTCGTAGGTCCTGGCGTCGTCGGCGAGGGCCTGGCCCTGCTCCTGCTGGATGGCCACCGTGGTGCTCCGTACGGTCAGCCAGGCGGTCGCCGCGATGGAGCAGACGGACACGAGCACGGACACCGCCAGCAACCGCATGAGCAGGCTGCGGCGAAGTGGCACGTCACGGCGCATCGTGGGTGTCCCGCCGGCCGTTCGCGGGGGCCTCGTCGGCGTCGCCGCAGGTCAGCTTGTAGCCCACTCCGTAGACGGTGACCAGCCGTACGGGCCTGCGCGGCTCGGGCTCGATCTTCCTGCGGAGGTTCATCACGTGCACGTCGACCGTCCGTGAGGTGATGTAGCGGTCGAAACCGTGCAGGTGGCCGAGGATCTGCTCCCGGGTGAACACCCGGCCGGGCTCCGCCGCCATCAGTTCGAGCACCTGGAACTCGCCGGGAGTGCACTCGATGCGCCGGCCGTCCACGCTGATCTCATGGCGGATCGGATCCACCGCCAGCGGGCCGACCCGGAGCATCGGGTCGATCTTCGGGGCCGTGGGGCGGGTCCGCCGGAGCAGCGTGCGCACGCGGGCGGTCAGCTCACGCGGGCTGTAGGGCTTGGTCATGTAGTCGTCGGCGCCCAGGTCGAGGCCGAGGAGCAGGTCGTCCTCCGTGGAGCGGGCGGTCAGCATGAGGACGGGGAGATCCGACTCGGCGCGGAGGATGCGGCACACGTCCAGCCCGTCGACCTTGGGCATCATCACGTCGAGCACGAGCAGGTCGGGCGGCGTGCGGCGGACGGTGTCCAGGGCCTCGCGGCCGTCGTGCACGGTGACGACCGAGTGCCCCTCCCGCTCCAGGTAGCGGCGGACCAGTTCGGCCTGCTTCACGTTGTCCTCCGCGACCAGGACGTATGCGCACATATCGGCGATCCTAGGCGGGGCCTCAGGGCACTCGGACGCCACCGGCCTGGTGGTTCATGGGACGGCTAAGGGTTCCTGACAGGTTTCTGACAACCCTGGCCCATCGTGTCCGGCATGCCGAGAACCCAGTCGCCTCCACAGGTCCCAGGCCGCCGGGCTGTGCGCCGCGGCGTTGCTCGTCGCGGTGGCCGCCTGTGCCGGGTCCGGCGAGGACAGGGACCAGGGGGTGGCCTCGCTCGCCAGTGCCGTACCGGGGACATCCGGCACGAGCACTCCAGCGGCCGCCGACCCGATCGAGGCCAAGCGACCGCAGCTCCGCCTGGACAGCACCGAGGAGGAGGCCAAGCGGCTGAGGTTCGCCTACTGGGCGTGCCTGCAGACCCATGGGGTCAAGATGGACACCGCTCGAGTGGGCACGTCGAAGGCGCAGGCTCCTCCCTTCATGAGCGGCCCGAACTCTCGCGAGCCGGCGGAAGCGTACAAGGCCTGTCTCGTGAAGATGCCCCTCATGCCTCCTGAGCTGGACCGGGACAGGAACCCCGACTACGTGGACCAGCACCACGCCTACGTGAAGTGCCTCAACGCGCGCGGCATGCACGTCACGGAGCTTCCCGACGCGAGTGGCTGGACCTACGCCGACAACGACCAGCCGGCCGAATCCGTGAGAAACAAGATCGACAAGGACTGCACGATGGAGGCCTTCGGTGGCAGGAACTGACGAAATGGACGCGCCGCCGAGAAGGGGACGGAAGCGGATCGTCCTGGGGGCGCTCGTCCTGGTCGCCGTCGTGGCGGCCGGCGGGATCGCGGTCGCGGTGATCGGTCACGACGGGAAGCCGGAGGCCACCGGTGCCGGCAATGCTCCGGTGGCGACCACGTCCGTGGTCAAGACCGATCTCTCGGACACCCGGTCGCTCCAGGGCACGCTGGGCTACGGCACCGAACGCTCGGTGCGGGGCGCGGGCACGGGACTGGTCACCCGGCTGCCGAAGGCGGGGGCCACCGTGGTCAGGGGCAAGCCGCTCTACTGGGTGGACGATCGCCCCGTGCCGGCCTTCGTCGGTGACACGCCCCTGTTCCGCAAGCTCGACCAGGTGGGGGTCCGAGGCCGTGACGTGACCGTGGTGGCGAACAATCTGCGGGCGCTCGGATACTCCATCGGCTACATGCCGCCCCAGACGCCGGTCGCGGGGAAACCCTCCGTGCCGGGTGACGTCTTCACCGCTTCGCTCAAGTCGGCGCTCAAGCAGTGGCAGGTGGCCGCCGGGCTGCAGCCCACCGGCACACTGGACATCGGCCAGGTCGTCGTGCTCTCCGGGCCGGCGCGGGTCGCGTCCGTCAAGGCCCAGCTCGGGGATCCCGTGGCGGAGGAGCTGATCACGGTCACCCCGACGGCCAAGGTCGTGACCGTACCGGTGGACGCCACCGACGTGGGCACCATCCGCCTGAAGGCCCGGGCGAGCATCACGCTCCCCAGCGGCAAGAAGATCGCCGGGCAGGTCACGGCGATCGGGAGGACCGTTCAGGAGGTGACGGACGGCTCCGGCCAGACCGCGGCCCAGCTGAACATCACCGTCACCCCGCGCAAGGCCGCCGACGTGAAGGCGCTGGACGCCGCGGGCGTCGAGGTGACCTTCACCTCCCAGGTCCGGCGAGGTGTGCTCGCCGTTCCTGTCGGTGCGCTGCTGGCCCTGCGTGAGGGCGGCTACGCCCTCCAACTCCCCGACGGGAAGCTGGTCGCGGCGGAGACCGGGATGTTCGTCAGGGGAATGGTCGAGGTCACCGGCAAGGGCGTCACCGAGGGACTCAAAGTGGTGACGAGCTCATGACCTCCGGGGTCCCCGTCATGCGCGTCCATCGGGCCACCAAGCTCCATCCGGGTGGCGTCACCGCCCTCAACGACGTCTCACTGGTGATCGACGAGGGAGAGCTGCTCTCCATCGTCGGCCCGTCGGGATCGGGCAAGTCCACGCTGCTGAACATCATGGGCACGCTCGACCTGCCGACCAGCGGCACCGTGGAGATCGGCGGCCAGGACGTCGCGGCCCTCACCGACCGCCGGCTGTCCGCGCTGCGCGGCCGGCTTCTGGGGTTCGTCTTCCAGCAGTTCCACCTGACGGACGGGCTGAGCGCCACCGAGAACGTGGCCACCGGGCTGCTCTACGCCGGGGTGCCGCACCGCAGACGCCGCCCGCTCGCTCTGGAGGCGCTGGCGCGGGTCGGGCTCGCCCACCGGGTCGGGCATATGCCCCATCAGCTCTCCGGCGGGGAGCGGCAGCGGGTCGCCATCGCGCGGGCCCTGGTCAACGAGCCCGCGCTGGTCCTCGCGGACGAGCCGACGGGCGCCCTCGACACGGCCAACGGCCAGGCCGTGCTCGAACTGCTGATCAAGCTGAACGCCGAGGGCACCACGATCGCGATCGTCACCCATGACAGGGACATCGCGGCACGGGTGCCCCGGCGGGTGGAGATCCTCGACGGCCGGATCGTGGCCGACGCCCGCACGGGGAGCATGTCATGAGGCGGGCCACTCGGACCGACCCCGTCCGTCTCGCCCCGGGCGACATCCTGCGGCTCGGGCTGCTGGGCATCCGCACCCGGAAGATGCGGGCGGCCCTGTCCGCCCTGGGCATCTCGATCGGCATCGCCACTCTGATCATCGTGATGGGGATCCCGGCGTCCAGCCAGAAGGCCCTGATGAACGAGCTGTCCGCGCTCGGCACCAACATGCTGCGCGCGGAACCCATGCCCAACCAGGACCCCCCGGTCCTGCTGCCGGAGTCGGCCGACGGCATGGCCGCCCGCATCGCCCCCGTCACCGTGGCGAGCGCGGTCGCCAACACCCACGCCGTCGTGGCCCGATCGGACAAGGTCGACGCCGGGGACGCCGCCGGCATCAGCGTGCTCGCCAGTCGCGTCAACCTGCTCGCCGCGGTCAACGGCTCGGTCCAGTACGGACGATTCCTCACCGCCTCGACCGACAGGTTCCCGACCGTCGTCCTCGGATATCAGGCCGCGGCACGTCTCGGCGTCAACGAGTTGCCGCCCGGCCAGGAGCCCCCGCAGGTGTTCGTCGGCGACCACTGGTTCACCGTGATCGGCATTCTGCGCTCGATGCCACTCGCCCCCGAGCTGGACCGCTCCGTCCTGGTCGGCTGGGAGGCCGCCCGGAAGTACCTGCGCTTCGACGGGCATCCGACGGTCGTCTACGTACAGGCGAGGGAGGACGCCCTGGAGGACGTGCGGGAGGTCCTGCCCGCCACCCTCCACCCGGAGACGCCCGACCTGGTGGTGGTCAGCCGCCCCTCGGACGCGCTTGCGGCCAAGCGCGTGACGGAGACCACGTTCTCCGCGCTCTTCCTCGGGCTCGCCGGCGTCGCCCTGCTGGTCGGAGGCATCGGTGTGGCCAACACCATGGTGGTCTCCGTCCTGGAGCGCCGCCGCGAGATCGGCCTGCGGCGGGCGCTCGGTGCGACCCGCGGCCACATCCGAGCTCAGTTCCTCACCGAGTCGGTCGCGCTCTCCGGGCTGGGAGGTGTGATCGGCACCCTGCTGGGGGTCCTGGTGGCCGTCGGCTACTCGGCGTACCAGGGGTGGCCGCCGGTGATCCCGCCGGTCGCGGCCTTCGGCGGCATCGGCGGGGCCGTGGTGGTCGGCATGGCCGCCGGGGTCTACCCCTCGATCCGCGCCTCACGCCTGACCCCGACCGACGCCCTGGCCGCGCCCTGAACAGAGCCTCATCGATCCCTGACAGGTTCCTCACAATGACTGGAGATGCTCTGCCCCATGATTTCCCTCTCTGATCGCACCATCCGGGTCGCCGCCGTGGTGCTCGCCGGCTGGTGTGCGCTCACCGCGTGCGGCGGCTCGGACAGCAAGGCGGCGACAACGCAGAACGACGGCGTCGCGTCCCTGGTCAGCGAGTCTCCCGCCAGTACATCCGGCACGGCGAAGCCCGATTCGGCGGGAGACTCCTCCTCCGACTCCTCTTCCGAGTCCAAGCGGCCCCAGTTGCGGCTGGACAGCTCCGCGGAGGAGGTGGCGGCGTACCGGAAGGCCTACGCCGCCTGTCTGACGGACCATGGAGCGCCCACCAAGACGAGCGGTGAGCCCACCAAGGCGGAAGTGAAGGCGTACGAGGCCGCGAGGAAGGCCTGCGTGAACAAGGAACCGCTGATGCCGCCGGAGTTCAGCCCCAAGACGAACCCCCACTACGCCGACGACGTGCGCAAAGAGGTGGCGTGTCTGAAGAGGCACGGGTTCAAGGTGCACATCACGCCGGCCACGGGTTCCGACCCCAACGCGATCGGGTGGACGTACGACAGCATCCCGGGGGAGGGCGTGGACATCACGAAGATCCAGAATGTTTGCCGGGCCGAGGGATACGGCGGCGGAGCCGCCCTAGAACCAGGCGCCGCCTGACCACCCCTCCCTTGGCCGTGATCATGCACAGGTTCGGTGACAGGCCGTCTGACCTGTGCCGATCCCGGGCGTGATCATGCACAGGTTCGATGGCGGGCCGTCTGACCTGCGCCGATCCAGATCGTGATCATGCACGGATTCGGCGTTGCAGGGGTTGACCTGCGGCGATGTGCAGCGTGATCATGCACGGAATCGGAAGAGGGCGCGCTGAGCTGGGAAATCTCTCCCCGTGATCATGCACGTGCGGGGGCCGTGCATGATCACGCCTGGAGCGTGGCCAGGTCGGCGGTGCCGTACCCGAAGGTGTGCATGATCACGTATGCCGTGAGGCCAGGTCAGGAGTGCTCCACCCGAAGGTGTGCATGATCACGCTTCGGAAAATGGCAGGTCAGACAGCCTGCCACCGAACCTGTGCATGATCACGCCGGAGGGGTGGAGGGGTCACTCGGGCCAGGCGGAGTTCTGGATGACTTCGACGAAGTCGATGTGGCGGAAGCCCGGGACGAAGTGCTCGAGCACGTCCGCGTTGACGGTGCCGAACGTCGTAGCCGGCCGATCCTTGAACCCGTCGGTGAACGCCGCCAGGATCTGTCGTTTGAAGTCGGGGCGCGGATGGGCGGCGACGACCGCCGCGACGTCATCGGGGTCGAGATCGTCATGACCGATGCCGAGCACGTCCGTCTCCACACCTGCCGTGACCAGGGCGATCTCGGGATCCAGCCGGTAGGGGACCTCGGGCGTGGTGTGCAGGGCGATCGCCTCCCACACTCTGCGGACGTCGGCCGCGGGCACGCCATGGGAGTCGAGGAACCTGCGAGCCTCGTCGGCCCCGTCGAGCTCGAACCGCTGGTCGGTGCGCCGGTAGGTCTCGGTCAGCCCCAGGTCGTGGAACATCGCGCCGACATACAGCAACTCGGCGTCGGCCGACAGCCCGAGACGTCTGCCCTGCAGCGTCCCGAAGAGGTAGACACGCCGGGAGTGGTGATAGATCAGGGGCGTCGCGGCGTCCCGGACGAGTTCGGTCGCCTCAACCGCGAGTTGCGAGTCGGGGACGGCGACGCCCGCGATGGTCTCCGACATGTCAGCGATCTCCTTCGGCCACCTGTGCTGTCTGGCTGGAACATGCCCTGCCGTTTGGCCGGATTGCCTCCCCATAAGGACAAGAACGCCTGGTAGGACATGGTCTGCCCGTTCGTGGCGCCTGCCGGAGACCGTCGGTGGGGTCTGCGAGGATGCGGTCTCCGGACGTCCAAAGGGGGCCGATCGATGGGTGAGCTGGATGGAGCCGCGGAGGAGATGGCGAAGATGGCCGAGTGGCTCGTCTCCAAGGCGCTGCTCCACCGGCGCTGCTACGACGAGCACCGGCTTCGCCGGTCGCTGACGGCTCTGACCGATCGGTCCGATCAGGCAGGTTGGGCGCGGACGGTCGACCGTACGCTGCTTTCCGGCCTGCGACAGGCGGTCACCGCCGCGTGGCAGGCCGGCTGGCAACCCGCGGACGTCGCTCGGAGGGTTCGCCGCCTGTTCGGCGGCGAGCATGTACGGCTCGCCATCGATGCGATGGCCGAGGAGATGCGGGCATACGCCGCAGTGACCGTGGATGACCGGTGGCTGGCTCAGCTTTCCGCGCTCGACGCCAGCGTGTGGTGGGAGGCCGACGAGGAGATCCTCCGCGAGAAGGGCGACCGCGTCGCGATGGTCACCCGTGCCTTTGAGGTCCTGTCAGTGCTGACCATGCTTCCCCGGCTGGAGCGGCTCTGTCCACTGCCCGGTACGGCCCGCCGTGCCGTACATGTCCCTGGCCGGGTGGCCAGTGAGCGGACCCTGGCCCGGATCCGCGCGTTGCTGGCGAAGGCCGAGTCCACCGAGTTCCCCGCCGAGGCGGAGACGTTCACGTCGGCGGCGCAGTCGCTGATGGCCAGGCACAGCATCGACGCCGCGATGCTCGCCGCCGAGCCCGGCGGCGTGCAGGAGCCGGGTGGCCGCCGGTTGGGGATCGAGGCCCCCTATGAGAAGCCCAAGGCGATCCTGCTCGACGTCGTCGCCTCGGCCAACCGGTGCCGCGCGATCTGGAGCAAGGACCTCGGATTCTCCACGGTGCTCGGGTTCGACCCCGATCTCGACGCGGTGGAGTTGTTGTTCACGTCGCTGCTGGTGCAGGCGACCTCGGCGATGGTTCAGGCCGGTGCCCGCCGTGACCTGGCCGGGAGGTCACGCACCCGATCGTTCCGTCAGTCGTTCCTCGCGGCATATGCCCAGCGCATCGGCGAACGGCTCCGGGCGGCCTCGGGCGAGGCGGTACGGCAGGCCGTGGCCGAGGCAGGAAGTGATCTTCTGCCGGTGCTGGCCGCCCGGGAGCAGGCGGTGGACAAGGCCGTCACCACGCTGTTCCCCCGGCTGGCGCGGAGCGGTGTCATGTCGGTCAACGATCGAGAGGGCTGGATGTCCGGGAGGGCCGCCGCCGACCTGGCCACCCTCCACGTCCGGGACAAGATCGCCTAAGGCGCCCCACGCCCCCATGTCCCGCCCCCATGTCCCGGCCCCATGTCCCGGCCCCATGTCCCGGCCCATGTCCCGGCGCCGAGTCCCGGCCCCGACTCCTGGGGCTCGGGACCCAGCTCTCGAGCGTGATCATGCACACCTTCGCGAATACGCCTTCTGAGCTGTGGAGATGCCGCGCGTGATCATGCGCACTTTCTGTGAATGACGCACCGACCTGCTGCGATGCATTTCGTGATCATGCACGTCGCCACTCGCGACGGCGGGCTGTCCGCGCATGATCACGAAACACGAACGCTCAGGTAGGGACTTGTGCGCGCGAACTTGTGCATGATCACGAAATGCATATGGCCAGCTCAAGCCCGGTTTTCCAGAAGGTGTGCATGATCACGCGGAGTGTTTCCGCAGGTGGAGGGATGCGTTGCCGAACCTGTGCATGATCACGCTCAGGGGAGGGGCTGGTCGGGGGTGGTTTTTACGAACCTGTGCATGATCACGCCGGAGGGGGCTGGGGATATATACGTTTTCTTGACGCCTTGGTGTGATAGCAACCCCCATCTGCCTTAGTAGTGTGCATTCGGCTTTATGCGAATTTGACGGGGAGGTGACCGAGTGGCCGGGTTAGTGCGGCCCCCGGTGGCGGGGGATCTGCGGACGTGGCTGCTCGACGGGCTACACCAGGAGGACCTGAAGGCCGTGGGGCCACATGGTCCCGACGCGCCGGGAGAGCAACATCGGTGGTGGCAGGTGATGTGCCTGACCGGTGTGGACTACTTCTCGACGCTGGGCTATCAGCCGGGCATCGCCGCACTGGCGGCGGGTGCGTTGTCGCCGATCGCCACGCTCTTCCTCGTGTTGCTGACCTTGTTCGGGGCGTTGCCGGTCTATCGGCGGGTGGCGGCGGAGAGCCCGTACGGCCAGGGTTCGATCGCGATGCTCGAGCGACTGGCCCCGCAGTGGTGGGGCAAGTTGTTCGTGCTGGTCCTGCTGGGGTTCGCGGCCACGGACTTCGTGATCACGATGACCTTGTCGGCCGCCGACGCCACGGCGCACATCCTGGAGAATCCGTTCGTCCCCCACCTGTTCGACGGCCATCAGGTCCTCGTCACGCTGGGCCTGCTGACCTTGCTGAGCGCGGTGTTCCTGAAGGGCTTCAAGGAGGCCATCGGCATCGCGGTGGTGCTGGTCGGCGTCTATCTGGTGCTCAACGCGGTGGTCGTGGCCACGGCCCTCGTGCACGTCGTTGAGCAGCCCGACCTGGTCGTGAGCTGGAAAAAGGTCCTGACCAGCGACCACAGCAGCCCGCTCGCGATGGTCGCCGTCTCGTTGCTGGTGATGCCGAAACTCGCGCTCGGCATGTCCGGCTTCGAGACGGGTGCGGCTGTGATGCCGCTGGTCAAGGGTGATCTGAAGGGCCGGATCGCCGGCACCAAGCGCATGCTGACCGTCGCCGCCCTGATCATGAGCGTCTTCCTGATCTTCAGCAGCTTCGCGACGAGCGTACTGATCCCGGAGAAGGAGTTCCAGGAAGGAGGGAAGGCCGCGGGCCGGGCCCTCGCCTATCTCGCCCACGACTACCTGGGCAACTATTTCGGGACGCTCTATGACGTCAGCACGATCGCGATCCTGTGGTTCGCCGGGGCGTCGGCGATGGCGGGACTGATCAACCTCGTCCCGCGCTACCTGCCCCGGTATGGCATGGCCCCCGACTGGACGCGCGCCGTCCGGCCGCTGGTGCTGGTGTTCACCGCGATCGCCTTCGCCATCACGATCATCTTCCACGCCGACGTCGACGCCCAGGGCGGCGCGTACGCCACGGGCGTGCTCGTGCTGATCCTCTCCGCGGCCGTCGCGGTGGCGGTCGCCGCCGCCCGCGCCGGGCAGACGAAACTGGTGGCCGCGTTCGGAGTGATCGGCGTCGTCCTCGCCTACACGCTGGTGGCCAACGTGATCGAACGCCCAGACGGCGTGAAGATCGCGTTCTTCTTCATCGTCGCGATCATCGTGACGTCGATCGTTTCGCGTGCCACCCGCTCCACCGAGTTGCGGGTGACCGAGGTGCATCTCGATCCGCTCGCCGAGAAGCTCGTCGTCGAAGCATGCGGAGAGATCCACCTGATCGCGAACGAGCCGCACCAGCGCAACCAGAGTGAGTACACCGACAAGCGCCGCGAGCAGTGGCTGAACCACCGGCTGCCGAGCTCGGAGCCCATCATGTTCGTCGAGGTGACGGTTCCGGACGCCTCCGAGTTCGAGACCGAACTCCGAGTCAGCGGCGAGGAGTTGTACGGCCACCGCATCCTGCGCATCGAGAGCTCGACCGTGCCGAACGCGCTGGCGGCGCTTCTCCTGTATCTCAGGGACCGCACGGGGCAGGTGCCGCACATCTACTTCCACTGGACCGAGGGCAACCCGATCGCCGCCATGCTCCGCTACCTCCTCTTCGGCGGCGGGGACGTGCCGCCCCTGACCCGTGAGGTGTTGCGCCAGGCCGAGCCCGACGTCGAGCGACGGCCGCACGTCCACGTCGGCTAGTCGCGTTGGTCCCGCGCCGATATCCCGGGAAGGTCACGATCGAATCGGGGCAATAGAGATTTCATCAATATCCGGCCTAGACACGTAGGAACCTCGTCAAGACCGGCGATCTGCCTGCTTGTCTGTACTTGGCTGGACACATGAGGATGGGACGTCCGGCCGGTCCCCGGCACACCGAACTGCTGATCGCGGCGGGATTCGCCGTGGTCGTGGGGGGCTGCCTGACGGCGACCGCGGTCTTCCCTCCGGGGGAGATCGTGGGCCGGATCGCCGTCCTCGCCGCCGTCCTGTGCGTCTTCGCGGCTCGGACGGCCGATCCTCTCGCGGCCCTGGCCACCGCGGTCATGGGCTGGCTGGTCGCCACCGGATTCCTGGTGAACCACGAGGGTGAGCTCCGCTTCACCGGCTGGCCCGATCTGCTGCGTCTCGCCGTCCTCGTCGCGGCCGTCGCCATCGGGACGCTGTGGGGTCGGATCAGAATCGCCCGCCAGTACGCCGCTGTGACGATCATCGAGATCGCCCCCGACGACCCGATGCTCGCCGATGCCGCCGCCCTCGCCGAACCGGCCGGTACGGCGAGGGCGGTGAACCACTGACGGTCAGAGACCGACGTCCCTGCGCGTGAGGTCCTCCATGCTTTCGCGGCGGACCACCAGCCTGGCCTTCCCCTGGCCGACGGCCACCACGGGCGGCCGGCAGGTCAGGTTGTAGGTGGACGCCATGGAGTGGTGGTAGGCGCCGGTGGCGGCCACGGCGACGACGTCGCCCGGGTGGATGTCGGCCGGCAACGGCACGTCCTCCGCGATCACGTCGCCCGCCTCGCAGTGGTGCCCGACCACGGTCACCTCGCGATCACCCTCGTGGGTCGTACGGCCGATGAGCCTGACCTGGTAGCGAGAGCCGTACAGGGCGGGGCGAGGGTTGTCGCTCATGCCCCCGTCGACCGCCACGTAGGTGTGCCCGAGGCCCTTCTTGACGGAGATCACCCGGTAGAGGGTGACGCCGGCCGTTCCCGCGATCGCACGGCCCGGCTCCACGATCAGGCGGGGAACGGGCAGCCCGAGTCCGGCGGCGCGTTCCTCGACCGCATGGGTCACCCGGTCGGCGAACGCCTCGAGGTTCAGCCTGGAGTCCCCCGGCCGATAGGCGATGCCGTGGCCGCCGCCGAGATCGAGTTGGGGCAGGGCCACGCCGTGGGTCTTCCAGACGCCGGCGAGGTGCTCGACCATGGCGCGGGCGGCCCGCTCGAACGGCTCGATCGCTGTGATCTGGGATCCGAGGTGGCAGTGCAGGCCGACGAGTTCCAGACGCGGCTGCCTGAGCACGCGGCTCACGGCGTCGCCCGCGCCTCCGGTCGCGACGGACAGGCCGAACTTCTGGTTCTCCCCTCCGGTGCGGACCGCGGCGCTCTCGCCGGCCTCGATGTCCGGGATGACCCTGATGAGTACCTTCTGGCGCTGCCCCGCGGGTACCAGCGCGGCCAGCCGGTGGATCTCGTCCACGCTGTCCACGACGATCCGCCCGACGCGCTGCTCCACGGCCAGGTGGAGCTCGTGCGGGGTCTTGGCGTTGCCATGAAAGATGATCTTCGCGGCGGGGAAGCCGACGGAACGCGCGACGGCCAGTTCACCGGCTGAGCAGACGTCGAGGCTCAGGCCCTCGGTGCTCAGCCAGCTCGCCATCGCGCGGCACAGGAACGCCTTGGCGGCGTAGGCGATCTCCGCCTTGGGCAGCGCGGCCCGGTAGGCGCGGGCCCGCAGGCGGACGTCGGTCTCGTCGATGACGTAGAGCGGCGTGCCGAACCGGTGGACGATCTCCATGAGCGGCACGTTGCCGATGGTGGCGATCCCGTCGTGCCGGAAGCGGGTGGTGGCCGACCACGGACCATGCACGGTCTCGGTCATGACAGTCATGCTGGCTCCTCCTCGGAGAGCAGGGCCTGCCCCAGGCCCACGACGGTTCTTGCGATGAGTTGGGTGTGGGTGGTGTCCGCGCCGGCGTCGCGCAGTTCGGCGACGGCACGCTCGAGATCGGGCATGTCGCGGCAGACGAGGTGGACCTCGAGATCGAAGTCGCCGACGAGGGTGACCGCGCCCATCACCGAGCGCATCCTGCGCAGTCGTCCTTCGTAGACGTGCGGCGTGGTGTCGGGCGCCAGCCGTACGCCGACGAGGGCCTGGGTGGTGAGGCCGAGCACCGCGGGGTCGACGTCGGCGTGGACGCCCATGAGGACGCCTCGTTCACGCAGGCGGCGCAGCCGCACCGATACCGCGCTGTCCGCGAGCGCCAGATCGCGGGCGAGCTCCCGGACCCGGGCCCGGCCGTCCATCGACAACGCGCGCAGCAGCCGCAGGTCGATGTCGTCAAGGACTCTCATGCGCCTGGCCGGGGATCCGGCCCCATCAGCCGTCATGGATTCCCTCCAGGATCGCCCCAATAGTTACAAAAAGGACGCTAGATCCTGGATGTCGGCGAATTCGTGATCAAGACACGATCCCTACGCGGACGCCGGGAATGTTGACGCGCGGTTGACGACGCTCCTCGCTCCGTAGCGATATGACCCTGATGAGCTGGATGTTCGGGCGGGCCGCACATAGCGTCGAGGGCATGAGTGTCTCCACCCCGCTGTGCGATCACGCGGCCGCGTCGGGTCCCGTCGTCCTCCGTGCACTGCGGCACGGCGAGAGCACGTCGAACGTCGCCTGGGCCGAGGCCCTGGCCGGGAGCACGGCGATCGTCCCCTCCGACGACATGAAGATCTCACTGACCGATCGCGGACGAAGGCAGGCCGCCGCGGTGGGGCGCTGGCTGTCGGCCCTGGATCAGCCCCCTGACATGGTGTGGTGCTCGCCGTATCTGCGGGCAGAGCAGACCTGGTCGCTGGCCCGGCGCGAACTCGTGGCGGCGGGACGCGAAGCACCGTGCGAGCGGGTGGACGACCGGCTTCGTGACCGCCATCGCGGGCTGCTTCACCATCTGCCCCCCGCCGTGGTCGAGGAGCGCTTCCCCGGGGAGGCGGCCCGCGAGGGGCGCGAGGGCATGCTGGGCTACCGGCCGCCGGACGGCGAGTCGTTCATGGACGTGGCGGCGCGGCTACGCTCGGCCTGGCAGGACATCCGCGGTGACGCGGCGCATCAGCGGGTCCTGATCGTGGCGCACGACGCGGTCGTGCTGCTCCTGCGCCAGATCCTCGAAGGCCTGTCCGACGATGAGATCCTGGCGATCACCGCGGGCGGTCTGGCGGGCAACGGCTCGGTCACCACCTGGGAGCGTCAGGACAAGCGCTTCCGCCTGGCCTCCTACGACTTCCGTGGTCACCTGCGGCCATGACGACCGCCGTCAGTTGAGCCTGCCGGTGGTCACGCCGTTGAACCAGCCCACGTCGTCGGGGGCCGTCCGCACCGTGATGACACGGATGTTCGTGAAGTCGTCGAACGACTCCCGGCCGCCTTCCCGGCCGACGCCGCTCGCCTTCACTCCGCCCCACGGTGCGGACGGGTCCAGGCGGTGGTGATCGTTCACCCATACCATTCCGGCCTCGAGCCGTTCCGACACCCGATGAGCTCGGGCGACGTCGCGGGTCCAGACCGCCGAGCCCAGGCCGAACGGCGAGTCGTTGGCCAGGGAGACGGCCTCGTCCTCGTCCTCGAAGGGGATGGCGACCACAACGGGACCGAAGATCTCCTCCTGCGCGACGCGCATGTCGTTGCGGACGTCGGCGAGCACGGTCGGCTCGACGAAGAAGCCGCCGGGGAGCCCGGGAACGTCGACGGGGTGACCTCCCGTCACCAGGCGCGCGCCCTCGTCCAGCCCGATGCGGACGTAGTCGAGGATCCGGTCCCTGGCCATGGCGGAGATGACCGGGCCGAGTTGTGTGCGCTCGTCTGCCGGGTCGCCGACGCGGATCGAGCCGGCGACCTTGGCGAGGGCCTCGACGACCGAGTCGTACGCGCCGCGCTGCACGAGCAGCCGACTGCCGGCGACGCAGGTCTGGCCCGAACCGGCGAAGGCGGCGAAGGCGGCCCCCTGCGCGACGGCATCACTGGGCGCGTCGTCGAACACCAGCACGGGGGTCTTGCCGCCGAGTTCGAGGGTGGCCTTGGCGAAGTGACCCGCGGCGGCCAGGGCGATCGACCGGCCGGGGACCGTGCCGCCCGTGAACACCACCTTCTCGACCAGCGGGTGGGCCGCCAGCGCGGCGCCCGTGACCGGTCCCAGGCCGGGGATCACATTGAGCACTCCGGCGGGGATGCCGGCCTCGTCGGCGATGTCGGCGAGCATGAGCGCGGTCAGGGGCGTGTGCTCCGACGGCTTCAGGACGACCGAGTTTCCCGTCGCCAGCGCCGGGGCGAGGCTCTTGGACGCGATCATCAGCGGGTGGTTGAAGGACGACAGGATCCCGACCACTCCGAGCGGGAACCGGCTCGTGTAGGAGTGGTAGCCGTCACCCATCGGGACCACGGCTCCCCGGTCGGCGAGCAGCAGCGCCGCGTTGTAGCGGTACCAGTCGGGGAGACGGGCGATCTGGGCCCTCGTCTCGGTGATCGGCCGCCCGTTGCTCATGGTCTCGAGGCGGAACAGGTCGTCGATCCGGGCCTCGATGTGGTCGGCGAAACGGTTGAGCACGCGTGCCCTGTCGTGGATGGACCTGTCTCGCCACACGCCGGAACGGAACACCCTTTCGGCCGTCTGGACGGCACGATCGACATCCTGGCCGGACGCGCCCATGACCTGGATGAACACCTCCCCGGTCGCCGGATTCGTCACGTCGATCGGAGCGGCGTGCCCCTCGGCCACACGCCCGCCGATGCGCAGGCCCGTGGCGGGCTCGTCGAACAGCGCGTCGCCGCTCATGGATGTCACCTCTTCGCCCGTATACCAAAAGTTATGACTGTATACAGGTTACCATATGTCATGTTATGTTCTGTTTGTCGTATTTCTGCGATGGAATCGATGGGGAGGGCGACGTCAGGAGGAGGTGCCGATGGAGTCAGCCGCGGCGCGGGTGACCGGTGCGTTGCGTCAGCGTGTGCTGACCGGCGAGCTGAGGCCCGGAGAGCCCCTTTCCCAGTCGCGCGTCGCCGCCGAGTACGGCGTCAGCCGGATCCCCGCACGGGACGCGTTGCAGACCCTGGCCGCCGAGGGCCTGGTGGACCTCGGCGCGTTCACCGCGGTCGTCAGGGGAACGTCGATCGGCGAACTCCAGGAGCTCTACGAACTGCGCGAGGCGATCGAACCCCTCCTGACCAAGATCGCCGTGCCGAACGTCGGGCGAGCCGAGATCGCCATGATGACGTCGCTCCTCGGCGAGATGGAGGCCCGCCCGTCGTCGATCGACTGGCTCGCCGCCAACGCGAGGTTCCACGCCCTGATCTACACGCGGGCCGACCGTGTGCGCATGATCGAGCTCACCACCCAGCTCAGGCGGCTGACCGATCGCTATCTGTACCTGCACGTCGACCTGTTCGGCGATACCGGCCGCCTGGACATCGAGCACCACGAGATCCTGGAGGCCGTCGGAATCGGTGACGCCGCCGGGGTCGCCGAACTGACACGCAGGCACATCGCGAAGTCGCACGATTACCTCCTGCGACACCTGCTCCACCGGGAGTCGGCCCCGCAAGCCTGAGGCGCGTCTCGCCCGGCTTGATTCCTCTCACAAAGGTCGACCGCCGCGCGTTCTGACAGGTTTACTCAGCCATTGACAGCTCTTAGCGAACCAGTGGTACTCTCGCGCGGAGAGCGCTCTCTTAGATGAGTTCGACCGATCGACGACCGGCGACGCGCGCAGGCGAATCGACGCCGGTGCGCACCTCCGTCTCCGCTCCGGGGCCGGAGCGCCGTCACCAGCCCGGCTCGGCCCACCGCCGCCGGATCGCCGATCGGTCCTCGACGAAGGGAGAGCCCATGTCGGACATGCGCGGGCGCGTAGACGTGGGAGCAAGCCCCGGCCGGAGGCTGGGACTTCGTCTCAAGGCGGGTGCCTCCGCCGTCCTCCTGGGGGTGGGCACGGTGGGCGTCGCGTTCCTCACCGCCGTGGCCGTCCCCGGAGCCGCGAACGCCGCCGTTCCGGCGCCGCCCCCAGGGTTCAGCCTCACCTGGAGCGACGACTTCGGCTCCGCCGCGGGAACGGGCGTCAACACGGGAACCTGGAAGTACGACACCGGTCCAGGCAGCAGTTTCGGCACCGGTGAGATCGAGACGATGACGAACAGCACGGCGAACGTCTTCCACGACGGCGCCGGGCACCTCGTCCTCAGGGCCCTGCATTCGGGGAGCAACCCCACCTCGGGCTGGACGTCCGGCCGCATCGAGACGCAGGCGGCGACATTCGGCGCGCCACCTGGCGGCGTCGTGCGGATGGAGTCGTCGATTCAGCAGCCCAATGTGACCACCGCCAACGGCGCCGGCTACTGGCCCGCCTTCTGGATGCTGGGCGCGCCGCTGCGCACCGGCACCCCCTGGCCGACCAGCGGCGAGATCGACATCCTTGAGGACATCAACGGCCGCAGTTCGGTGTTCGGGACCCTGCACTGCGGGACCAACCCGGGCGGCGTCTGCAACGAGTCGACCGGCATCGGCAGCGGCGAACGCCCCTGTCCGGGATGCCAGACCGGCTACCACACCTACGCGGTGGAGATCGACCGCTCAGTGTCGCCCGAGCAGATCAGGTGGTACCTCGACGGCAACAACTACTTCTCCCTCTCGGCGAATCGTGTCGACGCCACGACCTGGGCGAACGCCGTCGATCACCCGTTCTTCATCATCTATGACCTCGCGATGGGCGGTGGCTTCCCCGCGGCCTTCGGTGGCGGTCCCAACGCCGCGACCGTGTCCGGCGGGCAGATGAACATCGACTACGTCGCCGTCTACAACAAGCCTCCGGGCGGGGGCGGCGGCGGATCCAATCTCGCTCAGGGCAGGCCGACCACGGCCTCCTCGATCGAGAACGGGAGCGTCACCGCGCCGAACGCCACGGACGGCAACACGGGCACGCGCTGGTCGAGCGGGTTCAGTGATCCGCAGTGGATCCAGGTGGACCTCGGCTCGACCCGGACGATCAACCGGGTCGTGCTGAACTGGGAGGCCGCCTACGGCAGGGCGTTCCAGGTCCAGACGTCGAACAACGGCACCTCCTGGACGACCGTCTACTCGACCACCACCGGGACGGGCGGTGTGCAGAACCTCGCAGTCTCGGGCTCGGGCCGATATGTGCGGGTGAACGGCACCCAGCGGGCGACGCCGTACGGCTACTCGCTCTGGGAGTTCCAGGTCTTCGGGACCTAGCGATCGGGCGGGGTGCCGAGGCGAAGCCGATCCGCCTCGGCACCCCGTTTCCGTCGTTCACCTGACATCCCGCAAGCAGGCGAGAACATCTGAGAGCGCTCTCTATCTCTCTTGCCGGGATCGTTGACGGCAATCGCCGACACCTGTGATGGAATACAGGGCGGATGAGGGGACCGGCCGCAGACGATGCCGGTCCCGCCTTCCTGAATCGCCTCGGACCCGCCGGCCGGCCAGGAGTCCTGTCGCGCCGCGACGGCACAATGGCGTCATGACCATCCCCTCGGCCATCGCCTCCTTCGCCGTCGTCGCGGGTCTGCTGACCATCGTCCCGGGTCTCGACACGGCATTGGTGCTGCGCAGCGCCGCGACCCGTGGCCGAACGCATGCCTTCGCCACCGCACTGGGCATCAGCACCGGGGCTCTGGCCTGGGGTGCCGCCGCGGCCTGCGGAGCCACCGCCCTGCTGACGGTCTCTCACGGTGCCTACACGGCCCTGCGCATCGCGGGTGCGATCTATCTGCTGTGGATGGGCGTCGGGATGTTGCGCGCGCTGCGCGGAGAGCAGGTCCTCGCCGTGCGCCGGGATCCGCAGGCGGTGCGGCTGTCCGGCTCCTATCTGCGCGGCCTCACCACCAACCTGCTCAACCCCAAGATCGGTGTCTTCTATACGGCGATGTTGCCGCAGTTCATTCCGGAGGGCGCCCCGCACCTGGCGACGGGACTCCTGCTGGCTCTGGTCCATGACATCGAGGGGATGGCCTGGTTCGCCCTCCTGATCCTGGGTGCGCACCAGATCGGAGCGCTGTTGCGGCGCCTGCGGCTCAGCCGGCGGGCGGTGCGGCGCTCGATGGACGCGGTCACCGGAACGGTCCTCATCGGCTTCGGTCTGGAATTGGCTCTGTCCGAACGCTGAAGGGCCACATCGGGAAACGCTCTCTTGCCTCGAGGCGGCGGGCGAAGAAGGAAGCGCGACCGGGGCGGCATCGCGAATTCGCCACGTCAACGGCATTGTGCCATTTCTCATGAGTGAGCCGATGCGATGACTGACAGGAATCCCCGACGGATCGCAAAACCGGAATTGACGAGCAGGTTCTGAGGAAGTTTCACGTCGACGGCTCCTGGTGGCGGATCCTCCATGAGGTCAGGGCCTCAGGACGGAGCCGGAGCGACCCCGCCGTTCCCGCATGACCTGCGGAATGACACCCGCCGCATTCTCCCGAGAAGACTCCCGGCGCATGTCGTCCGCCCGGAGAAGCGGAGAGAACGAGAAAAGTGGCCATGGCGCGGACGCGATTAACCGGATAGAAATATCTCATCACTTCTTATCAGGCCTGACGTGAGTTCACGCTGACCAGGGAGCGCTCTCTCGCTGGGAACCGGCGTCGGGCCGCCGTTCTCGATAGGCAGGTCGATGAGAACAGTCCGTGATCAGGGTGCGTGGAGAATGGCGCGCGCACGTAGAGGCACCTCCTTCATCCGGCGTCTCGGCGTCACGGCCTCGGCGGTCGCGCTCACCGCCGCCGGGTTGGCGCCCATGACGGGCACCGCGGCCGCGCACACGAGCAGGCAGCCGGACTTCGGGCCCAATGTCTTCGTGTACGACCCGTCGACGCCCGTCGCGGAGATCCAGGCGAAGTTCGACCAGATCTTCGCCCAGCAAGAGCACAACGAGATGGGCACCAATCGTTACGCCGTGTTGTTCAAGCCGGGGCAGTACGACGTCAACGCGCGACTCGGTTACTACACCACGGTGGCCGGGCTCGGCCGGTCTCCCGACGACGTGGACGTCCACGGCGCGGTGCGGGTCGTCGGACAACCCGACCCGGGCTCCGCGGCAGGCATCTCCGCGCTCACCAACTTCTGGCGCTCCGCCGAGAACCTGTCGGTGACGCCGACCGACTGGTCGAACCAGTGGGCGGTGTCGCAGGCCTCACCGATGCGGCGGGTCCACATCAAGGGCATCCTCTGGCTGGAGCCGGGGAACGGCGGGTTCTCGAGCGGCGGCTACATCGCCGACTCCAAGGTCGACGGGATCACGATCAACGGCTCGCAGCAGCAGTGGCTGACCCGCGACAGCGTGCTCGGCGACATCTGGACCAACGGCGTGTGGAACCAGGTGTTCTCCGGGGTCACCGGCGCGCCCGCGCAGGGCTTCCCGAGCCCGCCGTACACGACGCTCGCGACCAGCCCCGTGACGCGGGAGAAGCCCTACCTCTACGTGGACGACGCGGGCCGCTACCGGGTGTTCCTGCCGGCCCTGCGGCATGACACCTCCGGCACGACCTGGGACGCCGGCCAGCAGCAACAGGGCTCGTCGGCGTCGATCGACGACTTCTACATCGCCAAACCGGGCGACAGCGCGGCGAAGATCAACCTGGCGCTGCTGCTCGGCAAGAACCTCCTGCTCACTCCGGGCGTCTACCACCTCGACCAGCCCATCCACGTGCTGCGCAAGAACACGGTCATCCTGGGTCTGGGGATGCCGAGCCTGGCGCCGGACACCGGCAAGGCGGCGTTGCAGATCGCCGACGTCGACGGAGTCCGGGTCGCGGGCGTCCTCGTCGACGCCGGCAAGCGGGAGTCCGACACGCTCGTGCAGGTCGGCAGCCCGCTGAGCCATCGGGACCACTCCGCCAACCCGACCTCGCTCCAGGACGTGTTCTTCCGGATCGGCGGCCCATGGGTCGGCAAAGCCGAGACGAGCCTCGTGGTGAACAGCGACGACACGATCATCGACAACATCTGGGCGTGGCGCGGCGACCACGGCAACGGAATCGGCTGGACCCAGAACACCGCGGACACGGGCGTCGTGATCAACGGCGACGACGTGACGGCTTACGGTCTGTTCGTCGAGCACTACCAGAAGTACCAGACGATCTGGAACGGCGAACGCGGACGGACGATCTTCTATCAGAGCGAGTTGCCCTACGACCCGCCGAGCCAGGCCGCATGGACCAGCCCGACCGGCAAGGGCTACGCGTCGTACAAGGTCGGCCCCAGGGTGAAGTCCCACGACGCGTGGGGCCTCGGCGTCTACTCCTACTTCAACCAGGGAGTGGACATCCGCGCGGACCGCGGGATCGAGGCGCCGAAGACGTCGAAGGTCCGCTTCAACGACATGATCACGGTCTTCCTGGACGGCAGCGGCGGCATCGAGCGGACGATCAACGACGCGGGCACGCCCGTCGTCGGTTCGTACGGCACGAGCACCATCGTCAGCTACCCGTGACCTGACGCGATCCCCTCATGTCGCGGCAGGCCGGTCCGGGTCATTTCCCGGGCCGGCCTGCCGTACGAGGAAAACAGGTGGTGACGGCGATCGGATGCTTTGGTACAACCGGTGTTGATATTGGTCGTACCGGGAGGGCGCCATGACCGAGTCGGACGGCGCGGCGGCAGGCAGTGCGGCACGACGACGGCCAGCGGTGGCGTGGCGTGTGTCCCTGGTGCTGGCGGTGTGGGGGCTGTTCAGCGCCCTGTTCACGTACATGTATCTGGACGAGCTGATCAACCGTGACAGCTATGACCACGGCAACTCCAGCTACCGGGTCCCCTTCCTGAACTTCCCCGCCGCGCTCGTCGCCACCGTCACGATGCTGGTGCTCGCCTACCTGGTCTTCAGGGGTGGCACGAAGGACCAGACGCGGACGCTGAGTCAGATCACGGTGGCTGTGGTCGTGAGTGCGGTCCTGGGAGTGGCGGCGATGTTCGTGCGGCCGGAGGGAATCACGTTCTTCATGGCCGCGTTCGCGATCGTCGGCCTCATGGTCGCGCGCTCGCCGGACGTCCGCGAATGGTGCCGGTGGTGACCGCGCGCATGAAGCGGTGGTGACCGTTCAGGCAGCGCCGGTGTAGGCGGCCGTCGTCCGGTCGGCGGCGGCCCGCGCCGTGGCCTCGTCCGTGCCCGTCGCGATGTCCGCGTCACCCCACCGCTCGCTGCTGAGAGTGATGAAGCGCTTCCCCTCCTCGGTCGCGAACCAGGCCGCTGCCTCCGCCGGATCCACGGCCTTCTTCGACGACAGGTGGAGCGTCAGGCCGATGAGGCCCATGTCCCAGCCGATGCCGACGGCGCCGGGGCCGAACTCGGTCCAGTGCTCGTCGACGTGTGCGGTGTGCTCGAGTTCGAACCGTGTGCCGCCATCGGGCTCGGCTGTGAGTCGCACTTCGATCCAGCTCACCATGTCGCCGTACTCCCAGGTGGCGGCGTAACTCTTCGGCGGATCGCAGCGCTCGATCAGGCCGCCCGCGTTGCCCTCGAGTTGGTAGCGGCCGCCGACGCGCAGGTCGCCCGACACCGGCAGGAACCATCGGGCGATGCGCTCGGGATCGGTGCAGGCGTTCCAGAGGTCGTCGACGGACGTGTCGTAGGCCTGGCTGATGGTCAGGACGCGCGCCTCACCCGCCTCCAGCACACGGGTGCCCAGTTGCCGCCGCACGGCGTTGATCTGATGGGTGACATCGATCATGGAGTCTCGCCCTTCCGGTGCGGGCCCACGGCCCTGCTTCGCACGCCGAGCGCGTGCACGACGGAAACTACTCTCGGCGCTTATATACGTCAACCCTTATAAGAGCCGGTCGGAGCGCTGAGAAGTTCAGACGATCCCTCATGTATCCCGGACGATTGCGATAGGTCCCCGCCTGCGGATGTCCCTAGCGTGGATGGCTGGGTGCGCCGTCTCGAAGGCCGCCCCACCGACGACTCCCGATCAGAGACATTCGGCGGGATGCGTATCGCGTGGGTTCTCGTCTTTTTTCGGAAGGTTGTCATGAACGCTCGATCATTCCGTTTCGGGGTCAGTCTCCTTAACGTCGGTTCTTCCCGATCGGCCTGGCGCGCGCGGGTCCAGGAGGTCGCAGATCTGGGCTACGACGTCATGCAGGTGCCCGACCACTTCGGCGCGGTGGCGCCGTTCCCGGCGCTGGTGGCCGCGGCCGACGTGCCCGGCATTCGGCTGGGGACGTACGTGCTCAACGCCGGCGTGTTGAGCCCGGCCTATCTCGCCCGGGACGTGGCCGACACATATCGGCTCACGGACGGCCGGCTCGAGCTCGGTCTGGGCGCCGGCTACGTGCCGGAGGAGTTCGCTGCGGCGGGCCTGCCGTTCGGCACGCCGGGGTCGCGTCTGCGCAAGCTCGAAGAGGTCGTCACGGGGGTGCGTGAGTTGCTGGCGGCCGAGGCCGACTCGCCGCAGCCGCCGATCATGGTGGCCGGTGCGGGCGACCGCATTCTCGCGCTGGCGGCCCGCAGTGCCGACATCATCAGTTTCCCGATCACGGCCGGCTTCGGTGAGGGCACCCCGGAGCAGGCTCTGAGCGCCCGTGTCGAACGCGTCCGCGAGGCGGCCGGCGAGCGGATCGGCGACATCGAGCTGAACCTGTTCGTGGCCGGCGCCGGCAACCGGCTCGCCGACATCGATCTTTCGGTGATCACGGCGGCCACGGGAATGCCGCCTGAGCAACTGGCTGAGCTGCCGGGCGTCCTGGTGGGCTCGCCGCGCCAGATCGCCGACACCCTGCTGCGTTACCGCGAGGAGTTCGGCATCAGTTATGTCAGTGTCCTGGAGCCTCACATGAGGGTGTTCGCCGAGGTCATTCCGCTGCTGCGGTGACGCGTCGCCTGCCGCCTGGCCTGGTCTGGCCTGGCTTGAGCAGACCCGGCCTGGCCGTCGCTCCTCCGGGTGACGGCCAGGCCGTTCGGCTATGCGGCCTCGCCGGTGGCGGCCTTGAGCTCCTCGATCAGGCCGACCGCTTCCTCCACGTCGCCGGGCGCCGCGACGTTGGCGATGATCAGATGGTCCACGCCGGCGCCGTCGAGGCGGGTGATGTCCTCGGCGATCTGCCGCGGAGAGCCGCCGAGGAACGGCCGTCCCTCACCGAGCGGTTCCCTGACCAACGGCACGTTGGCGCGGGCGACCACGGTCAGCGCCGAGGGGTCGCGTCCCGCGTCGCGCGCGGCGTCGTGGAAGGCGGCAACGAGACCCTTCACGACCTCAGGCGACACGGCGATCGGATTCAGCCCGTCCGCGATCCGCCCGGCCCGCCGAACGCCGGCGGGCGTCATCGCTCCCAGCAGGACGGGGAGGCGCTCCTGGACCGGCTTGGGGTTCACCTCCGACGCCGCGATCCGGTAGAAACGCCCTTCGAACTCCACTGGGTCGGGACCCCAGCACGCGCGCATCGCCGCGACGACCTCGTCCATGCCCGCGCCCTTGCGCCGCATCGGCACGTTGGCCGTCTCGAACTCCTGCGGCATCCATCCCTGTCCCAGACCGGCGATCACACGTCCGCCGCTGAACTGGTCCAGGGTCGCGAACCGGCGGGCCAGCACCACCGGCGGGTGCAGCAGGGCGTCGACCACGCTGGTCCCCAGTTTGATCCGATTGGTCAGGGCGGCCACGTAGCTGAGCGTCTCCAGAGGCTCGAACGTCAGCCGGTAGGTCTCAGGGATCCGTGCCATCGAGCCGTCGGGCTGCGGCAGTTCCGCGTACGGGCGCAGGAGTCGTTCGTAGGTCCACAGTGAGTCGTAACCGATCCGCTCCGCCTCCTGCGCGACGCGGGCGATGTTGGCGGGCGTGGCGAGCCGCCCGGATGTCGGAAGCGCGATGCCGAGTTCCATGTGATTCCTCAGAGGTGGAAACGTAAAGGATCTCCAGGGTGCAGCTTGCTTGATCAGGTTAACCCGGACCGGCTGGGAAGATCGGCCCAGAGTTCACGCGTGGGGTGTCCTGATTGAACCTGACGATTACGTGTTAGAAAGCGCTGATTTCGCAGCTATTTTCACCGTTCGCGACATAGCGTCCGGCTAATGACCTGCGCGGGCTCGGGAACGCGTACGGCGAGCGGTGTCAGGAGGAGACGATGGCCACAGTGATCGGGCTGACCTGTTACCCGATCAAGGGCTGCCGCGGAACGTCCTCCCCGGACGCGGACATGACGCAGGCGGGTCTCGCGCACGACCGCGCGTTCATGGTGATCGACGAGGGCGGCGTGTTCCGCAGCCAGCGGCGGGACCCGCGGCTCGCGCTCGTCCGCCCGGAGATCGAGGCCGCCGGGGAGTGGCTCACCCTCCGCGCGGACGGCATGGACACCGTGCGTGTGGAGGTGGATCTGACCTCCACCCGGCGTGACGTGGAGCTCTTCGGCGTGCGATACACGGGAGTCGACCAGGGGGACGCGGCGGCGGAATGGCTGTCCGAGATGCTCGGCCGGCCGAGCCGGCTCGTCCGGGTGCCGCCCGAGCATGATCGCGTCACCGACGGGCTCACACCGGGCACCTGTGGATACGCCGACAGCGGCGCCGTGCTGGTCGCGACGGTGAGCTCGCTGGCCGCGTTGAACACCCGGATCGAGGCGCGGGGCGCCGAGCCGGTGCCGATGAGCCGCTTCCGGCCGAACATCGTGGTCGACGGCTGGGACGAGGCGCACACCGAGGACCGGATGCGCCGGTTCGAGGCCGGTGACGCCGAACTCGCCTACGCCAAGCTCGCCATCCGCTGCGCCGTCACCCTCGTCGATCAGGAGTCGGGCGGCAGGGCGGGCCCGGAGCCCCTCCGCACGCTAGCCGACTACCGTCGTGCGTCATCGGGCGTCGCCTTCGGGGCCAAGTTCTCGGTGCTGCGGCCGGGCAAGCTGTCCGTGGGCGACGAGGTGACCGTCACCGCATGGGGCGACTCCGCGTTGTGAGCGGCCGCCGCGGACATCGCTCCGATCCTGGAACTTCATTTCACGTTGGTTGTCCTGGGACTCCAGGCTCTTCACGATGGCGGTCATGAGTGACCCCGAGGCGCAGCAAGAGCACCACCACGGCCCTCTCCACGGCCTGTCCGAGTTGATCGGCGAGCATCACGACCGCGCCGTGCGCCGCCACGAGGAGGAGGCGCTCGCCGAGGCGGCGGAGCAGGCGGGCTTCGACCTCGAAACCGACATCGGGCATCCGACCGCACACCAGACGCCGGTCGGTTACGACGTGGAGACCGACATCGGCCTCGACAACGAGCCGCCGGAACTGCGTCGGTAAAGCTCCCTCACGACCGGCTCACGGGTGGCGCTCTCGCATGACCGGCCGTGCATGTCGTGGCGCGCGCGTCCAGCCGGGCAGGGGTTCGACCTCCCGTGACCACGAGGCCGGTAGGCGGTCGAGACCGACTCGAGCACCGAGGACTCCGCCGACGATCGCGCACGTGGTGTCGACGTCGCCGCCCGCCGAGGCCGTGGCCCAGAAGGCCTCCTCGTAGTCGTCGAGGTGCCAGGCCGCCGCCCACAGGGTGAAGGGGACGGTGTCGTGGGCGGACACGTTGCGCCCGTTGCCCAGCGTGTGGGCGGCGAGAAGGGGGTCGCGGATGGTCAGCAGCGCCCGTGCCTCGGCGATGCCGTCGCGGACCATGCTCGGCGGCGTGTGGTCGAGAATCCGGTCCAGGAAGCGGCCGGGGGACAGGTCGGCCCGGGTGGCCGCGACCGCGGCGGCGACGGCCACCGCCACGGCCGCGGCGACCGCTTCCGGGTGGGCATGGGTGACGGTGGCGGACAGTTCCGCCTGCCGTACGGCGTCGGCGAGGTCGCCGGCGAACCAGGCGCCGAGCGGTGCGACGCGCATGGCGGCGCCGTTGCCCCAGGAACCCCTGCCGTCGAACAGCCCGGTGGACAGCGCGCGCCAGTCGCCGCCTTCACGGACGAGACGCAGCATCCGACCGGTGGCCGGGCCGTACCCGCGGTCGAAGTCGTGATGTGCGGCGAAGCCGGCCGCGAGCGCGTCCTGGTCGACCGTGCCGTGGTCGGCCAGGACGCGGTAGACCGAGCAGGCCATCTCGGTGTCGTCGGTCCACTGCCACGGTCCTGGCGGCGGAGTGTGATCGGTGAGGTGGGGGCGGTTGGCGGGAACGAAGAACTGGGATCCGAGCGCGTCACCCAGAGCCAGGCCGTACAGCGAGGCGGTCGCGCGCGTCAGGGAATCTGCTGACATTTCCGCTCATTGTGGCACTCGATCGCGGCGATCTCATGTCACATACCGGCTCACCCGATGGCTGTCTCCGGCACGGCGACGTCCCAGGCTTCCTGGCGAATTTCAATGTCGGGGGAGGCGCGCAACTCGCCGAGGAGCTCCCGCCATTCGGCCGCCCAATCGGTATGGGCGCCACCGACCCTGGTGAGCGCGACGGCGAGCAGATTCGCGGCCAGGTGGCCCTGGTCGACCAGTCGCCGGACGCTGGAAAGGAGCGTTCTGGGCTCGACCGGTTTCTCGTACCTGCGTTGGGAGGACAGTTCTTTCGCCGTGGCCGCCGCGAGGACCGGCCGGTCGCGAAGCATCTCCGCCAGATCGCACAGGCCGTCGGCGAGGGCCGAGGGGTCGACGGCCGCGTGGGTGCCGACGGGTGCGGGAAGTGCCGTTTTGACGATCAGGACCGCCTCGGGCAGCAGAAGCGGCTCCGCGGCGAGAACGTCCACGGCGTCGTGGCTGAGCCCGCGCTGCCACGGCTCGATGGCGGATTCCCCGGAGTGCATGCCCGCCAGATGCTGAGCGATCTTTGTCACGCGGTCCCTGGCCGGCGTGGCCATGGAGGTGGTCCGGCCTTCGAGGGGGACGGCGGCCGCCAAGCGCGACAGGACGTCTAGCGTTTCGGATCGGATCGTCCCGGTGCGGAGCAGGGCGAGGAACACCAACGTCGCCGTCTCACCGTCGGCGGCCTCCGGATCGCCCGTAGCCGTGACGATCTCCTGGTACCCGCCCTGATACCACGTGGCCCACGCGGCGAACGCCTTGGCGCCGCGGAAGCGCACCCCGGGAGAGTCGGCCGCCGCGAGGAGCCGGCGGATCAGATCGGCGTACGCCACCCGGGCTGCCGGGGCGAACTCCACGGGACGAGCCTGGAAGAGCGTGCGGAGCATCAGTTCGCCGGCGTACCGGTCGGCCGCCGCCCCGAGCGCGTCCAGAGCTCGTGGATCCTCGGGCATCCGGCGCAGCGCCCCCGCAACGGCCACGCGCACATCGCGGTGCAGGCCGGGATCCTCCCACGTGCGCAACAGCAGATCCAAGGCTCCCGGCGGCCGGTTGCGTTCCAGTTGCCGGACGACCTGTTTGCGCAGGGAAACTTTCCCGCCGGAATCGGTGAGCGCCCGTTCGAGGGCGGGGCCGAGCAGCGACGGCGGAACCATGCGGCAACAACGTGCCAGGGAGGCCACGATTACCGGGGACGAGCGTTCACGGGCGTGGCCCAGCAGCACGGACAGTGCGCGCGAGGGGTCGTCGGCGCCGGCCATGGACTCCAGGGCGGCTTCGGCCGGCACGGTGTCCTCGTGGTCCGCCAATGCCACGAGCCGGTCCAGGCTGCCGCCGATCCGGCCCATCGCCTGGATGGCGGTCACGCGGGCTGCGGCAGGGGTCCGGTCGTCGTCGGCGATGGAGGTGAGCCACGTCCGCAGGAGACCACGCTGGGCGGGCGTCCACCGGCCGGCCATGCCTGTGCGGACGGGCGGCACCCACGGGGACGTCGCGAAGCGGCTCTCCAGCACCATGTCCAGCGAGTGAATCAGGTCGGTGCGACGCTCGGCGACCATGCGCCACACGGTCGGCAGCACCACAGCGGAAGGCTCCTCGCGGAGAAGATCGAGGACACGTTCTTCCCTGCCGGCAGGGAAGGCCAGCCACAACTCCGCGGCCTCACGGGCAATCGGTTCAGGAGCGCCGCGCACCGCCGCACGCAGATCGTCCTGGAGCTCGCCCAGCGCCCACGAGCGCCTACCGAGCACGCGGGCGAGCGCGACGGCGACGCCGAACTCCCCGCGGTCACGGGCGGAGCGAAGACACGGGCGCAACACCGCGAACAGGTCGTGCTCCTGGCCGCGCCGCAATACCAGGTCCAGCCGGTGTCGCTCCTTCTGCGGGCGCACCTGCCGTCTACGGCCGCGGCCCGGTCTGGTGGGCGGGGTTCTCGGCTCTGGATCAGGTGAGCCCAGTCCGGCCGCACCATGCCGGACCACCAGCTTCTCGTATACGCCCAGAGCCCACGCGGCCAACGCGGGGGACGTCCCAGGATCGTGGTGACGCAGGACCCGGCCTGCCAGCCGCCGGAGCGCGGCCTGGGTGGCGGCTGAGGAATCCCGCGCCGCGGCCGCGTGGGTCGCCAGCGTCTCCAGCGGCTCCGCGCAGGTGTCGTCCAGTAGACGTGGCGCGATGCCGTACAGGGCAATCAGCAGGGCGTGGCGGAGGGGATCCTGCTCGTTGGCGGTCCGCCGGGCCAGGTCGGCGAGGAGAGCGGCGAACAACGCGCGGTCCCCGGTGCGTGCGGCGCACTCCAGGAGCAGCGTCCTGGCGAGCCCCCGCCGCCGTGGATCACCGGTGAACGCCGCCCTTCTCAGAGCCTCCGACGCCTCCTCGTAGGGAAGGTACGACGTCAGCTTCAGCGGAAGCTCGGGATCGTCCAGGCGTGACCGGGCCGAGTGCCACACGGAGGCATGCCACTGGAGCATCCGGCGGGCCTCGAGGGCGGCGCGTTCGGGAGGGAGCACACCTAGCAGGTGCATGGCCCACAGGCCGGTGGAGCCGCCTCTCCGCCGCACGATCGCGTCGAAGACGGGCCCGCGCCGGCCAGGAGGCAGCGACCGCAGGAAGGCGTCAAGCCTGTACGAGTCGGGTGCGAGCGTGAGGATCTCCGACTCGGGGCGCGCGCGCATGCGGCGGACCAGCCACAGCGCGGCACCGGTCCACCCCCACGAGGTGTCGTGAGAGATCATTCTTGCGATACGTGCCGAGTCCGTTCTGAACAGTGCGTTGAGAACAGGCGGCGACAGGCGGGCAGCCTGGTGCCGCAACTCGTGCTCTTCGAGGAGGGCCAACATCCGCGACGGCTCGGCGAGCGCAGCGAGTTCGACTCCGGCACCGCATCGGCGCCACCATTCCCACGCGGGGGTTCCAGTGGACAGTTCCTGGTGGGCGACCTCCAGTACGGCGCCGGGGTGCCGCTTGCCGAGGGCGGTCCAGGAGGTCACCGCGTGTGCCAGACCGGGCAGCCATCGTGTGACGGTGCGAGCGCCGCAGGCCGGAAGCAGCACGGCGGCCTCATGGTCTCCCCATCGGGCGTGGACGTCGGGTAGCAGGGCCTCCGCCAGTGCCTCACGTCGCCCATGCAGGAGCGTCCGGTAAAGCGCCAGGCGCAGATCGAGCGGGGCGTCATCAAGAGCCGCGGCGGCTGCTTCGTCCGGGACGGGAAGAGTCCGCACGCCCCGCAGGGCCGCGCGGCGCAGATCCATGTCGGGCCCGGCCAGCACGTCTTCGATGAAGCCGATCTCTCTTCCCGCCATGGCCATGTGCAGTGCGGTTCGCGTCCCATATTCGCCCTCGGCGCACAGGTCATCGAGGAGAACGCGCAGGTAGGAGGTACCTGCCAGGCGCCGGGCATGCAGAGCCAGCTCGCGCATGCGGAGCGGATAGGGCAATGGATCGACGCGGGCCAGCAACTCGGCCGCGGAGATGATGACATCGTTCACCGGCTCGTGGGCCGGCTCGGTGGGCCTCAACGGCCTGGGCGGAGAACGCCCTTTCCATCAGTCATGGCGACGATGGTGGCTGATCGCCCGCCTCTCCGCAAGCCGGGCGTCGGTGTTCGGGGTCCGCGACTTTGCCCTCGACGGCTCGATCGTCTCTTCTGACAGCGGTTTCTCCCGCGTGATCAGAGTCAGGGCCGGCGACACGACCATGATCCATCTCGCCGGAGTGCGCTCACTGGTGGCCGAGACGGGAGACGATCCCGCAGCGGCCGCCGTACCGATCGAATGGTTGCGCACGGCGGCCAGGCTGGTTTCCAGGGCGCAGTGAACGGCCACGCCGGGCCGTACGGACGTCGTGCTAGCGTCGCCGCTCGTGGCGGAGAACGTGGTGGCGGATGACGCGGCGTTGACGAACGTGTACGTGGGCCGCGCGGACGTGGACGCGGCGGGTGATCGCGGCTGGCTGCTGGGGCACTTCAAGCCGCTTGGCGATGTGCGGCACAGCGAGGACGTCGAGATCAAGTGGGGCGTGCACCCGCGTGGGGACGAGCGCGCTCAGTGGGTGACCGGCGAGCACCGTACGGCGCTGCTGATACTGATCAGCGGCCGGTTCCGGGTGGAGTTGCCGGGACGCAGCGTGGTGCTCGCCGAGCAGGGCGACTACATCGTCTGGGGTCATGGCGTCGATCACTCGTGGCACGCGGAAGAGGAGTCGGTGGTGCTCACCGTTCGCTGGCCGTCCGTCGCGGGTTACGCGGCGCCGGCGCCCGACGCCGGGGGAGGTCAGCCGGCCCCGGGAGGGCACGCCGCAGGGTGACCGGCCGGGAACGGAGCCGGCCCGCCTTCTCGGGAAGACGGGCCGGACGCATGTCAGCCGCAGTGGACCTGGTAGCCGTGACCGGCGAAGCGCTCGCCGCCGTAGTCGAAGTAACCGCCCACGTCGACGCACTCACCCCGGGCCGGGATGTAGATCGGGCCCGCCCATTGGTGGTAGTTCGCGTCGAGGCCGTCGTCGACGAACCCGGGGTAGGAGTACGTCGACAGCTGTACGTCGAGATGGTTGACCAGCCCCGACCAGGAGGCGATCGGCTTGGCGATGGCGCAGTTCTTGCCCGTCGAGCTGTTGTAGTACAGCGAGACGTAGCCTCCGGTGCGGCTGGTGTTCAGTCCCTTGATCGGATAGGAGTCCAGGAACGCGTACCCGGATCCGCAGCTCGCCGAAGCGGCGGAGGCGGGCGCGCTGATCAGCGCGGGAGTCATGGCCAGGGCGAGCACCGCGGCGGCCCCGGTGACGGCGCGACGAGCAGACATCCTCATGGCAGGCATCCTCACGGCAGGCTTTTTCAGGGCGGGGATCGTGCGGCTCAGCAACGGACGCTCGTCCGGCCGAGGGGCTCACCGGTCTCGGGGAGCGGCCCGTAGCCGATCCAGCCGACGGCCACGGTGCAGTCCGACAGGGTGGCGGCACCCGACGACCACAGCTCGGTGAACTTGCCGCTGTTGCAGCGCACATCCTGGACGTGGTTGCCGGCGCCGGCCGCCGTCGTCGTCGCGATCGTGGTGCAGGCGTGCCACGAGCTGTGGCTGCTGCGGTAGCCCTCCCAGACGTACAGGTAGGCCCAGTTCTTGTTGCAGCCCTTGAACTGCTTGACCGAGGCGAACGTCTGGCCGCCCGTGGTGACATAGGCGGTCGTGCCGATCTGGGTCACGCTCGAGCACGAGGGGTTGGTCTCGGCGTGCGCCGGCCCGCTCAGCCCCAACACCAGGGGCAGGGCGATGATCCCGGCCCCGGCGGCCTTCGCGAGTCTTCTCTCCACGTTGCGATCCCTTTCGATTGACAGCGCCACCTCACTGCGGCGGCGGCTGCCCGTCAGCGTGCCGAGGACCTCTGCACTCTCCCTGTACGGCCGGGCCTTACAAGCGAAGTCACAGGTCAGGGACCACTTGTACGTCGAAGAAGATGCCTCTGAGCTGCGGCAGGTAAGGGATGCCGCGATCGTCGACCATCTTCCAGAAGACCTTGCAGTGGACGCGCACGTCGGGAGCCACCACCGGGACCCGGACGAGCACGGACTGGCCGGGCTGGGTGTCCGGGATCCGCACGCGACGTGGCGAGTGGCACACGTCGGGCCCGTCCCACGGCAGTTGCCTGTCCAGATAGCGGTCGTGCCAGAACACGCTGCCGCTGTTGGTGAGCTGCCACACCTTCTCGAACCGCGCGCCCTCCCGCACCTTCGTCCCGTCCGGATAGGTGACGTCCGCGTCCAGCCGGGAGTCGTCGCCCGGGATCGGCCGCAGATCATCGGGCATGACCACGACGGGGGGCTCGGACAGCCGGGTCACCACCGCGCCGCACACTCCCGCGGTGACGGCGAGCCCGGCGGCCGCCAGGACCAGCATTCTGCGCGAACGGCCGTGGACCTTCGCTGGGCCGGCCTCGTCGGGGGACTCGGCCGGCTCGTGCAGTGGAGTGGGTGGGGTGTCGGCCGGTTCCGCGGCGTCCTGCGGGGCGTCCGCCGGCGCGGGCACTTCGGCGAGGATCTCCCGGTGGAGGCGGCGCAGGTCGGAGTGGGGGTCGGTGCCGAGTTCGTCGGCGAGGATGGTTCGCAGGTCGTCGTAGACGGTCAGGGCCTCGGCCGGCCTGCCCGACAGGTGCAGTGCGCGCATCAGGCGATGCTGGAGCGGTTCGCGCAGGGGGTTGCGTGCGGCCTGCTCGGCCAGATCGGCCACCAGCGATGCGGGCGGCGCCCCCGCGGCGAGGCAGAGGTCCGCGTAGGCCTCGACGGCGCTCAGGCGTAACTCCTCAGAACGCGCCACCTGTAAACGCACGCAGGGGGTGGACGGCACGTCGGAGAAGGGCGACCCACGCCACAGGGCCAGCGCTTGCGCCAGTGTCGTGCTCGCGAGCGCGGGCTGGTCCTCCGCCCGGCATACCGCCTCCTCGAAGCAGGCCAGGTCGGTGGTCGACCGGTCGAGGTCCAGCGCGTACCCGCCTGATTGCGTCCGCAGGACACCGCCCCCGTCCCCCTGGCCGGTCAGCGACCGCAGCGTTGCCCGCAGCCGCGATGCCCGCACCTGTACGGCGTTCGCCGGGTCGGCGGGCAGGCGGTCCGGCCAGAGCGCGTCGGCGAGGTGGTCGGTGGAGACGAGCCGTCCGGGGTGGGCGAGCAGTTCGCCGAGGAACGCGCGATCCTTGGCGGCGGAAGGGGCGACGGTCCGCCCGTTGTGCGTGATTTCGAGAGGACCAAGCACACGAAATTCCACGCGCCGTAGTCTGACAGACGAGATCAACTGATGATCAACAGGATGCGGAGGGGCGCGATGGCCGCCCTTCGCGGCGCTCTCGCGGAGCGAGGCCTGAGCCTCCGCGATCGACGACGCCCGGTTGTTTCCGGCGGCGGTGACGGGGTAATCGCGCGTGAGAAAGCGGTGACGGGGTATTCGCGCGTGAGAAAGCGGTGACGGGGTATTCGCGCGCGAGAAATCCGGCTCGCCGTTTCCGCGCCCGAACATCGATCCGCCGGATGTATCCCATCAGTAGAGCCGGGGCAATTACGCGCTCTGCGCCGCCGTCGGGCGGGGAAACGCATCCTCACGTGCTGGAATGGAATGCCGGTTTCTTCTCCTCGGTATGAGTCAACCCATCTAGACGCGCTCTGTCATCGCTGCCAACGATGGAGGGACATCGCAATCGCCTCGCGCGAATGCGAATCGGAGAGGAGACGCTTATGCTCGGCAAGCGACTATCACTCCCGCTCGGCGCCGTACTCCTGGCAGGCCTGGCCTTCGGGCCCGGGCCGGCGGCCGTAGCGTCAACCGCGCAGCACACTCCGAAGACGGTGGTCAGCACCGCTCAGGATGTGGCGACGTCGACGAACACCCCGAACCTGGTGAAGACTCCTCCGGACCCTGACCGCCGCCGTCACCACCGCTACGACAGAGACCACCGCCACCACCGCTACCACCACCGTCACCACAGGTACGAGCGCGACCACCGGCACCAGCGGCACCACAGGTACGAGCACAACTTCCGGTGATCCGCTGATGTAGCGGACGGGCGCCGGCGTCGCCGATGCCCGACGGTTCGAAGGGCCCCGCATGGCGGAGTGATCCGCGATGCGGGGCCCTTTGACATCTCCCGTAGATCTTTTGTCCGCTTTGTGTTAAATCGGCGGCTGGACGCTTACAGTTCCTGAATGCGCTTTGTCCCCTTTGTGGTGATTCTTGCCGCCCTGATGACTGTCATCGCCTCGCCCGCGTGGGCCATCACCAACGGCTCGGCCGATGGAGCCGGCCACCCGGAGGTGGGCGCCCTGCTCGCGGGCAAGGCCCACGGCGACGGCACCTGGGCCGACTGCACCGGCACGCTCATCTCTCCGACCGTCTTCCTCACCGCCGCACACTGCGGGGAAAAGGGCCAGAAGACGGCACGGGTCACCTTCTCCAGCCACTACCGGCAGGGAGACCCGGTCTACACCGGCCGTTTCGTGGCCGACCCGCGGTTCGACGTCAAGGCCGACCCCTTCGACATGGCGGTCGTGATCTTCGACGCGCCCATCGCCGGAATCAAGCCCGCCACTTTGCCGGAGGCCGGCCTGCTCGATCGGCTCAAGTCCGGAGACGGGTTCGCGACCACGCGGTTCACCCCGGTCGGGTACGGCTCGCTGGCCCCGACCAAGGGCAAGCACGGAAGCCGGTTCACCTACACCGACACCCGCAACCTGGCGTCGATCTCCTTCAAGAAGCTCACCGGCAGGTGGCTCCAGTTGTCGCTGAAGTCGTCGGTCGACGGCAGCACGTGCTTCGGCGACTCGGGCGGCCCGAACTTCCTGGGCGGGGCGGCCTCCCATCTGCTCGTGGCCACGACGATCAGCGGAGACGACGACGCGTGCAAGTCGACCAACTTCGACTATCGCCTGGACACCGCGTCGGCCCGGGATTTCCTCGGAAAGTACGTCACGCTTCCCTGAATCAGGGCCTATTCCACCGACTGGGCGAAGAAATAGTCATCCGGCCAGTTGATCTACACTGAATTCCATGTCGACTCGCAATGGCATGACCGAAGCGGGGAACGTGAGGGCGATAGGAAATACCGCCCTCACGGCCTCATTGGCACTTCTTCCGCTGAATGCCCTCGCTTCCGAGACATGGTCGGTTCTGGCCTGCGTCATCTTCGCGATCATCGGCGTGGGCCTGCGGATCGAGGCGGCCGTCCGGTCCCTCGCGGTCGGTCGCGACACCGGGGTCCTGGAGACCGCGTCGCGGGAGTAGCCTCGCCGTTCATCGCCTAAAGTCGGGCGGGTGGCCCCGACACCTTCCCGGCTGGCCTGGCTGGACGCCCTACGTGGACCCGCCGCGCTGGCCGTCGCGTTGCACCATTCGGCCTGGACCTTCGCACCCGGCATCTGGGCTCACGTGGACGGCCGGATCGACGTGGGCACCTGGGGCGTCTTCGTCTTCTTCCTGGTCAGCGGCTACATCATCCCCGCATCCCTGGAGCGGCGCGGTGACCTGCGGGCCTTCTGGATCGGCAGGGTCTTCCGCCTCCTCCCGCTGTTGCTCACCGCGGTGTGCCTGGCGTTCCTCCTCGCGTACCTGGGTTTGTTCACCCTTCGCTCCGGCCTGAGCACGCGGCCGTTGCCGCTGGTCGCGCTGGGCAACCTGACGATGCTGCAGGAACTGCTCGGCGTGACCCCCGTCATCGACGTGATGTGGACGCTCTCCTACGAGATGGCGTTCTACCTGCTGACGGTCGGGCTGTTCACCGTGCGGCAGTCCCATCGTTCGGCCCCGATCGCGATCGGCCTGGCGCTGCTGGCCGTACCACTCGGATTCCTGCTTCCCGGCCCGACCATCAGCGGCCGTGCCGACCTGGTCGCCGCGGTCTTCGGCGTCGCGGCCGTCGCGGCCGTCATCGTGTCGGTGCTGTCGGGCGGCAGGACGCGTACGGTCGCCGCGGTGGCGGGCGGCCTCCTCGGCCTGGCACTGGTGATCTTCGGTAGCCGGATCGGGGCGGGGCAGGGCCTGATCATCCTGGGCATGATGTTCGCCGGCACGGCCGTGTACCGGGCCGAGCAGGGCACGATCCGCCCCCGTACGGCCGTCGCCGCGGTGCTGACGGTCCTGGCCTGCGGAGTCTTCGCCAAGGACGACCCCGGCTGGGCGCCCGCGATCCTGCTGGCCGCCGGTTTCTTCGCGGCCGTGTTCGCGTTGCGGCACAGGCGCTTCCCGCGATGGCTCGCCCACGTCGGGGTGATGAGCTTCTCCCTGTATCTGCTGCACCCGCTTCTGCTGCGGGTGAGCCCGAACCTGCCGGTGTTCTTCCTCATCGTGGTGCCGCTCGGTTATCTGACCCACCGCTTCATCGAGGCCCCCGCCCAGCGCCTCGGCAGACGGCTGTCCCGGCCGCCCGCGCAGGAAGCGCCCCTCGATCGGGAAAGGCCGCACGCGGCGCTCACGCCGAAGGAGTGAGGTCCCCGTCCGGACTGCCCGGTGAGCCTCTGAGAGGGTGTGACCATGGTGAACGGTTCACCTCGAGGCGCGGGCCGGCACGGGGCTCGAGGACTTCTACGGCCGACTGGGCTGGAAGGAGATCGGCCGTTGGCCGGGGGCCCGGCGACGACCGCGACGAGATCCTGATGGCGCTCACCCTCTGAGCCGCCCGGGGTGATGAAGCGTGGCTCCCGTCGCTACATGAGCACCGCACACCCACGATGCCGGAGGGAGTCGATCCAGTCGGGCAGCCGGCACGGCTTCGTCCACCGCAGATCGAGTTTCTCCAGGGCGGGCAGGGATCCCAGGGCATCCGGCAGTTCGGTCAGACGCGCGGCACGCAGGTCGAGATGGGTCAGCCGCCTCAGCCGTCCGATCGACTCGGGGAGCCTTTCCAGCGGGTTGTCGCGAAGATCGAGATGGCGCAGCTCGCCCAGGTCGCCGATGGAGTCGGGCAGTGTGGTGAGCCGGTTGCCCTTCAGGTGCAGCTCCCGTAGTCGCGAGAGCCTGCCGAACGTGTCAGGCAGCGCGGTGAGCCGGTTGTTGTACAGGCGGAGCTCGCGCAGCGCCGCCATGGCGCCGATGGACGGCGGCAGCGAGCCGAGGCGGTTGTCGGTGAGGTTGAGGTAGTCGAGCCGGTTCAGCCGTCCCAGCGACGCGGGAACCTCGGTCAGGCCGTTGTCGCTGAGATAGAGGTAACCGGTGAGCCGCGGCAGGTCGCCGATCGCGTCCGGCACGCGTCCGAGCCGGTTGTGCCCGAGGTCCAGCATCGACAGCTCGGTGAGGCCGGCCACGGCGTCCGGGATCTCGGTGATCTCGTTTTCCGCGAGGTTGAGTGAGCGCAGGCCCGTGAGGTTCCAGATCGTGCCGGGTAGCGCGGTCAGTCTGTTGCGGCCGAGACTCAGGTTGCGGAGCGACGCCATGCGCCCGAGTTCCGGGGGGACCTCCGCCAGCCGGTTGCCGTAGAGCAGCAGGGTGCTCAGGCCCGGCAACTCCGCGATGGAGGCCGGTAGACGGGTCAGCGCGTTCCCGTCCAGGTCGATGTGGCGGAGCGTCGTCAGGGTGGCGATCGACTCGGGCAACTCGTGAACACCTGCGTCAGGTGCGATCAGGGCGACCACCGCACCGTCGGCGTGACGTAAGGCCGTGTCCGGCAGACCAGGGAGTTCGCCCACGGGAACGCAGCCTAGCCAACGCGGTTCCATGAAAGCCGGGAGGTTCTGTCACACCCGGATGCGAGCATCGGCGTCATGAGCGGAACGTTGAACGGAAAGATCGCGTTGGTCGCCGGGGCGACGCGCGGCGCCGGCCGTGCCGTCGCGGTGGCGCTGGGCGCCGAGGGGGCCACCGTCTATGTGACCGGGCGCAGCACCCGGGAGCAGCGTTCGGAGATCGATCGGGCGGAGACGATCGAGGAGACGGCGGAGATGGTCACCGCGGCCGGCGGCGAGGGAATCGCCGTGCGGGTCGACCATCTGGAGGCCGACCAGGTGAGGGCGCTGGTCGAGCGCGTCGACTCCGAGCAGGGCCGCCTCGACGTGCTGGTCAACGACATCTGGGGTGGCGAGTCGCTGTTCAGCTGGGATCAGAGGCTGTGGGAGCACTCGCTGGACAAGGGCCTGCGAATCCTCCGGCTGGCGATCGACACCCACATCATCACCAGCCACTACGCCCTGCCCTTGCTGATCAGGAACCCGGGCGGCCTGGTCGTCGAGATGACCGACGGCACCGCGCAGTACAACGCCGAGAACTACCGGATCTCGTTCTTCTACGACCTGGCCAAGACCTCGGTGAACCGCATGGCGTTCGCCCAGGCCAAGGAACTGGCCCCGCACGGCGGGACGGCCGTGTCGCTCACCCCGGGATGGATGCGCTCGGAGATGATGCTCGACATCTACGGCGTCACCGAGGCGAACTGGCGTGACGCGCTGGAGGTGCAACCGCACTTCGCCATCTCGGAGACCCCCACGTACGTCGGCCGCGCGGTGGCGGCGCTCGCCGCCGATCCCGAGGTCGCCCGCTGGAACGGGCAGTCCCTATCGAGCGGCGGGCTCGCCCAGGTCTACGGCTTCACCGATGTCGACGGCAGCCGGCCCGACGCCTGGCGGTACATGGTGGAAGTGCAGGACGCGGGCAGACCCGCCGACGTCGCCGGCTATCGCTGAGCCTGGCGAGGTCGTGCATCCAGGTGAGCCAGGGCCATGGGCGGAACTGTCGGTGCCCGCTGCCAGACTCGCTCAGCATGAGCGACGACGTGCGGTTGAGGGATGTAGAAGAAGCCGACCTGAGCCTGTTCTTCGAGCACGAGCACGACCCGGAAACGGTCCGGCGGTCGAAGTTCACTCCCCGGGAGCGGCAGGCCTTCATGAGCCACTGGGCCGCGAGGGTCCTGGGGGATCCCACGGTCTTCGTGCAGACGGTGACCGTGGACGGCGTGCCGGCCGGCAACGTCGTGGCCTGGTGGGAGCAGGACAGGCGATTCATCGGATACGTGTTCGGCCGCGAGTTCTGGGGCCGGGGCGTCGGCACCAAGGCGCTGACGCTCTTCCTGCGGCAGGAGAAGGCCCGCCCCCTGTACGCCGACCCCTTCGGAGGGAACGCCGGCTCGGTCCGGCTGCTGGAGAGATGCGGCTTCCGACGCGCCGGCACGGTGATGCACGGAGAGCACGAGCACATCATGCTGGTGCTGGACGAATCAGCGCCGGACGAATCGGTGCCGGACGAGGACCACGCCGACGGCTGACACCGGGCGCCCGCCGTCGCGGGTGACGCCGCTCGAGCGGTTCTTCAGGCAGTGAACTCCGGACCACTCGCCCGAGCGCGAAGCCTAGCCGTGCCTCTCGTCAGGCCTTCACAATCACGACCGTCTGTACGAGCTTGTCGTGAAGACACTGCCGGCGGCCGTCGAATCCGAACCACGTCGCGTCGATGAGGGCGATCACCCAGCCTGCGAAAGGGACGAGGGGCGCCCCGAGGAAGAAGAGCGCACGGATCAGGGCGTGGTGAAGCGCCGGCGCCCGGCCGGTGGAGAGCGATACGACCCTGATCTTCAATGCTCGCTTTCCGAGCGTCTGCCCCCAGCGTGCATGTGCAAGACCGAGGTACAGGACACCGAGAAGAGTCTGAGCGGCGACGAGAGCCCAAATGCTCGGATTGCTCCCCCAGGGATTCATCGTCGAGGAGTCGTCGGCGGCCAGCACGGAGTCCCCGACGAGGGCGGTAGGGATGGCGGCAATCAAGCCGACGATGATCGTGTCGATGACACCGGCCGTGAGACGGCGAAGGACGCCTGCCCCCTGCTCGACGAGTTGGGAGGAAATCTCGGTCACGCGGCAAGTGTGCCGTAAAGATCGCAGTTCGACCGATCCTTAGCGCGGGGCCGAACGCCCGTCACCTACGGGGCCGGTGAAGCGCCCGGGTGCCCTGGTCCCGCTCCGGCTCAGAGATCTATGCCTCTGCCTTCCTTGTACGGCACGAGCCAGGCGAACGCGACGCCGGCGAAGTTCACCAGCATGGTGTGCTGAGCGCGGGTTCCGGTCTCGGAGACGCGGAGCCGGATCACCGAACCCTCTTTCATCCATGCCGCGATGTCGTCTTCGGTCGGCTCGTCACCGTGCAGTCGCAGGGTCACGTCATGGGGCTGACCGGCCATCCGGAGGTGAAGCTCGCACGTGGGCTCGCTGTCGGCCATGGTCCCCGTCCATGTCGTGATTCCACCGGATTGTCTGATGCCACGGTGAACGTACCCCGGCTGGGTGCACGTCACCGATCACCCGGCAGGTGGATACTCCGCCTTTACCGAATGCGACTCCGCAGGCCGCTGACTCCGCGGTTCCCCGGCAGGCCGCTGAAATTTTGCGCCGGTCGGCCGCCCGCCGCGTTACTCATAACGACGATGACGATTCATCCGGAAAAGCCATTATTTATTAGGGCGTGCTATGTCCCAAAGGCAACTCTGGTCGCCTTTGGAAGGTCGCCTGAAGAGGGCTGCCACCTGCGACGGAGGCGCTCAGGTGCCTGAAGGGGGTAGATTAGGCGGCACCGCGGAAATTTCGTGCGTTGGCATCCGGGTCGGCGTCGCCCGAGGCGAAAAAACAACTTCGGTTTCTCTCAATGGGGCCGAGACAGGTCAGTCGACTATGGCGCCGACGCACATCTGCCGCATCGCATCACCCGTCCCCGGGGTCGCCGACTCCCGGGGGCCTCTGAGCAAAGCTCATGTCGCCACCATCGTCGAGTTGGACGGGGAGATCGACATCTCCACCAGTCCGGCTCTGCGCGAGCGCCTCCTCCGCACCATGCGACGCAGCACGAGCCTGCTCATCTGCGACCTGTCCCGGGTGTCGTTCTGTGATTCCTCCGGTATGGCCGTCCTGGTCGGCATCCAACGACGCGCCAGGGCGATGGGCATCACCATGGGCCTGGCCGCACCCCGCCCCCCTGAGGCCGAACTGCTGCGCCTCACCGGCCTCGACCGCGGCTTCACGCTGTACGAGAACGTCTCAGATGGGCAGTCCGGGCAGCGCGCCGGGACGGCGACCTGGGTGCGCTGCGCCTCCTGAGCGCTGACCGAGGTGGGAATCAGTGGTCGGCGTCTCTGGAGTCTCTGGCCTCGTGCCGGTGCCGCGTCGGCTCGGGCTCGTCGCCACGCGCGAGAGACTGCCGCACCCGCTGCCGGGCCTGATGCTCTTGAACGGTGGCGTCCTTGCCGACACCACCATGGGAGTCCTCGACGTCGTGCGTGTGCCGGTGGTCGTCCTGCTCTTGCAACCTGGACGGCCGGGTGTTTTTCGTGCGGCTCATCGCGCACCTCCTGGGTGCTTGCCCCAACTTGACCCTACGCCCGTGTGGGTCGGGCCGAGACCGCCAGGTCCGTTCGGCCCGTCGAAGAGTAGGCTGAATTCACCGAGGACATTTCGAATGCCGGCAATCGCGTCGGCACCGTCCGCGGCGTTTCACGACCGCAGCCCCGACCAAGGCTGAGACAGGTCGGCCGATCATGTCGCTGACGCAGATTCCCTCGTCTTCTACGAATCTCCTCGCTCGCGCTCCTTCAGGAAAGCCGCCTCACGCGCCTGCCGTACGGCTGAGCCTGGAACCCATTCGTGGCCGCATGCGGGCCGTGGACGGGGCATGGTGGCCACGGTCGACAGACGCGGCGGCCGAACTCCCGGGCCTCATCGCGGCCGTCGACCGCAGGACCGGGGAGATGACTCTCCGGGTGGGACTGCACGTGGACGCCTGGGACGACATTCCGCATCGCATTCCCGTCCCTGGCCGGGCCGTACGGGTCGGATGGTTCCGTTCCATGGACCGCCGGCTGGTCAGCCTGACCATGAGAGGCCGGGACACGATCACCCTGCGGGTCATCGCGCCGGAGACCACGCAGGAATCGGCAAGGGCGATATTCGCAGAGGCCACCGGTGATGCGAAAGCCGTACCTCCCGATGGGGCCCAAACGGAGGAACAGAATGCCTGGGATAACGAGGGCGGCCGGTTCGGCGCCGGGTGAGGCATCTCTGAGAACGGCCAGTGATCACCGCGATCATCTGAGGTGATCGGCTCTTCTTATAGCGCCGGTTTCCCCGATGACCCGCGCGGGGCTTTGATGGTCCGGAGGGGCCGCGGTCCACCGGGACCGGACCTTCCCGGAGCGGCTCCGCAGGGCGCCCAGGCCGGAGAGACGTGATCGTCGGCGTATTGGCTGACCCGTCGCCTCCGCCGGGCGCTCTGGACTGGTGGCTATGGCGCTCGTCGCAGGCGGAGCCAGAAGCAGGCACCGCCGTCCTTGCTCGTTTCGTACCAGGTTTCGCCGCCGTTGCCCTGAGCCAGACGGCGGACGATCCACAGCCCGAGCCCTGTTCCCTCTGTCTCCTGGCCGACACCCGGCTCACGGGTGAAACGTTCGAACAGCCGGGGCACGAAAGCCTGAGGCACGCCCGGCCCGTGGTCGGACACCCGAATCCGCACCCAGCCGTTCTGGGCGCGTGCGGACACTTCGATCGGCGGCCGCCCGTAGGCGAAGGCGTTGTCCAGGAGATTTTCGAGCATCGCGGAGAACTCTTTGCGATCGACCAGGGCCACCAGCGTCGCGCTGCAGGACAGGTGGACATCCTGGGCTCGTTTGTCGAGCTCGCCCAGCCGTTCAAGGATCACCTCGAGTACGGTGACACGTTCCAGGCGGGCGGACGGGCCTGTCGCGTCGATGGTCGCCGCGGTGAGGAGCTTCCTTACGAGCCCTTGAAGGCGAGCCGTACGGTCGGCGATGCGGTCGATGATCTCGGCCTTCTGCTCCTCGGCGAGCGCGACCAGCCGATTACGCAGGACGTCCACGAGGATGCTGATCGTGGCCAGAGGGTTGTGGAGTTCATGGGCCGCGATGGAGACCGCCACGTTCTGGCGCTCCAGGGCCGCGGCCAGTTCCCGCTCGACGTGGTCGCGGCGAGTGACGTCCCGGAGCGCCGCGACGTACAGGGGCTCGTCTTCCAAGGTCGTGGCGGTGACTCGCATCTCGACCACACGCCTGCCTCCGCTGGGCAGCATCAAGTCGATCTCGGTCGCCGCACCGGCGACGATGGGGAAGCCGAACGGGGTGCCGACGAGTTTCCGCGCCGGGCGATCGAAGAGCTGCGCGGCGGCCGGGTTGCACAGGCGCACGATGCCTTGTTCGTCTACCGCGACGATCCCGTCCGCCGAGGCCGAGACGATCACCTGGTCGATGGTGCCCGCCATCCCGTCCTCACCGGCCCGGCCCGGTCCGGAGCCTGCCGCAGCCTTCCTGCCAGGCGAGGCCTCTCCGTCGGACGTCACCCTACGGCCCTTCTGTTTCCTCGGTGTCCGGCCACAGACGTGCAGTCCCGACAGTTCCCCTGAGGACATGCGAGATGCCGCGCAGAGGATCGCCGATCCGCATGCCGGCCTCGTCGATCGTGACCTCGCGAACGCTCTGGTCATGGGCGGAGGCCCGCGACTGGAGCACGGTGATGGCGCGGCGGATCTCGCCGACGCGCTCCATGTACTCGAGCAGGATCCATACGTCGGCCAGGCCGGCGATCTCCCCGGTGACCGTGGACGTGCCCGCCGGCATGAGACGCCCGGTGGGTGAAGCCGTGAGAACCGTGGTGATCTCTTTCTGGCGGAGCACCGCCATCAGCGCGATGACGAAGTCGAACAGGGATCGGGGCGAGACGACGCGTTCGAGAGCGGACAACGTGTCGATGACCAGCCGACTGGGCGCGAACTCCTCTATGGCCCGCCTGAGCCGTAGGAAGTGGTCCTCAGGGGAGGCCTCCTCGGGGTAGCCGGACACGACCCGGAGCAACCCCGAGTCCCGCATGGCCTTGAGATCCAGGCCCCACCCGGCGGCGTTGCGGAAGAGTTGCTCCTGGGTCTCGTCGAAGGTGCAGATCAGGCAGCGTTCGCCGGCTGCCAGCCCGGCCGACACGAAGCGCAGACTGGTGAGCGTCTTGCCTGTGCCGCTGGGGCCGGAGATCAAAATGATCGCGTCCCGGTAGAAGCCGCCGCCGCACATCTCGTCCAGCTTGCCGTTCCCGGAAGTGACCCGCTCCAGCGACGCGTGGCCGGACGGCGTCAGGAACGCGACGGGGACGACCACGATCCCGTCCTGCGGGTCGATGGTGAAGAGCCATTCCCCTGTGCGGTGCGGGGCACCGCGGAACTTGACGATCTCGACGGTCCGGCTTCGCCGCCCTCGCTGCAGCACATTGCGGAGGATGATCACGTTGTCGAGCACGAACTGCTCAACCCCGTACCGAGTCACGCCGTCGTACTCCTCGGGCCGCTCCGCGGTGAGCACCGAGGTGACCCCGAGATCTTCGAGAGTGGAGGCGATCTGGAAAAGCTCGTGACGAACGGTGCTGAAGTCGGCGAACCGGGTGAAGATCGCGCCCAGTGAGTCGAGTGAGACCCGCTGGGCCCCGGTCTGGCGGACCGCGTGCTGGATGCGGGCCAGCAGCGCGCCGAAGTCGAAGGCTCCCACGGCCGGTGCCTCATCGCCGATGCCCGCTGACGCGTCGACGAAGGCCCACCTGTGCTCGCCTTCCCACTGCTCGATGGGGAAGCCGAGCGAGGCCACATTGCGCCGGATGTCGGTGGCCGTCTCCTCGAAGGTGACGAAGACTCCAGGCTCGCCGAAGTGCGTTATCCCGCGGGAGAGGAACTCGACGGCGAACAAGGTCTTCCCGCTGCCGGTCGTGCCGCTCACCAGCGTGGACCTGTGGGCGGGCAGCCCTCCCAGAGCGACATGGTCGAAGCCGTTGATCCCCGTGGGAATTCGCTCGATCGGGTTGCTCCCAGCCATCGTCACTGCCTTTCCGGGGGCAATTTCTCGTGGTTCGGGAGGCCGAGGGCGACAGCGGCGCGGCCGTGATCGGACAGGTCCCCGATCACCCGACGCTGCGGTGGCGGGGCAAGCCTGACCACCGTCGGGGTGGCCAGGACCGACCTCTCCTCCGCCAGGTCGGGCCGCTCGCCGGCGTCGATGACCTCGACCTCGTACGTGCCGGGAACAAGGGCGTCGCACAGGAACCGCAGGTTGGCTTCCGCGGCCTTGGAGCGATCGGTGTTCCCCGCCACGTACAGCAGAAATGAATACCTGGTCACCCGTGGACCCGGGGCCTCGCCAAGCGTGATCTCGCTCGCCCCTTCACGTACGTATGAGCCATCGCGTCACACTCCGTCTCGCGAATCCGCGACCAGAACCCGCTGACCTGGACGAACCGGACTTGCTCCTCACGATTCGCACACGTAACGTCACGAATGGGCGTCCAAAAAACGGGTCGGGACGCCGTCCGTTCCTCCGCGACGGACAGCCATCACTCCAGGCTTGCGAACACTCTGCGTATACATCAATTTACGTCTCGCACAGTTGATCGGGTGAACCAGGCCCCGCCGGCCAGCGGATCGCACCGCGTGAAGCGAGCAGCAGCTATGAGTCGAGAAATGCCACGGCCGACAGCCAGCAGGGATATCCGATGATCCGAGTTCTCGTGGTCGAGGACCAGCAGGCACTCGCCGGCGCGCTGGAGATCGCCATCGACGCCCAGCCTGACCTCGATTGTGTGGGTGCCACGGGAACGATCGAGACGGCCATCCCGCTCGCGGCCGCACACAGCCCCGACGTCGTCCTCATGGACATCCATTTGCCCGGGACCGACGGAATCGAGGGCACGAGACGGATCAAGGCCTGTCATCCGAAGGTTCGCGTCGTCATCCTGACGGCGGACGCCACCCCCGACCTCCTCATGGCCGCCGCTGACGCGGGGGCTGCCGGGTTTCTCGCGAAGGACAGTAGCTTTCCGGACATTTTGCGAGTGATTCGCGCCATGGTCGACCAGAAGATCATCGTGCTTGAGGGCGACGCGCTCAAAGTGCTCCTCGACGAGGCGCGGTCCAGCACATCCTCGCGAATCGGCCGGGACAACTGGGCGAAGCTGACCGAACGTGAATTGGAAGTGCTGGAGCTGATGGGGGAAGGGCTTGACGCCCGGGCGATCGCCGAACGACTCGTCGTGAGCCTGCACACCGCCCGCGGCCACATCAAGCACGTGATGATGAAGCTGGGAGTGCACAGTCAGCTCGAGGCGGTGGTGGTCGCCATCCGGACGCAGCTTCTCGATTCACGGGGCATCCGGCCGAGGTCCCCGTTTCGGCCCATCTGAGGGTCATCAACGGACCACCTGAGGGTGGTGGACCGCAGGCCTGCTTCCTAGCCTTAAAGAAAAGGTCGCACTTCGTTCAGGTGATCGGCTGGGAACCTCCTGTTGGTGCGAATGGGGGTTCTGTCGCGAATGGAGCGGCGGCGGTGTGCTTCCCGATGCTGAATTCCATGACCATCCGGCCATTTCGACATCATGTGCCGACCGAGACACCGACAACGGTCGGATGTGAGAAGGAAAGGCTGACATGGAGATGAAACACCTGACCGGATTGTGCGACTACATCGACAGGCTCGAGATTCCCTCGGATACCCGAATGGTGTGCTGCGAGATTCCCGGGTTCTCCAGTGAGGACGCGATCGCCCGGACCGTACGGACCGTCACCGGCAGGCTCGGACGCCTCACTCAGGCACTGCGGCGACAACAACGGTTCGCCTCCGACGTCTCCCACGAGCTGCGTAACCCCCTCGCGGGGCTGCGCACGGAGCTGGAGGAGGCTCAAATGCATCCTGACTGTGACGACTTTCACGACGTACTCGATCGGGCGTTGCGGGATATCAGCCGGCTCGAATCGGTCGTCAACGATCTGCTGCTGCTGTCCCGGGCCGGCAGCGGTGTGTCGGCCGAATGGGAGCCGGTGGATCTGTCGCGGCTGGTCCAGGATGAGGTCTCCCGGCGGACGGACCGGCTCGGGGTGGAGTTGCGGCTCGTCCCCGAGGCGAACGTGAGCAGCGTCCGCGTTCAGATCATCCGGGTGCTGACCAACCTGCTGGACAACGCACAGCGCCATGGGGAACGGACGGTGCGGGTCGAGGTCACGTGTGATGCGGAGACGGCGGAACTGTCCGTCTCCGATGACGGAGAAGGGATCGCCGAGGTCGACAGGGAACGAATCTTCGATCGATTCAGCCGGCTCGACGCCGCGCGCAGACGCGACTGCAGTGGCACCGGCCTCGGCCTGGCCATCGCCCGTGAAATCGCCCAGGCCCACCATGGGACCCTGGCAGCCGGAAACTCCTCCAGCGGAGGCGCACGCTTCGCTTTGCGCCTGCCACTCGTGGGCCGCACGTCACGACCCCCGCCCCCTGGCCTGGGTCTGGGACCACCGGGCCCGTGCGGTGGGACGATGCGGATCTGCGCCAGAAGCGCAGCCGCCCCATGCGAACTGTGTCGGTACGTGGATCACGTCACCGAATCGATCGTTTCGGGTGATCTAGACATCGTCGACGTCCCGATATGAGGCGATGTGTGATGTCAGTCGCGACGTCCATGAATGAGACGGCGTAACTGGGTGATCCGAGCGGTGCCGAACACCAGAGTGAGGAGAATCCCGCCGACCAGGGCGATCAGCAGCGCGATCGCCAGGGGCAGCGTGCCGTGCAAGCCCAGGAACGAGACCTCCACGCCACGCGTGTTCTGCACCATGAAAACAATCAACGCGACGAACACGGCCGCGGTACTCCAAATGCCGGCCCATATCGCGCCCATCCTGGTGCGGGGCACCGTTCGGATCTTCGCCGGAGAGGCGGGGGCGGGCTGGGTGGGCAGGTCCGGGGGAGTCACGTCCTGGGGCGAGGAGACGTTGTGAGTGCGGTGAAGAACGGACATGACATCCCTTTCAGGGGGCCGGTGTAGCTGGCAGCCTCCGAGTGGGATGTCGACATTTCCCGGTTATTTCTATTGTACGTCTATATTTTAGATAATTCGTATTCTCAGGAATGCGCTTCAATCCGAATCGGAAAAGGATCTCCCGTTCGGGAGCGCTCGGATGGCGGACTCGAACCCGTCCGTCGTGGAGCTGTGCCGCTTGCCCGGAACCTTCAGGTCTGTCCGTCGGCCGAAGGTTCATATGGAGGGTGCCGATGGTCATCACCCGCAGTGATGACCCTTCCTGATATCGCTCGTTTCCGCAGGTGGTAGGCGCGGATTAACTAGGACCATCTGAGGCCATGAGCATCGCCAGCCGCGCCTGCCGCTTGGAGGTTCGAATGGATCCGTCATCCTGCACCCATCCCCTATGGATGGTCTGCCGCGTCACTGGCGAGGTCGACATCGCCACCGCGCACGCACTTCGCGAACATCTGCTGACTGCCTTGGACCAGCCGGGACACCGGATTCTCCTCGACCTGTCCGCAGTCACCTTCATGGATGCCAGTGGGCTGGATGTGCTCGTCTTCGTCAAACGCATGGCCGTACGGCGGGGCGGGGCATTGCGCCTCCTCGCCCCGCCTGCGGCGATCTGCCGGTTGCTGACGGCCAGCGGTCTGCTCGGTCACTTCGCAATGAGCCACGAACTGGAGGCCCCGGAGCAGACCGAACTGATCCTGCCGGCCACCTGAACCACCGCGCGGTATGACGAGGCCCCTGCCGGCGGGCCTACTTCAGGATGGGATGCTCCAGCACCCAGAGCGGCCGTGAAAAATCGTGGAGCTCGGGGCACCCGGGCAGGGCCGGCTCATGGCCTGAGCCCCGCCCGGGTGGGTCACGGATCAGCGCCTGAAGGCGTCCTTGACCTTCGTGCCGGACTGCTTCAGGTTGGCCAGGACCCGGTTGGTCGTGCCCTCGGTCTCCAGCCGCTGGTCTCCGGTGGCGCGGCCGAGTCGCTGCTTGGCCCTGCCGGTGATGGCCTGTGCCCTGTCTCTTAGCTTCGTGGTCAACTTCATGGCGGTTTCCCTTCGCCTCTGGCCATCACCCGGGTAGCCCGTGAATTCGTCTCCGAACGAGCCGTGTCCGTACACCTGCGAACGCTCGGTACCGGCGCCGGCAACAGGTGGGTGGCGTGAAGCCCACTGTCCTCCTCGGCATGTGCGGGGGAAACGGGCAACTGCCGGGTCGGTTATCACCGGAACCGATGAGCGAGCGTGCACGATGGCTGACAAGTCACCATTGATCAACACCTGCGGTGCCGGAAAGATGAACGGGCCTGGGCGTCCGCGTTCGAGAGATCGAAAGCGTCGGGCAACCGGATTGCAAGTGGGCTCCGAAGAATGGTTGACATGGCAAATATCTCCTCAGTGCGTCTCGCGCAGGCCCGATACGGCGCTCTCCTCGTCCTCTCGTCGGCGTTGATCACCGGATGCGGCCTCGCCAGTGGTGAGGCCAAGAGCGCCGACGTCCCTCCGGTGCAGATTGCCAGCAGTGTGAGCGCTGAACCTGTCGAAAGCGCGCCCGCACCGGCTCAGAGCGTGCCCGCACCGGCTGAGAGCGCGCCTGTTCAGGTTGAAAGCACGCCTGTTCCGACCGGGCTCGGCGGGCAGACCTCCTCAGCGGCCGTGGAACCGGGCGGAATCCTGGTCGACGGCAGCACGGTCTCGGCCGAGCTGACCCGCGCAGGGCAGAGGGACAAGTTCAAACTGGATCTGGGCGACGCCAGGGAGTTCTACGTTGCCGACATGGAGGGCGACGGCATCCAGTTCCAGGTGTTCTCCGACGTTGACGACGAGCCCGTGGGCTTCGCCGGCACCAGCCTCACCGCCGGCACGTCGCTCAGCCAGAAGCTGACCAAGGCGGGCGGGTACCGGCTGGAGATCTGGGGGAACCCGAACGTCGTCGGACCGTACAGCTTCCGGATCGCGACCGTGAAGGTCCGCACGTTCCCCGCGACGATCGGCCTGAAGATCGGCCAGGACGGCCCCGCCGGGGCGGGCCGGTTGGACGTGCCCGGCAGGATCGACCGGTTCGAGTTCGACGCGGACGGCGCCAAGGCCGTCAAGATCATCGGGTCGGCCGCCGGGACGTGCAACAACATGGACATCGAGCTCTACGACGCCAGTGAGAAGGACCTTGCCGACCCCCGGCAGCCCGCCCCGCTCTGCGGCAACGAGTTCGACCTCCCGCTCACGAGCGGAGACGGGCGCTACGCACTGGTCGTCAGATCACCCATGGTGAAGACGGGAACGTACTCCTTCCAGGTCGTGCGGGCCGGCTGAACGGTCAGGAGCGGCGCAGGCTCCCGTGGTACGTCAGGTAGCCTGCGCCCTCCTGCCCCACGTAGTCCAGAGTGCCGGGGCCGTTCAGGGTGAGGGACATGTCTCCGCCCACGCACAGATCCTTTTGCGCCACATTCATTTCGAGCTCGGTGTCGCTCTTGACGCGGGTCAGCGTGACCGGCTGCGTGCAGCCCTCTTTCGCGAATGTCCCGCCGGGTTGTCCCTGCTTCAGGGTGATCGTGACATCGGCGGTCTTCTTGCGGTCGTCCTCGGATTCGACCTGTCCCGTCCAGGTCCCCGCGAAGGCCGACGAGATGCCACCTGCGGAGCTCCCGGACGAGCCCGTGGATTCGGACGAGCCCGTGGTCGTCGTGAGGGAAGGCGCCGGGGCTGGTTCGGACGTCGATTCCCCGTCCGGCGTCGACTCCTGGTCGACGGTCGTACCAGGCTCCGCCTGGACGCGCGGCCGCTCGCTCGCGGTCGAGTCGGCCGTCATCCCGTTCGCGTAAAGCACGCCGACCACTGCGAGAGCCGCGACTGCGACGCCGACCACCGGCACGGCCACACGCCGCACCTTCCGCCCGGCCTGCCCGCCGTACGGCACTGCCAAGGGAGCCGTGTCGGCTCCGCCGCCGAGGTCACGGCGTGTGGACGCGGGCAGGTCGGCAGGGAGCAGCTTGGTCGCGGCAGGACCGGACCCGATCGGGCTCTGGACCGCAGGGTCCTGGACGGCCGGGCCGGGCTGGGACCAGCCGGACGGGACGTACGCGGTGGGGACCGGGCCGACATCCGGGACGGACACGGTGGAGGCTCCGGGGTCGACCAGGCGGACCAGGAGCGAGCGGGCGGATGGACGGGCCCGCGGGTCCTTCGCGAGGCAGGCGGACAGGACGCCGCGCAGGCCCTCGGGCACGCTGGTGAGGTCGGGATCCTCCGTGAGGATGCGGTTGAAGACCGCGGCGACGGTGTCGGCGCCGAAGGGTGAACGGCCACTCGCGGCGTAGACCATGGTGGAGGCCCAGGCGAACACGTCGGCCGCAGGAGACCCGTGGACTCCCTTGAGCTGCTCCGGCGCCATGTAAGGCGGGGTGCCCGACAACGCCGAAGGGGCCGTGTCGGCGTCGAGCGGGCGGGCGATGCCGAAGTCGACCACGCGTGGCCCGTCGGGCCCGATCAGCACGTTGGCCGGCTTGAAGTCTCGGTGAACGACACCGGCGCCGTGGATCGCCGCCAGGGCGGAAGCCGTACCGACAGCGAGCCGATCGAGGTCGCCGTCCCGCAGGGGCCCGTCGTCACGCACCCGGTCCTGCAGCGAGGGGCCCGCGACGAACTCGCTCACCACATAGGGGTCCGGCCGGTCGAGGTCGGCGACCAGCACGCGGGCCGTACAGAAGGGCGCCACTCGGCGAGCCGACTCGAGTTCCCTGGCGAGCCGCCGACGGGTGTCGGGATCCGTGCCGCCCTTGAGGACCTTGATCGCCACACGCTCGCCGGACGCGGACCGTCCCTCGTAGACGATCCCCTGGCCTCCCTCGCCCAGACGTCCCACGACCTGGAACGCTCCCAGCTCGTGCGGGTCTCCCGGCATCAGCGGGCCTGCGGCCATGAAACTCCTCCATGCGCGTGTGCGGTTACTCGGGTCAGTGACGCGGACGCCGGGGCTCTGCGGTCGTCGTCCGGGGCGAACGGGGGGAGGGGCCTGGTGCTCGCCTGCTCACCAAGGCTGAGCGCCTCCACGTGGGGGACCTCGCCGGTCTCCGGCAACGTGTCAGCGCCAAGGGGCGAACATGGTCCTCAGGGCTTCGGCGGCGACGAATGTCCGGCGTGACGTCGCTGACCGCGGTCCGCGGCGGGACGCCATGTCATGCGCACCGGTCACCAATGCCATCCCCACAGGCGACGCTGATGCCGTACCGTCAGCCCGCCGCCGCGCTGCTTGCCGCGCACGACGAAATGCAGGCCGTCCCCCGGGACTGGAAGAGCGGGCACCCCCCGTACGTGGGAGTTGCCCGCGATGAACTCGACGTTCTCGATGTCGACGGAGGCGCCGCGCGGCAGCACGAGCGTGGTGGAGCCGGCGAGCACGTCGAGTTCGATCTCAACCACCCGATGGGCGATGAGGGCTTCGGTGAAGTCGAGCTTCACCGACCCGGCCTTGGCCGTCACCTGGATTCGCCTGGCCACCACCCAAGGACCGCGCCTCTTCAGGCTGGCCGCCGTGGTGCGCAACTGGGTCAGTTCCGGGGCCGGTGGCGCCGTCCCCGGAAGGTCCGCGATGAGCGGCTCGATCTCGCTGAACACACGCGCTGAGAGCACCCCGTTCAACCGCTGCTCGAACTCCTCCTGAGTGATGCGGCCCTCGCCGAAGGCCGTATGCAGCCTTTCGGTGACCCGCTCACGATCAGCGTCGGACATCCGCAACTCTGGGGGGTGCGGCACGAACTCTCCGCTCACGCCATGACTCTAGACGCTGGGAATTGAAATTCGGAGACGCCGGCGTCATCAGATTGGTGAACGCTCGAACGATTGCGATTCAGCGGATTTCAACGTGGGCCCGCCGGATGGGATTCATGCTGTGGCCGCCGGGCGGCTAAGGCGTCAATGGCCCGATGAGGTCAGGTGTGGTGCCGATGTGCGCCGATGCGTTGACGGCGGCCGGGTTCCAGGTGAACTCGACTACGGGTAGTTCAAAGCCTGCGGGGAAGCGTTCCACGAACTCTCGTGTGGCCTCGCCGCCGTTTCGCTCGTAGAAGCCGACGGCCGGCGCGTTGTCACGGAGCACCTCCAAGTAGACGGCCTTGCCGGGATGATGGGCGGCCGCCCAGGTGAAGGCGTGTCGCATGAGCTGACGGCCGATGCCCGAACGTTTGCGCGTGGGGAGCACGTGAAGGTTGTCCAGCAGGATCCGGCCGTCGGGCTGCAGCAACAGATAGACGAAGCCCTGAAGCGCGGTGTCCTCCACAGCCACGACCAGAGAGGCGGAGCCCTCTCCCGCAGGCTCAGACGCGGACGACGCGAGTCGCGTGATCCACATGGCCCTGCGCTCTTCCAGTAGCGATCCGTTGAGGTAGGCGGCGGGCATGATTCCGGCGTAGGCGGTCTTCCAGCTCTCGGTGTGCAGCACTGCGATGCGTTCCGCGTCGTCCTTCGTGCCCGTTCTGAAGTGCATGGGTCTAGAGGGTTCCATGGCCGCCTCGGACCGCGCCTCGGGGGGCGGAAAGCAGAAGCCGGTTGCGGGTGATACCCATGTGACCGCCATCCGCGCCATGGAAAGGCATCACATGACAGGGGACTCCCCGTCCCGCCCGGCCGAGCGTTTCGACGAGGTCTTCGACGTCTACTTCGTCGAGATCCACCGGTACGCGGCCAAGCGGCTCGGACCGGACGCCGCCGCCGACGTCGCGGCGCAGACGTTCCTGGAGGCGTTCCGGCAACGTGGACGCTACGACCCGGAGCGCGCGAACGTGCGCACCTGGCTGTACGGCATCGCCACCAAGGTGGTCGGCAGGCACCAGCGGGCCGAGATGCGCGCGCTGCGGGCGGGCGCCCGCCTCGGCCCGGGCCGCAGTGACACCGAGGAGCACACCGAACGGGTCGATTCGCGGGTCAGCGCCGAGGGACTGCGAGGCGAACTCGCCGGGGCGATAGCGGCGCTGCCGCGCGGGCAGCGCGACGTGCTGCTGCTCGTGGCCCTGGCCGACCTCAGCCACGACGAGGTCGCGGCGGCGCTGGGGATCTCCTACGGCACGGTCGGCTCCCGCCTGAACCGTGCCCGAACCACGCTGCGCAAGGCGCTGGGCGGGACCAATCCGATGCTCACTCTGGAGGAACAGCATGGATGAAGTGCGGATGGTCCGGGAGTCCTATCCTGAGCCCGCCCCGCCCACCGCCCGGGAGATCGCCCAGGCGAAGGCACTGCTGAGCGAGCCGCCGCGCCGTTCACTGCCCCGGCTGCGGTGGGGGCTGGGAGGCGTGCTCGCGGCGGCCGCGGCGGCGACCGTTGCGATCACGCTCGCCGGGGGAAACGCGGTCGTCGGAGGGAACGCGCCCGTCGGCGGGAACGCGGTCGGCCCGCAACCCGGCACGGTGAACCTGGACGCCAAGGGGGCGATCCTCGCGGCGGCGGAGAAGGCGGAAGAGCAGCCGACCGGCAAGTACTGGTACATCGATCAGATCGATGGCCAGTCCTACATCATGCGTCCGAAGACCGGGACCTACGCGATCACCGGGGCGCACAGCGAGACGTTCGGCTGGTGGGGCGCGAAGCCCGGCATGGGTGAGGCGTTCTACGGCCGTGACCTCGCGGCCCACCCGTCATCCCCGGCGGACGTGGCGCTGTGGAAGGGTGCCGGGTCGCCGTCGAGCTTCCGCGTCTGGTCGAGCGACCACTACTACACCTACACCGCCAAGTCGACGAAGTGGCAGGCGCACGGCCAGACGAACGCCAGTGGCGGCGGGGACTTCCCGGGCGGGATCTCGGCCGAGGACCTGCGGAACCTGCCGACCGACCCGGCCAAGCTGGCTGAGAGGTTCCTGAGCGATATGGAGATGGGCAAGGCGTTGGGCCGGAAGCCGCAGGACCCGGCCGGACATCAGCAGTACCCCGGCGTCAAGATCATGAGGGTGGCCTCACTCCTGGCCGCCCCGTTGCCACCGAAGGTTCGGGCGGGCCTGATGCGGGCGCTGGCCGACCAGCCGGGCATCCACTCGATCGGCCGCGTCACCGACCCGCTGGGTCGCCGGGGCGTGGCACTGGCCGCCGACGACCGCGCCTTCACGGTCACCGGCGAGTTCGGCGCGCCGAAGGCCGAGCAGGGCACCTACCGCTCCCGAGCGGTGATCGTGTTCGATGAGCGCACCGGCGCGGTGCTGTCCGAGCAGGAGGCGCTGACCAAGCCCGGCGGCCCGTACGCCGAGATGAAGCCGGGCTTCATCATCAACTACTTGACCCTGCGCTCGGCACAGTGGACCGACACCAAGCCGACTCCCCCGGCCGAACTGCCGTTCAGCTAACCCTTCGACCGGTCCATCGGCCAGGCCGTCCAGGAAGGCGTCCAGGCCGAAGGCGAAACGTCCAGTGCCTCGTCGCTCTCGTTCGCCCACACCGCGGGGGCGTGGGCGGCGAGGCTCGCCCGTTGGGCGGGGCCTGTTTCAGCATGCGAAAGGGGGCCGCCGCACGCGCGGCCGGTCCGCCTGAACCGGGGTGGTAGGGCGGGGAACTGCAACCCAAGCCGTATCGGTCAGGGGTTGCCTCTCCACCATGTGTCGAATTGGAGAGCGGGCGGGTCCATGAATTCTCTGAGCTGCTTCATCCGGTTCACGCAGTCGGAGCAGATGTGTTCTTTAACCGATCTGGCCGTGGCTTCCGGTGTCGGCTCACGGAAATCACCTGACACCGTCATGCCCAGCGGAAGATTGGTCTCGGGGTCCATCACGACCGTCATGACACTCGCAGGGGTGAAGCTGAAGGTTCGCTTGCACAGGTAACATCTGCCGATTGTCGTGATCTGCTCGTCTGCCATGAAGCGTCCGCCCTCCTTCATCGCACCGTACAACTTGCGGCCGGGTAGCGGCCATCGTGCATCGGCCGCTTCTGGCCTCCGCCCTGACGGGCACGCAACGGGCACGGCCTTGCCGACCAGCCGAAACGTACGCGAGATCGCTCCGGGCAGCCCTTGACACGGATCAGTTCGGCCGCGTCGGCATAGATCGGCGCGATGTCCGCGTCCTTGCTTGGTGACATCGCGAGGAGGACAGGTGGATCCAGGATTTGAGGCGGACTTCCGGGAGTTCGTCATCGATCGATCAGGAGCGCTGTTCCGTACCGCGTATTTGCTGACCGGTGACCGGCACGCCGCTGAGGACTTGGTGCAGTCGGCGTTGGCGAAGACGGCGGTGAAGTGGCGCGGCCTGCGCGACCCGGCGGCCGTCGAGGGTTACGTCCGCCGTGTCATGTACCACGAGCAGGTGAGCCGGTGGCGACGTCGTTCCCGCATCACGGAAGTGCCCACGGGATGGTTGCCCGACCAGATCGGCGACGGGTACGCCGACATGGTGGATCTTCGCCTGACGATGCGCACGGCTCTTGCCCGGCTGACGCCCCGGCAGCGGACCATGCTCGTGCTGCGCTACTTCGAAGACCTGTCCGAGACAGAGATCGCGCGACTGCTCGGTGTCCGAGTGGGGTCGGTGCGCAGCCAGATTTACCGGTCGTTGGAACGCCTGAAGAAGGCCGCACCTGAACTGAGCACCGTGATGGAGTTCGGATGAACATCGAAGATCTGCTGCGTGAGACCTTTTCCGACATGGCCCATGAGGAGCAGCCACCCCCGCCTGGCCGGTTCTTCCAGGTCGACCGGAGCCGATCCGGTCGCCGTGGCCTCGCCCTGGTGGCGGCAGCCGTCACCGTGATGGTGGTCGGACTCACGTTCGTGGTTCAGGGGCTGCCCTCTCGGGTGGCGGTGCCCAAGGACACCGGGCAGGGCTCTGGCGAGGCGCTTGTGGAGCCCGGACAGGGACAGACCACCCTGACCGTGAGAGAAGGACTGCGGCTCTCCCAGATCTTGACGCAGCTGTCGGCCGCCACAGGCAAGCCGGTGGAGGAGTTCAACCGGGCAGCCAAGGACGGCAAGGCGCTCGGCCTTCCGGCTTATGCCAAGGGCGCGCTGGAAGGATTCGCCTTCCCCGCGACCTATGCGGTCTCGCCCACGTCGAACCCCGACGAGATCCTCGCCGCGATGGTGACACGCTTCAATCGCGCCGCCGAGGACAGCAACCTGGTGGATGGTGCCAGGCGTCTCGGCCGTACGCCATTGGAGATCATGACCATCGCCAGCCTCGTCCAGGCCGAGTCGGCCGACAAGAGCGACATGCCCAAGGTCGCGCGGGTCATTTACAACCGGCTGAACCACACGCCCACGCTGAGGCTGCAACTGAACAGCACGGTCCTGTACGGCTCGAACAAGTACGGTGCCAGCGCCTCGAACGAGGATCTCAAGAGCCAGTCGCGGTACAACACCTACGGGCGCCGCGGCCTGCCGCCCGGTCCCATCTGCAACCCGGGTCAGGACGCCATCGAGGCTGCTTTGAAGCCGGCCGCCGGTCCCTGGCTGTTCTTCGTGGTGACCGATCGGAAGGAGGGCGTCACGAAGTTCGCCGACTCCGAATCCGAGTTCTTCAAGCTGGCCGAGGAAGCTCGACGAGAAGCGTGAGACCGCCGCGCCGACGTGAAAACCGCTGTCCGTCTTCCGGTGGACTCCTTGAAGCTCGACGGCGACCGCCGCATCTTCGACCTGCTGGTGGCCTGGGACCCGGATGAGTAGGACGTGACGATGCCGTAGGCCGGTTCGCCTCGGCGGACTCTCCTAGGGCAGTTCGCAGCGCACTAGAGCTTTGGAGGGCGGTTCTCCGGTGCTGCGGGCGTACGCCATGCGTGCTCGTACCTCGCTGAGTGTGCGGGGGCGATAGCCGGGGCCGCCACAACAACTCTTGTGAAAGCGGACACCGGCGTTCAGCAGAACCGACAGCGTTCTCCAACCGGCCTTGTCGCTACGACGCGGCGCCGCGAAGGCAGAACCGACATGGACAAGCGGCTCGGCGCAGCGCGGGCAGAGCCGGTCGTCGACGCCCCGGCCGGGATAGGGCTGCTTGTACGAAGCTCGGCAGGGCAAGCAGACGAAGGAGGTCTTCCCATGAGCCATGCGGTCAGAGTAAGCCCACCGCCGATCAAGGTCGACAGGGTATTCGAGCTGCCTCGCAACGCCTCGGTCAGCGTGCGAAAGACCTTGACCTAGCTCGTCCAAGCGCACACCGTAAGGCCACTGATCTCGGGTAGAGGGGGTGCGCGTGGTTGGTCTGGGATGGTTTGAACTCCTGACTCTCGCGGGCTTGTTGCTCGCCGTAGTCGTTGTCGTCCTGGTGGTACGTCGTCGGCAATAGATGGATGGCGGGTGTGCGGCCCAGGTACGGCGGTTGGTCGGGTACGGCTGAGATCTAAGCCTTAGGAGTCGATCTCCCAGAAGAGCGCTTCTGTTTCTTGTGGGCCTTTGAGTACCTGCAGCAGCGGGTCGGGGTCGGTGCCCGGAGACAGGTCGATGGAGAGATAGGTGCCTTGCAGCCATTCGTGGGCCAGGCCGGATGCTACGACTTCGCCATGCAGCAACTCGTGGATCTGGTCGCGTTGAGGATGCTGTTGCACCAGGGCGACGCGCAAGGTGCTGTGGCCGGACTTCTCAACTACGGCGGACACCAGGTGCTGATCATCGACGGTCACGATGTCCCGGTAGCAGATGCCGTAGGTGAAGAACGGTAGGCAGGCGATCTCGAACCTGTCCGGTGTCAGCCGGCGAGTCCACAACTGTTCGCGCCAGCCGTCCTCGCGCTCGGAAAGGTCCGCGTGGATCATGTAGTTAGTGGGGCCACGACCAATCGGGTTGTCGTGCGTGATGATCGTGATGGCTGGCCTCTCATAATTCTTAGGACGTTGCCGTCAACCGTTCCCGTCAACCGCCCAAAACGATCAACGTGAGTGGATTGTTTTTGCAGGTGGGGCGCCAGGGACTCGAACCCTGAACCTACGGATTAGAAGAAGACGACGTGATCGACGTTGACGCCCCTGACGCGGGCGGGCAGTGTTCGCGGACGCTCGACAAAGTTCGAGATTGCTCGCCCCCTTGGCTCTAGTCGTGGCTTTCCTAACGACGACGCCGGACGCCAGACGATGCAAGCAGGTTGCACGATCATCGTGGCCAGGCCGCCTCCCAGATCTGCCAAAGGTCTTCATCCTGAAGGTCGCCTTTACTCAAGAACACGATCAAGACGGCGGCCAATCGCGCGAAGACCATCTGCGACGATCCGATCTCGCCATGACATGCCGCTGTGATCCGGAGCGCTGCCGACGCCTGCCGCGCTACGCCTGATCACCGGAGACCCGGCCGCCCCGATCGACCTGCCCGCCTGGTGCCACCTGACGGACACACCTACCTCGGCCCACTTCCCACAAGCACACGGCCCTCCTACGCCGTGCAGGTCCGCTCGACCGCTCGGCAAACGCACGCACACGCGCCCTGGCATCTCCACGACACCTGAACTCCGGGTACGGGGGGCTCGGCGCCTACGCCGCGCGGTCATGTCCAACTGAGCCGTTCCTCCAGCAGCGCCTGCTGGGCGGGATTGGCGGTCAACTCCAACGCCCGTTCGTCGGCCTCCCGTGCCTCCTGCGGTCGTCCCAGGGTGCGCAGCAGCTCGGCGTGAGCGGCGTGCAAAAGCGGATAGTGCTTCAACACGTCCACAAGATCCATGAGCTCGGCCAGGGCGGCTTCCGGGCCCTTCACGTATTGCAAAGCGATCGCGCGGTGTAACCGCGTGACCGGGGAGGGCGCCAGGTACAGCAGCATGTCGTAGAGCACGGCGATCTGCGCCCAGTCGGTGTCCTCCCAACGCTGCGCCTCGGCATGACAGGCCACGATGGCCGCCTGCACCTGATACGGGCCTGGCCGATGATGTCTGCGTCCCGTCCGTATGAGCAGAGTGGAGGCCGCCTGGATTGCGTCGCGATCCCACAAGGAGCGATCCTGATCGGGCAGAAGGATAAGACGTCCGCCCGTGTCGAAACGGGCTGCTCCGCGCGCCCGGTGCAATCGGATGAGCGCCAGCAGGCCGCTCACCTCCGGCTCATCGGGAGCCAGGCCCGCCAGGAGCGTGGCCAGCCATTCGGCATCGTCGACCAGGTCCCGGCCCTGGGCGCGCTCCGCCGTACTGGACAGATAGCCCTCGTTGAACAGCAGATAAATGACAGCCAGCACCTCCCTCAACCGTCCAGGCAAATCCTCAGGAGTCGGGACCCGGTAGGGAATCCCGGCTTCGGCGATCTTCTTCTTGGCTCGGGTGATCCGTTGCGCCACCGTGGTCTCCGGCACCACGAATCCTGCGGCGATCTGTGCGGTGCTCAGCCCGCACACCACCCGCAGTGTCAAAGCGATCTGCGCCGACCGCGACAGCGCTGGATGGCAGCAGGTGAAGATCAGCCGGAGTCGCTCATCCGGCCTGGGCGGCACTGGCCACTGCAACTGGGCCAACTTGGCACGGTAGTTGGACTCCCGGCGCAGTACGTCCAGACCGCGGCGACGGGCCACAGTGAACAGCCAAGCATCCGGCCGATCCGGGACACCCTCGACAGGCCACCGCTGCAAGGCCACCTCGATCGCGTCCTGCACCAGGTCCTCGGCGGCGGAGAAGTCGCCCAGCAGCGAGACCAGGGATGCGGCCAGCCGACCCGCGTGCTCGCGCACCACGCGGGCCAGCACCTCATGCGGCACAGGATCGTTCACTATCTAGCTCACGAGGCGGGGCGGATCTCCACCACAGGGCAGGCCGGCCAAGACCTGGCGACCTTCAGGGCCTCATCGAGGTCGGCGACCTCGATCTCGGCGAATCCGCTGACCACCTCCTTGCCCTCCACGAACGGCCCGTCCGTGATGACGGGCTCGCTGTCGCCATGGAGCCGCATCGTGGTGGCCGTGTGCACTGGAGCCAGGCGAGTGTGGTGGGTGATCTTGTCCGCGTTCTCGGCGAACCAGCGGCCCACAGCCTCGAACGCCGCATCCCGCTCCAGCTCACCCATGGCCTGCAGTTCCTTGGCGAACTGCTCGGTCTCAATGAACATCAGCACGTACTTCACGTTCGCTGTCCTCCTTGTGTCTTGCCCAGCCTGGGTCTGATGGGTGGGTCGTGTCACGTGGACGGCAGAGCCGCATACAGGTCGATGCCGTTGCCGTCCGGATCCAGCACAGTGGCGTACCGCATGCCCCAGAACGCATCGAACGGCTCGGCGAGCCCCCGATAGCCGGCCTCGACCAACTCGGCGTACTTGGCGTCGACTTCGGCCGGCGCAGGAAACTCGAAGCACAGCAGGTTGCCCGGACCGCCGGTCGGACGGGTCCAGCCGGGCAGGAAGGGCGTGCGGAAGGCCTCGGTGTCCAGCATCACGTGGAACCCGCCCGGCAGATCGCAGGCGGCGTGTTCGGGCGTGTGGGGGTCGATCTTGAAGTCGAGCCCCAGGTGGGCGTAGAAGGCGATCGCCGCGTCCATGTCGGATACGACGATGTCGATCGTGTTCATCGCTGGGTTCACGAGCTACTCCGTTTCCTGATCTGCAGAACAGTCCCCTGTTCACCGGCACCGCTCAGATACGTGGCTCCAGGTGTTTGCTGGCAGACCTTGGCCTCTCTCGTTTCCCAAGAGACGATTGGGAGTCCGCCCGATACGACAGCTCCTAGGAATTGGCCGAACCTGTAGGAAGCTTCAGTGGCTCCGCCCGTTCCCGAGAGGTGCCCGTGATCTGGTTCGGTGCCCTAATCCCAGAGGTCATGCTGGCGGTTTGCGAGCGCCCGCCGAGCTATGAGATAGCGATCGTGGAACTCCTCGGCAAGGACCTCCCTGCGATAACGCTGGCGTAGGACGCGATCGAGGTCTCCGGCTCGATTCACTAGGTCAGTGAGCGACTTTCGTTCGATGTCGAAGGCGCTCATGCCTTGCTTCACAGCGGCATCCAGGTCGCCGCGTCGGGCGTGGACAATGCCTAGGTCTATGTGAGCGTCGGCAACTCGCATGGGGGCATTGGACGTTCCGTCTGGACGGGTGTGGATCCGGATGGTGTCCAGAGCGTGTTCTTCGGCGCGGTCGTTGTCTTCTAGCCAGGTGTACGCGGTGGCGGCGTAGAAGATCCATTTAGCGTGGTCGAACACGAAGTGATGGTCTGAGTTCTGAGGGATCGGAAGCTTGGCGAGGATGTCGGCTCCGCGCGAGAGAGCCTTGTCGGCTTCGCGGCGGTCGCCGATGCGGGCCAATCCGCGGGCTTCCTGCAAGGTGAGTTGGACCATGGCGCTGGACTGGCCGGCGATGGCTTGCCCTGTGCGGGCGGCGGTGACGACGTCCTCATAGCGGCCTTCGACGAGGGCGAACCAGGCGGACATCTCGTGTGCCCACCCCATGAGTTCGCCGTGTCCAACTTGGCGGCCCATCTCGTAAGCGGCCCGTCGAGCGGTCTCGGCTTCCTCGCGCTCGCCCATGTCGTAGTGCACGCATCCCAGCAGGGCGGTCAGCCATCCCGTGATGACCAACAGTTCGCGATGCTGGTCGAGCGTGATCCGGCCGGACAGGAGTCTCGTCACTTGGGCGAGGCGCTTTTGCGTGCGGTCGCGAAGCGTCGCGGCGGGAACGACGGGATAAGCACGGCAGAGCAGGTCGACGGCCTCGGCCAGGGCCTCAAGGGTGCCGTTTCCAACATCGGACGCTTGGAGCTGCTCGGCGAGTTCCATCGTGCCGTACAGGTCGGCTTCGGCCCGTAGCGCGTCCACGGGCATGACGCGGGCCTCGATCAGACGTCCCTCGGCGCGCCGAGATTGGGAGAACCCAAGCTCTTCGGGTTGTAACCCGGTGGCCTGAGCGAGCGCGTTGCGCTGGGGAGTGCGGGGCCACGAGACTTCGCCGGCCTCCCATCGGCGGATGCGTTCCTCGTCGATGGCCAGGTGTTCCTTGATGCCAACGGGTGTCTGGTTGATGCGTTCGGCGAGTTCGGCGCGGGTGAGCTGCTGGGCGTTGCGCCATGCACGGAGTTGGACGTTCGGGATGCTGTAGGGCATCTCGGGTCTTTCCTCCCGTCGGGGGGATCAAGAGGGGGGTAAGAGGGGAGCCTCTTGGGGGTCCTGCGGTTTCGCCATTGCCGGTGGACTTGCCAAACAACCAACCACGGTACGTCAAGCGGCCTCCCAGCAGAGGGAACGCCGAGCGAACGAGGAGATGGCGACGGTGACCCGGCCAGACGAGAACGGCGAGGCAAGACCCTGTCCTTCGTGTCGGGGACGTGGCGCCAAGCGGCGTCATTCGCGCCGTGAGCTTGTCGTTGGCGGGACTATCGGTGATTACGACTCGGAGGTGAGGGAGTGTCTCGGCTGCCTCGGAAGCGGCTAGGTCGGAGGGAGCGAAACGTGAACCCGATTGATCTAGTGGCGGTGGCCTACATGGACCAGGGCGAGGGAGAGAAGCTCGTTCGACTCCGTGACCACCTGACGGGCTTGGGCGTCAATGCCGAACTACGGGACAACAACACGGCGCTGATGGTGCATCGCCCGAGCGGCGGCGGGATGCCGGTATGGGTCTTCGTCGGATACGGCGGGGCCTACTACTCCTGGCAGTCAGCAGCAAAGCGGCACCCGGTGGATGACGTCGCGGGTGCGGCAACAGTCTTGGCCGCCTACGTCGGCCGATAAAGCGGGCGTGGCGAGGCGGTGAAACCGACGGGCTGGGCGGCCGGTCGAGTTGCCATCAATCCTGTCTCGTCACGCCTCTCGCCCCCGGCAGGGCCACGAACCGCCACACCCCCCGTTTCCCCTTCCGTGGCCCTGCCGGTCCCCTTCCCCGTTCTGTGCCTGACCTGGGCGCTTGGGCGGAGGGCGTGACAGAACAGTTGAGCCGGGCTGGGCTCGAACTTGGTAAACAACCTGTCGACTGCTGGACGGTCGTGATGTCGCTAGAGTCCGTGCCTTCGAAGTATGCGCAGCTTGTGCAGACACTTCAGCGGCGTATTGAAGGCGGGGAGTACCCGCCGGGTCCCTTCTCCGCGATCACATCCAGGCGCGTAAGGGCGTCTGTTTTGATCAGGTGATCGAGCAGATCACGGCCCGGATGCCAACCACCGATGAGGTCAAGAAGCTCGGTATGCCCAAGAGCACGTCCGTCCTCGATGTGTACGCAGCCGTGCGCGATCCAGGAGGACACCCGCTCGCCGTACTTGCCGTGGTGCTGCCCGGCGACCGTCTCGAGCTGGAAGACGCCTACCCCATCGACTGAATGTCGCTGGCTACTGGGACTTATCGCGTCGCCGCCGCCCTACGTGCAGTGGTTCGATGGCCACGACAAATGCCCCCGTACGGCACCGCTTCGGGCAGAGTGCTGCCGGTGGTGTCTCCTCATAAGGAGCCGCAGTCCATGGCCCTTGCGTACGTTCAGCTCGCCTCGGGATGGGACCTCAGCCTGTCCACCATCAGGCTCTCCTCCACCTACGACGGATGGCTGGAAGGTTATCCCTTCGCCCGGATCAACGACCGAATGGTGTCCGGCCTCGTCGAGAAGGCCCGGAAGACGTACCCGTCCCTGCCGGTCCACCTCATCGACCCCCCGCGCACCTACCCTGACCAGGAGCCTGGCGCGTTCGGGCCGATGGAGCTGTTACCGGCCGTGAATTGCGTTGGCGTGTTCAGCGCGTCTCCAGTGAACGAGGACAACGACTCGGTGTTGTACGAATCCGTGCTCGTCGTGGCGTGGTACCAGGCAGACATCACCCTGCCGGTCGGAGAGGACGCGCTGCCGGCCTTCCGGGCGCTGGCGTGGGAAGACTTGGCCCTGGACCAGGAGCGTTAACACAACGGGAGAAGCCCCCAAACCGATCGGCTAACACCCCGGCACGCCCTCACTGGCGCCAGGCGGTCCCGTACACACTTCCGGCTCATTGGACGTAGAAGACGAAAAGACCTGCTCGATCGGTAGTAATCCTGCCTGTCTTGCGGCGAGTAGAAGGGCCACCAAGGCCGCGGCGAACAGAGCGGCGGCCACCTTCCTTCTGGTCGCCAACGCGACGAAGAAGCCGATCAGAGGCAGGCCTATGGCGGCAGCCGCGGTGGCGACGACCAGTAGTAACGCCAATTTCGGGTTTGGCGAGTCAGTTCCATCGATGCCATTCATGAGCCGAACAACGGCGAAGTATGCGAGGACTGGCGTGCCGATCAGCCAGAAGATCACCAGCAGGAGCAATCCTGTGCCGCCACGCTTGCCTGGAGCCTCGGATTCCATGATCCGAAGTGTCTGTTCCATGGCCATGCACGTATAGGGGCGAGCTACTCATATCGACGTGAGTAGGTGTGCGCATTGAGTGGAACGCCCAAGGGCAAGAGCAAGCGGATGATCCCACTCCCTCCGCCCTTGATCCCTCTGCTCAAGCTGCACCGTGAGGTCCAAGAGGCGGAACGCGCGGCTGCCGTCAACGGTTGCCGTCAATGGTGCGGACAACCGTCGGTGTCGCGGTCCGGGTCGGAACTGATCACCTTCTTTCGTTCTGCGGTCAGCTCGGCCTGGCACTCGGCGAGCTTCTTCTCCACGTACTTCCGTCTGAACCGCTCGGTGCGCGCCCACCCGGTCGCGGCAACGAGCATGAAGAGAGTGAAGATCAGGATGGATCCGAGGACCTCGGCCTTCAGCTCGGGGGTCATTGAGCCTTCCCTGCCTGCTCGTTTATGAGGTTGAGCACCTTGGCTGCGTGTCGATCGCAGATCGCGCAATCGTGTTCTCGTCGGGGGTTCTGACAGCGATGATCGAGCTCGACGACTGATGCGGCGAGCGTGGCCGGTGACGGGATCGTCATGGTGTTCCTTCCTGATCTCTGTATACGCGTGAAGCAGTCGCGGTGTAACCAACTGCCGCGGCCGGCCGACCTTGACGACTCGCTAGCCGATGTCGATCGGTCCTCAGCAGATCGGCACACACCCGTTGGGCGGGACTTACGGCTATGGCTCGGCCGGATCAGGGGCGGCCCAGTAGCGGTGGTGTCGACGTAAAGACCGTGAGTGCGATGCTCCGGCACAGCAGTCAGATGATCACGTCCGACACGTATACGTTCTCAACCTGCGGGGATCGTCTGCCGTCGTCCGCCAAGGAGCAGCTTGGCCCTTACCCATCCCGAGCAGCTCAGCTGGACCGACACGGCCGGTCCACCCGACACGACAGCCCGCGTAGATCACCGCAGCACACCCGCACACCTTGGCCGACCCGACACGGCCATGACGCTTCTCCTGGAGCAGGGCGTTGACATAAGAGTCGTTCAAGTGATCTTGGATCACTCCCAGCTCCCCACAACGAAGCGCTGCATGCGCCTTACGGAGACTCTGGCCGGCCAGGCGGCGGCGAGGATGGGCCGCGCGCTGTGGGACAACTGAACAATTGCAACCAGAAATACAACCGGGCAGGCTTCCAAACGATCATTATTTGGGAGTCTGCCCAGGTCATTAGGGGTGGGGCGCCAGGGACTCGAACCCTGAACCTACGGATTAAAAGTCCGCAGCTCTGCCATTGAGCTAGCACCCCTCGCTAGATGCAGGGTACCGAGGGTACCGCGACTTCTGCGACGCGCTTTACTGGGCGATCACGATAGCCCGTCATCGCCGAACATGACACCGAACCACGGTCACCGATAGGCGGGCAGGCCGGTCAGCGCCTCGCCGAGCACCAGCGTGTGGATCTCCTGAGTGCCTTCGTAGGTGAGCACCGACTCCAGGTTGTTCATGTGCCGGATGACCGGATACTCCAGCGTCACGCCGTTCGCCCCGAGCACCGAACGGGCCTGGCGGGCGATGTCCAGCGCCGCTCTGACGTTGGCGAGCTTCCCGAAGCTGATCTGCTGGGGCTTGAGCCGTCCTTCTTCTTTCAGCCGTCCGAGATGGAAGGCGGTGAGCCCGGCCTGGCCCAGGGAGACGGCCATCCAGGCCAGCTTCTCCTGGGTGAGCTGGAACGCCCCGATCGGCTTGCCGAACTGCACCCGGGTCGTCGCGTAGTCCACCGCGGCCTCCAGGCACGCCCGCGCCGCGCCGACGACTCCCCAGACGATCCCGAACCGGGCCTCGGAGAGGCACGAAAGCGGCCCCTTCAGGCCGGTCACGCCGGGCAGAGCGGCCGACGCCGGAAGCCGTACGTCGTCGAAGTAGAGCGAGGCGGTGACCGACGCCCGGAGCGACAGCTTCCGGTGGATCTCCTGGGCGGAGAACCCCGGCGTCGAGGTCGGGACGACGAAGCCCCGGATGCCCGAGTCGGTCTGCGCCCACACCACGGCGACGTCGGCGATCGAGCCGTTGGTGATCCACATCTTGGAGCCGTTGAGGATCCAGTCCCCCGAGGGATCCTGCTTGGCGTGGGTCCGCATGCCGGCCGGGTCGGAGCCGTGGTCGGGCTCGGTCAGGCCGAAGCATCCGATGGCCTCACCGGACGCCATCGCCGGAAGCCACTCCTGCTTCTGCTCCTCCGATCCGTACTTCCAGATCGGGAACATGGCGAGCGAGCCCTGCACGGAGACGAACGACCGCAGCCCCGAGTCGCCGGCCTCCAGTTCCCGGCAGGCCAGGCCGTAGGAGATGGAGTCGAGTCCGGCGCAGCCGTAGCCCTCCAGGTGCATCCCCAGCATGCCGAGCCCCCCTAGGGCCGGCGCGAGATCGCGTGCGGGGAAGACGCCCTCCTCGAACCAGCCCCCCACATACGGGAGGACCTGGTCGGAGACGAATTCCCTGGCGGCGTCCCTGACCATTCGCTGCTCGGGCGCCAATTGGTCGTCGAGATTGAGGAGGTCGTCCATGAACGCCAGAGTATCCGGGCATCGTCGGGGTTGGGCCAGGGGGAATCCCGATGTGCGGAAGCCTCTGCAAAGGGCAATCTGATGACATGAACGAGATGAACACCAACGGTTCGGTCAAACAACTCCGTCGCACCAGGAATGGAAAGGTCATCGCGGGGGTGTGCTCCGGAGTCGGCGAGTACATCGGCGTCGACCCCAACATCCTCCGCGTGGTCCTCGCCGTCGCCACTTTCTTCGGCGGCCTCGGAATCGGCGTCTACGCGGTGGCGTGGATCCTGGTCCCCGAAGAGGGCCGGGAGGGCTCCATCGCCCAGGACCTCATCAACAAGAACAAGGACGGACGCGTCTGGCAGGACGCCAAGTCCGGGTGGGACAAGGCCCAGGCAGGCTGGTCGCAGGCGAGCTGGAACCGCCCGGCACCGCAGCAGCAGCACCAGCCCACGGGTTACGAGCAGCACCCGTACGGCCGGCCCGACGCGCCCGCCTCCGCCCCGGAGCCGACCCCGGCCTCCGCCCCGGCTCCGGCCTCTGACGCGGCCCCCGCCGCTCCCAGGCCCGCCACCGCGACCGAGACCGCGCCCACGGCCCCGGCGCAGGACGACCCGCCCGCCCCCAAGCCCGAGGATCCGACGCAGGCCTGATCTCAGGTGGCGGCGCGAACCTTGGCGATGATCTCCGTACGAGTTTCGGTCCAGAGCATGCTCAGCACGGCCGCGACGGCGAAGCCGCCCACGCCTGCCAGGGCGACCACAGGCTCTGGACCGAACTGCTGTGTGAGCACTCCTCCGATGAGGATGCCGATCCCCTGGGCGGCCAGCAGCCCGGACTGCACGAGCCCGAAAGCCTGCCCGCGCTCCGCGGCCGGGATGCACTGAACGAACGCCGCGTTGGCGGCGAGCTGGTAGGCCCCTCCGATCCCGGACAGCGCCCACAACGCCAGCACCCACTCCAGCGGCGGCCGCATCAGGCACGCGACAAGGGGCGCACAGGTCAGCATGGCCATCCACCCCATCGCCCGCAGACGGCCCGTCGGGGTGACGAACCGTCCGAAAAGGAACGCCCCGACCACGGTTCCCGTCGGCATCGCGGCCATCAGAAGCCCTGTGATCACCGGAACCGGGAGCGTGCCGTCATTCAGCGTCGCGGCATACGGCACGGCGATCCCCTCGGGCAGCACGTAGAACCCGCACAGCCAGGCGAACAGGACCAGGGTCCGCAGTCTGCGGTCGCCGAAGACGAGTCGCGCCCCCGACATCGTCATGGTCCACATCGACAACTTCCCGCCCTCCTCGCGCCGTGACGAGGGGCGCCGCCGTACACCCGCGACGATCACCAGTGCGGAGCCGAGGAAGGTCGCCGAGTCCAGCGCGAGCGCCCGGTACGGCCCGAGCACGGCGATGAGTGCTCCGCCGGCCGCGAAGCCGAGCATCTGAACCGCCTGGTTGGTCACGTTCTGGATGGCCGATCCCACGACGTAGCGGTCACCCTCGAGGACCTCGGGCAGCAGCGCCGCCCTGGCGGCGGAGAAGGGCGCGCTGAGCAGCACGACGCAGAAGACGAGCACGCACAGCACCGCGAACGGCATGCCCGGCACGGCCATGGTCGCGAGCATGCCCGCACGGAGCAGATCGCACAGGAGCATGACGCGCCTGCGTGGATAACGGTCGGCGAGCCCGGCCAGCAGCGGCCCGCCGATGATCGGCGGCAGATAGGTCAGGGCGTAGACGGCGGCTGTGGCGAGCGCCGACTGGGTCCGGCTGTACACGAGGACGGCAAGAGCGACCTGGGCGAGTTGATCTCCGAGTAGCGACAGCCCCTGGCCGAACCACAGGGCGCGGAACTCCCTGATCGCGACGACCTCGCCGTAGGTGATGCGGGTCTCGGCTGGACGGCGGTGCCTTCCGGAAAGTCTGCCGGGCTTGGTGGCCGCCAATGTCACTCCGCTGAGCTCCGGGGATGCCGCACGTGCCGTACCGTGCCCCGCCGTACGGCACATGTGCCGTGCTTGCTGGGCCTTTGCCGATCTGTACGGCGCGGACACCACCCACGTGGGGTCGCGCCTGACAGACCGTGGTCAATATGTTACCTACGGTGCCCGGGTGTTTCGACCCTTTGCAACTGCATGATTACCAACCGAGTTCGTGAAGCCTCTCATCGTTGATGCCGAAATGGTGGGCGATCTCGTGGACCACGGTTATCTGTACCTCTTCGACCACGTCCTCTTCCGTCTCGCAGATCTCGAGCGTCGGGTTGCGGTAGATCTCGATCCGGTCCGGGAGAACGCCGGAATACCACTCGCCGCGCTCCGTCAGGGGGATGCCGGTGTAGAGCCCGAGGAGCCCGGGCTCGGGCGGATCGTCCACGACGACGACCACGACGTTGTCCATGACCTTGGCCAGATCGGGCGGGACCGTGTCCAGCGCCTCTACCACGAGTTCCTCGAACCTGTTGAGCGGGACGTCGATCACCTCACCATCGTGTCACCGGGACGTCGCCGTCCGGTATCGCCGCACGGCGAGTGGCACGAAGACCGCCAGGATCAGCACCGACCAGCAGAGCGTCGACGTCACCGGATGTTGCAGCGGCCAGGACGCCGCGGCGGAGCCGGGATTGCCGAAGAGCCGGCGAGCGGCCGAGACGACCGCGCTCATCGGGTTCCAGTCCGCGATGGGGCGAAGCCAGGACGGCAGCCCCTCCAACGGCACGAAGGCGTTGGCCAGGAACGTCAGCGGGAAGAGCCAGCCGAATGTCGCCGCGTCGGCCTGCGCGCCGTTCTTCACGAAGAGCCCGATGTAGGTGCCGATCCAGATCATCGCGTACGCGAAGAGGGCGAGCAGCCCGAACCCCGCGAGGGTCTCCAGCGGTGAGCCGTGCGGGCGCCATCCGGCGATCACCACGCCGCACAGCGCCATCATGGCGACGGAGAGCAGGTGTATCGACAGGTCGGCCACACTCCGCCCGACCAGTACGGCACTGCGCGCGATCGGCTGCGCTCGGAAGCGGTCGATGAGTCCGAGGGCCATGTCCTCGCTGACCGCGGTCGCCGCCGCGACCGCCGTCAATGCCGCGACCTGCATGAAGATGCCCGGCATCAGATAACTGCGGTAGTCGCCGCCGCCGGGCAGGGTGATCGCGCTGCCGAAGACGTATCCGAACAGCACGGTCATGATGATCGGGAAGACCAGGAATCCCGCCAGCTCGCCCGGCTGGGCGCGCAGGCGGGAGTAGGTCCTGCCCGCGATGGTGAGGCTGTCGGCCAGGGCCCAGCCGAGCCGGGCGAGTCTCGTGGCCGGGGGTTCGAGCACGGTCATGCCGCGGTCACCTCGGTCAGTCGGAGGAACACCTCGTCGAGGGCCGTGGCCACCTTGATGAGCGAGGCCGCGCCGTCCTCGACGGGAACGGCGAGCCGCCGTTCGCCCCGGTCGATCTCCGGCTCGCCGGGAAGGACGCCGCGGACCACCTCGATGCCGGCCGAGAGGTCGCCGGCCTCGCGGAAGGCGATGCTCACCCGCCCGCCGCCGACCTTGCCCTTGAGCGCGGACGGGGAGCCGGACGCGGCCACCCTGCCGGAGTCGACCACGACGATCTGGTCGGCCAGATGGTCGGCCTCGTCGAGGTACTGGGTCGTGAGGAGCACGGTGGTGCCCTCGGAGACGAGTTCGCGGAGCAGGTCCCACAGGGCGAGCCGGCTCCGCGGGTCGAGTCCTGTCGTCGGTTCGTCGAGGAAGAGCACCGGAGGCGCGACGATCAGGCTCGCGGCCAGGTCGAGCCTGCGGCGCATGCCGCCGGAGTACGTCTTCACGGGCCGGTCGGCCGCCTCCGCCAGACCGAACCGCTCAAGCAGCTCGCCCGCCCGGCGCCGTGCCGTACGGCGGGGCAGGTGGTAGAGGCGCCCGAACATGACGAGGTTGCGCCGACCGGTGAGCAACTCGTCGACGGCGGCGTGCTGGCCGGCGAGACCGATGCGATACCGGAGGCGGTCGGCGTCGGCGACCACGTCGCAGCCGGCCACGCGGGCCGTTCCGCCGTCGGGCCGGAGCAGCGTGGTCAGGATGCGGACCACGGTCGTCTTGCCCGCGCCGTTGGGCCCGAGCAGTCCACAGACGGTTCCCTGCGGCACGTCGAGATCGACCCCTTTCAGGGCGTCGACCGCGCCGTACCGCCTGCGCAGTCCTTCCGCGTAGATCACGGAGTCTCCTTAACGTCGTTAAATAGAACGCTGTTAAGGATGCATTGAACGTTGTTAAGCTGTCAACCGTGGCACTTGAACGGGACAAGATCGTCGAGACGGCGCTCCGGCTGCTCGACGAAGTGGGGCTGGAGAAGCTGACGCTGCGGAGACTGGCGGCAGAGTTGGGCGTGCAGGCTCCCGCGCTCTACTGGCACTTCAAGAACAAGCAGGAACTGCTGGACGAGATGACGGAGGTCATCGCCGTCCAGAAGGGGCCACGACTCGGACCGCTGGCCGAAGGGGAGTCGTGGGAGGCGTGGCTGGCGGAGTGGGTGAAGGAGCAACGCCGGGTGCTCAACTCCCACCGCGACTCCGCGCGGCTGACGGCGGGAACACACCCAGGTGAGGGGATGTTGGCTACCGTCGAGATGATCCTGGGCTCGCTCACCCGGGTGGGTTTCGACGTCGTGGACGCGATGTGGGGTGTGACGGCCCTCTCGAGCTTCCTCGGTGGCTTCGTGCTTGAGGAGCAGGCCGACAGGGAACGGGGAGTCGGTGACTGGTCACAGTTCCAGGAGGCCGTAGAGATCCTTGCCCCGTATCCCCACCTTTGTGAAGCGATGATCCGTATCGGCGGTCCCCAGAGCGAGGGTGCCTTCGAGCACGGCCTGACCCTGATCCTCGAGGGCATGCGAGCGCGCCTGGCGGCGAGTTCGGGTAGGCAGGAAGGACATGGAGATCTCGAAGTGGAAGGAGACCGCCCGGCGGCTGGGTAAGGGCCGTACGGCGCGGATCCTGGCGATCATCCTGGCCGCGGTGGCCGGGGGATGGCTGGGCCTGGCCGTCGGCGCGTCCGTGGACACGCCGGTGGGCCCCGCCGACATCGGGATGTCCCTGCGTCCCTCATGGGGCGGCGAGACCGTCGTCGACGTCCGTCCACTCGGCACGCTGAGCTTCGACACCCACAACAGCCCGGTACGGCTGAGCCTGACGATCAATGCGGTCCACCCGGATGCGGCCGAGGAGATCCTGAACAACCCGCGATGGGCCGACCGGCTTCCGACGATCATCGGGCAGGACGTGACAGACGGGCTTCGCAGCCTGATCATCCGGGGACTGCTCTTCGCCGTCGCCGCCGGATTCATGACCGGCCTGCTGGTCTTCCGGCGCCTGTCCCGGGCCGCGTGGACCGGGCTGGGCTCGCTCGTCATGGTCGTCGTCATGGGCGGGCTCACCGCCCTGACGTTCAACCCTCGGTCGATCTCCGAGCCCCGCTACACGGGCCTCCTGACGGGCGTGCCGTCCCTTGTGGGCAACGCCCAGTCGATCGTGACCCGATTCTCGGAGTACCGCGGCCAACTCGCGAAGCTGGTGACCAATGTCTCCCAGCTCTACGAAGCCGGCTCCACTTTGCCGATCTACGACCCGGATCCCAGCACGATCCGGGTCCTGCACGTTTCGGACCTGCACATCAACCCGATCGCCTGGAACGTCATCAAGTCGCTGAAGGATCAATTCAAGATCAATTTGATCATCGACACCGGCGACATCAGCGACCACGGAACGAGCGCGGAGAACGAATTCGTCGAGGAGATCGGCCGCCTGGGCGTGCCGTACGTCTATGTGCGCGGCAACCACGACGCGATGGGCACACAGCGGGCGGTCGCCAAGCAGAAGAACGCGATCGTGCTGGACGGCAATGCCGCGACCGTCGACGGGCTGCGCATCTACGGCATCGGAGATCCCCGCTTCACACCGGACAAGTCGGTGCAGCAGTCCGACGACTCCAGTCAGGCGCTCACCGATCTCGGCCGTGCGCAGGCCGAGAGGATCGCGCCTCCTGAGGCGCCCAGGTCGGCGTCTACCTCGAGCCCGGGCAGGATCCCCACCGACATCGTGGCGGTCCACGACCCGACGGTGGGCCGGGGGCTGTCCGGTCAGGTGGCGCTGGTGCTGGCCGGCCACGTGCACCAGCGGTCCACCGAGATGTTGCCGACGGGCACACGGCTGATGATCCAGGGGTCGACCGGCGGCGCGGGTCTGCGCGGCCTGGAAGGGGACGAGCCGACCCCGTTGATGGCCTCGGTGCTTTATTTCAACAAGAGCACGCACCGGCTCCAGGCCTGGGACGACATCACCGTCGGCGGCCTAGGAGAGCAGCGAGTCGAGGTCGCGCGTCATATCGAGCCGGACCCTGGTCGTAGAATTCTTCCGGAGTCGACGACGCCCCCGCAGCCAACGGGGACGATCACCGGCTCCCCGTCGCCAATCGCTTTGGCATCGGGGGCATACGTCCCCTATGCTTCAGAGGTCTCCGACGGAAGGCGTCGCGGAAACAGGGCAGTGCCCTGAGCCCCCATCGTCTAGCGGCCTAGGACACCGCCCTTTCAAGGCGGCGGCACGGGTTCGAATCCCGTTGGGGGCACGCGCGATCGCCAAGCGTGACAGCGGAACGGAAAGTCGATGACCTTCCCGAAGCTGGTAGGCTAGGCGAGCTGAACAAGACGGAAGAGATCTTCCGGACATAGAGGTCCTGTAGAGCAGTTGGAGTGCTCGCCACCCTGTCAAGGTGGAGGTCGCGGGTTCAAGTCCCGTCAGGACCGCGTACGGCGGTAGCCGCCGAGGTCAGGTAGCTCAGTTGGTACGAGCGTCCGCCTGAAAAGCGGAAGGTCGGCAGTTCGACCCTGCCCCTGACCACAGCACCTGAACAGCCAGAACGCCCCGAGCCGATCACGGCCGGGGCGTTTTTGATCTCCAGTGACAGCAACGCTGACAGCAACGTCTGCTGCACCTCCTTCTCCCCGGAGAGTTGATCAAGTGAGTATCTGTCTCTTCTGCCGGCAGGACCGGACGCTGACTGCTGAACATGTGCTTCCGAAGTGGCTGTCGGATGTCTTCCTCGGCACGTCAGGCTTCACGTTCACCTTGGCGAACGATCATGATGAGGTTGAGCAAGCCAGCGGACCTACTCGTGAGACCACCGGCCGAGGGGGCGTCCCTGTTTCACGTAGTCGTTGTACTCATCGAACAAGACTCCTTGGTTGACCCACCGCTCTGGGTGTGTCCCGAGTTTCTGAGCCGCGAGTTCGATGGCGTCCTCCGCTGAATCGGCTATGCCGATGTGCCGTCCGCCTTCCTGCTCGTCATCGATGTCGTAGAACGCGAGAAACTCGTCGATGGGGAGGAACGTAGGACCCGAGTTGTCCTCCACGATCCACAGGCGTACGACGAATCCGCCCGATCTGTTATCCCAGATCGCAGCATGCTTCAGTCCCCTTCGCCCGTCCTCTTCGAATGCCTCTAAGAACTGCTCGATCACTTGACCCCGGCGAAGAGCTCCCGCGGCGAAGGATCTCGTGAGGTGGCGCACCACACGACGATAGGCCCCAGGCATGAAGCGGCGCTCGTGGCAATGAAGCGGTGCACACATCGGTCGATGTGCTGTGCCTGGTCTCACATGATGCTTTGCATGATCGCGACGAGGCTACCAACCCAAGCTCTGCGGGGACTGGCCCTCATGTTGCCCGGCGACACGTCCGCTCATGCCGAATTGAGTGCGTGCCGCGACCGTGATGGACGTGGTCTCGAGGAGCCGCATCTGAGCGATCGGATGGTGCCTGCGAGGGGCAACGTCAGCGACACTCCACACGTTCCTGAGCGCGCCACCTGACGACGATCTTGGCCCGACTTACGCCACCAACTCCTCGCTGAGGGCCCATAGACGCGCGGCGGCCTCGGGGTCACGGGCCAGGGAGCTCGGCTCAATCTGCTTGCCGCGGAAGAAGTAGCCTCCGGTGACCTCGGCCGCCTCTGGGGCGCTGGCCAGGTAGACCGGGGTGGCCGCGCCGGTCTGGACGGTACCCATGAAGGGCTTGGCGGCCGCGACGAGGAGCTTCGCGACGCCGCGGGCCTCACGGCCCAACTGGGTGCGGATGAGGCCCGGGTGCAGGCAGTTGGCGACCACACCGGTGCCGGTCAGGCGCTTGGCCAACTCGACTGTGAACAAGATGTTCGCCAGTTTCGATAGCGGGTAGCTCGGCCCGCCGCGGGCCAGTTCATGCCACGGGATCCGCTTGGCCGAGCTATGCACATTGGACGACACCGTGATCACGCGGGCCGGTGCGCTGCCCATCAGCCGTTCCCGCAGCAGGCTGGTCAGCAGGAACGGCGCCAGATGGTTGACGGCGAACATGGTCTCGTAGCCGTCGACCGTGAACTGCCGCTTGAGCACGATCACACCGGCGTTGTTGTCGAGCACGTCGAGCCGGTGGTACTTCTCCAGCACCTCGGTGGCCAGCCGGCGCACTTCGGCCAGGCTCGACATGTCGGCCGTTAGGAGGTCCACCTCGGCACTGGGCGCCCGATGCCGGATCTCCTTGACGGCCGCTCGCCCTCGCTCGGCGTCGCGCCCGACGACGACCACGGTGGCCCCCAACTCGGCCAGCCGGGCCGCCGTCTCCCGGCCAATCCCGCTGGTCCCGCCGGTCACCAGGCACACCTTGCCGGACATTGTGGTCATTGACCCTCCCGGATGTACTTGCCGTGGCGCCGTTTTCTCCACGGCGACGCCTCGGGTACCAGGTGTGGCGCGACGCCGCCAGCTGACGTGCCCGCTCCGCCCCGTTCTCCTGGCGATCCTCGATGCCGCCGTCAGCCGCCGCAACGTCCAGATCGCTGCCGTTACGCCGACCCACACACCACCATGTGCTACGACCGAACCGGTAACAACCCGGACCGCCGCACCAATCACCACACCGAACGGCGCGCCTGGAGGTGGGCGGCCACCACGCCGAGCCTCGGAGATCCGGCTCGCTGGGACTGAACGGCGGTGACCAGCGCCCCGGCCAGGCCAAACCGAACCGCGCGCTGGATGGCCGTGAGCAAGATCAGCTCACGGCCCGTCCTGAACGGCGCCGCGCAACTCATCACGGACGTCGGTCTGCGGTACGAGTACGGCCAGGGATTCCACGCAACCCCGGCATCCGGAATGTGGCCCGAACGGCCAGCGTCATCATCGGCCGTCGTCGGAACTCGGGCCTCATGCCGCTACGACCTCTTGATCGGGTGCACGGACATGCCGCTGGTCGGGCGTCGGTAGGTCAGCGAGTGTGGCAGGTCCGACGCGGCCGAGTAGCGCGTTGTCGCACCCGGTCAGGACGGGCTACCGAAGAGGCAACTGCTCTGAGCTTTCAGCCTTGCCCTTCGAGAAACGTGGTTCTCTGCCAAATTTCGCGCCATCGATACGGTGAGCGCGCCCGCGCGGTCGTGTCCGGTCCACGCGGATCGACGCCGCATCCAGGGCAGATCTGATCGAGGCCGCGCGCGGTGCCGCAAACCAGACACGCCGTCGCAGAATCTCGGCGACGGGCATGAGCGTCCAGCACGCGTTCGACCACGACGGCAAGGCGTTCGGTGGGATGCACCTCGGGATCGGGACAGTAGGCAAGCCATCCTGGCCACGAGTACACCCGCGCCACAGGGTCCACCGCACGCCGGCCCGAAGCTTTCTCCCGATGGCGACGCGCCATGTACGCGGCCCTGTGGTCCATCCACACCCTTCGCGCGGGCTCGATCTCATCGATCGCCCGACGCAACGATTCGAGGTCCCGTTCCAGTCGCTGTGGCACCCGGGCGACCAGGATGACGTGGTGCCAGGTCCCTCGGAACCCATACGGAGGAAACCGCAACACACACTCGCGTAAGGCGAGCAGCCGCTCACGCGGCTCCAGAGCAGTGTCACGTACTCGGCACGCAGCAGCCGGGAAACTCGTCATAGCCGTCTATGCTTTCGCAGCCGTCACGGGGTGCGCGAGAGGTTGGAGATCGCGGGCGGCATCCGGTCATGCCGCGATGCGCGCGGTCATGCCGATGAGCGGACACGTGCCCAGAAGGTTTGAAATGGGCGCACACGCCGTCGGGGAGACTCTGGAACACGTCACATCGAACCCCGAAACCCTCCTACCAAATTTGGAAGGAGGTCTACGGCATGCGGTGGTGTCCGGGTTCGGGATCATTCGCCCGCCCTGGTCGATGTCCCGGTGTCTAGCGCGCTGTCCACCTAGGTTCGCCGGGTTACGACACGCCGTACGGGTTCCGCCGGTTTGATCATGTTTGTCTTCACTGTCGGCACCGACGTTGATCGGTGTCAACAACAGGAGGAGCGGATGGCCGAGCCTGGCCGAGCCCGGCGATTGACTGACATCGAGGGGCAGACCCTGCAGCGGCTGGTACGGCGTGGCAAGCACGACTCGATCCGGCGTTCGCTGGGCGCTGATCATCATGGCGTCCGCGAGCGGCACGCCGGTGCCGGCGATCGCCCACCTGGTGGCCGCCGATGAAGACACCGTGCGGGATGTCATCCACGCCTTCAACGACAAGGGCCTCGATGCGCTGGACCCTACCTAAGTGGGCGGGTGGCCGTCCCAGCCCGATCAGTCCTGACGACGAAGCGTTCATCGTCGCGATGGCCCTGACACGCCCGGAGAAGCTGGGCCGGCAGTTCACCCACTGGAGCCTGCGCAAGCTGGCCGCTCACCTGGCCGAGCACCCCGAACGGCGCGTTCGTGTCGGCCGGGAGCGGCTGTTCGACAGTGACGGCAGGAGATTGTGCACTGCCTTCGATGCCGCCCTACACCGGCCCCGCAAAGTAGACCCGGACTCCGCAAGATCACCCGCAAAGTAAGTCCGGACGCCGCAAGGCCGGTGCGCCGTCGCGTGGAAGCCGATGCGCCTTGTTGAACAGGTGTCAGCCGGCGGCCTCGTTGGCGCGGACTGCCAGGGTGAGTGCGCCGGCGATAAGGGTGGTGAGCATGTTCTCGAGGGTCGGGGTGAACGACATGCGGAGCTTCGCCAGTTCGGGATTGGCGTCGTAGGCCGCGAGCATGCTGGTGGAGGGTCGGGCGTGGGTCCAGACGGCTCCAGTGACCATGATGATCTGGGCGCACAACTGGTCGGCGGTCTCGCCGAGTTCGGGTAGCTGGGTGCGGGTCAACTCGGCAAGAGCGGCGACGTTGGCGAAGGCGGCTTTCTTGTATCGACTGGCGACGTCGGCGGAGACGTTGTGTTCCAGCACGCCTGCTTGGGCGCTGAGCAGATCGCACAGTTGTGGCTGCTGGGCGAGGGTGCGGGTCAGTGTGGCCGCGAGTTCGGTGCCACGGCGCTGCGCCGGCCGTGTCGCGTCGATGTCGGCCGCGAGTTGTTCGGCGACTTCGGTGTTCCACTGCTTCCAGGCGCGGTCGAGGAGTTCGAGCAGGACTGCCTCGCGAGATTCGAAGTAGCGCAGGATGGCGGACTTCGCCAGTTGGCTGCGGCGGCTCAGCTCGTTGAGGGTGATGTCGTTGGCCGGCATCTGACTGAGCATCTGGGCGGCGGTGTCCAGGATCGTACGCCGGCGGATCTCCCGGTTCTCTTCGCTGCGGGCGCGCTGGAACGTCGTCATACCCCACATCTTAAGGGACCGACGGTCTGTTGACACGGGACCGGAGGTCCCTTAAATTGAAGCCGTAAGGGACCTCCGGTACACAAACCGTGTCGGGTTGGTGCGCCGAAGGCTTCATCGACTCCTCAACGGGAAGCGAAAGACATGTCGAAAATCTGGTTCGTCACTGGCAGCTCCCGCGGCCTGGGCCGCGCGATAGTCGAGACGGCGCTGGCCGGCGGTGGCCAGGTGGTCGCCACTGCCCGCAAGCCCGAGCAGCTCGACGACCTCGTGGCCCGGTACGGCGACCGGGTGCTGCCGGTGGCGCTGGACGTCACCAGCAACGACGACGTGCAGCGAGCCGTAAAGGCCGGTCTGGACGCGTTCGGGCGCTACGACGTCGTGGTCAACAACGCCGGCTACGGCGACCTCGCCGCCGTCGAGGACGTGACCCTGCAGGACTTCCGGGCACAGATCGACACCAACTTCTACGGCGTCGTCCACGTCACCAAGGCCGTGCTGCCCATCCTTCGCGAGCAGGGTTCCGGGCACATCTTCCAGGTCTCCTCGCTTGGCGGCAGGATCGGTTCCACCGGCCTGGCCGCCTACCAGAGCGCCAAGTGGGCCGTCGGCGGCTTCTCCACCGTCCTCGCTCAGGAGATCGCACCGCTGGGCGTCAAGGTCACCGTCCTGGAGCCGGGTGCGATGCGCACCGACTGGGCCGGTTCGTCGATGACCATCCCGCCGATCAGCGAGCCCTACCAGCAGACCGTCGGCGTCTTCGCCGACATGCTCCGCATGCTCCGTAGCGCGGACCCTAAGGCTGCACAGGCGAACTCCGCCGACCCCGCCCGGATCGCCGCCATCATCGCTGACCTCGCCGACCGCGACGATGCACCGGTGCGGATCCTGCTCGGCCGCGACGCGGTGCAGTACTGGGACACCGCCTCCCAGGCCCTCAACGAGTCCGACGCGAAGTGGCGCTCGGTCTCCGAGTCCGCTTGGTCCTGATCGCCACGGCGCCGAGACCGGCGCCTGCCGAGCCGCCCGGGGTTCGCGGAGGGCGGATGCTGGCACGGCGTGGCTTCAGGAGACACACCGGAACGCACTCTTCTGCCGCAAGACGGTCGTCACATTACCCGGTCCGTCGGCGAATTGCGGTGCACGTTCTTCAGGCGTCGCCGGACCATGGCTGCAGTCCGCGAGGGACGCGTGCCATTGCGGGATCCGTGCTGAGGACGGTCTGTCGGTCGACCGGCCAACGTCGGTCACCGGTTTCCCTCAGTAACAGGAAACGGAGGAACAGCCACAAGTCGCTAGCGACGACGTAGTCGATCTCGTCCAGTTCCGCCTGGTCTATGAAGCCGACGTGGCCCGCCAATTCGCCGTGCCCGACGAGCACGTAGTAGTCGCCGCAGCCATCGCCGGCTACCGGTATCCAGCCGCGGGCCCGCCAACCTGGATGCATGGACAGACCGTGGGCGATGTCGAGATGGGGTTGGTCAGGCCGAGCTCCGAGGACGCCTCCAGGACCGATCGCCTCGCCCTTGCAGATACGGAGCCAGTCGACCAGCGTCGTCGGCATCGGTAGTCCAAGGCGACTCTGCAACTCAGACAGTTCGACGTCATCTGCTCCGCCTGGAAACGGCTGTTCTGGTGCGCGCGGCGCTTCCCGAAGCAAGTGAACGACCTCTTGCCGTACCAGATCGCTTTCCATCGCAACATGCTGCCCTACGGCGTCACGGCGGACCAAGTGTCTCGGGAAACGCCCTCAACTGCCGCCGACCGTGTGCCGTTCGCTCGTCGGGCGGGTCGTTGCTCGTCGCCGCCTGGTCGCCCGCGCCATCGACTGCTCTAGACTGCGCGGTCGTGGACGAGGTGTCTGGGT
>NZ_BOOO01000025.1 GCF_016863275.1 Planotetraspora mira
GCAGGCGAGCGGCCCGGACCCGCCTTGTGCCCACCCTCGCAGCGGACGACGATCCCATCGGCCACATGGGTCACGTCGTCCGCGTAGGAGGCGTGCTCGTACGGCCTACGAGGTCTACAACACGGCCTACAACACGGCCCACGAGGTCTACGACAAGGCCCATGAGGCCTGTGCCGGCCCGGGAACCCAAGCGGACCCCGTGCGGCCCGGCTCAGGCTACGGGGTCCTCACGTCGACGGGTGCCGCTATGTATCCAGCTGTGTATCCAGCAGTGCCGCGGCGTGCCTGCCGGCGGCGGCGGAGGTCAGAAAGTAGGCGAGATCCTCATCAAGCCCGCGGCCCATAGTGGACAGACGGACGGGCGAGTCACGCAGGGCTTCGAGGAGGCCGTCGACAGGCACGTTCACGAGCTCGTGCCGTACCGCCAGGGCGGACGCCTGCTCCCGCACCATCGCGCCGAAGGAGTCGGGGAGCTCCGGCACGACGACCTGTGCCGGGGCCAGCGCGACCCGGCCGTAGGCAGTGAGCGAGTGATGCGAGACCCCGATGTGCCGCTCCCGTTTGTCACCCTCGCTGACGCGAAGCGCGGCCACGGGCCGTCCGGTCAGCACGGCGGCCGCGTTCACCGCCTCCCCGGCGGAGACGCCGGAGAACCCCCAGCGGGTGCCGGTGCCCAGATTGCCGGGCCCCTGCGTGACGATCGCGATATCGGCGTTCAGCACATGCCTCGCGGCCAGCAACCCCGTGTGAAGCGTGACCGCCTCGACGTCGCCGCCGAACGCCTGTCCGACCGTCACCACGCCGCACAGCCACTCACGCGACCGCAGCTGGGCACACGACATCGAGAACCATGCAGGCAGCGCTCCGCCGTCGAGCATGACGTAGGCCACCCGCGCGTCCGGCCCGGCGGCGGCGTAGAAACCACAGAGGATCGCCGGCAGGGCCGAGTGCAGGTCGGCGATCACGACGGGCATGCCGTCGAGCGAGTCGGCGTCCTTAAGGACCTCGTGATACGGGGAGTCCTGCTCGTCGGCGCCGAGCACGGTGGCCTGCAGCGGCGTGTAGCGGGCCTTGACCAGGTGGCCGGGACCGGAGGGATCTTCCGGCAAACGGTCGGGAACGGCCACCACCATGGCGTAACCTCCCGTACCGAGGCCCATGGCCAGCGCGGTCGTGTTGAGAAGCACGGCGTCGCCGGGCTCCGGGCGTCCCACCAGCGAGGGGTAGGCGAGCGCCCGGCACTCTCCCTCGGTGAGGGTGACGTCCAGCTCCATGGCCCCCGGCCATTCGCGCCGGATCCTGGTCACCTCGCCCTTGCGCCATCTGATCACGCCGAAAAGGGTAGCGTTCTCGATTGGAGGGGAGGCCCGATGTCGCGGCGGAAGACCGAGCGGCTGCTCAATCTGGTGATCTGCCTGCTCGCGACGCGGCGGCCACTGAGCGCCGAGCAGATCCGGCAGGCCGTTCCCGGGTACGACCCGGACAACGACGAGGCCTTCCAGCGCATGTTCGAGCGGGACAAGACCGAGCTGCGCGAGATCGGCATTCCCATCGAGGTCCACCGGGACCCGTGGGAGGACGACCCCGGCTACCGGATCGTACGGCAGGCCTACGAACTTCCCGAGATCACCCTGGAGCCGGACGAGGCCGCGGTCATCGGCCTTGCCGCCCAGGTGTGGCAGCGGGCCAGCCTCGCGGAGGCGGCCAGCGGCGCCCTGATCAAGCTTCAGGCCGGCGGAGCACCGGCCGACCTGGCGGAGAGCCCGCTCGAACTACGGCTGGACACCCGCGACGCCGCCTTCCCCGCCCTGTGGGAGGCCGTACGGGACCGCCGCGCGGTCACCTTCGCCTACCGGTCGGCGGGCAGCGAGTCTGTTCTCACCCGGGTCGTCGAGCCGTGGGGAGTGGTGAGCCGGGGCGGCCGGTGGTACGCCGTCGGCCACGATCGTGATCGTGACGCGCCCCGGGTCTTCCGCCTGAGCCGGATCACCGGTCCGGTGTCGCCCGTGGGACGGCCGGGTGCCGTAACCGTCCCCGAGGGCGTGGACCTGCGATCCATGGTCGGCTTCCAGGAGGCGCCCAACGAGAGGGTCGCCCTGGTCAAGGTACGGCAGGGCACTTGTGCGGGCCTGCGGCACGCGGCCCGGGCCGTGCGGACGGGGCCGGGCGAGTGGGACGAGGCGGAGGTCACGTTCGCCGACCCCGAGCGGCTGGCCGGGTGGATCGCGAGTCTCGGTTCCGACGCCGAGGTGATGGACCCGCCGGACGCCCGGGAGGCCGTGATCCGCCGTCTGAAGGGCGCCTTCCAGACGGCCGGCGACCCGAGCTGCGAGAGGTGAGCGTTCGATGAGTTCCGACCGGCTGCCGAGGCTGCTCGCGCTCGTGCCGTACTTGATGTCGCATCCGGGCGCGGAGGTCCCGGAGGTGGCGCGGCTGTTCGGCCTGTCAGAAAAGCAGCTCATCGACGATCTCCAGCTCGTGTGGATGTGCGGCCTGCCGGGCCACACCCCGGGCGACCTGATCGACGTGTCGTGGGACGGCGGCGAGATCACGATCGAGAACGCCGACACCATCGCCCGGCCGTTGAAGCTGGGGGTGGACGAGGCGAGCGCGCTGCTCGTCGCGCTGCGCATGCTCGACGAACTGCCCGAGTTCGAGGGGCGCGACGTGCTGGCCCGGGTGATCGCGAAGCTGGAGCAGGCGGCGGGCGACGGCGCGGCCACGGTCAGCAGCCAGGTGCAGGTCGAGATCGGCGCCGCTCCCGGTGCGCATTCGGTGATCTCCGACGCGACGCGGAGGCGCAGGCGGCTGTCCCTGCGGTACTACGTGCCGGGGCGCGACGAGATCACCCCCCGTGAGGTCGATCCGCTGCGGGTCGTCATGGTGGACGGCCGGCACTACCTGGAGGGCTGGTGCTACCGGGCCGAGGCCATGCGGATGTTCCGGCTCGACCGGATCCTCGACGTGGAGGTCCTCGACGTGGCGGCCGACCCGCCCGCGGAGGCCGAGCCCATGGACGTCACCGCAGGCGTCTTCCGGCCCTCCGACAGCGACGAGCTGGTCGAACTCGAGCTCACCGCCGCGGGCCGCTGGGTCGCCGAGTACTATCCCTGCGAGGAGGTCGTCGAGCTGGGTGAGGGCCGTCTGCGGGTTTCGCTCCGGGCGCGCGACCAGTCCTGGCTCGTACGGCTCGCGCTGCGACTGGGCGACAGCGGCCGGGTGTCGTCTCCGGTGTCGCTGGCCGACCGGGTCAGGGAGACGGCCAAGCAGGCGCTGGCGAATTACGACTCCGTGGCTTGAACGCACGCCCTGAACGCACGCCCTGAACGCGCGTCTGAACACACGGCTTGAAGTCAGCCCCCGAAGCCAGGCCCCGAAGCCAGGCCCCGAAGTCACGGTCTGGAGGCGATGCGCCCATCGAACCGGAAGGGCCATTAGCATGGCGGGCATGTTCTGGATCTTCGCGGCGGTGGGTTTCGCGATGGCGGGGCTCGTCGTGCTGGGATTCCTGTCCGTCCGGGTCTTGGTCGCCGCACGTGGCCTGACCCGGGAAATCGACCGCAGCCGGCAGCGTCTGGCATCCTCGTCCGATCGTCCCCGGTGAATTCCATATGGCCATCGGCGCAATCGAGGACGGGCGCGGGTAACAGCGCCGCCAGTTGCGCGTACGATCGGTCATGAGGAACGACCCCTGCCCTTAAGGAAACATGATGGCTGGACTCGGTGCGCCTGAGCTGATCATTATCGGTGTGGTTTTGATCTTGCTGTTCGGGGCCAAGAAGTTGCCGGACACCGCGAAGGCTCTCGGGCAGTCGCTTCGCCTGTTCAAGAAGGAGACGACCACCATGCGGGAGGAGAACGAGCCTCCGGTGGTCGTCAGGACGCAGGCCGAGCCCGTGCCGCCGCAGCAGGTCACCGCGGCGACTCCCTCAGTCGAGGAGCGCCTGCGCCTCCTCGAGGAGGAGAACCGCCGCCTCAAGGCCACTGCCGAGCCCACGGTGAACGGCGCGCCCGCCGCGCAGCCGCAGAACGACCAGAGGTCCAGCTGATCGTCAGGGCCTGCCCTTGGCCCCCACCCCCGGAGCAGGATCACTGACATGGCGCTGCTGAAGCGGGCGAGCTCGAAGGCTCCCACCGACGAAGACGGCCGGATGTCGCTCATGGACCACGTCCGCGAGCTGCGCAACCGGGTAGTCAAGATGCTCTTGGCTGTGATCGCGGGTACGGCGGTCGGGTTCGTCTTCTTCGACCCGATCTGGCGGTTCATGACCGGGCCGTTCTGCCGGCTGCCGGCGGCCTACAAGATCACCAGCGGGGAAAGCTGCACCCTCGTGGTCAACGGCGTCCTGGACGGTTTCTTCATCAACCTCAAGGTCGCGATGATCTTCGGGGCGGTCGTGAGCGCGCCGATCTGGCTCTACCAGATCTGGGCCTTTGTCACGCCTGGGCTCTACAAGAACGAGCGGCGTTACTCGCTGGGCTTCCTCGGCCTGGCGGTTCCGCTGTTCGCGGCCGGCGCCGCGCTGGCCTATCTCACGATGGACCGGGGGCTCGCCCTCCTGTTCAGCTTCGTGCCCAGCAACGCGATCCCGCTCATCAACGTCGACGACTATCTCGGGTTCCTGATCCTGATGCTCGTCGTCTTCGGGGTCTCGTTCCTGATGCCGCTGCTCATGGTGTTCCTCAACGTCATCGGTGTACTGAAGTACTCGCTGGTGTCCAAACACCAGCGGATGATCATCTTCCTGCTGTTCGTCTTCGCCGCGGTGGCGACACCCAGCCAGGACCCGTTCACCATGCTGGCCCTGTCGGCGCCCATGGTCGTGCTGTTCTTCGTCGCCGAAATCTTCATGTACTTCCACGACAAGAAGAAGGACGCGGCTGAGGCGGAAAGGCTGCGGGCACTCGAGGAGGAGCTCGACGGGCCGTCGGCGCCCGCGGACTCGGTGGATTCGGCCGGCACGAGAGACTAGCCGGGGGACCAGTCCGAGGATCCGGCGCGGAAGAGCAGTCACAGAAGTAGCTGTCACAGAATGAACAGAACAGCTGCGGGGACTGGTCCGCGCCGGGTTCCTGCAATAAGTTCCGGATGTGTCCGGAGAGATCGTTGTTCTGGTTAACCCCGCCGCGCGGGGCGGCCGCACGATGCGGCTGCTCGATCCCGTCGTCCAGCGGCTGAGGGAGGGCGGGCGCCCGGTATCGGTGATCGTCGGCACGTCGCCGGAGGACTCCCTTGAGCGCGCCCGCTCCGTCGTCGCGGACGGCCCGGACGCGCTCGTCGCCTTCGGGGGTGACGGGCTGGTCCACCTGGCTCTCCAGGCGGTCGCCGGAACAGACGTGCCCCTCGGCATCATTCCGGCGGGCACCGGCAACGACATCGCCGGCGCCCTGGGCATCGCCCGCCGCGATCCGATCGCCGCCGCGGGCATCGTGACCGAAGGCCGTCACCGAGTGATCGACGCCGCCAGACTCGGCACCGGCGCAGGTCCCGGTGAGGACGGCGGCGAGTGGTTCGCCGGAGTCATGGCCTGCGGGTTCGACTCCCGCGTCAACGAACGGGCCAACGAGATGACCCGCCCTCCAGGCATGGCCAAATATGTGGTCGCGCTGATGCGGGAACTGCGGTCGTACGCGCCGATCCCGTTCCGGGTCACGCTGGACGGCGAGGTCATCGAGCAGGAGGCCGTGCTGGTCGCCGTGGCCAACACCTCCTCGTACGGCGCGGGCATGCGGGTCTGTCCCGATGCCCGCCCCGACGACGGCCTGCTTGATGTGCTGATCCTGGGAGCGATGTCCCGAGGGGAGTTCCTCCGGACGTTTCCGCGCGTCTACCGGGGCAGTCACCTCGGCCATCCCGGCGTGACGGTCAGGCGCGCCCGCAGCGTGACGCTGGAGGCGCCTGACGTGGTCGCCTACGCCGACGGGGAACGGGTCGGCGCGGCCCCGGTGTCCTGCACGATCGTCCCCGGAGCCCTCCGCGTCCTCGCTCCCTCTTCGATGGGGGAATGAGGCGCCTCGGGACAATCAATAGACCTGGTAAATAAATAATCCGAGTCAATAATTATGACCGGATCAAATATCTACCTGGTACGATCATGGGGTGAGCGACGGTCTGAGGGAGCGCAAGAAGCTCCAGACTCGGCGTGCGATCTTCGGGGTGGCTCTCGAGCTGTTCCGGGAGCGGGGCTTCGACAACGTCTCCGTCGCCGAGATCGCCGCGAAGGCCGGAATCTCCAAGATGACCGTGTTCAACTACTTCCCGACCAAGGAAGACATCGTGCTCGGGCCGATGGAGGAGCACGTCGGCGATCCCGCGGCGATCGCGGAAGGCAGGGCTCCGGGGGAGCCGATCGTCGCCGCGTTCAGGCGGACGTTCCTGGAGCGGCTCGAGGGCAGAGCGCCGGAGACCGGGCTGAACGACGACGCGGCGCTGCTCCAGGTGTTGAACCTCATCAGCGAGACGCCGTCGATGGTCGTCCGCACGTTCAGTTTCCGGCACCGGAGCGAGCAGATGCTGGTGGAGGTGTTACGCGACCCGGCGGCCGGGCCGCACGACCTGCGGGCGCGGCTCATCGCCGGTCACCTGACGGGCCTGTGGTACACGTTGCAGGGGGAGAACGTGCGCAGGATCATCGGCGGCGAGCGGGTCGGCGACGTCTACCCGGACGCCGTCGCCGCCGCGAACCTCGGATTCGATCTGCTGGCGGACGGTATCGGCGATTACGGCGCGTGGTGACGGGCGGTCCGGAATCCGGATATCGGTAGGGTTGACCCATGAACAAGCGGGCCGAACGAGACGACGGTGATGGACAGTCCCCGAACGCTCGGACGAGCCGCTAGTCGAGGAGAGAGTATGAGCACGCCAGCGGAACGCTACGCCGCATTCCGCCAGGAGCAGACCGGGCACGGGCCCGCTCTCGCCTCGTTCCGCGGACTGTACGACTTCGATCTCGACGAGTTCCAGCTCGACGCCTGCCAGGCGCTCGAGGCGGGAGACGGCGTCCTGGTCGCGGCCCCGACGGGGTCGGGCAAGACCGTCGTCGGCGAGTTCGCCGTCCACCTCGCCCTGGAACAGGGCCGCAAGTGCTTCTACACGACGCCGATCAAGGCGTTGTCGAACCAGAAGTACAACGACCTCGTCAAGCGGTACGGCGCGGCCAAGGTCGGCCTGCTGACCGGCGACAACAGCGTCAACGGCGAGGCCCCGATCGTGGTCATGACCACCGAGGTCCTGCGCAACATGCTCTACGCCGGGTCGGCCACCCTGGCGGGCCTCGGCTACGTCGTGATGGACGAGGTGCACTACCTCGCCGACCGGTTCCGCGGCGCCGTCTGGGAAGAGGTGATCATCCACCTGCCCGAGTCGGTGCGCGTCGCCGCCCTTTCCGCCACCGTCAGCAACGCCGAGGAGTTCGGCGAGTGGCTCGGGGAGGTCAGGGGCGACACCACGGTGATCGTCGACGAGGTCCGTCCCGTGCCGCTCTGGCAGCACATGCTGGTCGGCCACCGGATGTACGACCTGTTCGTCAACGAGGGCGACGAGGCCCTGCGCATCAATCCGTCGCTGATGCGGATCTCCCGCGACGAGATGCGCCTCGCGCAGATGCGCGGCAAGCGGGGATACAACCGGCCTGGGCGGGTCAACGGGTCCAGCCGATCGGACGTGATCGAGAAGCTCGACGCCGAGGGCCTGCTGCCGTCGATCACCTTCATCTTCTCCCGGGCCGGCTGCGACGCCGCGGTCATGCAGTGCCTGGCCGCCGGCCTCCGGCTCACCTCGGAGAGCGAGCGGCACGAGATCCGCCAGATCGTCGACGAGCGGACCGCGCACCTGCCCGACGAGGATCTGGCCGTGCTCGGCTACCTCGAATGGCGCGACTGCCTGGAACGCGGCCTCGCGGCCCACCACGCCGGCATGCTCCCCGCGTTCAAGGAGGTCGTGGAGGAGCTGTTCACCAAGGGCCTGGTCAAGGCCGTGTTCGCGACCGAGACCCTGGCGCTGGGCATCAACATGCCCGCCAGGTCCGTCGTGATCGAGAAGCTCGACAAGTGGAACGGCGAGACCCACGCCGACCTGACCCCGGGGGAGTACACCCAGCTCACCGGCAGGGCCGGACGGCGCGGCATCGACGTCGAGGGTCACGCGGTCGTGTTGTGGCATCCGGGCACGGATCCGCTGAGCGTGGCCGGGCTGGCCAGCACCCGCACCTACCCGTTGCGGTCGAGTTTCCAGCCGTCGTACAACATGGCGGTCAACCTGGTCGGGCAGGTCGGCCGCGAGCGGGCCAGGACGCTCCTCGAGGACTCCTTCGCCCAGTTCCAGGCCGACCGGGCCGTGGTCGGGCTGGCCCGGCAGCTCCGCAAGGCCGAGCAGGCCCTCGAAGGCTACGCGGAGGCGATGACGTGCCACCTCGGCGACTTCCAGGAGTACGCGGGGCTGCGCCGACGCCTCTCCGACCGGGAGGCTGAGCTGTCCCGCCAGCGCGGCGCGGCCAGAAGGGCGCAGGCCGTGCAGTCGCTGGAGGCGCTGAAGCCCGGTGACGTCATCCGGGTGCCCGGCGGGCGGCGGGCGGGCCTGGCCGTGGTCCTGGACCCGGGGACGAGCATGCGCGGCGAGGGGCCCTCGCCGCTGGTCCTGACCATCGGCAAGCAGGTGAAGAAGTTATCGCCGGCGGACTTCCCTGTGCCGGTCGAGCCCGTCGACACGATCCGGATCCCGAAGAACTTCAACGCCCGGTCGCCCAAGGAGCGGGCGAACCTGGTCTCCACGCTGCACGCCAAGCTCGGTGATCGCGACCTCGGCAAGCCCGCCAGAGCGCGTGACCACACGACCGAGGACGAGGAGATCGGCCGCCTGCGCGTGGAACTGCGCCGCCATCCGTGCCACGGCTGCGACGAGCGGGAGGACCACGCGCGCTGGGGGGAGCGCTATCACAAGCTGTATCGGGAGACCGAGGCGTTGCGGCGCCGGGTCGAGGGCCGATCCCACGTGATCGCCCGCACTTTCGACAAGGTGTGCGGCGTGCTCGACCAGCTGGGCTACCTGGAAGAGGAGAGCGTCACCGAGGAGGGCAGGCGCCTGGCCAAGCTCTACACCGAGCTTGACCTGCTCACCGCGGAGTGCCTGCGCGCAGGGGTCTGGGAGGGTCTCGACCCGGCCGAGCTCGCCGCCTGCGTGTCGTCGCTGGTCTACGAGGCCCGGCAGTCCGACGACGCCCGCAGTCCGAAGATCCCCGCGGGGGCGGCCAAGGAGGCGCTGGCCGCGATGATCCGGCTGTGGGGCGAGCTGGAGGGCATCGAGCAGGACCACGGCCTGTCATTCATCCGGGAGCCCGACCTCGGCTTCGCCTGGTCGGCGTTCCGGTGGGCCAGGGGGCACACCCTCGACGCGGTGCTGACCGACGGCGACATGGCTGCCGGCGACTTCGTCCGCTGGATCAAGCAGCTGCTCGACCTGCTCGCGCAGCTCAAGGACGCCGCGCCGAAGGGGAGCAAGGTCCGTTCGAACGCCGTCAAGGCGATCGACGCCATGCGCCGGGGTGTGGTCGCGTACTCCTCAGTGTCGTAAGCAGGTCATGAGCAGGTCGTGAGCGGGGCCATGACGCGGGCCTTCCTGGTGGGCCCGATCAGGCGAGGGCGAACCTGACCTCGCGGGTCGCCGGGTCCGCTCGCGTGAGCCGTACCCGGACCCGCTCTCCGAGCGGCAGGTCGTCGCCGTCGCACCGCGCGACGACGGCCGGGTCGGTCACCTGCACCTGCCCGCCGGGCCTGCCTTCGTCGACGTCGATGACGACGGCGTCGAACGACTCCCCGAGACGGCGGCGCAGGACGGCGGCCTCGACCAGGTCGACGCACGCGCGCTCGACGCCGTTGGCTCGCCTGCCCGCGACCGACATCTGTTCGGGGAGCACGGCGAGGGCCTCCTGGACCCGCTCAGGTACCGGCTCGCCCGCGGCGACGGCCACGCACACCTCGGTGGCGTAGCGGTCGACCAGGCGCCGCAGGGGCGCCGTCACGTGCGCGTACGGCGCGGCCACGGCGGCGTGGGCGGCGATCGGCGGCGGCGAGCCGTCGAAGGCGGCGTAGGCGGCGCCCCGGAGCAGGATCGTCGACTCGCGGAGGAAAGCGGCGTGGCCGGGGATCTTGGGATCGAGGTCGTGGACGACGTCTCCGTACGACGCGTCCTCGGGCCAGGGCACGCCGAGCGCGGCCGCCACCCGGCGGGCCTTCGAGATGTCCCTCGGCGAAGGGGCGGGCAGGACGCGCAGCACCCCGACTCCCGCGTCGAGCATCAACTGCGCCGCCGACATGCCGGTGAGCAGGGAGATCTGCGCGTTCCAGGCCTCGCAGGCGAGGGTGGCGCGGAACTCGAGGGCATAGCCGTCGCCGTCGTGGACGACCTCCTGCTCGGGCGTCGGCAGGCTCACGCCGCCTCTCGCCCGCTCGAGGGCGAGCCGCAGCGGGCCGACCTCGGAGAGCAGCTTCAGAGTGCCTTCCGCCCTGCCGGTGTCCACGGTCGCCTGCACGGTGGCGTAGTCGAGCCGCTCGCGGCTGCGCACCATCGCGCGGCGCAGGTCGACGCCGACCATCTCGCCGGTGGAGTCGAGGTCGACGCACCACAACACCGCGGGGCGGGTCTGGCCCGGGAGCAGGCTGGCCGCGGCCTCGGACAGGACCGTGGGGTGCAGCGGGACGCGCGTGTCGGGCAGGTAGACGGTCTCGCCGCGGGTCCTCGCCTCCAGGTCGATCGCCCCGCCGGGGTGGACGAACGCGGCGACGTCGGCGATGGCGTACCAGACCCGGTAGCCGCCCTGCCGCTTCTCGATGCACAGCGCCTGGTCGAGGTCCATCGAACCGGGCGGGTCGATGGTGACGAACGGCAGGTCGGTGCGGTCCTCGCCGGGCGCGGCCAGGGTCCGCGCGGCCCACTCGGCCTCGTCCAGCACGGCGGGCGGGAAGGTCTCGGGCAGGTCGAACTCGCGGCGGATGCGGGCCAGCCCGGCGGCGAGGTCGTCACCGTCCGATCGGTCCGTTCGCTTCGCTGCCTGCTCGCCGGTGAGGCGGATGGTCGTGTGCGGCACGCGGTCAACCTACTCCTGAGCGCGCCGTCCGCGCAGCGGTCGCCGTCACCGGTCTGCGAGTGTGGCCAGGAGGCGGTTGAGTGGCCCGTCGAGGCCGTAGCGGTCGGCGAGGGCGACCAGGCGTTCGGGATCGCGGGGCTTGGCCGGGCAGGTCAGGTCGATGTCGGGGACGGGTGCGTCGCGGGCGACCTCGACCACCCCCGGCGCCACGGCGAGATAGTCGCGAGCCGCCGCGAGCTTGGCGCGCGCCCCGGCGGGGAAGCCGTCGGTCACTCCGGAGTCGAGTGCGCTCAGCAGGGCGGGGAGGGAGCCGAACCGGGTGATCAGGGCGGCGGCGGTCTTCTCGCCGATCCCCGCGACGCCGGGAAGACCGTCGCTCGGGTCGCCGCGCAGTGTGGCGAAGTCGGCGTATGCCCGGCCCGGGATGCCGTACTTATCTGCGACAAAAGCCTCGTCGACCATTTGAAGGTTACGAATACCCCTTACCGTGTAAAGGGCCCGGCACGGCTTCGCGTCGTCGACGAGCTGGAAAAGATCACGGTCACCGGTGACGATGTCGACGGCACCGGACGCTCGGGTCGCCAGTGTGCCGATGACGTCGTCGGCCTCGTATCCCGGGACGCCGATGCGGGCGATGCCGAGCGCGTCGAGGACGTCCTCGATGACCGGCACCTGGGGGACCAGGGTGTCGGGCACGGACTCCTCGTTGCCGGAGGCCACCCGGTGGGCCTTGTACGTCGGGATGGCGGCGACCCGGAACGCCGGCCGCCAGTCGGCGTCCATGCAGGCCACGAGTTCGGTGGGGGAATGTTGCCGGACCAGCGTGGCGATCATGTCGATGAGCCCGCGGACAGCGTTGATCGGCATGCCGTCGGGCGCGGTCATCGACTCCGGGATGCCGTAGTAGGCGCGGAAGTAGAGCGACGGGGTGTCGAGAAGCAGCAGCACCCGTCCATTGTCACGCCTCCGTCACGCCCCGCGCCCGAGACCACCGGAACCGGGCCGGAACCGGGCCGGAACGGGACTGGAACGCGGGATCGGCGCGGGATCAGCGCGGGATCAACCTGGGATCGCCGGCCGGCTGTCTTCGAGCACGCTGACCGCGAGGAGGCACGTGTCGTCCTCCGGGTTGGGGCCGCCGATCTCCTCGATCAGGCCGTCGAGTCCGGCGTCGAGGCAGTCGCCGTGGCGGGCGATGGCCCCCGCGGCCTTGAGCGTCAGGGCGAGGCCCTCGCTGATGTCCCGCGATCGCCGCTCGATCAGGCCGTCGGTGAACATCAGCAGCAGGTCGCCCGGTTCCAGCCGGATCTCCGCCACGCCGTACGGCTGGCCGGAGATGGCTCCGAGGACGACGCCGTGCGGCGGCGTGAGCTGTTCTGCGGCGCCGTGCCGTACGAGGATGGGGGCGAGATGGCCGGCCTGGGCCCAGGTGAACAGCCGGGTGGGCGGGTCGAAGTAGCCGCAGACCACGGTGGCCGTCGTGTCATCGAGCCGGTTCAGGACGAGCGCGTTGAGCCACGCGAGAAGCAGGTCGGGTGAGGCGGTGGTCATGGTCAGCCCGGCCAGCGCGTGCCGGAGTTGGGCCATCTCCGCGATGGCGGGCAGTCCGTGGCCGGATACGTCGCCGATCGCGAGGAACATCCGCCCGTCGGGCAGCGGAGCGGCCTCGTACCAGTCTCCGCCGAGGCTGGCCGACTTCTCGGCGGGGACGTAGCGCACCGAGATCCGCGCGTATGGGAGGGAGATGGACGCGCCGGGCTGGGGGAGGATCGCGTCGCGCAACGCCAGCGTGATGTGGCGCTCCTCCTCCGCACGCTCGCGCACCTCGAGCAGTTGCCGCTGGGACTCGGCGACGGCCCGCTCGGCCTCGCGCCGTGCGGTGATGTCCTGGATCACGCCGTGGACCCCCGACGCCGCGGGCTCCAGGACGGCCCGCAGGTTGCGGACGCCGTCGTCGCCCCGGATGCGGAACTCCGCGTGGCCCGGCACCGCGCATCTGACGACGCGGGACACCAGACCGTCGAGCGCCTGCCGGTCTGCGGGCTCTGCCAGTGTGGGCAGGTCGTGGAGGCGGATGGGCCCCTGCGCCGCGTCCCTTCCGAAGATCGTGTACATGTGGTCGGACCAGGAGGTCTCACCCGTGGTCAGATCCCACTGGCTCCAGCCGATATCGCCCAGCCGCTGGGTGTGCGCGAGCTGCTCGGAAGAGGGGACGCCGCCGCGAGGTTCCCCGGTCGGCCGGGCGGCCTGCTGGGGCAGGCGCGGCGGTCCAGGCGTCTCGTCGAAGCCGTCCATGACGCCATCCATGACGTGATCCATGACACTGCCGATGGCGCTGTCGAAGGCGGCGCAGGGCAGGGCGCCGGTGTCGCGGCCGTCCGGAGGAGGGAGGGGCGGCTGTGGACCACCCGCTACGCCGACCATGTAACTCGCTCTCAAAGGTGCTAGTCAAAGGTATCAATTTCAGGACATTCTGGATGCAGACAGTAAGCGTCCTAGCGCGGAGCGTAGCAGTCTCTTCGACTACTCGGGTGAGGTTTTTTCCTACGGAGAAGGAGAAAGAGCCGCACGGCCTCCGGGGCTCGCCGGGCGGACATCCCAGGTGTGCGCCATGGCGACAGCGTGTCGCTCCGGCGGACCCCCGGGGGATCGTGCCGCCCTCCCCGGCTCGTTAGATTGGGCGCGTGAGAACGATGCCCACTGACCTGTACCCCGTGACCCGGCTGGCCGACGTCCGCGAGGCCACCGAGCGTTCCGGGCTCGGCGCGCTGCTGCTGACTCCCGGCCCGGACCTGCGCTATGTGACCGGATATGACGCGATGCCCCTGGAGCGGCTGACCTGCCTCGCCGTCCCGGCCTCCGGGGACCCCTTCCTGATGGTCCCGCGCCTGGAACTCCCGGCCGCCGAGCACTCGCCCGCGTCCCGGCTCGGGATCGAGTTCGTCCCCTGGGACGAGACGGACGATCCGTACGCGCTGGTGGCGGCGCGGCTGGGCTCCCTCGCCTCGGTCGGCCTGGCCGACCGGATGTGGGCGATGCAGTCGCTGCGATTCCGCGACGCGATGCCCGGGGCCGAGCAGAGGCTGGCCGGCACCGTCCTGCGTGAGCTGCGCATGCGCAAGTCGCCGGCCGAGGCGGCCGCGCTCGCCGAGGCGGGAGCGGCCATCGACGTCGTGCACACCCAGGTGCCGCAGTTCCTCAAGCCGGGCCGTACCGAGCGTGAGGTGGGCAAGGACATCGCGGAGGCCATCGTCGCCGCGGGCCACGAGCGCGTCGACTTCGTGATCGTCGGCTCCGGGCCGAACGGTGCGAGCCCCCACCACGAGCTGTCCGACCGTGTGATCCAGGCGGGCGAGCCCGTCGTCGTCGACATCGGCGGGACGATGCCGACCGGCTACTGCTCCGACTCGACCCGGGTCTACGCCGTGGGGGAGGCCCCCGCCGAGTTCGTCGCCTACTACGCGGTGCTCAAGCGCGCCCAGGAGGCGGCCTGCGACCACGTCCGCCCTGGTGTGACGTGCGAGTCCGTCGACGCGGCCGCGCGCGAGGTCATCGAGGAGGCCGGCTTCGGCGACCGCTTCATCCACCGGACCGGTCACGGGATCGGCCTGGAGACCCATGAGGAGCCGTACATCGTCTCCGGCAACACCGAGTTGCTCGAGCCGGGATTCGCCTTCTCCATCGAGCCGGGGATCTACCTGCCGGGCCGGCATGGGGCGCGGATCGAGGACATCGTCATCTGCGGCGAGACCGCAGGGGAGCTGCTCAACAACACGACGCGGGAGCTCGTGATCGTCTAGCTGCTCAGCGTGATGCTCGTGTGACAGGTCTGTCCAACGGGTGCGGCAAGGTGTAACAATCAGGGCGGCCGGCGATCCCGGCCGCCCTTTGTTTCTCGACCTGTTCTGCGACAGCCGTGCCCCACCGGGTAGGAGAGCATTGCGATGAGCGTCGACCGTATTCTGCCCACGCCCGAGGCCCACGACCTGCTCGATCTCGTTCGTGAGCTGGCCGCCAAGGAGATCGCGCCGCGAGCGGCGGCCGATGAGGCGGCGGGGCGGTTCCCCCGTGACCTGTTCACCCTGCTCGGCTCCTCGGGACTGCTCGGCCTCCCCTATGCGGAGGAGTACGGCGGCGCCGCCCAGCCGTACGAGGTGTACCTCCAGGTGATCGAGGAACTGGCGGGCGCGTGGCTGGCCGTGGGGCTGGGCGTCTCCGTGCACACCTTGTCCTGCTTCCCCCTCTCGGCGTACGGCGGCGCCGCGCAGCGGGCGGAGTCGCTGCCGTCGCTGATCGGCGGGGAGCTACTGGGGGCCTACTGTCTGTCGGAGCCCCAGTCGGGCTCGGACGCGGCCGCCCTGACCACCCGCGCGGAGGCGGACGCCGACGGCTACCTGGTCGACGGCGTCAAGGCGTGGATCACCCACGGCGGCGTCGCCGACTTCTACACGCTGATGGCGCGGACGTCCGGAGAGGGCGCCAGGGGCGTCTCCTGCTTCCACGTCCCCGCAGGTCTGGACGGGCTGTCCTTCGGCGTCCCCGAGCGGAAGATGGGCATGCGGTCGTCCCCGACCGCCCAGGTCCGGTTCGACGGTGTACGGCTCCCGCCGGAGTCCCTGATCGGCTCCCCCGGGCAGGGGTTCCGCATCGCGCTGGCCGCACTCGACGGCGGGCGGCTCGGAATCGCCGCGTGCGCGGTCGGCGTGGCCCAGGCGGCCTTCGACGTCGCCTCCGCGTATGCGCGCGAGCGACGCCAGTTCGGCTCCCGCCTGGTGGACTTCCAGGGGCTCGGCTTCATGCTGGCGGACATGGCCACCTCGATCGCCGCGGCGCGGGCCCTCTACCTGGAGGCGGCGCGGCTGCGCGACGCGGGCCGTCCGTACGGCACGAGGGCGGCGATGGCGAAGCTGTACGCCACCGACATGTGCATGAAGGTGACCACGGACGCGGTCCAGGTGCTCGGCGGCTATGGGTACGTGGAGGACTTCCCGGTCGAGCGGCACATGCGGGAGGCCAAGGTCCTGCAGATCGTGGAGGGCACCAACCAGATCCAGCGCCTGGTCATCAGCCGGGCCGTCGCCAGGGGAAACACGCAGTAGCCGGACTCTCACTCGCCCAGGAAGCCGGTGACGGCCGCGAGGAAATCCGCCGGCCGGTTCCCGTGGATCTCGTGCCCGCCGCCGACGGTGACGAGCCTGGCGCCCGGGATCCGCGCGGCCAGTTCGGAGACGTCGGCCTGCGGGATGTGGCTCTCGGGGCCTCCGGCCAGGGCCAGCGCCGGTGAGGTGATCGTGGCCAGGCCGTCCAGCCAGGCCGGGTCGGGGTCGCGCCGCTGCAGGGTGGTCTGCTCGACCATCGCCCAGTCGTACGGCAGGGCGCCCGCGGGCCTGTCGGGGACCTGGACGTCGGCGGGCCACGGCGCGGGCACGTCTTCGAGGATCAGGCGGCGGACCAGGGCGGGGCGTTCCTGCGCGATCAGGCATGCGACCAGGCCGCCCATGGAGTGGCCGATCAGGTTCACGGGCGACGTCCCCAGCCCGTCGAGCAGGGCGGCGACGTCGTCGCGCATCGCGTCCAGCCGGTAGGAGCCCGGCCATTCGCTGCGCCCGTGGCCGCGCAGGTCGGGTGCGATGACCCGCCACGACCCGGCCAGGCGGCCGGCGACGGCCTCCCAGTCGGTGTGATCGAACCCCCGCCCGTGGAGGAGCACCACCGGCGGGGCCGCCTGGCCGCCCGTCGTCCCGTAGGTCAGGCGGATTCCGTTCACATGGGCGTCGTTCGCAGTCATCACCCGGCCAATGATGCTGCTCATCCGGTTCGCGGGGATTGCCGGTTCGCTGTCAGCGTCAGGCCGCATTAGGGGGATTGGGATGGAATCATGCCGTGACCACTTCCGGACACGGCGTGGTTTCTGCGGCACTACCGTTGCAGGGGTGGAAGAGATCGATCGCCGAATCGTGACGCTGCTGGCGAAGGACGGCCGGATGAGCTTCACGGACCTGGCCAAGGAGACCGGGCTGTCGGTCTCGGCCGTCCACCAGCGGGTGCGGAGGCTGGAGAAGCGCGGAGTGATCCACGGTTACCGGGCCCTGGTGAACTACGACGAGATAGGCCTTCCCCTGACGGCGTTCGTCTCGATCAAGCCGAACGACACGGCGGCGCCCGACGACGCGCCCGAGCGGCTCAGCCATCTCAGCGCGATCGAGGCGTGCCACAGCGTCGCGGGTGAGGAGAGTTACATTCTCAAGGTCCGCGTGGCCTCGCCGCTCGCCCTGGAGGAGTTGCTGCAGCAGATCAGGGCCTCGGCCAACGTCAGCACGCGGACCACCGTCGTTCTCAGCACGCCCTACGACTACCGGTCACCGGGCACGCACGCCGACGTGGAGGACGGCGACGCCGAGCGCTGAGATGCGCCCGGCGTGCCCGTCGGACCCCTCAGCCCGCCTGTGCGGGCACGGGCGGGACGATGCCCTCGCCCTCCCGCGGTGAGCTGAGGAAGTACGCCCGCACCCGCTCGTGCGCCTCGGGGGAGGCGCCCAGGCGGTCGAGGCCGAGCAGGGCCGCCCCGACGATGGGCGGGACGTCCGCGACGACGAGGCGGGCGTGGGGCGCCTGGTCCGCGTACCGCTGCGCGATGAGCGACATCAGCAGGTCGTCGCCCGCGGTGAGGACGCCGCCGCCGAGCACGACCTCGCACGGCCCGCCGAGCAGGTCGAGGCGCCGCATCGCGACCACCCCGAGCACGGCGATCTCGTCGGCCAGCCGTTCCACCAGAGACCGCGCGAGGGCGTCGTGGCGGGCCGCCGAGAGCAGATGCGGCACCAGCGTGTGCAGCCCGGCCATCGGCAACTCGCCGAAGTGCAGGCCCACGACCACGTCCTCGACCGTGGCCGCGCCGAAGCAGGTGCGGACGACGTCGGTCAGGACGGTGGCGGGCCCCCGGCCGTCCTCGGCTCGTACGGCATGCCACAACGTCTCCTCGCCGAGCCCGAAGCCGCCGCCCCAGTCGCCGCTGAGGCGGCCGAGCGCGGGGAACCGGGCGACGCCGCCGGAGGGGGAGACGCCCACGGCGTTGATCCCGGCGCCGCACACCACGGCGACCCCCCAGGCCGTGCCGGCCCCGGCGCGCAGCAGGGCGAAGGTGTCGTTGCCCACGACCGCGTCCCGCCCGTAGCCGCGTACCAGCAACTCGTCGCGGAGCCGCTCCTCCTCGATGGGCAGATCGGCCCCCGCGACATAGGCCGCGATGTGATCGGCGTACGGCGGGGCGGCGCGCTCGTCTCCGGAGGTGCCTCCGGACATCCCGGCGTCCCGGAGGGCCTGCCGTACGGTGTCGCCGACCACGTCGATGGCGGCCACGACGCCGGCGCTCTGCGGGATGAACGCCGGGCCGCGGCCGGTCGCGAGGACGGCGCCGTCCTCGCGCACCAGGGCCACGTCGGTCTTGCTGTTGCCTCCGTCGACCGCGAGGATCGTCCGGAGCCGCTGATCCGAGCCCTCGGCAGCGGTCACCGGGACTCCGCCCACGGCAGGAACGAACGGTTGGCCTCGATCAGCCGCCGGGCCAGGTCGCCGGAGAGCGAGGCCTGGCCGATCAGCGGGTGGCACAGCAGGGCGTCCTTCACCCGCTCCTCGCCGCCGCGCAGGGCCGCGTCGATGGCCAGCGTCTCGTAGGCCGAGACGTGGCCGATCAGGCCGCGGTAGAGCGGCTCGACCGGGGAGACCGGCAGCGGCGTGGCTCCGTGCGCGCCGACGGTGGCGGGCACCTCGATGACCGCGTCGTCGTCGAGGAACGGCAGCGTCCCGTCGTTGCGGGTGTTGACGACCTGGACGTCCCCGCGGTCGTTGACCAGGGAGGCGATCAGCGCGACGGCCGCCTCGGAGTAGAAGGCGCCGCCCCGCTTCTCCAGGAGTTCGGGCTTGGTGTCGACGGACGGGTCGCCGTACATCTCCAGCAGGGTCGCCTCCATGGCCGCGACCTCGGCGGCGCGGGTCGGCTTGGTCCGCTGCTCCTCGACCACGAGGTCGTGCTCGTAGAAGTACCGCAGGTAGTAGGACGGGATCACGCCCAGGTGGCGGATCACCTCGACCGGCAGGCCGACGCTGGCGGCGATCTCCTCCCCGTGCTCGGCGAGGATGCGCGGCAGCACGTCCTCACCGTCGAGATGGACCGAGCGCTCCCAGGTGAGGTGGTTGAGGCCGACATGGCCGAGGGAGATCCGGTCGGGCGAGACGCCCAGCCCGGCGGCGAAGCGGCGCTGGAAACCGATCGCCACGTTGCACAGGCCGATGGCGCGGTGACCGGCGTCGAGCAGCGCCTTGGTGACGATGCCGACAGGGTTGGTGAAGTCCACGATCCAGGCGCCGGGCGCGTGCTTGCGGACCTTCTCGGCGATGTCGAGCACCACCGGGACCGTCCGCAGCGCCTTGGCCAGGCCGCCGGCTCCCGTCGTCTCCTGGCCGATGCACCCGCATTCGAGCGGGAGCGTCTCGTCCACGTTCCTGGCCGCCTGGCCGCCGACGCGCAACTGGAGCAGCACGGCCCCCGCGCCCGCGACCCCTTCCTCGACCACGGTGGTCGTCCTCACCTTGGCCGGGTGGCCCGCGCGGGTCAGCATGCGCTCGGCCATCCCGCCGACGAGCGCCAGGCGGCGCTCGTCCGGGTCGACCAGGGTGATCTCCGACAGGGGCAGTTCGTCGCGCAGGCGGGCGAAACCGTCGATCAGTTCCGGAGTGTAGGTGGAACCGCCCCCGACAACGGCGAGTTTCATATGGTGTGTGGCGACTCGGCGTCGTTCACGGCCGAGTCGCCATCCTCCTTTCAGGTGAGACGTGACGATGTGTGGCTGCGGACCTATTTGACGCCCGTGAGCTTCACTCCCTCGATGAACACCTTCTGGGCGAAGAAGAACACGACGATCACGGGGGCCATCGCCAGGATGGTGGCGGCCATGGTGAGGTTCCACTGGGTGCTGTGCTGCGATTTGAAGGCCGCCAGCCCCAGGGACAGGGTCCAGTGACTCTGGTCGGTTCCCGCGTAGAGGAGGGGGCCGTAGTAATCGTTCCAGCAGAAGAAGAACTGGAACAGCCCCACGGCCGCGATGGCCGGCCGCGCCATCGGGAGGATCACCCGGATGAGGGTGCGGAACTCGCCGCACCCGTCGACGCGTGCCGCGTCGGAGTACTCCCGCGGGATCGTCACCAGGAACTGGCGGAGCAGGAAGATCGAGAACGCGTCCCCGAGGAGCATCGGGATGATCAGCGGCCACAGGGTGCCAGTGAGGTGGAAACGCGCCCAGATCAGGTAGATGGGCACGGCGACGACCTGCGGCGGCAACATCATCGTCGTGATGACCAGCAGGAACGCCAGCTTCCTGCCTCGGAAGCGGAACTTCGCCAGCGCGTAGGCCACGGGGATCGACGACACGAGCATGAACGCGGTGGCGAGCACCGAATACATGATCGTGTTGCTGATCCAGGTCAGCAGCGGCGCCTTCTCGAAGATGTCCGCGAAGTTGCTCCAGTTCCAGGTCTCCGGCCACAACTGCGACGTGAGCGCCTGACGGTCGTTCATGAACGCCGTCAGGATGATGAAGACCAGCGGCCCAAGGAACATGATCGACAAGGCGACGGCGATCGCGTGCTTGGCGATCCAGTAGAGCGTCGCGCGGCCCTTGGGCGAACGGATGCGCGCCGCCGGGCGCCGGGCGATCGTCTCCGGGGCGAGTGTCGCGGTCATGCCTCCTCCTCCGCGAAGCCCCGGAACTGCCGCAGCAGGATCAGGGTGAAGATCATCGAGACGGCGAACAGGATCAGCGCCAGGACACACGCGTAGCCCATGGCGAAGTCCCTGAAGCCCTCCTGGAACAGCCACTCGGGGAAGGTGAGCGTCGACCCGTCGGGGTATCCGGGGGTGAACACCGAGCCCGCCGAGTCGGTCGCGCCCGAGGCGACCCGCGCCGCCACCATCGCCTGGGTGAAGTACTGCAGGGTCTGGATGACCCCGGTCACGGCGGAGAACATCACCACCGGCCGGATGACCGGAAGGGTGATCCGCGTGAACTGCTGCCACGCGCTCGCCCCGTCAAGCGCGGCGGCCTCATACAGCTGTTTCGGCACGTCGAGCAGGGCCGCCATGAAGATGACCATCAGGTCGCCGATGGACCACAGCGCGAGCAGGGTGAGGCCCCACTTCGACCACGCGGGGTCGCCGAACCAGTCCGGCGACTGGATGCCGACCGCGCCCAGGATGGCCTGTACGGGCCCGGTGCCCGGGTTGAGCAGGTAGACGAACCCGAGCGTCCCGGCCACGACCGGCACGAGCGAGGGCAGATAGAAGATCGTGCGGAAGACCCCGGCGCCGGCCTTGAGCTTGGTGACCAGTTGGGCCACGCCGAGGCCGAAGACGACCCGCAGCGGGACCATGACCACGACGAGCCACAGCGTGTTCTTGATCGAGGTCCAGGCGGCGTCGTCCCGGAAGAAGTACTTCCAGTTGAGCAGCCCGACGGGCTCCAGCGTGAACATGTCATAGCGCTGGAAGGAGAAGTACACCGTGGAGATCAGGGGGTAGGCGAAGAAGACGCCGAACCCCACGAGCCACGGGGAGAGGTAGAGCAGCGCGCGGAGGTTGGCGCGGCGCCGTTCCCTGCTGCGGAACGGCGCCGCCTTCCCCCGACGCCCGAGCGTCGCGGTGGCCATGGATCAGTCGCCCGCCGTGAGCTTCAGCTTCTCGTTGATCTTCTTGTCCACGTCGGCGAGGAGCCCGTTCAGGTCGGGCGCCCGACCCGACTCCCACTTGATCTGGGCCTCCTGCATCGTCTGCTGGTTGAAGGCCGAGTTGATGTGGGCGGGCAGCGTGGTGCTGTTGGGGTTGGCGAAGATGTCGAGGAAGGTCTGGAAGTTCGGGTCCTTCTTCAGGTCGGGCGACTGCAGCGCGGGCAGCGTGCTCGGCACGTTGCGGATCGCGTTGGACAGCGTGACGAGGGCGGAGGTGTCGGTGGTCAGGTACTTGACCAGGTCCCAGGCCGCCTCCGGGTTCTTGGCGCCGCGCGGGATGCCGATGACCGTGCCGGCGATGAAGCCCGCGCCGTACCGCTGCGCCTGGTCGTCGGCGACCGGCATGGGGGCGGTCCCGTAGTCGAGGTCCGGGGCGTCCGCGGCGATCATGGCGTTGCGCCACTCACCGTCGACGGCCATCGCGACCTGACCCTTGTTGAACGGGTTGTCCGCCGACCACTCGTCGCCGAAGCTCTTGCGGAACTTCTCGATCTTGTCGTAGCCGTACCAGTCGGTGAGGTCCTTCTGCCAGGTCAGCAGCGTCTTCCACGCGGGGTCACCGCCGACCGCGGAGGTGCCGTCCGGGTTGGTCCACTTCGCGCCGACCATCACACCGGTGTGGATGGGCGCGTTCTCGTACATCTGGCTGGTCGGGACGAAGCCGGCGACCTTGATGTCACCCTTGGAGTCCTTGACCGTGAGCTTCTTGGCGAGGTCGGCGAGCTCGCTCAGGGTCTTGGGCGGCTCGTTCCCCTTCATCAGCTTCTTGTTGTAGTAGAGGCCGTAGGTGTCGGCCAGCATGGGCATCACGCACCGCTTGCCCGCGTACTGCGTGTACTGGTCGATGACCTTGGGGAACAGCGTGCTCGCGTCGATCTTGCTGGCGGTCAGGTAGGGGTTCAGGTCCTGGAAGATGTTGGCCTTGCAGAACTGGGCCACGCTGTCGGTCGTGAACGACAGGGCCACGTCCGGTGGGTTGCCGCCGCGGACCGACTGGATGATCTGGTCGTCCTGGACGGCCTTGGTGGCCTTGACGGTGATCCAGGGGTACTGCTTGTTGAAGCCCTCAAGGGTGTCCTGGAAGGCCTTGAGCTCGTTGTCGGCGCTGAAACCGTGCCAGAACTCGATGGTGACCGGTTCGTGGCTGGTGGCGCTCGGGTCGATCTTCGGCGCGCTCGTCTCGGTGCCGGCCGTACAGGCGGTCATCAGGAACAGGCCGGCCGCGGCCGACAGGACCAGCAGTCGTTTCACGGGGATGCCTCCCAGGTGCGTGGTGGATGTCAGGAGGGGATGGATGGGTTCCTGCGGTCGGGCTCGCCGCGGGTCCGGTCGTGCGGTTCGCGCCGGGAAGTTGTCTCGGGACGGTGGACCGACCCGAAGGTCTCGTCTCTGGCGATGCCGAGGGCGAGGTCGAGGGCACCGGCGAGGACGGGGTTGCCCTCCACGGTGGACAGCCGCAGCGGCGGCCGGGGGATGGTCAGCGTGTGCAACTCCTGCTCGATGAGATCCCGCAGGACCTCGCCGCCGGAGAGCAGCACGCCGCCCGACAGGACGACGATCTCCGGGTCGACGACCGCGGTGATCGCGGCCAGGCCGATCGCGAGGCGGCCGGCGAGTTCGCGCAGCGCCTTCTCCGCCTGCGCGTCGCCGCGTTCGACCGCTTTCACCGCGTTCTGCACGGCCGTGGGCGGTGTCGCCCCGCGCAGCCCGTGCGATCGCAGGATCCTCAGTACGGCAGGGCCGCCGGAAAGCGCCTGGAAGCCGTGGTCGGCCCGCTTGCCGACGTCCCGGGCGGTGGGCGCCCCGAGGACCGGCATGTATCCGACCTCGCCCGCCCCGCCCGTGGCGCCCCTGTGCAGCCTGCCGCCGAGGACCAGGGCCGAGCCGAGTCCGTCGTCGGCCCACAGCAGCACGTAGTCCTGGTGGCCCTGGGCGGCTCCGCGGGTCTGTTCGGCCTGCGCCACCAGGTTCACGTCGTTCTCGACGTCGACCGGCACGCCGATCCCGTCGCGCAGTGTGCCGACGAGATCGGGGATGTGCCAGCCGGGGATGTGCGCGGCGTAGCCCAGCCTGCCGGTCGAGGGGTCGATCGCGCCTCCGATGCCGATCACCACCCGGCTGAGGCTCGCGGGGTCCAGCCGAGGGTCCGCGCAGGCCCCCGCGAGCGCGGCGCGAACCCTCTCGACGACGTCGCCGGCGGAGCGGCCGGGGGTCGGCAGGCGGTGCTCGGCGACGACCGTGCCGGTGATGTCGGCCAGGGCCACGTCGATCCGGCCCGGAGTGACGTCCAGAGCGGCCACGTGCGCCGCCCGGGGGTTGATCCGGTAGAGCTCGGCCGTGCGGCCGGGAAGCCCCTCACGGATGCCGTCGAGGACGACCAGGCCCGCGTCCTGCAGCCGGGACAGCAACTGGGAGGCGGTCGGCTTGGACAGGCCGGTCAGCGCGCCCAACTCGGGGCGGGTGAGGGGCCCGCGCTCCAGCAGGACCATCAGGGCGGCGCGGTCGTTGATGGCGCGCAGGAGGCTCGGCGTCCCAGGTGTCGGCTGGCTCAACGGCACGGTCCTTCCGGCGGCGAGTTAGGAAAGTTTCCTAATTTTGGGAGGACCGTAAGTAATCGTCTTCATGCACGTCAAGGGCGTGTATGTCCTCGAAATCGACTCGTGACCGTAATCGACCCTCATTCGTTGCCGGCCTGCCGCGCCCACCCCCCAGGGCCCCGATCGTGCGTGATCATGCACAGGTTCGTGGATGTCCCCCCTGACCCGCCCCACCCTCCGCCGTGATCATGCACAGGTTCGGGGAAACCACGGCTGACCTGCTGTTTCATGATTCGTGATCATGCACACTTTCGTCGCTCTATCGCCTCACCTGCGGCTTGGCCGTACGTGATCATGCAGGGCGTCACCGAGTGCCAGATCACGAATACAATCGCAGCAGGTCAGAGGTATTGATCACGAACCTGTGCATGATCACGCGGAACGTATGCGCAGGTCACTGCGGCCGCGCGCGAATCTGTGCATGATCACGGCGGGGAGGGCCGCAGGTCGCGCAGCCTCTTTCCGAACTTGAGCATGATCACGGCCCCTTGGCTGACGGGTGGGGGGAGAGGCGACGTAGAATCTGGCGGCCTATGTCTGAGTCAACGGCGGGCGAGCTGGCCCGGGAGCAGAAGTACGTCGCCGCGCTCTATGAGCGCCTCGACGTGTTGCGGGTACGCACGCGCGGACAGCTCGACGGCGTGCTGGCCCAGGGGGCCACGGGCACCCATCAGAACCGGTCCGAGCGCGACTCCTTCGCGGGCATGTACGCGCAGCGGCTCGCCCGGCTGTGGGCGGTGGAGAACAGCCTGTGCTTCGGCCGTCTCGACCACGCCGACGAGACCCGCCTCTACATCGGCCGCCTCGGGCTCTCCGACGACGACCAGCACCGCCTGCTCATCGACTGGCGGGCGCCCGTCGCGCAGCCCTTCTACCGGGCCACTCCGGCGGCCCCGATGGGCGTCACCCGGCGCCGCCACCTCCACACCAGAGGCCGCATCGTCACGGGCGTGGACGACGACCTCCTCGACCTCGACGGCCTGAGCGAAGCCGACCGGGCCTCGCTGAACGGCGAGGCGGCCCTGCTCGCCGCGCTCGGGGAGAAGCGCACCGGCCGCATGCGCGACATCGTGGCGACGATCCAGTCCGAGCAGGACAAGATCATCCGAAGCGAGCTGAACGGGGTGCTCGTCGTCCAGGGCGGACCGGGGACCGGCAAGACGGTCGTGGCCCTGCACCGGGCGGCCTACCTGCTCTACACCTACCGGGAGCGCCTGGAGCGGAGGGGAGTCCTGATCATCGGGCCGAACCCGACCTTCGTGCGCTACATCGAGCAGGTGCTCCCCTCGCTGGGCGAGACCGACGTGCTGCTGTCCACCGTGGGTGAGCTCTACCCCGGGGTGAAGGGCACCCGCCAGGACACGCCCGGGGCGGCGGTCGTCAAAGGATCGATCCGGATGGTCGACGTGATCGCCAGAGCCGTGCGCGAGCGGCAACGCGTGCCGAGGAAGCCGCTGGAGATCAAGCTCGACAAGTTCACGCTCAAGCTCGACCGGCAGACCTTCGACGCCGCCCGGTCGCGGGCGGTCCGCTCCCGCAAGGCGCACAACCAGGCGCGTGCCGTGTTCGTCCGGCACCTGCTGAACGTCCTGACCAGGCAGGCCGCCCGGCACCTCGGCCGCAGCATGCTCGACGACGCCGACTTCGCCGAGCTTCGGGAGGACCTGCGCACCGAGGAACCCGTCCGCGCCGCGCTCAACCGGCTCTGGCCCTACCTCACGGCGCAGCAGTTGCTGATCGGCCTGTACACCTCCAAGGAACGGATGGCCGAGGCCGGCCTGTCGCCCGAGGAGCAGGCCCTGCTCCTGCGGGAACCGCCCCGGCAGGGGGAGAGCTGGTGGAGCGCGGCCGACGTGCCGCTCCTGGACGAGGCGGCCGAACTGCTCGGCGAGATCGACGAAGGCGTGCTCAGGGCCGCCCGCCGCGCCGAGCAGGAGCGTGAGGATCGCATCGCCTACGCCAGGGAGGTCCTGGAGCTGACCGGCATGGCCGACATCATGGACGCCGAGCGTTTCGCCGAGCGCCAGCAGGCCGACGAGGTCTACCTGACGACGGCGGAACGGGCCTCAGGCGACCGTACCTGGGCCTACGGCCACGTGATCGTGGACGAGGCCCAGGAGCTGTCGGAGATGGCCTGGCGGGCCGTCATGCGCCGCTGCCCGACCAGGTCGATGACCATCGTCGGCGACATCGCCCAGACGGGGTCGGCGGCGGGCGCGGCCAGCTGGGGCCGGGTGCTCGAGCCGTATCTCCAGGACCGCTGGCGAGAGGCGTCGCTCAGTGTGAACTATCGCACGCCCGCCGAGCTGATGGAGGTCGCCTCGCGGGTGCTGGAGCTCGTGGGGCCGGACCTCAAGGCGCCGGAGTCCGTGCGGGAGACCGGCGAGCGCCCCTGGGCCATGCGGGTGGACGACCTCGCCGCCGACCTGGGTCCCGTCGTCCGGAACGAGGTCGTCGAAGGCGGCCGGCTCGTCGTGATCGTGCCGTCCTCGGAGGAGGTCCGCCTCGGCGCGGCCGTCGCGGCGCAGGTCCCCGGCGCGGTGACCGGCGCGGGCCCGGCGGCACTGGACGCGCCCGTCTCGGTCATGTCGGTGGCGGACGCCAAAGGCCTGGAGTTCGACACCGTGATCGTCGTCGAGCCCGATCGGATTCTACGCGAGTCGTCGCGCGGCCCAAGCGATCTTTATGTGGCGCTGACCCGAGCCACGCGACGGCTTGGCGTGATCTACACCGGCGGACTGCCAGCCGTTTTGACGCTCCTTGATCAGCGGGCCCGGTGATGGGGGAATAGCGGGAGGTGGCACGATGTGGGGGACATCACTGGAAGACCCTGGATCGACGCCGCTCGCGAAGCGTGTCCTACCTGCGAAAACTTGGTATTTTCGCTGATCGGGACACGGTTGACATCTGCGCTGAGGTCGGTAGTTTGCTGCGCAGTCCAGCACGGGACTGACCGGTTGGCCGTCTCAAGACATCACCGGATTCTGCGTCCGTGACGGAGCGTGACTCCGTCTGCACAGCCAGGCGCAGGTCGGCGTTCCGTCGAGTCGGGGCACCCCAACCGGCCGGGGGGTTGGACCCAGGGAGGGGTCCGGACACCCAGTAGACAACGGAACTCCGCGCCCGCCGCCGACGGGACGAGAACCGGTCCGAAGGGCCGTCCGGGCCCCCTTCCGCCGTGCGCGGCGAAACCGTGCGTGGAGACACGCCAGGTGGTCCTTGGGTCCTCCGCGAGGGGCTCAAGGATCACACCGGCCGTGGCGGCCGGCCAGGCCCGTCCGCGAGCGCCCAGCGGCGCCGGACGGGAAGCCCGCCCTTCTCGACGGC
>NZ_BOOO01000026.1 GCF_016863275.1 Planotetraspora mira
CCTCGAATCGGCCCGGCTGAAATCGGCCTCTCGAATTGGCGCTGTTCAGCGGGATCTGGGAAGCTGTCCGCACTGGCCGGTCTGGGACTTCGCGTCCGTGCACCGGCGCCGGGAGGGCACACTCACGCGGAGGAGACACCGCCCCGTGGCACTGGAAGTCAAGGACGAGGCACCGCCCCCCGCACCCGCGAGGCGCACTCCGCTGCCCGTGGGGCATCCGCTGGTCCGTCTCGGAGCGTCGATTGCGGGCGGCCTCGTGCTGTACCTGGCGTTTCCCCCGATCGGACTGTGGTTCCTAGCGCCGCCGGGCGTCGCGCTCCTCGCACTCGCCCTGTACGGCAGTCGCATGCGCAGGGCCGCCTGGCTGGGGTACGCGGGAGGCCTCGCGTTCCTGCTGCCCACCCTGGCCTGGGTCCGCCCCATCGGCTATGACGCCTGGGCGGCCCTGGCGGGGATCGAGAGCCTCTACTGGGCGGCCCTGGCATGCCTGGCCGTCCTCGTGATGCGCCTGCGCCTGTGGCCGCTGTGGGTGGCCTGCCTGTGGGTCGCCCAGGAATGGGCGCGCGGCCGGTTCCCCGTCGGGGGTTTCCCCTGGGCGCGGCTGGCCTTCAGCCAGGGCGAATCGCCGTTCACCCCCTACGCCGCCCTCGGCGGCGCGCCGCTGGTGACCTTCGCGGTGGCCCTGTCCGGCGCCCTGCTCTGCCACCTGGTCATCCGGCTCGCGCGCGGCTTCAGACGGGACCGCCTGGTCGCCGGTGCGCTCCTGGCGGCGGTGGCCGTACCCGCCCTGGGGTTCGCGGTGCCGCGACCGGGCGACGAGGGCAAGACGGTGACCGTCGGCATCATCCAGGGCAACGTGCCCGGCCGCGGGATGGACTTCCTCGGTGACGAGCCCTCGATCGTGCTGCGCAACCACGCCGACGAGACGCACAAGATGGCCGAGGCCGTACGGGCGGGCAAGCTCCCCAAGCCGGACATCGTGGTCTGGCCGGAGAACTCGACCGACATCGACCCCTACCGCAGCGCCTTCGCGAGCGGGATCATCGATTCCGCGGCCAAGGACGTGGGCGTGCCGATCCTCGTCGGGGCGGTCGTGAACATCGGGGACGCCAACCGGGCGACCAGAGGCCTCGTGTGGGACCCGGTCACCGGCCCGGGCGCCTACTACGACAAGCGCAAACTCGTGCCGTTCGGGGAGTACACGCCGTTCAAGAGCATCGTGCTGGCCCTGTCGAAGCGGGCGAACCTGGTCGGCCGCCAGTCGGTCGCGGGCGACGTCCCCGGGGCCCTGCGGATGGGACCGGTCACCGTCGGCACCGTGGAGTGTTACGAGGTGGCCTTCGACGACGACGTCCGGAGCACCGTGAAGGCCGGGGGGAGCCCGCTGGTCGTCCAGACCAACAACGCCACCTACGCCCTCACCAACCTCCCGGCCCAGCAGCTCGCCATGTCGCAGTTGCGGGCGGTCGAGCACAACCGGGCCGTCGTGACGGCCGCGACGACCGGCATCTCGGCATATGTCGCCCCGGATGGCAGAGTGGAATGGCGGACCGGTGAGCTCGTTCCGGCCATGAACGTGGTGAAATTGCCGGTCCGGACGGAGAACACGCTGGCCACCGATGTAGGTGCGATACCGGAGTGGATTTTGATACTGATGGGGGCCGGAGCCGTGGCGGCGGCGACCTTTGCGGCACGGAGGAAGAGCTGATGGAGCGGACCCCCGGGCGGGTGCTCGTGATCGTTCCCACGTACAACGAACGTGAGAACCTGCCGTTGATCGCCGGGAGGCTGCGCGAGGCCCTGCCGGAGGTGCACCTCCTCGTCGCCGACGACAACAGCCCTGACGGCACCGGAGAGATCGCCGATCGGCTCGCCGAGCAGGACGACCACATCCACGTCCTCCACCGCCCCGGCAAGCAGGGCCTCGGCTCCGCCTACATCGCCGGATTCCGGTGGGGGCTGGCCGAGGGCTACGACGTGCTCGTCGAGATGGACGCCGACGGCTCGCACCAGCCGGAGGAGCTGCACAAGCTGCTCAACCGGGTGGCACGCGGCGCCGACCTCGCGATCGGCTCACGCTGGGTGCGCGGAGGCCGGGTCGTCAACTGGCCGGCTTCCCGCGAGATCCTCTCCCGGGGCGCCAACATCTACGTGCGGCGGATGCTGGGCATCCCGGTGCGCGACGCCACGGCGGGGTTCCGCGCCTACCGGGCCGCCACGCTGGAGAAGATCGGCATCGACGACGTCGAGTCCCAGGGGTACTGCTTCCAGGTCGACCTCACCCTGCGGACCGTACGGCAGGGCCTGCGCGTGGCCGAAGTGCCGATCACCTTCGTGGAGCGGACGATCGGCACGAGCAAGATGAGCCGCGCCATCATCCTGGAGGCCTTCTGGCGGGTCGCCATCTGGGGTGTCGACGGGCTGCCCGAGCGGCTTCGCCGTAGGCGGCGGTAGGCCGTCGCGGGCCCACGAGGAACCAGGACCGCCACGGAAGCGTTGACTGGTTCGTACGGCTGTCGCGGCGAGTGAGGCAAGTTGATGTTGCGTATCGGGCTCTTCCTGGCGTTCCTGGTCGTCCCCGTCATGGAGATCTGGTTGCTGATCCGGATCGGGTCCGTGATCGGCGGCTGGCAGACGGTGGCCCTGCTCATCGCCGACAGCATCCTGGGGGCCTGGCTGGTCCGCCGGGAGGGCCGGCGGGCGTGGGCGGCACTGCAGAGCGCCGTCCAGTCGGGCCGCATGCCGGATCGTGAGCTGGCCGACGGCGGGATGATCGTCGCCGGAGGGGCGCTGCTGCTGACCCCCGGGTTCCTGACCGACGTCCTGGGGTTCATCCTCATCTTGCCGTTCACGCGGCCCATCGCCCGGCGCGGGCTCTCATGGTTCCTGCGCCGCCGTGTGCAGGTCCTGGCGGCCCGCTCGCCGTACGGCCCGATCTTCACCGCCGGGGGCCAGGCCCCGAGGCGGGACGGAGCGGTGCGCGGCCACGTGATCGACGGTGAAGTGATCGAGGGCGAGGTCGTCGACGACGAGACCCGGCGACGCCGGGACGCCTGACACACAGGCCCCCAGGGCCCCCAGGAGGGCGTCAGGAGCGCCTGAAGGGCCCGGAAACACTCCGGACAACACGAACGCCCCCGTCGGCCTGTCGGCCACCCGGGGGCGTCTGCATTACCTGCCGTCTACGCGCTCTTGCGTCGCTGGGCCCTGAGAATCGCGAGTCGCTCGTTGAGCACCTCTTCGAGGTCCTCGATGGAGCGGCGCTCCAGAAGCATGTCCCAGTGCGTACGTGGCGCCTTGGACTTCTTCTGCTGGGGCTCCTCGGCGTCCACCCGAAGCGCCGGGGCGCCGCAGCTGCGGCACTCCCAGTTCGTCGGGATCTCCGCCTCAGCGGCGAGGGGCACGGTGGTGAGATGGCCCTTGGGGCAGGTGTAGGACACCTCCTGGCGCGGAGCCAGATCGGTGTTGCGGTCGTTCTCGTAGCTGGTCGCCCCGAGCCGGGTACCGCGAAGTGCACGCTCGCCCATGTTCTAAGCCTCCTGAGGTCCCCGCCATAAGAGGGGTTTGTCTCCACCGCGTACAACGCCTGATACCGTGTGTGGATTCCCACCAGAGACGTGATCCAATCGCGCTTTTTCCGGCGCGCCTGCCTCAGAGGTGTTCCGGGACCTCATTTCCCGCCTGGCGGATGGCTTTGGGCAGGTTGACCGCCAGGAGCATCAGGAAGCCGATCACGAAGAACACCACGAGCGAGACGATCGCGATCCGGTAGCTGTTGGTGAACTGCACCGCGAGCGTGATGGTCAGCGAGCCGATGAACGCCGAGCCCTTGTCGCTGATCTGCAGGAGGCTGAAGTACTCCGCCTCCTTGCCCCGGGGGATCACGTGGGAGTAGAGCGACCGGGACAACGCCTGTGTTCCGCCCAGGACGATCGCGATCGCGAAGGCCAGGCCGTAGAACTGGAGCTCCGCGCCCTCCGCGAGGAAGACGGCCATGACGACGATCAACGTCCACACGAGCAGGCTGGCGAGCACGACGCGTTTGGTGCCGAACCGGCGGGCGAGCGCGCCCAGCAGCAGCGCGCCGCCGAAGGCGACGAGCTGGACCATCAGGATGGCCTTAATCTGGACGTCCTTGTCCAGCTTGAGGGCTTCTGAGGCGTACGGGGCCGAGTTGCCGATGACGGTCTGCACGCCGTCGTTGTAGATCAGGTAGGCGACCAGGAACAGCAGGGTGCCGGGGTAGCGGCGTAACTCGGAGATGGTCCGGCCCAGCTGGCGGAAGCTACCGCCGACGGAACGCAGCGCGGTGCTCTCGTGCGCGGGGACGGGCCGGTTGCGCAGGGTGAGCAGCGGGATGATCGTGAAGATGGCCCACCACAGGCCGGCCGACATCATGCAGATGCGTACGGCCATGCCCTCGGAGACCCTGAAGTCGTCGCGAAATAGGTAGAGCCCCAGGTTGAGCGCGAGCAGCAGGAAGCCGCCGAGGTAGCCGAACGCCCAGCCGCGGGAGGAGACCTTGTCCCGCTCGGCGGGAGTCGAGATCTGCGGCAGGAAGGAGTCGTAGACGACGATCGACGCGCCGTAGGCGACGTTGGCCAGGATGAACAGCCCGCCGCCGAGCAGGTAGCGGTCTCCCTCGAGGAAGAACAATCCCAGGGTCGCCAGCGCGCCAACGTAGGCGAAGCCGCCGAGCAGTTGTCGCTTGCGCCCCGTGTGGTCGGCGAGCGCGCCGACGACGGGCAGCAGGACGATCTGCAGCAGCGTCGACACGGTGAGGATCAGGCCGAAGTAGGCCGCCGGGCGGATGTCGAAGCCGAGGACGTCGACGAAGCCGAGTTGGCCGGTGGTCAGGGTGTCGAAGTCCCTGGCGCACGCGTCGGCCGGCATGGACGCGAAGTCCTGCTCGCAGGCGGCGGTCTTGGCGATCGGGATGAGGTACGGCCCGAGGAACACCGAGATGATCGTCGTGTAGAAGGCGGAGTTCGCCCAGTCGTACCAATACCAGCCGCGCCGTTCACGCCCCTGGGCCTGGGGCGTGTCTTCCTTGGTGACCGGGGGGGAGGTCATCGTGTCTCCTCGCCTAACTGCTCGCCGTACCGGGATGCCACTGGCCACGTCTATCGAGCACGTCGCGCAGGCCGGTGATGTTGTCGGTCATGATGCCGTCGACGCCGAGGTCGAGCAGGACCTCCATCGTGACGGGGTTGTCGATCGTCCAGACGTGCACCTGCATGCCGATGGCATGGGCCGTGCGGACGAAGGCGCGGGTGGTGACCCGCAGGCCGCGGAACCCGATGGGGACCTGGGCGCAGGGGACGCCGGCGCGGGCGAGACCGGTGAGGAGACGGCCGTAGCCGCCGGCGAGCGCGGCCGCGCGCAGGGCGGCGATCCCGCGGGGACCCAGGGCCGAGCAGACGTCGCGGCCCATGGCCCTGCGCGCCCGCTCGAGCCGCAGGTCGGAGAAGGAGGTGAGGCAGACGCGGTCGTAGGCGCCGGTCCTGCGGATCGCGCGGGCCAGCGGCACGATGGCCGGGCTCTCCTTGACGTCGATGTTCAGCCGGATGTCCGGCCAGGTGCCGAGCAGGTCCTCGATGAGCGGGATCTCGTCCTTGCCGCCGATGCGCGCCTTGGCGATCTCCCGGTAGGGCAGCGCGGAGATCCGTCCCTTACGGTCGGTGACCCGGTCGAGGGTGTGGTCGTGGAACGCCAGCAACACACCATCGGACGTCGCGTGCGCGTCGGTCTCGAGGTAGGTGTAGCCGAGGTCGACCGCCCGGGAGAAGGCGGCCATGGTGTTCTCACGGCCCTCCGCCGCTCCGCCGCGGTGCGCGAAGGCGAGCGGCCCCGGATGGTCGAGGAACGGATAGCGGCGTTGCACGAGGAGGAGTATGCCGGTTACGGAGCCGGACCGTCAGCGAGCGGAAGTGAACATTTGCGTCACGAGTCCTCCATCGACGCCCATTCCTGGCGTCTGGACTCGGCGATCACGATGGCGGTGGCGACCGACACGTTGAACGAGCCGACTCTGCCCACCTGCGGGATGTAGACCACGGCGTCGGCGGCCTCCAGGGAGGCGGGGGAGCAGCCGTGGTCCTCGCTGCCGACCAGCAGGCAGACGTCGCCGGTGAGGTCGGCCGCGTGCAGCGGCACGGCGTCGGCGGTGAGCTCGACGGCGACGACCCGGAAGCCCTCCTCCTTGGCGGCCTTGACGGCGTCGGCGACGGGGACGGGCTCGTGCCACTCGACCAGGCGGTCGGTGCCGAGCGCGGTCTTCTGCACCTTGGGGTTGCTCGGCGGGGTGGCGTTGCCGGCCAGCCAGACCGTGTCCACGCCGAACGCCGCGGCGCTGCGGAAGATCGAGCCGACGTTGAACGGGCTCGTCACCGACTCGAGGATCAGCGCCATGCGGCCGGTGGTGGCGCGGCGCCAGTTCCGGTTCAGCCGCTTCACATCGGTCGGCCGCAGTTGCTTGCGGGGATTGGGCGTGCTCATCGGGCGTCCACTTTCAGGATTCGGTAGGCGGCGCGGGAGGCGAGCCGGGAGGTCGGCCGGCCCTGTTCGCCGAGCCAGCGCTGCAGGGAGTCGGAGCCGAGGTGCTTCTGGACGACCAGGTAGGCCGAGCCGCCGGGCGCGAGGCGGTCCAGCCAGCGCGTGAGCATCTCGTGGAGGGCGGTCTTGCCGATGCGGATCGCGGGATTGGACCAGATGGCCTGGAACCGCACGTCGTCCGGCACCTCGTCAGGATGGAGCGACCTTACTTTGTCAAGGCCGGCGCTCTTGGCGTTCCGCTCGCAGAGCTCGACGGAGCGGCGGTTGACGTCGACGGCCCAGACCGTCGCGCCGGGCGCCCTGGACGCCATGGTCAGCGCGATGGGGCCGTACCCGCAGCCCAGGTCGAGCAGGTCGCCCTCCCCGGGCGGCGGTGGCACGGTCTCCAGCAGCACGCGCGTGCCGGAGTCGACCCGGTCGGGGGAGAACACGCCCCGGTCGGTCTCCAGCCGCAGATGCAGATCCGGGAGGACCAGGTTGACCATGCCGGGACGGCTGGCCGCCTGGGGGCTTTCCTCGAAGTAATGTGCCACGTGCACAAACGTACCAACGCCTGACAGCGGTGATCGCCGGTCACCGCTGTCCACAGGTCTGTGGACAGCCTGTGGACAGCGGTGTGGGCGACGGGTGTGGGCGACTACGGTATGCGGGAGCCCAGGAACATCGCCGACGCGGCGACGAGCAGGCCGGCGATGATCGCCCCGATGAGGAACCGCTGAGTGATCTCCTCGTGGACGACGCGGTAGCCGAGCGACGTGCCGATCTGGGAGTACACGTCCCGCAGTTCGCTGCCCGACTCCGCGGCGTAGGCACGGCCGCCCGTGCCGTCCGACAGGGACTTCAGCGTCGTCTTGTTGACCGGGACCTGCACCGGCCGGTTGTCGATGTTCACCGTTCCGTCCGGCGTGCCGTACGCGATGGTCGAGACCGGCACCTTGGCGCCGACGGACGCCTCGATGGCCTCGTTGACCGACCTGCCGGAGGTGTTGTCCCCGTCGGACAGGAGCACGATCGCAGACGGGGGCGGGTCGGTGACCGCCCGCTGGTCGAAGGACCTGATCGAGTCGAGGGAGTTGAAGACGGCCTCGCCGATCGCGGTGCCCGGCCGCGTGGTCAGGTTGGAGATCGCGGTGGTGACGGCCACGTGGTCGGTCGTGGGGGAGATGACCACGGCCGCCGACCTGGCGAAGGCCACCACGCCGACGTTGAACCGCTCCGGCAGGTCGTCGACGAACTGCTGGGCGGCCTGCTTGGCGGCGATCAGGCGGGTGGGCGGGACGTCGGCGGACTCCATCGACAACGAGATGTCCACCGCGATGATGATGGTCGCGCGGTCGCGGGGCACCCGTACGGCGTCGGCGGGCCTGGCCGACCCGAGGACCAGCAGGGTCAGCATCACCAGGAACAGCGCCGCGGGCACGTGCCGGCGCCAGGCCGGGCGCTCGGGGGCGACCAGGGAGAGCAGCGCCAGGTTGGTGAAGCGCACCGCGTAGCGGCGCCGGGTCAGCTGCACCACCACGTAGCCGGCGGCGAGCGCCGCGACCAGGGTGAACAACCAGAGCCAGCCGGGAGACAGGAAGATCACTTCGCCGCCCCCCTGGTGGAGGCCATCCGGCGCATCAGGTACGCGGTCCGCCGCTGCCGCAGGACGAACTGGGCGATGTCGAAGACCCAGTCCCGATCGGTGCGCAGGACCAGGTGGGCGGCGCCGCATCGGCGCAGGGCGATCCGGTTGGACTCCCGCTGGGTCTCGGCCGCGGCGGCGTACCTCGCCCGGATCTCGCGCGACAGGTAGATGTCGCGGCTGCGCCCGGTCTCGGGGTCGGCGAGGGTGACCAGGCCCACGTCGGGCAGTTCGAGCTCGCGCGGGTCGATGACCTCCACGGCGAGGACCTGGTGCCGGGAGGCGAGCCGGCGCAGGGCGGGCTCCCACCCGTCCGGGTCGTCGAGGAAGTCCGAGACGATCACGCGCAGCCCTCGCTTGCGGTGAGCGGCGGCCATCATCTCGATCGCCGGTCCCAGCTCGACCGAGCCGCCGGACGGCGGAGCGCTCAGGAGGGAGTGCAGCAGCGCGTAGAGCGGCGGCCGTCCCGGGCGGGCCGGGTAACGGTGGACGTCGTCGCCGTGCAGGATGTAGGCGCCGAACCTGTCGCCGACGCGGCTGGCCAGGAACCCGATGGCGCCGATGGCGGAGATGACCAGGTCGCGCTTGGCGACGTCGGCCGTGCCGAAGTCCATGCTGGCCGACAGGTCGGCCAGCGCCCACGTCTCCAGCTCCCGGTCGGCGATGAGGTCGCGCACGTGCGGGGTGGTGGTGCGGGCGGTGACGGCCCAGTCCATCCGGCGGACGTCGTCCTCGCCCGGCACGTAGACGCGGGTGTCGCCGAGCTCGCTCCCCGGCCCGGGGATCAGCCCCTGGTGGCCCCCGTGCAGCAGGCCGTCGAGCCGCCGCACGACGGTGAGCTCCAGGCGCCGCAGCGCCTGGTCCGGCGTGGCCGGGCTCATCGGCCGATCACCGGGGACCCTGGTTGTTCCACACGACGAGAGGCGGCGGCACCGCCATCAGGATCTGGCGCACCACGCTCTCGGCGTCGACGTCGTCGGCCAGCGCGTCGAAGGTGAGCATCAGCCGGTGCGACATCACGTCGACGGCGACGTCCCGGACGTCGTCGGGCAGCAGGTAGTCGCGGCCCCGCAGGAGGGCGAGCGCACGCCCGGCCGCGATCAGGCCCAGGGTCGCCCGGGGGCTGACGCCGATCTCGATGACCTCCTCCAGGTCGCGCAGGCCGTAATCGGAGGGCGTGCGGGTGGCCATGACCAGCCGGACGACGTAGTCGGCGACGAGCTGGTGCACCGACACCTCCTCGGCCATCTCCTGCAGCCGGAGCAGCCGCTCGGGATCGAGCACCGGGCCGGCCACCGGCGGGCGGACGCTCATCCGCTGCAGGATCTCCAGCTCCTCGTGGGCGCTCGGATGCGAGACCCGGACCTTGAACAGGAACCGGTCGCGCTGCACCTCGGGCAGCGGGTAGACGCCTTCGGACTCGATGGGGTTCTGCGTCGCCAGCACGATGAACGGCTTCGGCAGGCGGTGGGTCCGCCCCGCCAGGGTGACCTGCCGCTCGGCCATGACCTCGAGCAGGGCCGACTGGACCTTCGCCGGCGCGCGGTTGATCTCGTCGGCCAGCAGGAAGTTGACGAACACCGGCCCGAGCTCGATGTCGAACCGCTCGGTGCTCGGGTGGTACACGCGGGTGCCGACGATGTCGCTCGGCACGAGGTCGGGAGTGAACTGGATCCGGGCGAACGTGCCGCCCACGACCGTGGCCAGCGTGGAGGCGGCGAGGGTCTTGGCCACGCCGGGCACACCCTCGAGGAGGCAGTGCCCTCGTGCCAGCAGGGCCACCAGCAGCCGCTCCACCATGTGGTCCTGGCCGACGATCACACGTCGTACCTCGTCGAGGGCGTCACGGAGCAGCCCGACGTCCGCCGCCCCGGCGTCCGCCTGGGTCGCGATCGCCTTGCCCGGCTCCGGGTCACTGAGTTCATCGGCAACGCTCATGCACGTTATTCAATCGTGACTCGGCGGGAGAATCCATTTCTCTCCCTTTTGCCCGCCGGGCCGCTGAACGACACACCGCCCGAGCGGCTGTCTTTTCCTGAGAGTGACGGTCACAGCTCCCCGGTACGGCGACTCGCCAACCAATGTGCCCAACCGTGGACGATCTTGCGGTTTGCCGCCATTGTGGCTCTATGCCGGAGATTGACGACAAACGCGGGGCGCTCACGCTGGCTCTCGACCACGCGTGGAGGTGGTACGAGTACCACCTCAACATGGCCTCCCAGGTGGTGAACTACTTCCTGATCGTGACCGCGGTCCTGACGACGGCATACGCCACCGCGCTCAGCTCCCACCTGTACGGCGCGGCGGTCGCGGTGGATCTCGTGAGCGCTGTCGTCACCCTCGCCACCTACGTGGAGGGCACGCGGCTGCGCACCATGGCGATGCAGGCGGAAGAGGCCATCGGAGCGATCGAGGACCAGCTCGCCACAGACCTCGACATGGCGGCCCTGCGCCTCGTCGAGCTTCATCGAAACCGCCTTCGGTCCCGCAGGATGTCCTTCCCCGGCGCCCTCGCCGGCCCGCTCGCGCTGCTCGCGTTCCTGGCGAGCGTCTGCGGCGGGCTGTACGCACTGCTCGGGCACTGAGCGCCACCGGGCGGCCCTTCCGCAGCACTCCGGTGCCATCCGCGCAGGCAGGCCGGCGGTTGCGGCCCTCACGAACATTTCTCCCTTCTGCTCGCCGGGCCACGGAACGACGCACCTGCCGTGCGCGTGTGTTTTCATGAGGGTGATGGTCACTCCGCTGCAGTACGGCGACCCGCCCCACCTGGGGCCCTTCGTGTTGCAGGCACGGCTGCGCACGGCGCCGGCCGGGCTCGTCTACCTGGGGCAGGCCCCGGACGGCCGTGCGGTGTCGGTGGCCGTGCTCACCAGCGGCGCGGCGCTCGACGCGGCCGCCAGGGACCGGTTCGTCACCGCCATCAGGGACGCCGAGCAACCTCGCGCGGGCGTCCTCGGCTGGGGCGCCTCAATGCTGCACCGCGTCCGCGGGCGGGTCTCGCCCGACGCGCCTCCGGTCGTGGCCATGCACGACGGGCGGGCGCCGTGGGTGGCCGTGCCGTACGTGCCGGGCGGGCCGGGAGCCGAGCGCTTCCTCGACCCGGTGATGGTGTCGGGAACCCTGATCGGCCAGCGGCACGGGCCCGAGTTCGTGCCGCACTGGCTGGGCGACCGCAATCCCGCGTTCCCCGGACCGCCGCCCCCGCCTCCGCCGCCGATCGGCACGCGGCGTCAGGTGGTGCTGGCCTCGGCGCTACTCGCCACACTGACCCTGCTGATGATGGTCATGTTGTGGCTGCTGGTCTTCCGCGGCGACGGGGAACAGGAGCCGGCGCGGCCGCTTCCCGCCACGAACTTCGTTCCGACGCCGCCGCCCGTGCCGACGTCGCCGGAACCTCAGGAGCCCTCGCCCACCCCGTCGGGCGGCGGCTCGGGCAGTCAGAGCCCGTTGCCCCGGAGCAGCGACGACGGCGGCCAGGACATCTAACCCGCGACGCAGTCAGGCGGTCGGTAGCTCGGGCGCGCACGCGGTCGGGCGGTCAGGCGCGGTCGGGCGTTCGGGTGCTCACGCACTCGGGGCCGACAGGCCGGACCGCCTGAGAGGCCGGGGAGGCGGGAGCCTCCCCGGCCGTCCGGTCAGCCCAGGCCGTTCTTCATGGCCGTGATGAGCTCACCGTTGGAGGTGTCACCGCTGAGCTCCCAGAAGAAGGAGCCGCCGAGGCCCTGGTTCTTCGAGTAGCTCATCTTGCCCCCGATGGTCGCGGGGGTGTCGTAGCTCCACCAGTTGCTTCCGCACTTGGCGTACGCCGTGCCCGCGATGGTGCCGGTGGCAGGGCAGGTGTTCTTGAGGACCTTGTAGTCCTCGATGCCCGCCTCGTAGGTGCCGGGGGCCGCGCCCGTCGCCGTTCCACCCGGCGTGGCCTGGGTCACGCCGGTCCAGCCCCGGCCGTAGAAGCCGATGCCGAGCAGCAGTTTGCTCGCGGGAACGCCCTGGCCCTTGAGCTTCTGGATGGCGGCGTCGGAGTTGAAGCCCGCCGTCGGGATGCCGGTGTAGGAGGTCAGTGGTGAGTGCGGCGCGGTCGGGCCCGTCGGCGCGAAGGCTCCGAAGTAGTCGTAGGACATGACGTTGTACCAGTTGAGGTATTGCGAGGCGCCGCCGTAGTCGGCCGCGTCGATCTTCCCGCCGTTGCTGCCGTCCGCCGTGATGGCGGCGGTCACCAGGTAGTTCGGGCCGAAGCGCGTGCGCAGGGCCGACATCAGGTTCTTGAACGCGGCCGGTCCGCTGCTGTCACAGCTGAGGCCGCAGGCGTTCGGGTACTCCCAGTCGATGTCGATGCCGTCGAACACATCGGCCCAGCGCGGGTCCTCGACCAGGTTGTAGCAGGAGTTGGCGAAGGCGGTCGGGTTCGCCGCCGCCTGGCCGAATCCGCCCGACCACGTCCAGCCGCCGAAGGACCAGAGGATCTTGAGGTTCGGGTGCAGGGCCTTCAGCTTGCGCAACTGGCCGAAGGAGCCGCGGAGCACGCCGGCGTCCCAGGTGTCGGCCTTGCCGTCCACGCTGTTGGCGGTGGTGTAGGCCATGTCGTAGTCGGCATAGGCGTCGCCGATGGCGCACTGGCCGTTGGTGACGTTGCCGAAGGCGTAGTTGATGTGCGTGAGCTTGGACGCCGAGCCGCTGGTCTCGATGTTCTTCACGAAGTACTGGCGGGCGTAGACGCCCCACTGGGCGAAGTAGCCGAGCAGCTTGTTGCCACCCCCTCCTCCGCCGCCGGTCAGGGTGGTGCCGGAGACCGCGGAGCTGTTGGCGGACAGGTTGCCGGCGGCGTCCCTGGCCCGGACGGTGTAGCTGTAGGCGGTGCCGGCGGCCAGCCCGCTGTCGGTGAAGGACGTCCCGGTCACGGTCGTGACGAGGGTGCCGCCCCGGTAGACGTCGTAGCCGGTGACGGCGACGTTGTCGGTGGAGGCGTTCCACGCCAGCGAGACGCTGGAGGTGGTGGTGCCGGTGACCCGGAGGTTGCCGGGGACGCTCGGCGCGCTCGTGTCCCCGCCGCCTCCGCCGGTCTGGGTGGTGCCCGTGACCGCGGCGGTCGCGGCCGAGGCGTTCCCCGCGGCGTCCTTCGCGCGGACGGTGTAGCTGTAGGCGGTGCCCGCCGTGAGCCCGGTGTTGGTGTACGACGTGCCGGTCACGGTCGTGACGAGGGTGCCGCCCCGGTAGACGTCGTAGCCGGTGACGCCGACGTTGTCGGTGGAGGCGTTCCACGCCAGCGAGACGCTGGAGGTGGTGGTGCCGGTGACCCGGAGGTTGCCGGGGACGCTCGGCGCGCTCGTGTCGCCGCCTCCGCCTCCGCCGCCGGTGACCGAGATCGCCGACACGGTGGCGTAGTTGGCTCCGCCGTTCATGTTGAACTGCACGTTGAGCTGGCCGTCGCTGACCGTGGTGGTGAAGGTCCTGTCGCAGGCCGTCAGCGCCCCGCACGAGGCGAAGACGTCGAAGGCGGTGAGCACGGTCGTGTTCTCGGCGCGCACGTCGAACTTGCGCTGACCCGGGCCGTTGGCCCAGTCCTCGACCATCTTCAGCGTCACCTGGTAGGTGCCGTTGGCCACGTCGAACTTGTAGCCGGTCCAGCCGCTGAAGAGGGTGTAGTTCTGGTACAGCGCGTCATCGGTGGTCCCGGCGATCGCGCTGGGGGTCGAGCCTGATCCGTAGAGCGTGTCGTAACCCCAGTTGCCGCTGGAGTAGGCCTTGTCGGCCGCCCAGGCGTTGCCCGAGCCGTCGGTCAGGGCCGGGCCGCCCGCGTTCGCGCGGATCGGGACGGCGACCGCCCCGTACGCACTGGGCACCGAGACGGCGATCGGCAGGAGCAGTGCCCCCATCGCCGCTAACAATGTCGGAAGGATCCTGCGTTTCATATGTGCTCCACGTCCAAGGGGCGGATGCGAGGGGAGGGTGCGGAGGACGCGTGTGCGAGGCGGCGCGAGGCCGGTCGCGGGGAATTCGGGGCACAGAGAATCGGAAAGACGGTGGGCGGCGACCGTGGCATGGCGCGGTTCCTGCCTGTGTGTTCGCGGGGAACTATTAGTAAGCTTTCCTTTTAATTTAAGGTGAACTTACCCACAGGTTGAAGCAGCGTCAATATGTGAGATAGGCGGCGTGCCGAGGCCCCGGCGGGTCGTTTCCCGCCGGGGCCTCGATGGCGTGATCAGCGTCCGATCACTTGGCCGTATATCTCGGAACCGGTGAAGACGAGCAGCGAGATCGCCAGCAAGGCGTACGGCAGAAGGAGAGTGGGGTGCCGGTGCCCGGTCGCCTCCAGCGCGGCGGGCGCGTCGACCCGGCGCACGGCGATGATCTCCGCGTGATGGGCCAGGTAGCCGGTGGGGAAGGTCGTCACGCTGCCGCACCCGCAGTGGGGACAGACCATGCCCGACCAGGGAGGCTGGACCTGTGTGCCCTCCCGGGTCCAGATGACCACGTCGTTGCCGTGCCCGTCCGTCTGGCGGCGGACGAGGTACTCCTCCTCCCAGACGCGCAGGCAATGCAGGCACTCGAAAGGCCACGTCTCGTAAGTGCTGAACCCCTCCGGCACCTGGACCACCCCCTTGGTCGACGGGTCATCGCGTGATCTCATGCCCAACTGCCGAGATTGCGATAAGGCCCGTTTTCGAGTGTCGTCTTGTCATGGAATGACCCGCAAGGGGAGCGTCCGCCACGATACGTAATTATTAAGTCGCAAATCGTAACGCTCAGTTAGGCCGGTATCGTGAAGTACGTCACTGAGCGACCGATTCCGGCGTTCCGCACGGCGTATTGGCAGGGGATGTGCGGATACCGGCCTGTCGTGGGCGGTAGCGTCGGATCATGCGACTCGGAGTCCTGGACGTCGGTTCCAACACGGTGCACCTGCTGGTGATGGACGCGCACCAGGGCGCTCGCCCCATCCCCGCCTTCTCCCACAAGGAGGAGCTGCGTCTGGCCGAGCACCTCGTGGACGGGAACCGGCTGTCGGACGAGGGCGCGGCGCGGCTGGGCGCGACCGTCGAGGACGCCCTGCGCATCGCGGAGGACAAGGGCGTGGAGGACCTGGTGGCCTTCGCCACCTCGGCGGTCCGCGACGCCGTCAACGGCGAGGACGTCCTCAGCCGGATCGAGTCCGGGGCGCCGGTGGGAATCCAGGTGCTCTCCGGGGACGACGAGGCGCGCCTGACCTTCCTCGCCGTCCGCCGCTGGTTCGGATGGTCGTCGGGCCGGCTGCTCGTCGTCGACATCGGCGGCGGCTCGCTGGAGATCGCCTCCGGCATCGACGAGGAGCCCGACGTGGCGGTGTCGCTTCCGCTCGGCGCGGGACGGCTGACCCGCGACTTCTTCACCGCCGACCCGCCGCCCGCCGAGGAGGTGCGCCTGCTCCGGCGCCATGCCCGGGCCGAGATCGCCCGCCAGGTCGGAGCCGTCACCCGGTACGGCCGGGCCGACCACGCCGTCGCGACGTCGAAGACCTTCCGCCAACTGGCGAGGATCGCGGGCGCGGCCTCGTCGAGTGAGGGCCCGTACGTCAGGCGCACGCTGGCGCACGGCGCCCTGACGGAATGGACGGCGCGGCTGTCCGCGATGCCCGCGGCGGAGCGGTCCAAGCTGCCCGGAGTGTCCGTCGGCAGGGCGTCGCAGCTCCTCGCGGGGGCGGTCGTCGCCGACGCCGCGATGGACCTGCTGGGCCTGCCGGTCCTCGAGTTGTGCCCCTGGGCCCTGCGGGAGGGGATGATCCTCCGGCGCCTCGACCAGCTCCCGGGCGGACGCCCGGGGGCACCCGATCGGCGCGGTTCCGCGGTGTCCACCGGGCAAAGGTATGAATCACCTTAAAAGGGGCACTCAGCCGCTAGACGCGATCTCGGGACGCCTTGTGAGATCGTGAGGCCGACCTCTTGGGGGACCACGCATGGCGGAGCTGCTGGGAGCGCTCATCTCCCTGGCGGCGCTGACGGTGCTCGTCATCCTGGCGCTGCTGACGATCTCGGCCGTCGTGCTGGTCGCGCTGGGTGCGATGGCGGCCACCACCAAGCGGGAGCCGTACATGCCGCAGCCGATCCCCTCCGGGCGGCGGCAGGTGGGCGGCGCCGTACGTCCGGATGACCCGCCGCCCCGCTGACAGCGCGGAACCGGGTGGAGCCCCGGCGGCGACCGGTCAGTGGCCGATCCGTGGCCGGTCTTTGTGGGCGGTCTTTGTGGGCGGCCGGTCAGGTGGGGTCGCGCTCGCCGGAGAGCGCCTTGACCAGCTCGGTGAGGTGGGCGACCTGTGTCTCCAGCCCGCGAACGCGGGCTTCCAGCTCAATGAGCCGGGGGTTCTGGAAGCCGTCGGCGATCTGCCTCGTCATCGTTCCTCCCGAGCGCCGGGTGGGGGCCGGCGTGTGGTGCGTGCCTCACGTCGGCGACGTGTCACGGCGGGGACGTGGGTTCCTATTCCCCCGAATATTCAGTGTTATCCCGTGATCCCCAGCCGACTTCCGGTGTCCGCGGGCGGTTCGAGGAGGATGGAACGATGAGGCTCGTGGTCCTGTCGGACACCCACGCCCCGCGACGGTGGAAGTCCTGCCCGCCGGCGGTGGCGGAGCATCTTCGCGGGGCCGATCTGATCCTGCACGCCGGAGACGTCTGCACGGCGGAGGTGCTGGTCGAGCTCACGGCGTACGCGCCCGTCCGGGCGGTGCTGGGCAACAACGACGGGCCGGACGTGGCCGCGTGGGGCGCGCCGGAGACCCTGGAACTCCAGGTCGACGGCCTACGGATCGCGATGATCCACGACAGCGGGCAGGCCACGGGGCGGACTGCCAGGATGCGCCACCGGTTCCCTGGCGCGGACCTCGTCGTCTTCGGCCACTCGCACATCCCGATGGACCTGACGGGCGACGGCGTCCGGATCTTCAACCCGGGCTCTCCGACCGACCGCCGCAGGCAGCCGAAGGGCACCGTGGGCGTCCTCGACGTCGAGGACGGCCGTGTCGTCGAGGCCAGGATCCTCCCGGTGACATAGCCGTCACCGGGCTCTGGGGACGCCACGGCGTGGGGCAAGATCTGCGGACGGGTCTCCGAGGGGTTACGCTCTCACGGTGGCTGATGTTGAGGGGCCGCGGCACGAATGGCGGGTGCCCTGGCAGGTCACTGTTCTGAAGGCCGCCGGCGTAGCCGTCTGCGTGGGGCTGGCGCTCATCGGTGACCGCCGGCAGCTTCTGCTTGCCGGAATCGCCGCCGTCGGGTTCGCCGTGCTCGTGTTCCGTGATCTCTTCGCGCCCGTACGGCTGGCCGTGGGGGACGACGGGCTGATCGTCACCGGGCTCGCCGGCAAGGAGCGGATCTCCTGGAACGACGTCGACAGGATCCGGGTGGACAGCCGCCGGCGCTACGGCCTGACCACCGAGCTGCTTGAGATCGACGCGGGGGAGCAGATCCATCTGTTCAGCCGCTTCGATCTGGGTGAGTCGGTGTTCGACGTGGCCGAGACCTTGATGCGCCTGCGACCCTGACCGTTTCCGGGGAAGCTGCCGGCCGGGCAAGGCGATCGCAAGCCGGGGGCAAGCCCGACGCCCTACGGTGCGAACGTGCCACCGGACATCCTGTTCCCCCTCGTTCTCGGCGTCGTCGGCGTCGTCACCGCTCTGGTCGGCGGCGGGCTGGGCATCGGCGCCCGCCGGTTTCGCAGGCGCGCCGAGCGCGTGGAAGGGGAGGTCGTCCGGCTGCGCCCGAGCCGGTCCCGCAACGGCCGCATCGTCTACCACCCGACAGTGCGCTTCACGACGGTCTACGGCCAGCGGGTGGAGGCCGAGTCCCCGCTGGGAGGCACGCCGCCTCCGGCCATGCCGGGGGACAAGGTCCCGGTTCTGTACGACCCGGCCAGGCCCACCCGGGTCCGCATCGACAACGCGACGGGCAACGGATTCCTCGCCGGAATGATCTTCCTCGGCACAGCCCTGGCAATCCTCTCCGCCGCCCTCCTCACCCTCCTCCGCGCGTGATCATGCACAGGTTCGTGATCAAGCGCCCCGACCTGCCCTTTCCCTCGCCGTGATCATGCACAGGTTCGGAAAAGTGGCCGCCGACCTGCCCCTTCACCGTTCGTGATCATGCACAGATTCGGGATCATGGGCCTTGGCCTGGTGTCGTCTCCACCGTGATCATGCGCGGTTTCGGGAACGCGCCGCCTGGCCTGCGCTTCCCATACCCGTGATCATGTACGGCTGGGCGATCGGCCTGCCTCCCTTGGCCTGGATCAGGGCCATCCATGAGTACGCCGGAACGGCCGTAGCTCTGCGGCATGCAGGTTCGCCGCCGCGACGAATCGGGGGCCCTTGTGATGGGGCGCAGTAGCGATTGCATGATCACGAGCATCGTTTCGCCTGCCCAGGGCCCACATCGGGGATTCCGTGCATGGTCACGGATGACATCGCCGCAGGTCGAGGATGCTGATCCAGAACCTGCACATGATCACGAAACGTGAATGAGCAGGTCAGTGGCCACTTCTCCGAACCCGTGCATGATCACGGTGAAGGACAGGGCAGTTCAAGGCGCTTGATCACGAACCTGTGCATGATCACGGCGGGGGGTGGGGGTGTCCTAGTGATTAATAAATCGGACATTCAGGATTTTGGTGGCATTCAGCTTGGACGGGAGTGGGCTGGCTAGCGTTCGACGGGTTTCACCTCCGGGATCACCTCGGCGCCGGCAACAGATGGGGAACGTCAATGGAGCTGAACAGAAGGCGGTTCATGGTCGTCGGAGGAACGGCGGTCGCGGCCGCCGGACTTTCCGTGGAGCAGGCGGCCGCACAGGCCGCGACCGCCCAGTCGACGGCCTCCGCACAGTCGAAGAAGGCGGCGCCGCGAGGGGAGTGGCTGGCGGGGGAGACCCACGCGCACGACGACCACTCGGCCGACGGCAGTCTCCCCCGCCAGACCTCCAAGCAGGCTCTGCCGGGGAACCTCCCCGTCAGCGACCAGATCGGCGAGGCGGAGCGGGTCGGGCTGGACTTCCTGCCGCTGACCGACCACCGCACCTACGACCAGCACTGGGACCCCCAGTGGCACTCGTCGAAGCTGCTCCTGATCCCGGGGGAGGAGGCGAACGGCTCCCCGCACGCCACCGTCCTCGGAGCGGTCGACACCATCGTGGACGGGGCGAACCCGCCCGGCTCCGCTGCGTTCCGGCACGTCCAGCAGTCGATCTGGGACGCGCACGCACAGGACGCGTCGTGGGGGACGGCCCACCCCGACGACGGCGAGTACACCCGCGAAGCGGGTCCCAACGACAACGCCAGCGCTCAGGGAGTGAACACGGTCGAGGTGTGGAACGTCGCCTCCGACCCGGACGCTGAGATCGACTACGCCGAGAACCGATGGAACAAGGGGTTCCGCTTCGGCGCGGTCGGGGCGAGCGACTGCCACTTCCGCGAGGTGTGGGGGAAGGCGAGCCCCGGCCAGCCGACCACCTGGGTGTTCGCGGCCGAGCGCTCGGTGCGCGGGATCCTCGACGCGATCCGCGCCGGGCGCACGGCGGTCTCGGCCACCCCTCAGGGGGCGTTCGTCACGATCGAGGCCGACGTCGACGGTGACGGCGTGTTCGAGGCCATCGGGGGAGACGAGGTGATCGTCCGTGACCGCCGTCTGCCGAAGAAGGCCCGCCTCCGCGTGCGCATCCGCGGCGGCGCCGGCGCCAAGGTCCTCGTCTACGCGTCCCCTGGCCGTACGGCCGGCCCGCTGGCGACCTTCACCCCCGGCTCGGCCGACCAGACGTATCTCGTCCCCTTCACCCTCGACGGCACGCACAACTGGTTCCGGGCCGAGGTCCGCGCGCCGGGCGACCCGTCGGGGGTGGACGCCGACCCGACGCTCCCCGACCAGTTGCGGGCGGCCACCTCGCCGGTGTTCGTCTCCCTGAAGGCGCCGGCCGTACCGGCTCCGGAGATCGCCCTTCCCCTCGCGGAGACCCGCGACGACCGGGCGTCCCTGGTGCTCGGCGAGACCGGTGAGTTCGCGGGCTTCGCCGACGTCGCCGGGCACGGCGGGGTCGCCCATGTCGTCGCCCAGGTCCATCGGGACCACCGGACCTCCGTCGTCTACCGCCGGGTGGAGTCGCACGGGCACTCCGCCCACACGCTGGAACTGTCGGCGGGCTCACCCACCGCCTGCTCTCCGCGGGTGGCGGCGTCGGGCGACGACGTCTGGGTCGTGTGGCAGGACTCGCGGGGCCAGGAACGGCCGCACCGGTCGCAGATCTTCCTGCGCCACAGCCGGAACGGGGGGCGTTCCTTCGAGCCGGCCGTCCGCCTCACCGACACCCAGGGCCGGGCGATCCACCCGGCGGTCTCGGTCCTGGACGGCAGGCACGCCGTCGTCGCCTGGGCCGACAACGACGGCGGCGCGTTCGACGTCTACGCGCAGGTGATCGGCGTCGACGAGGCCCCCGTCAACCTGTCGGCGCCGGGCAAGACCGTCACCGCGGGCACGCCCGCCACGGACGCGCGGTCGCCGCGGTACCCGGCCTCGCTGTTCCCCGCGATCGCCGTCGGTGAAGACAAGAGCGTCGTGGTCACCTGGCAGGACAACCGGTTCGACCCCGACCCGCTGTGGACGGGGCACACCCCGCCCGCCGGCCAGCCCGCCGGTGGCGGCACCGACCCGGACAACTGGCAGATCGTGGCGAGCGTTCGCGACGCCAAGGGACGCGACTGGACGACGCCCGTGCAGGTGAGCGCCGCCACGGACACGGCGGACCGGCACCCGGCCATCGCCAGGGACCGCGACGGCGCGTTCGTGATCATGTGGGAGACCAAGAAGCTGCAGAGCTCGGGGGCGAACCTGTCCCTGCGCGCCTGCCGGTCGGCCGATGGGGGCAGGACCTGGTCGGCCTCCGAGCCGGTCGGGCTGAACCCGGATGCGATCAGCCAGCGTCCCAGCCTGAGCCAGGGGTCGGACGGCTCGGTCCACGCGGTCTGGTACGACACCCGTTCCGCCGACTGGCGGTGGAAGCTCTTCACGTCCCGGCTCGACCGGACCAGGGGATGGACGGCGCCGGTGCAGCTCAGCACCCTCGGCAACGGCACCTTCCCGTCCGCAGGCGACGGCTTCGTGGTCTTCACCAGCGATCGGCGGGCCACCCGCACCCAGCGGGACGGCACCCAGCAGATCTTCCTGCTGCGCGTCTAGGCTGGCGACCGTCGCCCGCACCGGGCCCGCCCTCCGATTTCACCATCCGGAGACGGGCGCGGTGCGGCGGCGGTCCAAGGTCGGATTTCGGGGCAGGGAGTAGGTCATGGGACGGCAGCTCAGCGCCCTCGACGCGCAGTTCCTCAACTTCGAGACGGCCACGAACCTCGCGCACATCGCGGGGCTCACCATCCTCGACCCGTCGACCGCGCCCGGAGGGGTGATCACCCGGGGCGATCTGGTCGGCCTGCTCCGCGAGCGGCTCCACCTCGCGCCGCCGCTGCGGCGCCGTCTGGTGGAGGTGCCGCTGGGTCTCGATCACCCCTACTGGGCGGAGGACGAGGAGGTCGACTTCGACTACCACGTCCGCGAGCTCGCGCTGGCGCCGCCGGGCAGCGATCACCAGCTCGCCGCCCAGGCCGCCCGGCTGCACAGCAGGCGGCTCGACCGGCGGCGCCCGCTCTGGGAGCTCTACCTGATCCACGGGCTCGCGGGCGGACGGGTGGCGGTCTACACCAAGGTGCATCATTCGGCCGTCGACGGCGTGACCGGCGCCGAGGTGCTGGCGGCGCTCATGGACTTCACCCCGGAGCCGCGGGAGGTCCCGCCGTTGGAGGACACGCCCGACGTGCCGGTCTGGGAGTCGGCGGAGCGCGCCCCCGAACCCCTCGAGATGATCATCAGGGGCGTCGCCCGGGTTCTGGACAACCCGCTGGCCCTGATGCGGTTCTTCGGCGAGGCCGTTTCGAGGCTGGACGAGGTGCCGATCGTCTCCCAGATCCCGGGCGCCGGGATGCTGGCCCGCCTGATCCGCGGCGGCACCGACCTGCCGGGACTGCCGCGGATGTCGGTGCCGCGCACGCCGTTCTCCGGACGGGTGTCGGAACACCGCAGGTTCGCGTTCGGCGCGCTCCCGCTGGCGGAGGTCAAGCACGTCAAGAACGCCTTCGGCGTCACCGTCAACGACGTCGTGCTGGCGCTGTGCGCGACGGCCCTGCGGCGCTGGCTGGACAAACGAGACGAACTGCCCCGCCTGCCGTTGGTCGCAGGCATCCCCATCTCGACCCGGGGGGAACTGCCCGACGACTCCCTCGCCAACGAGGTCATGCTGGCGATGACGACGATCCCGACCGACGTCGCCGACCCGGAGGAGCGCCTGAAGTCGGTCAACCAGGCCATGAAGCTCGTGAAGGAGCGGTTCGCGGCGGCTCCGGCGACGTGGCTGCTGGAGTTCAGCCAGGCCATGCCGGCCGCGCTGAGCGCCCTCGCCAACCGCTCGGCCTTCCGGCTCGCATCCCGTACGGCTCCCGCGGTGAACCTGCTCATCTCCAACGTCCCGGGGCCCCAGTCGCCCCTCTACATCTGCGGCGGGCGGGTGCTGGCCCAGTACCCGATGTCGGTGATCACCGATGTGAGCGGCGGGATCAACATCACGGTGTTCTCCTACGACGGCCGGATCGACTTCGGCATCGTCGTCGACAGGGAGATGGTCCCCGACGTCTGGGACCTCATCGACTACCTGAGGGACGGCCTCGCGGAGCTCACCGAACTGGCCGGACGGCAGCGGTAGCCGTTCGTCCTCGTCCGGCCCGGTCAGCGCGGACGGCGAGGATGCGCTTCGCCTCGTCGGCTCGGGACGGCCGAGGCCGCGCGTCTTCCAGCCCGGTCAGTTCGGGACGGTGAAGGCGCTGCCCGTCGTGTCCTTGCCGGTCACGTGACCGATGCAGCGGTAGACCCGGGAACCCGCCGCGAACCGGGCGGCGCTCGGCGGCAGCACGTCGACCTCCCACCTGTCGGGTGTCAGTTTCGCCGCGGCGCCGTGCCGCGACCTGAGCAGGATGTCCATGGTGCACAGGCCGGCCACGGCGGGGTGTTGGGCCACCGTCTCCTGGTCGCTCGTGGTCAGGTCGAGGGGCAGGGGCGCGATGGCGAAGGTCTCCCAGGAGTGCGGGCCGTCGCAGGACGCGGGCCGCGCGGTCGTGTCCCCCGCGACCGACGTCAGTCCGTGCCAGCACTCCGGCTTGACGACGCACGCGGCTCCCATCACACCCGCGGCGGTGGAGGCCGGACAGCCGGTGGAGGTGACGGGGACCTCGTAGTTGGGCGGCGGCGGGCCTCCGGGCTGCCCCGGCGGCGGCCCTGGTGGCTGCCCCGCGCGGGGTGGCGGCGGTCCGAGACGGTCGATGATCAGGACGCCGATCCCGGCGGCGAGCAGAAGCGCGAACACCGCGGCCACGACCGCGAAGATCGTCGACTGCCGCGAGCCTCCTGACGGCAGACCGGATGGGACGGTGTGGGGTCTGCCCGCCTCGGAGAGCAGCCCCGGCCCCGTCGACTGCGGGTCCGCCGACGGCCGCCCGGCGCCAGGACCGGTCATGGCGTAGGGCGGCGCGGCCGGGTTCGCCGTCGACGACGCCCCGCGGACGCCGTAAGGCCCGGAAGACACGGGAGATCCGGAAGACATGGGAGACCCGGGGGACATGGACGAGCCGTCGACGTCCAGGGCGGCCAGCGCGTCGCGGAACTCGGCGGGCGTCTGGATGCGCTGCGCGGGATCAGTGGCCATGGCGTGCCTGAGCACGGCGGTCAACGCCGGCGGAACGCCGGGGATCTCGGGGATGGGCCGCCGATGCAACACCATGATCACCGCGAGGTTGACCACACCGCCTTCGGGGAAGCGGGGCGGCCTGCCCTGCAACAGCGCGTAGAGGGTGGCGGCCAGCGCGTACACGTCCCCGGCGGCGGTGGGCTCGGTCAGGTCGAAGGCCTCCGGAGGGGCGTACGCGGGGGTGAGCGACTCCCTGGTCACCGACATCTCGCTCCGCGCGGGATCGCCCCCCGGCCGTGTGGCCAGCCCGAAGTCGGTCAGGGCCACCATCCCGTAAGAGTTGATCAGGATGTTGGCCGGCTTGACGTCCCGGTGCAGCACTCCGCTCGCGTGGGCGGCGGCGAGCGCGTCGGCGATCTTGATTCCGATGTCGCGGACCTCGTGGACGCCCAGCGGGCCGTTGCGCTTCAGCTGGTCCGCCAGCGATCCGCCGGGGCACAGTTCCAGCACCATGTACGGCCGGCCGTCGGGGAGCACGCCCGCGTCGTAGATGTCGGCCACGTGGGGGTGCCCCGACAGGGCGCCCGCCGCCGTCACCTCGCGCATGAACCGCCGCTGGTCGCGCTCGGAGACCAGCACCCGATTGTCGATCTTCAGGGCGACCTCGCGACCCACCGCGAGCTGCCTGGCCCGGTAGACGACGCCGAACCCGCCCTGGCCGAGGAGGCCGAGCACCTCGTATCCCGGCACCAGTGGCGCGCCCGCCTCGTCCACCTTCGCCACCTCCTCGCCTGGGTGGAACGTCCGCGTCGCGCACACTACCGGAGTCGGCGCGCCGTCGATCGTTTACGCGAGGACAGGGGTCAGCCGGTGGGTTCGTCCGGTCGTTCGGGAGTTGTTCCGGCGAGCGGGACGGCCTGGCCGTGCACCAGGTCGAGCTGCACCGTCTGGCGGGGCAGCAGCGCGTCGAGCAGCCAGTTGCCGGCGATGCGCGCCCGGCCGCCCGGGACGGCGAGCAGGTGGTATCCCCGGGTGACGGCCTTCGCCGGGAGGCCGGACAGCGGCACGCCCAGCGGGTTGGCCGCCGCCTTGACCCCGCCCAGGTCGACGACGAACCCGAGGTCGCCGTGCTTGTACGGCTCCCGCCTGCCCATGCCCAGGGAGGCGGCGACGTTGTGCGCGACCCGCTTGCCCTGACGGGAGGCGTGCTGGGCGGTCATCGCGGTGTACTGGCCGGGGTTGGTCAGGTCCGGCACCGCCGCGGCGTCCCCGCAGGCGAACAGCTCCGGATGGCCGGGGACGTTCAGGTACTCGTCCGTCAGCAGACGGCCCTTCTCCGTGGGCAGGCCCAGTGACTCGACGAAGGGATCCGGTCGCACGCCCACGCACCAGATCAGCGACCGGGTCGGCACGAACTCCCCGTCGGAGAGCTTGACCCCCTCGGCGGTCGCCTCCGACACGCTCGTGCCGGTGCGGATCTCCATCCCGCGCTTGACCAGGGTCCGGTGCGCGGTCCGGGACAGGTGCTCGTCGAGTTCGGGCAGGATGCGCGGGGCGAGGTCGGCGAGGATCCAGCGGAGCGGCTGGTCGCTCAGACCAGGCCGGTGCCGGCGCGCGTCCCGGGTCAGCAGTTGGCCCTGGGCCGCGACCTCGGTGCCGGTGTATCCGGCGCCGACGACGACGAACGTGCAGCGGGCCCTGCGCTCCTCCGGATCGTCGGAGGCGTCGGCGAGCTCGATCTGACGGATGAGGTGATCGCGCAGGTAGAGAGCCTCGCCGATGCTGCGGAAACCGTGGGCGTGGTCGGCGACCCCCGGGATGGGGAGCAGCTTGTTGACGCTGCCGACCGCGAGAACCAGCCGGTCGTACTCGAGCTCCCGGGAGGTTCCCTCCGGGTCGGTGCAGGTCAAGCGCCGGGCCTGCACGTCGACGGAGTCCACAGTGGCGAGCAGGTGCCGTACGCCCGGGCAGTTGCCGGACAACGGGATCGCGACCTTGCGCGGGTCGAGGATCCCGGCGGCGACCTCCGGTAACAGCGGGAGGTAGAGGAAGTAGTCGGTCGGGTTGATCAGGACGATCTCCGCCGTCCCCCGCGTGATCCGGGCAAGGGTCCTGGCGGCGGTGAAGCCGGCGAAACCGCCTCCGACGACGACCACTCTCTTCCGTTCAGCCATGCTCATGCTCTCCTGGTCCCGGAATCGGTTGCCCTAGATGCGTGCCCTTTTTACGCCACATTGAGCATGTGGGGACACGGTATGAACGACGATTCCGCCCCGCAGGATGTGACACCCGCTCGCTGAACCGGGACAGGCGGTCCTGAGATGCCTACCGGCCCCTGAAACAGGGGTCATGGCGGGATTGTGCCTCGATCACCCGGTGTTTCCATGATCAGATCGATGGCTGCGGCGGCCCGGTGACCCGTCCAGGTCACCGGGCCGCGCCGGATGTCAGGTGGCCGTCCCGTGCGGCGTCATGTGGAGCTGGAGACCTCCAGGTCGTGGACACGGGGGTCGCCCTGGTCGGCCGTGTAGTCGTCCGTACGGGTGGCGTCCGGACCGTCGGCGACCTTGGCGGACTTGGCGATGACCGTGCCGAGCAGCGCGACGATCAGGTTGACGGCGAGCGCGAGGAAGCCGGCGTAGATCGTCATCTTGGTGTCCAGGCCCAGCTTGGACAGGGCGAACGCCGAGCTGCCGAAGTGGGCGTGGTTGGTCGCGGGGTTGGCGATGTTGTAGAGCATCAGCACGCCCGCCCCCATGCCGGCGATCCATCCGGCGATCAGGCCGGCCCGGTGGAACCAGCGGGTGAACAGCCCGAGGGCGACGGACGGAAGCGTCTGGAGGATGATGACGCCGCCGATCAGCTGCAGGTCGATCGAGAACTGCGGATCGATGAGCAGGATGAACAGCACGGCGCCGACCTTCACGACCAGCGAGGCGATCTTGCTGGCCGACGCCTGCTGCGCGTCCGTGGCGTCCCGCTTGATGTACTCCCGGTAGATGTTCCTGGTGAACAGGTTGGCGGCGGCGATCGACATGATCGCGGCCGGTACGAGCGCACCGATGCCGACCGCGGCGAACGCCACCCCGGCGAACCAGTCGGGGAACATCTTGTCGAACAGCTGCGGCACGACCGTGTTCACGTCGGTGCCGATGGGCGTCACCCCCGCGGCGATGGCCATGTAGCCGAGCAGCGCGATCAGGCCGAGCAGCACGCTGTAGGCGGGCAGCGCGGACATGTTGCGCTTGATGACGTCGCGGTTCTTGGAGGCCAGGACGCCCGTGACGCTGTGGGGGTAGAGGAACAGCGCCAACGCCGAACCCAGCGCGAGCGTGACGTACTGGAGCTGGTTGTTGGCGTTGAGCAGGATGCCGTCGGTGGCCGCGGGGGTTTTGTCGAACTTGGCCTGGGCAGCGTCGAAGATCGATCCCCAGCCGCCCAGCTGCGTGGGGATGTAGATGACCGCCACGAGGATCACCACGTAGATGAGCGCGTCCTTGACGAAGGCGATCAGCGCGGGGGCGCGCAGCCCGGACTGGTAGGTGTAGGCGGCCAGGATCGCGAAGGCGATGATGAGCGGCAGGTCACCGGTCACCCCCATCGTCTTGAGGACCGCCTCGATGCCGACGAGCTGGAGCGCGATGTACGGCATGGTCGCGACGATGCCGGTGATGGCGACGAGCAGGGCCAGGGTCGGCGATCCGAACCTCGCCCGCACGAAGTCCGCCGGGGTGACGAGCCCGTGCACGTGCGACACCGACCAGAGCCGGATCAGCACGATCATGACCAGGGGATAGACGATCACCGTGTACGGCACGGCGAAGAAGCCCGTCGCGCCGGCGCCGAACAGCAGGGCGGGCACTGCCACGAACGTGTAGGCCGTGTAGAGGTCGCCTCCCACGAGGAACCACGTGATCCACGAGCCGAAGTTGCGGCCGCCGAGCCCCCATTCGTGCAGGCTGGCGATGTCGTCGGGCCGCCGCCAGCGGGAGGCCACGAAGCCCATGCCGCTGACGATCAGGAAGAGGACGGTGAAGATGACGATCTCGGTGGTCATCGGGCCCTCCTCGTCATGTGATAGACGACCAGGGTCGCGGCGACGCTGACGAGGACGAAGCTGAGTTGTAACCAGTAGAACAGCGGGATGCCGAACAACCGCGGCTCAACCGCATTGAACAGGGCTGGTATCAGGGGAATGGCGATCGGCAGCAGGAGCAACCAGTTCCATGGACTGCGATCAGTGCGGGGTGTGGTCATCGCATGCTCCTTCGGACACGGACTGCTCCGCAGCGTAAAGTCCGCAGTGAAAGTGAGGGATCACTGATCGCCAAACGGTCGTGTTGCCGCGACGAGCGACCCTCCTCCCATTTCCAACCCCCCCCGCCGTGATCATGCACAGGTTCGTGAACCCCCGCCATGACCTGCCCGTCCTCCCGCCGTGATCATGCAGAGATTCGGTATCGCACGGATTGACCTGCGTCGATCTCGGGCGTGATCATGCACAGGTTCGGGAATTGCGGTCGTGACCTGGGCTTTCTCCCGGCGTGATCATGCACAAGTTCGGCGGCAAGGCTCGTGAGCTGCGCCCATGCCGACCGTGATCATGCACTCGCGCCGGCCGTCCGCGCCGGCCGTCCGCGCCGGCCGTCCGCGCCGGCCGTCCGCGAATGCTGCCGCATGCCCCGATCGCTCATGTCTGCCAGAGCTGTGCCGGCTCACCACGTGTGTCGTGTACGGCGAAGCCGCACGCCGGAGCTGATCGCGGACGCCCTGTGCATGATCACCATCTGAGAATTCGCAGGTCAGACCGTACGACCACGAATCTGCGCATGATCACGGCGCGCGTTCACGCAGATCAGGGTCCACGACGCCGAACTTGTGCATGATCACGCCGGAAGAAAGCCCAGGTCACGGTCGCGATTCCCGAACCTGTGCATGATCACGCGCAAATCAGGAGAGGTGGGGGAGGATCACGGCGCTGGGGTGGGCGGGGGTGTGCAGGATCTCCTGGTCGGAGGGGTACATGGTGGCGCCGAAGGGCAGCGGGTCGCCGGTCCCCGGATTGCGGGCGATCCGCGGGTAGGCCCCGCTCGCCACATGGACGCGGATCCGGTGGCCGCGGCGGAACCGGTGACCGATCGGCCACAGGTCGACCTCCACCCGGCGTACGCCGTCCCCGTCCGAGGGGATCGAAGGCGTCAGCCGCCTCACACCCTCGCACACGTTCATCGACGACCCGTCGGGGTGCACGTCGCAGACCCGCACCACCATGTCGGTGTGCTCCCGGCTCGACCGCACGTACAGTTCGGCCGTCACCGGCCCGATCACGTCGGTGTCCTCGGCCAGCACGTGCGACGTGTAGACGAGCACGTCCTTCCGGGACTCCAGCCTCCGGTTGTCGCGCGGCTCGGAGTTGCCGATGAGCACGGGGCCGCCGATCACCGGAGTGGGGTTGGCCGGGTCGTACCGGTACGCGTCGGGAGGGGATTCCTGCGGGTTGTCCCGCGACAGCGCGAAACCGGGCTGGAGGTGCCACCGGGCCGGCCGCGTGCTCGCCACCGGCCAGTCCGGGAAGTCCCGCCATTCGTTCGCGCCGGTCACGTAGAGCCGGACGGGGGACGCCCGCAGCCCGGAGGGGTCGCCCATGAGGTGGGCGCGGAACCAGGCGAGCGCGTCGATGTTCGACGCCCTTCCGTGCCGGATGTCGGCGTGGTACCACGGCCCGATCGTGAGGTACGGCTGCCGCCCCGCCGCCCGCATCGCCGCGTAGTCCTTGAGCTGCCACGGCAGGAAGACGTCGTACCAGCCGCCGGTCATCGTGACCTCGGCCGTCACCTCGCCCACGGTGCCCGAGAAGTCTCTCTTCTTCCAGTACGGCGAGGCCGGGTCGGAGTGATTGGCCAGCAGGTCCTGGAAGAACGGCATCGGCCGGCCCGCCGACGCGAGGTCGAGTTCCGACAGCGGGCGTCCCGACAGGACGGCGCGCCGCGTCCGCCACGGGGCCGTCAGCGCCGCCATGCCGCCCAGGCGGCCCTCCATCTGCGTGGTCAGCGTGGTCCAGATGAGCGTGGACTCCAGTGCGAACGCTCCGCCGACGTACGCCGCGTCCCGGAAGTTCGACGCGGTGACCTGGGTCGCCATGGCCGCGAGATCGGGCGTCTCCGAGGCGATCGCCCACTGGTTGTAGCCGAGGTAGGAGGGCCCGTGCATGGCGAAGCTGCCGCCGTACCACGGCTGGGCGCGCATCCAGCCGACGGTCGCGAGCCCGTCCTCGCGCTCGTCGCCCAGGGGGTCGAGCAGGCCGCCGGAGCCGAAGCCGCCGCGGCAGCTCTGAATGATCACCTGGAACCCCTGCCGCGCGAACGTCCAGCCGTACAGCCAGCCGAAGACCCCGGCCCGGCCGTACGGTGTGCGGATCAGGATGGTCGGGGGCTGGGGGGCGCCGACGGGGATGTAGTGGTCGGTCAGCAACGCCACCCCGTCCGGCATGGGGACGGGGATGTCGCGCCGCACCTGCACACGACGAGCGGGTACGCCGGGTGGCCGGGGGAGAACCGGCAGCCGTGGGACGGGTAGCCGGGGAACAGGCAGGTAAGCCACGCTGCCTCCTTAACCTCTTGGTAACAGAATATCAATACTCTGTGTCTTCTTGGGGCCTATCGTACTGTTTGTCCGATTTCATGATCGTATTGGGGCGTTGCCTGATCACGACGCGCGCCGCTACCCTTACGGCATGCGAACTTCCGCAGCCCTTCAGTGGTGGCGCCGCTAGCAGGCGGCGCGGGTTCGTTGTGAGCAGATCGACTGGCCGCCCCGAGAGGCGGCCTTTTATGTGTGTCCGCCCCCGGGGCATACGACTTAAAGGGGCGAGACAGTGGAGACCAGCGGATATACCACCGCAGGGGGCGTCGGGGTCGAGCGCGGCGTGCGCGAGGTGTCCGAGGAGGCCCTCGAAGAGATCGTGACGGCCCTGGGGGAGCGCCGTGGCGGGGCGTTCTCCTCCGGAATGGACTATCCGGGCCGCTACAGCCGCTGGGCATTCGGCTACGTCGATCCCTGCGTGGAGATCGTGGCGAGGGGGCGGCGCATCTCGGCGCGCGCCCTCAACGAGCGCGGCCGCGTCGTCCTGCCCGTCATCGCCTCCTGCCTGCTCGCCGCGGGCAAGCCGGTGTCGGAGCCGGACGCCGGTCACGTCGAGGTCCACGTGGCCGAGTCGGAGGATCTGCTGCCCGAGGAGTTCCGCAGCCGGCGGCCGACGGTCTTCACCGCGATCCGCGAGGTGATCGCCGCCTTCCGGGGCGACGACCCGCACCTGGGGCTCTACGGCGCGTTCGGCTACGACCTGGCATTCCAGTTCGAGCCGATCCGCTACCGCCTCAGCCGCCCGGCCGACCAGCGTGACCTCGTGCTCCACCTGCCCGACCGGCTGGTGGTGATCGACCGGGTCCGCGAGACGAGCATGGAGTACACCTACGACTTCACCGTCGACGGCGTCTCCACCAGGGGCATGGAACGGTCAGGCGACAGCTTCCCGCTCACCATTCCCACCGAAATACCGAAAAATCCGGAAAAGGGGACGTACGCCGAGATCGTCGCCACGGCCAAGGAGAAGTTCAAGCGCGGCGACCTGTTCGAGGTGGTCCCCGGCCAGGTCTTCCACTCCTCCTGCACCGATCCTTCCGCCTTCTACCGGTCCCTGCGCACGAGCAACCCGGCGCCGTACGAGTTCCTGCTCAACCTCGGCGACGGCGAGCACATGGTCGGCGCGTCCCCCGAGATGTACGTCCGGGTGACCGGAGACCGGGTCGAGACGTGCCCGATCTCCGGCACGATCGCCAGAGGTGCCGACCCGGTCGAGGACGCCGAGGCCATCAGGACCCTCCTGTCCAGCGTGAAGGAGGAGTCCGAGCTGACCATGTGCACCGACGTGGACCGCAACGACAAGTCGCGGATCTGCGTCCCCGGCAGCGTGAAGGTCATCGGCCGCCGCCAGATCGAGATGTACTCCCGGCTGATCCACACCGTCGACCACATCGAGGGCCGGCTGCGCCCCGAGTTCGACGCCCTCGACGCGTTCCTCACCCACATGTGGGCCGTCACCGTCACGGGGGCCCCGAAGACGTGGGCCATGCAGTTCATCGAGGACCACGAGGAGACTACCCGCCGCTGGTACGGCGGAGCCGTCGGCTTCATCGGCTTCGACGGCTCCATGAACACCGGCCTCACCCTGCGGACGGCCCAGATCCGCGACGGGGTCGCCGCGGTCAGGGCGGGGGCGACACTGCTGTACGACTCCGACCCCGAGGCCGAGGAGCGGGAGACCGAGCTCAAGGCCAGTGCCCTGCTCGCCGCGCTGGCCGCCGTCGGCCGTGACCGGGCGGAGACCGCGCCGGAGAGGGCCGCCGACCTGCCGGGCGAGGGCCACAAGGTGCTCTTGGTCGACTATGAGGACTCGTTCGTCAACACCCTGGCCGATTACTTCCGCCAGCAGGGCGCCTCCGTCGTGACCTTGCGGCACGGCTTCCCGCCGGAGACGATCGAGGAGATCGCGCCCACTCTGGTCGTGCTCTCGCCCGGCCCCGGCTGGCCGTCCGACTTCGGCGCCTCCGCCCTGATTGAGGCGGTGTACGCCAAGGGCCTGCCGGTCTTCGGCGTCTGCCTGGGACTCCAGGCGATGGTCGAGCACGCGGGCGGCACGCTGGAGCTGCTGCCGTACCCCGAACACGGCAAGCGCGGCCACGTCCGCCGCGAGGGCCCGAGCGCGCTGCTGGAGGGCCTGCCGGAGGAGTTCGTCGCGGCCCGCTACCACTCGGTGCACGCCAAGGAGCCCGGCGTGCGCGGGTTCACGGTCACCGCGTCCACCGAGGACGGCGCGGCCATGGCGATCGAGGACGTGGAGAACCGGCGTTTCGGGGTGCAGTTCCACCCCGAGTCGATCCTCACCACGCAGGGTGGCGCCGGGGCCCGGATCATCGCCAACGTCCTGCGGCTCGCCCGCTGAACCCGCCGAGCCCGGCTGGGTGAACCCGCCGAGCCCGCCCGGGTAAAGCAGGTAAAGAGGGACGCGAAAGCCGCGCCGGCACGGGAGTGGAGCCGTAAAGTCCACTCCCGTGCCGGAGATCAGAGTGGACGACGCGCTGCCCGTGCCCCTGCCCGACCCGGTCCGTGCCGCGCTCGTCGCCCCGATGGTCGACCACCACTGTCACGGCGTACGGCGCGACGACCTGTCCAGGTCGGAGTTCGAGACTCTGATCACGGAGGCCGGCACACCCGCGCCGCCCGGCACCACGCACTTCGACACTCCCGCGGGCATGGCGATCCGGCGCTGGTGCGCCCCCGCTCTCGACCTCGAGCCGCACGTGTCGCCCGCGGTCTACCTGTCCCGCAGGGCGGAACTCGGCGCGGCCGAGGTGAACCGCCGGCTGCTGAGGAAGGCGGGCATCGCGGCCTTCCTGGTGGACACCGGGCTCGACCGGCCCGAGCTGCTCAGCGCGGCCGAGATGGGCCGGACGGGCGGGGCGGCGGCCGACGAGGTGGTCCGGCTGGAGCAGATCGAGCAGGAGGTCGCCACCGCCGGCCTTTCCGCCGTGGGCTACGTGAAGGCGCTGCGCGACGAGCTCGCCGTCAGAGCCGCGCGCGCGGTGGGGCTGAAGTCGATCGCCGCCTACCGCTGCGGGCTCGGATTCGACCCCTCCCGGCCGTCCAGGGGAGCCGTGATCGCCTCCGCGGGCCGGCGGCTGTCCGATCCCAAGGAGCGGCTCACCGACCCCGTACTGGTGCGGCATCTGCTCTGGGCGGCGGTCGACGTCGCGAGGGAGCGGAGCCTGCCGCTCCAGTTCCACTGCGGCTACGGCGACGCCGACCTCGACCTGCACCGCTCGGACCCCTCACTGCTGACGGGGTTCATCCGGGCGGTCGCGCCGTCCGGGATGCCCGTCGTCCTGCTGCACTGCTACCCGTTCCACCGCCAGGCGGCCTACCTGGCGGCGGTCTTCCCGCACGTCTACGTCGACGTGGGCCTGGCGCTGACCTACACGGCCGCGGGGTCTGCCGCGGTCCTCCGGGAGATGCTCGAGCTCGTCCCCTTCCACAAGCAGATGTTCAGCTCCGACTGCTACGGGGTCGCGGAGTTGTGCCTCCTCGGGGCGGTGTACCACCGGCGAGGGCTCGCGCGGGTGCTCGCCGACCGCATCGCCGAGGGGGAGTGGAGCGCGGCGGACGCGGCCAGGATCGCCCACATGATCGGGTCGGGCAACGCCAGACGGGTGTATCGGCTCTGACTCCCGCGGATCATCATCAAGAAGGAGGAAACGCCGCGCAGGCCACAAGATAATCGCCGAGATGACTGCCATTGAGATCCGCGACCTTGCGAAGTCGTTCGGCTCGGTGAAAGCGGTCGACGGGGTTTCCTTCACTGTGGAGGCGGGCTCTGTCACCGGCTATCTCGGTCCCAACGGCGCCGGTAAGACGACAACGCTGCGTAGCCTGCTCGGCCTGGTCACCCCCGACTCGGGGGAGGCGCTCGTCGACGGCAGGCGCTATGTCACGCTGCCCCAGCCTGTGAGCGAGGTCGGGGCCGTGCTCGAAGCCACGAGTTTCCATCCGGGCCGCACGGCCCTCGACCATCTGCGCATCCTGTGCGTCGCCGCGGGCCTGCCCGATCAGCGCGCCGGCGAGTCCCTCGAAATGGTCGGACTCGCCGACGTCGCGGGCAAGCGCGTAGGGGGCTTCTCGCTCGGCATGCGGCAGCGCCTCGCGCTGTCGTCCGCCCTGCTGGGCCGGCCCAAGATCTTCATTCTCGACGAGCCCGCCAACGGCCTCGACCCCGCCGGGATCGAGTGGCTCCGGGGCTTCCTCCGCCATCTGGCCCACGACCAGGGCGCCGCGGTGCTGGTCTCCAGCCACGTGCTCGCCGAGGTCGAGCAGACCGTCGACAACGTGGTGATCATCGCCAAGGGCCGGCTCGTACGGCAGGGCACCCTGAAGGAGCTCATCACGAACGGGGACACGGCCATCCGCGTCCGGGCGTCCAACGCGGCGGATCTCGCTCCGGCGCTGGAGGCGGCGGGGGCCGCCGTAGAGCGGGTGGAGGACGGCCTGCTGCGCGTCCGGGGGATCGACGCCGAGGCCGTCGGGCAGATCGCGCTCGACCGGCGCGTCGTGCTGACCGAGGTGACCCAGGAACGGTCCGACCTGCAGAAGGTCTTTCTCGAGCTGACGGGGGAGCGATGATCGGGCTCGTCAAGGCGGAGCTGCGCAAGCTGTTCACCACGCGCCTGTGGTGGATCATGCTGATCGTCATGGTCGTCCTGGTCGGGGTCAACCTGGCCTTCATCATCGCGTTCGCCGGGGTGAGCCAGAACGGAGGGCCGGCCCTGCCCGAGCGGGACACCATGGAATGGGCCCAGGTCGCCTGGTCGGTCGGCTCGAGCGGCGGGATCTTCGTCATGATCCTCGGAGTGGTCATGATCACCTCCGAGTACCGCTACCAGACGGTCACAGGAACCTTCCTCACCACGCCACGTCGCGAGCGCGTGATCGCCGCCAAGCTGATCACCGGTCTCCTGATCGGGTTGTTGTTCGCACTCGTGATCCTGGTGTTCGAGGCCGCCACGGTGGTCCCCACGGTGCTGCTCTCCGGTGGGGAGTTCTCCTTGGCGGAGACGCGCATCCCCCAGGTGAGCGTCGGCATCCTGGCGAGTCTGGCCCTCTACGGGCTGTTCGGCATCGGACTCGGGGCGCTGGTGCGCAACCAGATCGCCGGCATCGTCGGCGCGGTGGTGTGGGCGTATGTGATCGAGAGCATCTTCACCGCGATTCCGGCGTTGCATTCGGTGGGCAAGTGGCTGCCGGGCGGGGCCGCCCAGTCCCTGATGAGCATCGACATCGACACCGGGCTCGGCAGGCCCGAATGGCTGCCCGCGTGGGGCGGCGCGCTCGTCCTCGTCGCGTACGGACTGCTGTTCGCCGTCGTCGCCTCGGCCACGACGGTCCGCCGCGACATCACCTGAGCGGACCCCGCGAACGCGGCGAGATCATCCGAGAGCCGATGGACGGCGCGAGGCCGTCCATCGGTAGGGTGTTGGGCCGAGTGAGCCGAGCGGTGGCCCACTCGCCAAGTACGAACAGTGGACGGGGACGGTCATCATGCGCAGTGTGGAACCCGAGGTCTTCATCGTCGCCCGGCCCGAGCTGGACTACGACGAGCTCGCCCGCTACCTGCGGGAGATCGGCGGGGACAGCTGGCTGGATCGGCTGGAGCGCGGCGACTTCGACGCGCAGAACCTCGCGGAGTTCGCCGGGCGGCTGTGCTACCGGTCGTTCGAGCCGGGGCTGAACCCGAACGTGACCCGGATCAGGACCGACCAGACCCAGTACCTCCAGAACATCCTCGCCAGCGCGCACGGGTCGGTGCTCGAGCACATCAACTTCAGCTTCGTCCTGCACAACGTCAGCCGGGTCTTCACCCACGAGCTCGTACGGCACCGGCCCGGTGTGGCCATCTCGCAGGAGTCGCTGCGGTTCGTCCGCCTGTCGGATCTTCCGTTCTGGTTCCCCGACTGGGCCAAGGAGGACGCCGAGCTGATGAAGCGCGCGACCGCGGTGCTCGACCAGCTGGAGGAGTTCCAGACCTGGATGGCCGGCCACTTCGGACTCGACGAGGAGGGTGTGAAGTTCGCCGAGAAGAAGCACCACACCTCGTTCATGCGCCGCTTCGCCCCCGAGGGCCTGGCGACCGGCCTGGTCTGGACGGCCAACGTCCGCGCGCTCAGGCACACGATCGAGTCCCGCACGGCCGTGGGCGCGGAGGAGGAGATCCGCCTGGTGTTCCAGCGGATCGGCGAGCTCATGAAGCAGGAGGCGCCCGCCCTGTTCGGCGACTACGTCGTCGAGGACGGCGCCTGGGTTCCCGGCTGGCGGAAGGTCTGACCCCCGCCGTCCCGCCCGCCTAACCGAGCGCGGGCAGGACGTAGACCTCGGCGCCGGGCGGCAGGGCGCACGACAGTCCTCCGAGGTGTCGTGCGTTCTCCCCGCAGACGAACATGCTGATGTGCCGCCGGATGTGGCCGTCCGCGTCGCGCAGCCGTTCCTCCAGCGAGGGGTGCGTACGGCGGAGCGTGTCGAGGGCGGCCCCGAGCGTGGGGGTGTCCTCGTCCGGCGGCGCCACCGCGAAGACCCTGACCTCGGACCGGTCACCGATCCAGTGCCGGAGCATGTGCGGCACCACGAAGGTGACCAGCGTGACGGGCCTGGTCACCTCAGAGCACCGCCGCACGGACGGTGAGGACGTCGGGAAGGTGGCGGGCGATCAGCGTCCAGCTCAGGCCGGCGTTCTCCGACCTGTACACCTCGCCGTCACGGGTGCCGAAGAAGACGCCCGCTTCGCTGGCGACCAGGGCGTCGCGGAGCACCGTGGAGTGCACCGGCCCGTCCGGCAGACCGTCGCCGAGGCTCTTCCATTCCGCTCCGCCGTCATCGCTGCGGAAGACGTTGTAGCGGTGGCCGACCGGCGTGCGGTCCATGTCGGCGTGCAGCGGGAACACGTAGACCGTGTCGGGATCGGAGGGGTGGACGGTGATCGGGAAGCCGAAGTCCGACGGCAACTCCGAGCCGATGTCCGTCCAGGAGCCCCCGAAGTCGTCGGACCGGTAGACGCCGAAGTGGTGCTGGAGGTAGAGCCGCTCGGGCTTGGCCGGGTGTTGCGCCACCTTGTGCACGCACTGGCCGAACTCGGGATACTGCGCGCCTTCCGGCAGGAAGGGCGCCCGGATGTTCCGGTTGGCGGGCTCCCACGAGGCGCCGCCGTCCGAACTGCGGAAGAATCCGACGGCCGAGGCCGCCACCGCGATGCGACGGGGATCGGTCGGGTGCGGGATGACGGTGTGGAGGCACAGGCCGCCTCCGCCGGGCTGCCACTCGGGCCGGGTGGGGTGGTCCCACAGACCTTCGACGAGCGAGTAGGTCTTGCCGCCGTCCTCGGACCGCCACAACGAAGCGGGCTCGGCGCCCGCCCACACCACGCCGGGCTCAGTCGGCGAGGGCTGGAGTTGCCACACGCGGGCGAGGGAGGCACCCGTCCGCTCGGGGAACGCCACCGGAGGCGTGGCCGCCTCCTGCCACGTCTGCCCGAGGTCGTCCGACCACATCACCGAGGGCCCGAAATGGCCGTACTCGATGCCCGCGAGCAGCCGCGGAGTCTCCCCACGGGTGTCGATCGCCACGGAGTGGACGCCGATGGTGGAGAAGCGGACGGGGTCGACCTCGAAGGGCCCGCCGCCGGACGAGCGTGCGATGAACAGACCCTTGCGCGTGCCGATCGCTAGCAGGGCTTCCATGAACACCTCCTGATGGGCTTCGTGCACGGCCCCTTTCCGGGTTGGGCCCATCGTGCCAGGAGACCGGCGGCCGGTCAGGGAGATACGGGAGTCGGCTAGGGCTCGCCCTGGATGGTGTCGCGATGGATCCGGCACAGGGGCACGCCCGACATCTGCAACCGCTGGACGGTCTCGTTCACCATGGAGCCCGGGCCGCAGACGTAGACCTCGTGCTCGGCCCAGGAGTGGAAGCGCTCCATGACGTCGGGCAGCCGCCCGCGCATCCCGTCGTAGGACTGTTCGTCGGAGACCACGGGTAACACGCGCAACCATGGGAAGCTCGACTCCATTCGGATGAGGTCGTGCATGTCGTAGAGCTCGGCCGAGCGCCGGGCGCCGAAGATCAGGTGAATGTTGGGCCGGCGGCCGGACGCGATGACGTGTTCGACGATGGCCTTGAGCGGGGCCAGTCCCGTGCCGCCCGCCACGAGCAGAATGTCCCGGTCCGACTCGACGGGTGCCATCGTGCCCACAGGCGGGCCGAGCAGGATCTGGTCGCCGATCCGGGTGTGCTGGACGAGTGCCGAGCTGACCCACCCGCCGGGGATGGCACGCACGTGGAGGCGGATGGTGTTGTCGTCGCGCGGCGCGTTGGCGATCGAGAACGTCCGCCAGACCCGTGGCCACCGGGCGGTCTGCACGGTGATGTACTGGCCCGGCGTGAACTCCAGCCGCTGCGCCGGCCGTACCGTGATGACGGCGATGTCGCGAGTCCGGCGGTCGTGGTCGAGGACCTCTCCCAGCCACCAGGGGGGCGCGACACCCGCGTCGGCGGCCGCCGCCTCGATCATGGCGGCGGAGGCCAGGCCGTACGCCTCGACCCAGGCGGACTCGATCTCGTCCGTCCACATGTCGGCGGCGAAATGCTTGATCGTGGCGACGAGGGCGTTGCCCACGGCGGTGTAGTGCTCGTCGACGACACCGTATTTGCGGTGGTCGCGTCCGAGTTGGCCGAGGTAGGCCGTGAGCCCATCGGGACTGTCGAGCAACCAGACGATCCGTGTGAGCGCGCTGAAAAGGCGGTCACGCTGCATGTCCATCGCAGGCGGGAACATCGCCCGCAGTCGTGGGTTCTCCGCGAACAGTCGCCCGTAGAAAAACGCCGCGGCCTTACCCGCGACGGGTTCGATGACGGAGAAGCTCTCTTTGACGAGGCGCGGATTAAGCGTCATCTACTGTGTCCCACCCTTGGGACCGGACCAGCTCCGGTCTTGTCGATCCACCTCCCTGACGGCTCCGGGTGATGAGCGCCGCCAGCCCCGGCTCAACCGCGCTCATTTGGAAGTCTTGCACTCGCAGTCGGACGTCACAACCGATTCTTCACAAGGTGGTGCGAAAACCAACTCATTGTGATTGTCTGGTAATGGATTGTAATCGTGGATGCTTGCTGTTACCTGCGGTAATAGTGAGGCAAGTGGGACAAAGTGAATTCCGGCTACGCCATTATGGTTGTACCGATTTGTAAGACACCCGGGAGATCGCAATGGCGCGTCCGATCGTTGGTATCACCACCTACCTCGAGGCCGCGCGATGGAGCGTATGGGTGAGGGAGGCCGCCATTTCGCCCCAGGCGTACGCCACGGCCGTGGACAAGGCCGGCGGCGCCCCGCTCCTGCTCCCCCCGATCAGTCCCGCCTCCGCGGCCGACTACGTGCGCGGCCTCGACGCGTTGATCCTGGCGGGCGGCGTGGAGATCTCCCCCTCCCTGTACGGCGAGGAGCCGGACAATCGGGTTGAGGAGCCACAGGTCCACCGTGACCGCTTCGAACTGGCCCTTGCCCGGGCGGCGGTGGAGGCGGACCTCCCGGTGCTTGCGATCTCCCGTGGCATGCACATCCTCAACGTGTCCCAGGGCGGCACGCTGATCCCCTGGCTGCCCGACGTCGTCGCCCACGAGCGGCACGAGACGGCCAGGCACGAGATCACCGTGAGCGTCTCCAGCAAGGTCGGCAAGGCGATCGGCGACCACGCCGAGGTGACCGGCGCGCACCGGCAGGGCGTCAGGCGGCTCGGCACCGGGCTGCAGGCGGTCGCGTGGGCGGACGACCAGATCGTGGAGGGGATCGAGATCCCCGGCCACCGGTTCGCCGTCGGCGTCCAGTGGCACCCCGAGCGCGGCACGGACAACCGGCTCGTCGAATCTCTGATGGAGGCCGCGCGGCCGTGACCGTTCCCTCCGGGGTGCCGCGCGGTTACTGTGCCCATGCGTGAGGGACTACGAGAAGCTGAAGATCGACTGGCCGGCCGAGGGCGTGCTGCGGATCGTCATCAGCGAGCCCGGCCGGCTGAACGCGGTGGACCGCACCGGGCACCGTGAGCTCGCCGAGGTGTGGCAGGACGCCGGCGCCGACGACGCGGTCCGCGCGGTGCTCATCCGGGGAGAGGGCGCGGCGTTCTCCGCGGGAGGCGACCTGTCGATGATCGAGGAGATGACGCGCGACCACGCGACCCGCATGCGCGTCTTCGCCGAGGCGCGCGACATCGTCTACAACGTGATCAACTGCCCCAAGCCGGTGGTGTCGGCCATCCAGGGGCCCGCCGTGGGCGCGGGGCTCGCGGTCGCCCTGCTCGCCGACATCTCGGTGGCCGGCCGTACGGCACGCGTGATCGACGGCCACACGCGGCTCGGGGTGGCGGCCGGCGACCACGCGGCGATCATCTGGCCGCTGCTGTGCGGCCTGGCGAAGGCCAAGTACCACCTGCTGCTGTGCGAGCCGGTCTCGGGGGAGCAGGCCGAGGCGATGGGCCTGGTCAGCCTGTGCGTCGACGACGACCAGGTCCACGACAGGGCGCTGGACGTCGCGGTGCGACTGGCGAACGGCTCCGCCGAGGCCATCCGGCTGACCAAGTACGCCCTGAACAACTGGCTCCGGCTGGCGGGCCCGTCGTTCGACGCGTCGCTGGCCATGGAGTTCCTCGGCTTCACCGGTCCGGACGTGGCGGAAGGGGTCCGGGCCGTCCGCGACAAGCGCCCTCCGCGCTTCTCCTGAGGGTCCGCGCGACGGCGGTCAGCCGAACCGCTTGCGCAGGGAGTCGAGGCCGGGGGCGAAGACGCCACGTGTGAAGATCTTGGCCACCCGGCCCGGGTCGTCGGCCTCGAAGGACGCGTACCACTCGACGAACGCCTCACCGGTGTCCGTCACCGGGGCCACCCGGCACGTCGCCCGGTAGTTCCTGACCGGCAGCGGGCATTCGAGGATCTCGTACGTCATCGACCGCTCCGCGTCGTCGAGGGACGACAGGCGTTCCCGGAAGACCCCGCCGGCGCCCTCGATCCGGCGGACGGCCCCGGGAGAGAGCGCCCCGCCGTCCTCGATCTCGCAGGTCGTGATGCCGGGCAGCCACTCCGCCAGGTTGCCGAAGTCCCGGAGGTAGGCCCAGACCTCGTCGGCGTCCGCCCTGATCACGGTGCTCGCGTACGGCTTGTCCATCCGATGTCCCCTTCACCGCTGCCTTACGTATGTCTTTACTTCCCCCGAAGGCGCATACGCAATGGCGGATCCGGCGGCTAGAAACTCCGCGGCAGCCCCAGAACCTGGGTCGCGAGGTAGTTGAGCAGCAACTCCTCGGTCACCGGTGCGATCTTGCCGATGCGCGCGTCCGTGAGTAGCCGGGCCACCGGGTACTCCAGCGAGTAGGCCATGCCGCCGTGGGTCTGGAACGCGGCGTCGGCGGCCTCCCACGCCGCCTGGGACGCGGTCAGCTTCGCGATGTTGGCCTCGGTGCCGCAGGGGAGCCCGTTGTCGAAGGACCAGGCCGCCTTGTACAGCATGAGCCTGGCCAGCTCGATCTTGGCCTTGACCTGCGCCAGCGGGAACGCGATGGCCTGGTTCGACCCGATCGGCCGGCCGAAGACCTCGCGCTGCTTCGCGTAGTCCACGCCGGCCCGCAGCGCGACCTCCGCCCCGCCGAGGGCGCTCGCGCCCAGCAGGATGCGCTCGGGGTTGAGGACGTCCCAGAGCACCGTGGCGCCCCCGTGGAGTTCGCCGAGCACGTTCGTCGCCGGCACGCGCAGATCGTCGATGAACACCATGTTGGACGGCGTGGTGTTCGCGCCCATCTTCGGGATCGGCCGGTAGGACAACTGCCCGGCCGCGACCGCATCCGGCACGTTGACCAGGAAGACCGTCATGCCGTTGGTCCGCGGCCTGGCCTCGGCGGCGGGGATGGTCCGCGTGACGAGCAACATCCAGGTGGCGCGCTGCACACCGGTGATCCAGATCTTCTGCCCGTTGATGACGAAGTCGGAGCCGTCCTCGCGGGCGAAGGTGGAGATCGCCAGCGAGTTGGACCCGGCGTCCGGCTCGGTGAGGGCGAAGCAGGTCTCGAGTTCCCCCGTCGCAAGCTTCGGGAGCAGCGCGGCCTTCTGCTCCGGGGTGCCGTGCCTGGCCAGGGTCATCGCGCCGAAGCCCGGCGTCAGGACGTAGGTGAACGCGGAACCGCCCGCGGAACCGGACGCCGACAACGTCTCGGTGGCGACCGCGAGTTCCAGCAGTCCCTGCCCGGCGCCGCCGTACTCCTCGGGGACGGCGAGACCGAGCCAGCCGCCCTTGGCGAGGTCCCCCCAGACTTCTTCCGGCCACCGTTTCTCGGTCTCGCAGCGCTCCCAGTAAGCCATGTCGTAATGGGAGCAGATGTCCGCGACACCCTGTTGTACGGCTTGCGCGCTCTCCGGCAGTGAGAAGTCCATAACTGTCTCCATTTCCTGGTCGCGCGCAATAGTAGAACGAAGCGATCTCCCTATGAGTCTCCGTATCGGCGGGGAATCAGCGGCGCGGGCGGCGCGCGTGGTAAACGAAGGCGGGCGGGAGGTTGCGCCACACCGTGCGCCCCGGCACGACCTCTTCGAACGACTCGGAGAGCCTCCTGCGGAAACGCAGCGCGGGGGGAAGCGCCCTGGCGTGCACGTAGGAGAACGTCGTGAACGCCCCGCCGGGAGCCAGGGCCTGCACGACCGCACGGAGGACCTCGGACTGGTGGCCGTAGGAGAAGGCGGCCCAGGGCAGCCCGCTCACGATCACGTCGGCCGCGGCCAGGCCCCGCTCGGCGAGGAGGGCGGGCAGCCGCGCGGCGCTGTCGACCACGATCTCCGCACCCGGATGGGCGCCGCCGAGGAGCCCGGCGAGCTGAGGGTTGATCTCGACGGCGAGGTGCCGTCCGCGCCCGCCCAGGCGGCGCTGGATCTCGCCGGTGAACGGGCCCGTGCCCGGCCCCAGCTCGACCACCACGGGGTCGCCCCGCTCCGGCACCGGCACGCACACCGCCGACGACAACCGCCGGGAACTGGGCGCTATCGCACCGGTGACGGCGGGCGCCCTGAGGAACTGACTGAAGAAGATCGCTGACTCGTTCGCCATGTCTCGAAGCTAGGGGCGCGCTTCCGCGCGGAGCCCCCGTCGTCCGGCCCGTGTGAGCGGCCACAAGGACCCGGGGAGGCGGCCACTTGGACCCGCCGGGGCGGCCAGAAGAAGGAGACGGTCTCGTCCCTCCGGAGGAAGGGGACCACGCCCCTGCGGCGGATACCGTTCCCCTATGCGGTGGCGTGGCGGAGTGCTGGACGTCTTCCTCGCGGTGTGCGGGGTCGTCCTCGACGTGCTCGTCACCCATGGGCACTGGGGCGGGCCGTCGGCGCCCTGGTGGATCAGGGCCCTGTTCGCCCTGCTCGCCGGCCTTCCGCTGGGACTGGTGCGCCGGCGGCCGGGCCCGGTCGCGATCTACTTCGCCGGCTTTCTCGTCGTCTGCGACCAGCTCGGCGCCTCCACCACGGACACTCTGCAGATCCTGCTCCCCATCGCCGTCGGCGTGGTGGCCCGGGAGAGGGGGTGGCGCTGGACGGCTCCGGTGGCGGTCCTCGCCGGTGCGGCGACGGCCGTCAACCTGGCCGATCCGGGGATCGCCTTCACCCAGAACTCGTGGTTCTACTCGGTCGGCATCATCGCCTTCCCGGTGCTGGTCGGCCGATATCTGCGCAGCGAGAAAGGTCAGGGCGAGGAGGACCCGGCGCCCCTGCTCGACCTGCTGCTCGCCGGCGGCGGGGTGGCGTTCGCCGTCCTCGGCACCTGGCCGTTCTGGGACAGCGGGACGCCGCCGGTGTGGGTGGTCGGCCTCGGGGCGGTGGTGGCGGGCTTCGCCCTCGGCGTCGTCCGCAAGCACCCGGGGGCCGTACTGCTGCTGGAGAGCGTGATCCTGGTCGTGGCCGACCAGTACGCCCCGCGGACGGGGAGCAGCCTCCAACTCCTCGCACTCGTCGCACTGGGCGTGTTCTCCACCCGGGCGAGCTGGACGTGGGTGGGCGCCGGATATCTGCTCACCTGCTCCGTCACCGCCATCGTGATAGTCGACGACCCGGCCGACATCACGATCGTCCGCGTGGTCACGCTCATGGCCATCGTGACCGCCCCCGTCGCGATCGGCCGGTACGTCCGCGCCCGCCAGGCCGAGGGGCGTCAGGCGAGGGAGCTGAGCGCCGAGCGCCTGCGCGCCGACCGGCTCGCCGAGCGGGAGCGGATCGCCCGCGACGTCCACGACATCGTGGCGCACCACGTCGGGGCGATGGTGTTGCGGGCGAGCGCGGCCCAGTACGCCGGGGCGACCGGGCCCGCGGCCGAGGCGCTGGACGACATCAGGGAGACCGGCCACCGCGTCCTGGAGGACCTCCGCGGGCTGCTCACCGTGCTCAGGGACCCCGAACGCGACGAACTCGCGCGCACCGGGCCCGGTGACGTCAGCCTCGACCTCACGCTGGCCGACCCCGACGACATCATGCGCGACGCCGTCGCCCGGATGGCCGCCGCCGGTCTGCGGGTGGAGCTGAGCATCGCCACCGAGGCCGTGGCGGCGCCGCTGGTCGTCCGGGCGTCCGCGGCCAGGATCGTCCAGGAGGGCCTGACGAACGTCCTCAAGCACGCCGGTTCCGAGGCGACGGCCGAGATCACGGTCGGGATGGAGAAGGGCGCGATGACCGTGGAGGTCCGCAACGGCCCCGGCACGGCGAGACCGGGGGAGACGCTGCCCTCGACCGGGCAGGGGATCGCCGGGATGCGCGAACGGGCCCGCGCGCTCGGCGGCCGGCTCACGGCCGGTCCCGTGGAGGACGGCGGCTGGCGCCTGGCCGCGTCCTTACCCCTGCCCGACCCCGCGGAGGGCCCCGAGGCCGGCCCGGAATGCCGGTGGACCTCACGGAGCCCGTCGTGATCCGCGTCGTGGTCGCCGACGACCAGGCGCTGGTCCGGGCGGGCGTGCGGATGATGCTGGAGGCCGCCGGGGACATGGAGGTCTGCGGCGAGGCCGCCGACGGCGCGGAGGCCGTGCGGCTCGCTGAGCGCCACCGGCCCGACGTGCTGCTCATGGACCTGCGGATGCCCCGCGTGGACGGGCTCGAGGCCACCCGGCGCATCCTGGCCGCCGACCCGGCCGCGCGGATCGTGGTGTTGACCACATTTTCCGACGACGTGAACGTCTACTCCGCCCTGCGCGCCGGAGCCCTCGGCTTCCTGGTGAAGGACGACCCACCGGACCGGATGGTCGAGGCCGTACGGCGGGCGGCACTGGGGGAGCCGCTGCTCGCCCCGTCGGTGTTGCGGCGGTTGGTCGAACGCGCGCTGGCGGCCGAGCGCCAGACGGCCCGTCTCCCCGGCAACCTCACGGAACGCGAGGTCCAGGTCCTCACGCTGGTCGGGATGGGCCTGTCCAACGCCGAGATCGGCGACCGGCTCCATGTGGGGGTGACGACCGTCAAGAGCCACGTCGCGGCGATCATGGAGAAGCTCGAGTTGCGCAACCGGACCCAGGCCGCGGTCGTGGCCCACCGGTTCGGCTTGGTCGACGCGGAGTTCAATGCCCTGGAACCGCCTCGCGGCGCGCGGGAAAGGGGCATGTAGGGTCTGGGGCGTGAACTCTGCCGAGGACCGGATCTACACGGTTCCCAACCTGCTGAGCGCACTGCGACTGCTCGGCGTCCCGGTCTTCCTCTGGCTCGTTCTGGGACCCCATGAGGACGGCTGGGCCATCCTGCTGCTGATGCTCGCGGGGTTCTCCGACTGGCTCGACGGCAAGCTCGCCCGCGCCTGGGGACAGACCAGCAGGCTGGGCCGCCTGATCGACCCGCTCGCCGACCGGCTCTACATCCTGGCCACCCTGGTCGGGCTGGTGCTGCGCGACGCCATCCCGCTGTGGCTGGCGCTCGTGGTGCCGCTGCGCGACGTCATGCTCCTGTGGGTCCCCCCGGTCCTGCGCCGCCACGGGTACGGCCCGGCGCTGCCGGTCCACTTCCTCGGGAAGGCGGCGACGGCGGCCCTCATGTACGCCTTCCCGCTGCTCTTCCTCGCCTCCCACGACGGTTGGTACGCGGAGATCTCCACGATCTTCGGATGGGCCTTCGCCATCTGGGGAACTGGTCTGTATTGGTGGGCGGGGGTGTTGTATGTCGTACAGGTGCGCCACCTAACGAAGGGGTGACCGTGAAGGCCGTCGTCATGGCGGGCGGGGAGGGGACACGGCTGCGGCCGATGACCGCCAACCAGCCCAAGCCCCTACTCCCGATCATCAACCGGCCGATCATGGAGCACGTGCTCCGGCTGCTGAAGCGCCACGGGTACACCGAGACCGTCGTCACGGTCCAGTTCCTGGCCGCCCTGATCCGCAACTACTTCGGCGACGGCGACGAGCTCGGCATGAGCCTCCACTACGCCACCGAGGAGATCCCGCTCGGCACGGCCGGCAGCGTCAAGAACGCGGCCGACAAACTCCGCGAGGACCGGTTCCTCGTCATCTCCGGCGACGCCCTGACCGACATCGACCTGACCGACATGCTCCGCTTCCACCGGGAGAACCGGGCCCTGGTCACCATCGGCCTCAAGCGCGTCCCCAACCCGCTCGAGTTCGGGATCATCATCGTCGACGAGAACGGGCGGATCCAGCGCTTCCTGGAGAAGCCCACATGGGGCCAGGTGTTCTCCGACACCGTCAACACCGGCATCTACATCATGGAGCCCTCGGTCCTCGACGAGATCGAGCCGGGACAGTCCGTCGACTGGTCGTCCGACATCTTCCCCAAGCTGCTCGAGAGCGGGAAGCGGCTGTTCGGGTACGTAGCGGACGGCTACTGGGAGGACGTCGGCACCCACGAGAGCTACCTGAAGGCCCAGGCAGACGTCCTGGAGGGCAAGGTCAAGGTCGACTTCGACGCGTTCGAGCTCGCACCGGGCGTCTGGGCCGCCGAAGGCGCCTCCGTCGACCCGGACGCCGTGCTGAAGGGCCCGCTCTACATCGGCGACTACGCGAAGGTCGAGGCCGGGGCCGAGCTGCGCGAGTACACGGTCCTCGGCAGCAACGCGGTGGTCAAGGAGGGCGCCTTCCTCCACCGCGCGGTCGTCTGCGACAACGTCTACGTCGGCCCGGCGGCCCACCTCCGGGGTTGCGTGATCGGCAAGAACACCGACGTGATGACCGGCGCGAGGATCGAGGAGAACGCCGTCGTCGGCGACGAGTGCGTCATCGAGGCCGAGGCCTACGTCTCCTCCGGCGTGAAGATCTATCCGTTCAAGACCATCGAGGCGGGCGCGGTCGTCAACACCAGCGTCATCTGGGAGTCGCGTGGCCAGCGCAGCCTGTTCGGGCCTCGCGGCGTCTCCGGTCTCGTCAACGTGGAGATCACCCCCGAGCTGTGCGTACGGCTGGCCAGCGCCTACGCCACGACCCTCAGGAAGGGCGACACCGTCGTCACGTCCCGCGACGCCTCCCGCGCCGCCAGGGCGCTCAAGCGGGCCGTGATCAGCGCGCTCAACTCCAGCGCCATCAACGTCGTCGACCTGGAGGCCGCCGCGCTCCCCGTCACCCGGTTCAACACCTCCAGGGAGAACGTCCGGGGCGGCATCGCCCTGCGGACCACCGCGGGCGACCCCCAGAGCGTCGACATCGTGTTCATGGACGAGTCCGGGGCCGATCTGTCCCAGGCGGCCCAGCGGAAGCTGGAGAGGGTCTTCTCGCGGCAGGAGTACCGCCGTGCCTTCCCCGGCGAGATCGCCGAGCTGACCTTCCCCGCGAGGGCCGTCGACACCTACGCCCGGGAGTTGCTGCGCTGCATCGACATGACCGGCGTGAAGGACGCCGAGATGAAGGTCGTGGTCGACTGCGCGGGAGGCACGTCCTCGCTCGTGCTGCCCAGCCTGCTCGGCCGTGCCGGCGTCGACGTGCTGACCGTCAACAACCGCCTGGACGACGTCTCGCCCACGGAGAGCCTCGCCGAGCGCCGCCGTGACCTCCAGAGGCTCGCCGAGCTCGTGGCCTCGTCCAGAGCGGCCTTCGGCGTACGGTTCGACCCCGTGGGCGAACGGGTGTCCCTGGTCGACGAGATGGGCCAGCTCATCAGCGAGGAGCGGGCCCTGCTCGTCGTGCTCGACCTGGTCGCGGCCGAGCGCAGGGGAGGCAGGGTCGCCCTCCCCGTCACGACGACGCGGGTCGCCGAGATGGTCTGCCGGTTCCACGGCGTGCAGGTCGACTGGACCGCAACGGGCGTGGACACGCTCGCGACGGCCGCGCGGCACCCCGACATGATCTTCGCCTGCGATGGGCGCGGCGGCTTCATCGTGCCCGAGTTCGCCCCGACGGTGGACGGGCTCGCGGTGTTCCTCCGGCTGCTCGGCCTGGTCGCGCGGACCCGGCTGTCCCTCAGCCAGATCGACGCCCGCATCCCGGAGGCGAAGCTGCTCAAGCGGACCGTGCCGACGCCGTGGGCCCACAAGGGGGCGGTGATGCGGTCGGTGGTCGAGGCCGCGGAGGGCCACAGGATCGACACCACCGACGGGGTGCGGGTCGTCGAGGACGACGGCAGCTGGGCCCTCGTCCTGCCCGACCCGTCCGAGGCCGTCACCCACCTGTGGGCCGAGGGCCACGACGTCGACAGCGCCCAGGGCATCCTCGAACGGTGGGCCCGCGTGGTGGAACAGGCCGCCGGCTCGCAATGAGATTGATCACAGTGTTTGATTGCCGCGCCTCC
>NZ_BOOO01000027.1 GCF_016863275.1 Planotetraspora mira
GGCGCGGCAAGGGGACACAGCGCACGCCGTGCCGGAGGCGCGGCCATGGGCACGTGTGGCGGGATGGACCATGGACGGCTGGGGGCTGTAGCGTTGGGCAGTCCACGCCCAGCGACGCTTCTTGACCTTTGTCCCTGATCAGCGTAAGTTGCGGCATTCGCAGTCTGAGCAAGTCGTGAGAGAGGCCGAGCCGATCGATGCCCAGCGTCTACTGCACGCAGTGCGGTCATGCCAACCCCGAGGATGCCCGTTTCTGTTCACGATGCGGTTCGCCGCTGAGCGCTCCGGCGCCCGTCGCACCCGACACCACCTCGACGATCTCGCTTGACGCGATCGAGGCGGAGCTCGGGCAGACGCTGCTTCCCGACAGGGCGGCCCTCGAGCAACTGCCTCCGGGGACCGCGCTGCTGGTCGTGATGCGCGGGCCGAACGCGGGCAGCCGTTTTCTGCTCGACAGTGACCTCACTACGGCGGGTCGTCACCCGGAAAGCGACATCTTCCTGGACGATGTGACCGTGTCCAGGAGGCACGTGGAGTTCTACCGGCGTGGTGGCCAGTTCACCGTGCGTGATGTCGGAAGCCTGAACGGCACCTACGTCAACCGTGAGCGGATCGAGGAGTTCCCGCTCGCCGGGGGCGACGAGGTGCAGATCGGGAAGTTCCGACTGGTGTTCCTCACACGTGGCCCTGGAGGACCGTGATCGGTGAGGAGGTGGAGTCATGGGCGCGCAGGCCGTAAGGGCGTTCATGAGCATCGGGGAGGTGCTCGCCCTGCTACAGGGCGAGTTCCCCGACGTCACGATCTCCAAGATCCGGTTCTTGGAAGGCGAGGGGCTCATCGAGCCCCAGCGGAGCCCCTCGGGCTACCGCAAGTTCACGCACAACGACGTGGAGCGCCTTCGTTACATCCTGACCGCGCAGCGTGACCACTATCTTCCGCTCCGTGTGATCAAGGATCATCTGGAGGAGCAGGCCACCCGTCCGCGCGACGTGTCCTCCGAGGTCCCTGCCGTACGGCTGAGCAGGGAGGAACTGCTCGAGGCCGCGGGCATCGACGACGAGACGCTCGCCGAGATGGAGAGCTTCGGGCTGGTCGTGCCGGTCGCGCGCCGCTACGACGCCGACGCGCTGGACGTGGCCAGGAACGTCGCGGAGTTGGCCCGTTTCGGCCTGCATCCCCGGCATCTGCGGGCCGTCAAGGCGGTTGTGGAGCGGGAGGCCGGCCTCGTGGAGCAGGCCGTGGCGCCGTTGTTGCGGCGCCGCGCGCCGGGGGCGATCGATCAAGCGGGCGAGACGGGTCGGGAGATCTCCGGACTTCTCCAGAAATTGCACAGTGCATTACTTCGTGGCAGTGTTCGCGGCGTTCTGGGACGGTGACCGGCTCATTCGCTCCGTCGCGGTGTTACGTTGAATGCCTGGTGATATGCCGCGACGCTTTGAGACGGAGTCGCCCGTGTTGCAGATGGAGGTCGTGGGGGTTCGCGTTGAGATGCCCTCCAACCAGCCGATCGTTCTCCTCAAGGAGACGAGCGGTGATCGGTACTTGCCGATCTGGATTGGCATGACCGAGGCGACCGCCATCGCGCTGGCGCAGGCGGAGGAACCGCCGCCCCGGCCGCTGACCCACGACCTGTTCAGGGACGTGCTGGAGGCGCTGGGGGTGCGTCTGCGCACCGTGAACATCGTCGCCCTCCGTGACGGGATCTTCTTTGCCGACCTGGTGTTCTCCAACGGCGTAGAAGTGAGCGCGCGTCCGTCGGACTCGATCGCGCTGGCGTTGCGGACGGGGGCGACGATCTACGCCAGCGAGGACGTGGTCCAGGAGGCAGGCGTGAGCATGCCGGACGACCAGGAGGACGAGGTGGAGAAGTTCCGCCAGTTCCTGGACAACATCACCCCGGAAGACTTCGGCCGTGCGGGTTGATTTCGGGATATTGCGCTTCACGACGCGCCGGACGGGGTCGTTGACTGAGGATGGCCCCGGTCCTACGGTGCAAGGGAAACCACGGTTGTAATTCACGAACCCCCAGATCAGACCGTGGGATGAGAGAAAGCCGGAGGTCCGCAGTGGCGGTCAGCAGCGGCGAGGGTAAGTCGGCCGGACAACATGATCCGGTCCGGCAGGCGGCACGCGAGCGTGCCGGCGAGCAGGGTCTGCTGTTCGACGAGCAGCCCGCGTCTCTGCCCGATGACGTCGGTTACCGCGGTCCCACGGCCTGCGCGGCGGCCGGCATCACCTACCGGCAACTGGACTACTGGGCGCGCACCGAGCTGGTGCTGCCCACGATAAGAGCCGCACAGGGCTCGGGATCGCAGCGCCTGTACAGCTTCCGCGACATCCTCGTCCTGAAGGTGGTCAAGCGGCTCCTCGACACCGGCGTCTCCCTCCAGCAGATACGCACCGCCGTGCAGCACCTGCGTGATCGCGGGGTGCACGACCTGGCGCAGATCACGCTCATGAGCGACGGCGTCAGCGTCTACGAGTGCACGTCGGCCGACGAGGTGATCGACCTGCTCCAGGGTGGTCAGGGCGTCTTCGGCATCGCGTTGGGCAGGGTCTGGCGCGAGGTGGAGGGATCGCTCGCCGAGCTCCCGAGTGAGCGCGCCGAGAGCGCCTCCGATGCGGAGGGTGATCATCCGGCGGACGAACTGGCCCGCCGCAGGAAGGCCCGCAAGACCGGCTGACGGACCGGTCCGCCGACCGGGACCATAGGGGCGTCACCGCCCATTCCGGTAGCCGGTAGAGTTGGTCTGGCTGATGACCTCGTGCGGGAGAGTCCCCTTTCACCAGGGGCGCCGAAGGAGCAACCTCCCCGGAATCTCTCAGGTAACCGGTACCGCACGGACGAGGCGACTCTGAAAAGCAGGCGCACCAGCCAGGTGGAGCCTCACCGAAGGGGAAAGCCGGGCGCGTCGATGGCCCGGTGAAGCTCTCAGGTCCGATGACAGAGGGGGAGACCGCAAGACGACGGGCCGTGCCAGCAGGTACGGCGCGCGCTGGTCTCGACCCGCCCAGGAGGCCCCTGTCATGACCGATCGGTCCCCGCTCCGCGATCTTTCCGCCCCGCCTTTCGCGACCCGCCACATCGGTCCGTCCGACGCCGAACAGGCGCGGATGTTGCAGACCGTCGGCTATGAGTCGGTGGCCGATCTGGTGGCGATGGCCGTTCCCGGAGCCATCAGGACGGCGACCGCCATGGCGCTGCCCGATGCCGTGAACGAGCAGGAGGCCCTCGCCGAGTTGCGCGCCCTCGCCGGCCGGAACAAGGTGCTCACCTCCATGATCGGGCTGGGCTACCACGACACGATCACCCCCGGTGTCATCCTCCGCAACGTGCTGGAGAACCCGGGCTGGTACACCGCGTACACGCCGTACCAGCCGGAGATCTCGCAGGGACGGCTCGAGGCGCTGCTCAACTTCCAGACCGTGGTGACGGACCTGACCGGCCTCGACGTCGCGGGAGCCTCCCTCCTCGACGAGGCCACGGCCGCCGCGGAGGCGATGACGCTGGCCCGCCGGGCGAGCAAGGTCAAGGCCGACGTCTTCGTGGTCGACGCCGAGGCGCTGCCGCAGACCAAGGCCGTGCTCGCCACCCGCGCCGAGCCGCTCGGGATCACGCTCGTCGAGTCGGACCTCACGGGTGACCTGCCCGAGTGTTTCGGGGTGCTCGTGCAGTATCCGGGGGCGAGCGGCCGTCTCGCGGGCTTCCGCGCACTGGCCGAGCGGGCCCGCGCGCAGGGGGCTCAGGTGGTGGCCGCGGCCGACCTGCTGGCCCTGACGCTGCTGGTCTCCCCGGGCGAACTGGGCGCCGACATCGCCGTCGGCTCCACACAGCGCTTCGGCGTCCCGTTCGGGTTCGGCGGCCCGCACGCCGCCTACATGGCCGTCCGCGAGGGGCTCCAGCGGCAGATGCCCGGCCGCCTGGTCGGCGTGTCCGTGGACGCCGACGGGCGCCCCGCCTACCGGCTGGCCCTGCAGACCCGTGAGCAGCACATCCGCCGGGAGAAGGCGACGAGCAACATCTGCACCGCGCAGGTCCTGCTCGCCGTGCTGGCCTCGATGTACGCGGTCTACCACGGGCCCGACGGGCTGAGGCGGATCGCGCAGCGCGCCCACAGGCACGCGGCCATCCTCGCCGCCGGCCTGCGGGACAACGGCGTCGAGGTGGTGCACGACGAATTCTTCGACACCGTGCTCGCCAAGGTGCCGGGCCGGGCGGACGAGGTCGTCGCGGCCGCGGCCGCCGGGGGGATCAACCTCCGCCGGGTGGACGGCGACCACGTCGCCGTGGCCTGCGACGAGAAGACGACCACGGCCCACCTGGCCGTGGTGTGGGAGGCCTTCGGCTGCGAGGGCGTCGTGGTGGACGACCTCGACCGGGCGACGGCCGACGCCCTGCCGGGAGACCTGGTCAGGACCTCCGAGTTCATGACCCACCCGGTCTTCCACTCCTACCGGTCGGAGACCGCGATGCTGCGCTACCTGCGCAGGCTCCAGGACAAGGACATCGCGCTCGACCGGTCGATGATCCCGCTGGGCTCCTGCACGATGAAGCTGAACGCGACCACCGAGATGGAGCCGATCACCTGGCCGGAGTTCGCCGGCATCCATCCCTTCGCGCCGGACGCGCAGGCCGAGGGGTACCTGGAGCTGATCGGGAACCTCGAGGGCTGGCTCGCCGAGATCACCGGCTACGCCCGGGTGTCGATCCAGCCGAACGCCGGCTCCCAGGGAGAGTTCGCCGGACTGCTGGCCATCCGGTCCTACCACCGCTCCCGTGGGGACGTCGGCAGGAACGTCTGCCTCATCCCGTCGTCCGCTCACGGCACGAACGCCGCCAGCGCCGTCATGGCGGGCATGCGGGTCGTCGTGGTGGCGTGCGACGACGACGGCAACGTCGACCTGGACGACCTCTCCCTCAAGATCGACAAGCACCGTGAGGCGCTGGCCGCGATCATGGTGACGTACCCCTCGACGCACGGCGTGTACGAGGAGACCATCGTCGAGATCTGCGCGCGGGTCCACGAGGCCGGGGGACAGGTCTACGTCGACGGCGCGAACCTCAACGCGCTGGTCGGCCTGGCCAAGCTCGGTGAGTTCGGCTCGGACGTGTCCCACCTCAACCTGCACAAGACCTTCTGCATCCCGCACGGCGGCGGAGGCCCCGGCGTCGGCCCCGTGGCGGTCAAGGCCCATCTCGCCGACCACCTCCCCACGCACGTGTCGGCCGCGCCGTACGGCTCGGCGGGCATCCTCCCGATCTCCTGGGCGTACGTGCGGATGATGGGCGGCGACGGGCTCAGGCAGGCCACCGAGCAGGCGATCCTGTCGGCCAACTACCTGGCCAGGCGGCTCGCGCCGCACTACCCGGTCCTCTACACCGGACGCGACGGCCTGGTCGCGCACGAGTGCATCGTCGACCTGCGGCAGATCACCAAGGAGACCGGGGTCACCGTGGACGACGTGGCCAAGCGCCTGGTCGACTACGGCTTCCACGCGCCGACCATGTCCTTCCCCGTGGCGGGCACCCTGATGATCGAGCCGACGGAGAGCGAGGACCTGGCGGAACTCGACCGGTTCGCCGAGGCGATGATCGCCATCCGTGAGGAGATCGCCCGGGTGGCCTCCGGCGAGTACGACCGGGTGGACAACCCGCTGCGGAACGCGCCCCACACGGCGGACTCCCTGGTCTCCGGTGAGTGGTCGCACCCGTACTCGCGGGCCGCGGCGGCCTACCCGCTGCCCTCGCTGCGCGACAACAAGTACTGGTCTCCGGTCCGCCGGATCGACCAGGCCTACGGCGACCGCAACCTGGTCTGCTCGTGCCCGCCGCTCGAGGCGTACGAGGACTGAGCGGTCGAAGGGGGGCAGGGGAACGGCATGGTGGCGGACCAGTTGCGCATGTCACTCCCGCACCGGGGCACAGGTCGTTAAGATCTTGCTGATCGTTCCCCACCCCTCCTCATCCCTGTGAGGCCCCCCTCATGACGGCCATCGACCCCGGGCGGCCGATCGACCAGGCCCGCCGGCTAGCCGAGACCGGTGATCTCGACGCCGCGGCGGCGATCTTCGCGGAGCTCGCCTCGGACGCCGAGGGCCCCGACCAGGCCGACGCGGCCCAGGGGCTGTCCGTCGTCGCCGAGCGCATGGCGGCGGACCTGCTGGCGGACGGGGAGCCGGAGCAGGCGGCAGACGTCCTGCTGGAGGCCTTGTCCGTCACCGCCGTGACCGATGTGGCGCGCCTGCGGGTGCTCCTCGGCATCGCGCATCTCGAGATGGCCTGCGGGCAGTTCGCCGGAGCGGTCGAGGAGGGCCGCTGGGAGGACGGCGAGGCGGAGACGGGTGCGCTCGCCATCGAGTTGCTCGCCCGCACGCTGCCGCTGCGAGGCCGCGACGCCGACGCCGAGACGGTCTGGCGTTACGGTCTCGATCACCCCGACCAGGTGCTCGCCGAGCAGGTCCGGCTCCGCCTCAACCGCGACGTCCGGCCCGTGACGGGCGACGTCGTCAGCGACTCGACCGGCGGCTGAGCGCGTAGGCCACGTTGACGCAGATGATCCCGGCCCAGGCGAGGAGCAGACCGGCGCCTCCCGCGTTGCTCGATGCGATGGCGGTGAGGGGGATGCCGATGCCGAGTGATCCGAGAGCCACGGGGACGGTGGTGTCCTTGCCGCGGTGGGTGTCCTTGGCGATCCCGGCGGTCTGCGCGGCCACCTCCGACCGGACGCGTGCGGCGATCTCGACGTCGAGCTTGTCGAGGAACGAGTCGACGAGGGCGTCCTCGTAGTCCGGGCCCAGGTCTCGGCGCGTCGCGATGATGGCGCGTAGATCCTGCCGGGTGGCGTCGGACGTCGTGTGCTGCTGCAGGGGGTTATCGGGCACGATCACATTGTGGCGGGAGGGCGGGCCGTGCGCCATCCTCCGTCCGGACGGGTCGCCCATCCTGCCAAAGTCGGAGCCGGTACGGTCACCTGCATGGACGTCGCCACACCGCACGGCCCCGCGCGGGTCGAGATCGACGAGGCCGCCGATCCCCGGCTGCTGCTCGTCCTGACCCACGGCTCGGCGGGGGGAGTGGACGCACCCGACCTGCTCGCCGTACGGGACGCCGTGCTGGCCATCGGGGGGACCGTTGCGCGGGTGGTCCAGCCGTTCCGGCTCAGGGGCGCACGGGCGCCGGGGTCCGCGGTCAAACAGGACGAGGCGTGGGTGAGCATCGTCGCGGGGCTGCGGGAGAGCCGGCCGGGGCTGCCGCTCGTTCAGGGCGGCCGGAGCAACGGGGCCCGGGTGGCCTGCCGTACGGCGTCGGCGGTCGGGGCCGACGCGGTGATCGCGCTCGCGTTCCCCCTGCACCCGCCCGGCCGGCCCGAGCGTTCACGGGCCGGAGAGCTGCGGCAGGCGGGAACCGACGTACTGGTGATCAACGGAGACCGGGATCCGTTCGGGGTCCCCGACGCGGCCGACGCCGCGCGACTGGTGGTCCTGGCGGGAGAGGGTCACGATCTGAAGAGGGATCCCGCCCGCGTGGGCGAGGAGGTGGCCGAGTGGCTGCTGGAGCTCAGGCTGCGTTGACGGCCATGTCGGTGGGGCGGTGGGGAGCGATCACGCCTCCGTCCGGCAGGAGCTCTCCCGTGTCCTCGAACAGCACGACACCGTTGCAGAGCAGGCTCCATCCCTGCTCAGGGTGCGTCGCTATCGTGCGGGCGGCTTCTCGGTCCTTCGCGTCCGCGTGGGGACAGGCCGGGTCATGAGGGCACATCGCCGGGGCTCCGTGTCTTTATCGATCGCTCGTGGTCGTTCACCGGCGGACGGTGGTGGCCGTCACCGATGTCTTCCTTCCCTCTTTTGTACGGGGGGCGAGCCTTCGGGGTTGACGTATTTATGGACTTCACCAGTTTGCTGGCCGGTCGCATCGGCATGACATAGTCCGTTCGGACGATATCGCCGGTCCGGGTGGGGGGCCCGCGTGCGGCCTGAGTGGACCGGTCTCGCTGATGTGACTTGTAACACAAGGTTGCCCCATGGACGATAACGGGCCAACCTCGACACGCCGTCCGTCTGGTAACTGACTGATTACCATTTCTTTGGATTCGCTGAGCGTTCTGCGTGGTTCGTCGGGTCTTGGCCCTCCGACCTGCGGATCAGCGTTCCAGGCCGGTGATGAGGGCGTCGAGGCCGTGTTCGAATTCCCGCTCGCCGTCCGCGGTCCGGGCGTGCTGCACCGTCGCGTCCGGATCGGCCCAGCCGGACTGCTGGACCTCCACCGCCACGCTGCCGAACACGTAGGCGCGCAGTGCGCGCACCGCCTCGCTGGCGTCGCCCAGTCCGGCCTCCTGGAGCTGCTCGGCCTGCTCCCTGATCGCGATCAGCGCCGAGCCCTTCGGCGGCTTGGTCAGCGCGAGGGACAACACCCCGGGATGCTCCAGCAGCGCCGCACGGCTCGCGCGGGCCCAGGCGCGGGCTCTGTCCTGCCAGCCGTCCAGGCCCTCGGGGCCGACCTGGACGGCGGTGACGTGCTCGGCCAGCGCGTCCATCAGCGCGTCCTTGCCCCGTGGCAGGTGGTGGTAGATGGCCATCGCCTCGACCTGGAGCGCGTCGCCCAGCCGGCGCATGGTGAGCCTGCGCAGGCCCTGCCCGTCGGCGATGTGGAGGGCGGCGTCGATGATGCGTTCCAGGGACAGCGGGACGGGTGGTCGCTTGGCAGGCATATCGATCATGCTGCCACATGCGTCCTTACTTCGTAAAGCGCACCGCACCCTGGTGTGCGAGACCCCGTGAGAAGCGCGTACGCTTTCGCCAGCGATGGTTTGTTCGATCTGGAGGGGCTGACGATGGCGATTTTCCGTCGGCGGGTGAGCCGTGAGGCGGACCGCTACCATGCCGACCAGGAGCTCGGTGGCGACTTCGGTGCTCTGCTGGACAGGGCGAGGGAGGCCGAGCAGGCGCTGCGGGCCAAGCGGGCCGAGGGCGCCTCTGCGGAGGAGTTGCGGGCGGCGGGAATCGACTTCGACCGCGCCCTGACCGAGGCGCTGCGCGCGGCCGAGGCGGTGCAGCGGGTCACGCTGGGGGAGAAGGCCTACGACGACCGCATCGCGCGGCGCAAGGCCAGGGCCACCCCCGACGGGGCGAAGTGGACCGCCGAGGTGAACCGCCTCCGCACGCTGCGCGAGGAGCACCGGCTGACCGGCATCGCACGCGTTCCCCGGGCCTCCTCCGCCGCCCGTTAGGCGAGGTTGGGCGAGAGCCGTACCGGACTGTTCTTTCCGGCCCTCAAGGCGGGCGACCTGAGTACCGTGGGCGCCGACGCCGCACGTGTGGAGGGCCGGCCATGTCGGAGAACATCGCGTTCGCGCCGGGATCTCCTTGCTGGGTGGATCTCGGCGCCTCCGATGTGGGCGCGGCGAAGGACTTCTATTCCGCGCTGTTCGGGTGGGACTTCGTCGCCATGCCCGAGCGGGAGGAGTACGCGGTGGCCCACCTGCGCGGCGCTCCGGTGGCCGGCATCGGGCCGGCCACCGACGACGGCCTGCGCTGGTGGACGACCTACGTCGCGGTGCGGGACGCGGACCTCGCGGCGAAGCTGGCCGTCGAGGCCGGAGGCCGCCTCACCGCGGGACCGCTGGAGGTCTTCGACCACGGCAGGAGCGCCTACCTCGCCGATCCCGCGGGCGCCGCTCTGGCGGTGTGGCAGGCGGCGGGGTTCGCCGGTGCCGCGGTCACCGGCGTGCCCGGGACGCTGTGCTGGAGTGAGCTCGCCGTGCGCGACGCCGGCGAGGCCGCCGCGTTCTACGGCCGCCTGTTCGGATGGCGGGGCCGCAAGCGGCCGCATCCCGGAGGTGCGAGCACCTACACGGACTTCGACACCGGCGGCCGGACCGTCGCCGGCATGGTCGCGATGAACGAGATGTGGCCGGAGGAGATCCCCGCCCACTGGATGGTGTACTTCGCGGTCGGCGACTGCGACGCGTCCTGCGCGAAGGTCGCCGAGTTGGGCGGCGTCGTGTCCGTCCCGCCGTTCGACATCGAGACGGGACGGGTCGCCGTGGTCGACGACCCTGATGGCGCCGTCTTCTCGATCATCGCGCTGGCCGGCTGACGGCACGGGCGCGCGCGAAAATCATGCGCGCGCGAACGTGGGCGTGACGGGAACACCGCTCGGGCTCGCGACCGGCTGGACGCGAGCCCTACGGGTCAGCTGGCCCAGTCGAGCAACGGGCGGGCGTTGCTCGGGTGGCGGAGCTTGGAGAGCGACTCCTTCTCCAGCTGGCGGATCCGCTCCCGGGTGAGGCCCAGGTGCCTGCCGATCTCGTCCAGGGTGTGCGGCTTGCCGTCGGTCAGCCCGAAACGAAGACTCATGATCTTCGCCTCGCGCGGGCTCAGGTTGCCCAGTACGCCCTTGAGCTGCTCGGCCAGCAGTTGGCGGTCCACGACCTCGGACGCCTCGGGAGAGTCGACGTCCTCGATCAGGTCGCCGATCCTGGTCTCGCCGTCCTCGCCGATCGTGGAGTCGAGGCTGATCGGCTGCCTGCTCGTACGGAGCAGCTCCTCGATCTGGTCGGGCGTCTTGTCGAGCTCCACCGCCAGCTCTTCCGGCGTGGGCTCACGGCCGAGACGCTGGTGCATGTCACGCTCGACGCGCGACAGCTTGGACAACATCTCCAGCACGTGGACGGGCAGGCGGATCGTGCGGGCGGAGTCGGCGAAGCCGCGCTGGATCGCCTGTCTGATCCACCACATGGCGTAGGTCGAGAACTTGTAGCCCTTGGTGTAGTCGAACTTCTCCACGGCCCGGATCAGGCCGAGGTTGCCCTCCTGGACGACGTCGAGGAGGGACATGCCGCGGTCGGTGTACTTCTTGGCGACCGACACGACCAGGCGGAGGTTGGCCTCCAGCATGTGGTCCTTGGCGCGCTTGCCGTCGTCGATGACCCACTGGAGGTCCTCGCGGACGCCCGGAGCGAGCTTCTCGCCGCTCTCCAGGGCCGTCTCGAGCTTGTACTCCGCGTACAGCCCGGCCTCGATGCGCTTGGCGAGCTCGACCTCCTGCGCGGCGGTCAGCAGCGTGCGGCGCCCGATCGACTTGAGGTAGGTGTGCACCGAGTCGCCCATGACGGACGAGTTGTCGTCGAGGTCCATCGTCCCGGTGTGCTCGGCGTCCTCGGGCGACCAGTCCTCGTCGTCGGTGTTCGCGTCGGCCGCGTCGTCGCCGGGCTTGGCGGTTGTCTTCGCCGCGGAGCGCCGGGTCGCGGCGGTCGCGGCGGCCCTGCGGGTCTTCCTCGCCGGGGTCTTCTTACCCGCGTTCTGGGCGGGTACGGCGGTGTCGTCCTCCGAGGCCAGCTTCACGCCCGCCTCGGTGAGCTCGCTGAGGATCGAGCGGCCCTCGGTGGGGCTGACCCCGAACCGGGCAAACGCCTCGCGAAGTTCCGACAGGGAAAGGTGACCCTGCGCTCGCCCTTGGTCCAGAAGGCGGCCGAGGGTGGTCGGGGGCACCTCGCTGTCGGGCGCGGTCGCCACGGCAGTGCGGGGCATGAAGGCACCTCCTCCTTTACCGGAGTTCTCATACGTGCGGTGGTCGGGTGGGTGGTGGCGGTACGGCACGCGCACCAGTAGCAATAACGCCAGCGGCCTCAGTTTGTTCCCGGAGGGACGTTCCGGAGGGGCCTGCCCCGCCCGCCGGGCTATCGCCGGGACGGATCCCTGAGGGCGGCGAGATCGGGTTTCCCGTTGGACAGGACGGGGATCGCCTGCACCACCTCCACCACGCGTGGGGCCGCGTAGGCGGGCAGCCGTTCCTTCGCGAACGAACGGAGATCGTCGAGGGTGACCTCGCCGACCACGACCGCCACGACGATCTCGCCCCATTCGGGGTCGGGCCTGCCGACGACGGCGACGTCCCGCACGCCCGGATGGCCGGCGAGGACCTTCGTCACGACCCCCGCGACGACCTTCTGGCCGCCGGTGTTGATGACGTCGTCGGCCCGGCCGAGCACGGAGAGCCTGCCATCGGTGATCACCCCGAGGTCGGAGGTGACGAACCACCTCCCGTCGAAGGGGTGGTCCTCGCGCAGGCGGTAACCGGAGAAGACGACGGGCCCGGCGATCCGGACCCGGCCGTCGGCGCCGATTTCGAGATCTACATTGTCAAGGGGGACGCCGTCGTACACGCTTCCGCCGCTGGTCTCGCTCATGCCGTACGTCGTGACGATCCGTGCGCCGGCCAGGGTCGCCTCGTCGATCAGGCCGGGGGGAGCGGCAGCGCCCCCGAGGAGGATCGTGCGGAAGACGGAGACGTCCGCGCCCGCGTCGAGCAGCCGCCGCAACTGGGTCGGCACGAGGGACACGTGATCCGCGCCGCTCGCGGCGACGTGGCCGGGGGAGAAGCCCTCGTGGATGATCGGCTCGCTCCCGCTCAGGAGCGACCTGACCAGCACCTGCATCCCGGAGATGTGCGCCGGAGGCAGACAGCACAACCAGCGCTCCCCCTCATGCGCGCCCACACGGGTGAGGGACGCCCGCGCCGACGCCGTGAGCGCGGAGGCCGTCAGTTCGACGCCCTTCGGAGGCCCGGTGGACCCCGATGTGGCGATGATCACAGTCGCGTCGGTCGGCACGCCGTCCGGTTCCCGCCGTACGCCGTCGGGGGTGACGACGTGGGTGGGCCGCAGGGCGGCGAGGGCCGCCTCCAGTGCGGGTCGCGGCAGGTCGGGGGAGAGCGGCAACACGGCGGGACCGTCCCCCGACAGGGCGTGCCGTACGGCGTCGAACAGGGCGGGTCCCGGCGGCATGAGCAGGGCATGGACCGGTCGCTGTCCAAATCGGGTCGGCACGGTCGTAAGGTTAGTCCGGGTACGGGCGCGTCCGGTGCGGGGGCCGATACGTGACGACCGCAGATACGAGACGACTGAGGAGCGAGCGTGACCATCGGGCTCGACTGGAAGCGGTCCGGCGATTACGAAGACATCGTCTACGAGACGGTGGAGGGAATCGCGAAGATCACGATCAACCGGCCCGAGCGGCACAACGCGTTCCGCCCGACGACCCTCTTCGAACTCCGGGACGCGTTCAACGTGGCCCAGGAGGACCCCGAGGTCGGCGTGATCATCTTCACCGGTGCGGGCGACAAGGCGTTCTGCTCGGGCGGCGACCAGAAGATCCGCGGTGACGACGGCTACGTCGACGACAAGACCCACGGCATCGGGCGCCTGAACGTGCTCGACCTCCAGGTCCAGATCCGCCGCTGCCCCAAGCCGGTCATCGCGATGGTCGCGGGTTACGCGATCGGCGGCGGCCACGTGCTGCACGTCTGCTGCGACCTGACGATCGCCGCCGACAACGCCAAGTTCGGCCAGACGGGTCCCAAGGTGGGCTCGTTCGACGGCGGTTACGGCTCCTGGCTGCTCGCCGAGACGGTCGGGCTCAAGCGGGCCCGCGAGATCTGGTACCTCTGCCGCCAGTACGACGCGGAGACCGCTCTGCAGTGGGGGCTCGTCAACGCCGTCGTTCCCCTCGAGCGGCTCGAGGAGGAGACCGTCCAGTGGGCACGCGAACTGCTGGAGAAGTCGCCGCTCGCTCTGCGGATGCTGAAGGGCGCGCTCAACGCCGTGACCGACGGCGCCGCGGGCATGCAGCAGTTCGCGGGCGACGCCACGCTCCTGTACTACATGAGCGAGGAGGCCCAGGAGGGCCGCGACGCCTTCAAGGAGAAGCGCACCCCTGACTTCTCGAAGTTCCCGCGCCGCCCGTAGATGGGGATGATCGCCGACCCGTCCCCGGAGGGACGCCGCGCCGTCAGGCGGATCGTGGAGCCGCGGCCGTGAACCCCGCGACCGCGCTCGCCACCGTGCTGGCCGACGAACTCGTCCGCTGCGGCGTGACCGACGTCGTCCTCGCGCCCGGATCGCGCTCCGCGCCGCTCGCGCTGGCCGTCCACGCCGAGTCACGTCTCAGGCTGCACGTGCGCATCGACGAGAGGTCGGCCTCCTTCCTCGCGCTCGGGCTGGCCAAGCGGTCCGAGCGGCCGGTGGCGGTGATCTGCACGTCGGGCACGGCGGCGGCGAACTTCCACCCGGCCGTCATCGAGGCCTCGGAGTCGGGCGTGCCGCTGCTCGTGCTGACCGCCGACCGGCCGGCCGAGTTGCGGGGTACCGGCGCCAACCAGACCATCGACCAGGTCAAGCTGTACGGCTCGGCCGTACGGTGGTACGCCGAGATCGGCGTGCCCGAGGACCGGCCGGGCCAGGTGGCCTACTGGCGGTCGCTCGCCGGGCGGGCCTACCAGCGGGCGCTCGGCCCGTCCGACCCGGGACCGGTCCACCTGAACGTGGCGTTCAGGGAGCCGCTGATCCCGGACGGCGACACGACCTGGTGCGAGTCGCTCGACGGCGACGCCGGAGGCGCGTGGATCAGGGCCAGGGTCGCGCCGCCCTCGTCCGCCCTGCACATCCCGCCGACCCGCAGGGGCGTCCTCGTCGTGGGCGACGGCGCACCCGGTGTCCGGCGCTACGTCGCGGCGGCGGGGATGGCGGGCTGGCCGGTCCTGTCGGAGCCCAACGGCGGCGGCCGGTACGGCGACCACGCCATCTCGGCCTATCACTTCCTTCTGTCCGACCCGGAGTTCGCGCGGGCCCACCGGCCCGACGTCGTGGTGACCCTCGGCCGTCCCGGCCTGTCGCGGCCGCTGATGTCGTGGCTGCGGCGGGCCGACGAGCACATCGTCGTCGCCACCGACCTCACCCGCTGGCCCGATCCCACCAGGTCGGCCACGCAGGTGGCGCAGGCCGTGGAGATCCCCATCGCGGCGGGCGACGACTCGTGGCTGCGTTCCTGGCGGCAGGCCGACCACGTGGCCAGGGAGGCGATCGACGGCGTCCTCGGCTCCGCGGGGCTGACGGAGCCGCGCCTCGCCCGTGACCTCGCCGGGCTGCTGCCCAACGGTTCGCTCCTCTTCTGCGGGTCCTCGACGCCGATCAGGGAGCTCGACCAGACCATGCGGCCCCGCCGCGGGCTGCGCCTGATGGCGAACCGGGGGGCGTCGGGGATCGACGGCCTCGTCTCCACGGCCATGGGCGCCGCGCTCGCCCACAACGGCCCGACGTACGCGCTGATCGGCGACCTGACGTTGCTGCACGACCAGAACGGGCTGGTGCTCGGCCCGCGTGAGCCGCGGCCCGACCTGTGCCTGGTGGTCGTGAACAACGACGGTGGCGGGATCTTCTCGTTGCTGCCGCAGGCCGCTCTCGAGGGGCCGTTCGAGCGGGTCTTCGGCACGCCGCACGGGGTGGACCTCAGCTACGTCGCGGCGGCGAGCGGGGTGCCGCACACGCTCGTGGAGGACATCGACGACCTGCCGAGGGCGATCAAGGGGGATGGTCTCCGGATGGTCGAGGTGCGCACCGACCGCACGGAGAACGCGGCCGTCCACGTCGCGATGCGCGACGCCGTCCGGGAGGCGATGCGCGCGTAGGCCTCGTCCTCGTGGCCGATCCCCGTTGGTCCCCGAGAGGGATGCGCCGCCCCGGTCGCGGCGGCATGATGTACCTGGTTCGCCGGACAGAAGTGGAGTGACATGCACGTCGTCGACGAGTGGTTGCAGACCATTCCCTCTGTCTGGGTCTACGTTCTCGTGGGCCTGGTGGTCGGGCTCGAGAGCCTCGGGATCCCCCTTCCGGGAGAGATCGTGCTGGTGAGCGCCGCGCTGCTGGCGGCCCAGGGCGTGGTCCATCCTCTCGTCGTCGGGATCTGCGCCAGCGCGGGGGCGATCGTGGGCGACTCGATCGGCTACGTCATCGGGCGCAAGGGCGGGCAGCCGCTGTTCGATCGGCTCGGCCGGCGCTTCCCCAAGCATTTCGGGCCGGCTCACATCGCCAAGGCGGAGCAGGTCTTCCACCGGTGGGGCATGTGGGCGGTGTTCTTCGGCCGCTTCGTCGCCCTGCTGCGCATCCTCGCCGGCCCTCTCGCCGGGGCGCTGCGCATGCCGTACTGGCGCTTCGCCGTCGCGAACGTCCTGGGCGGCGTCCTGTGGGCGGGAGGCACCACGGCGGGCGTCTACTACCTGGGCGTGGTCGCCGACAAGTGGATGAAGAACTTCTCCTGGGCCGGCCTGGGCGTCGCGGTCGTCTTCGGCATCGCGACCACGATGTGGCTGAAGCGCAAGGCGGCCAAGTCGGTCGCCGCCGAGGAGGAGCAGGCCGCCGAGGCCGAGGCCGTCGGCGCCTGACCCTCGAGCGGGGGCTACCGCTCGATCAACGTCACCTCGAGGGAGTAGTGCGACGCACGGTAGACGTGCGATCCGTGCTCGACGGCCTTGCCCTGGTCGTCGTACGTCGTGCGGACCATCGTGATCAGCGGCGCGCCCCGGCGCTCGCCGAGCAGCCGGGCCTCCGCCGGACTCGCGACCTTCGCACCGATCCGCTGGTTGGCGACCCTCAGCCGGACCCCCGCGGCCCGGAGCACCTCGTAGAGGCCGCGCTCCTCCAGCGCCGCCGCGGTGAGGGTGGCGGGCCCCGGTGGCAGCCAGTTGTGGAGGAGGGCGAGCGGCTCGCCTGAGGCGTAACGGAGCCGTTCGATCCTGAGCACCTCCGCCCCGGTGGTGAGACCGAGCACCTGGGCGATGCTCTCGTCGGAGGCGACGGTGTCGATGGCGAGCACGCTGGTCGCGGGCTCCTGGCCGGCCCGGCGGAGGTCGTCGTAGAGGCTCGTCAGCTCGACCGAGCGCTTCACCTGGCCGTGCACGACCTGCGTGCCGACTCCCCGCTTGCGGACGAGCAGCCCCTTGTCGACGAGGTACTGGATCGCTTGGCGGACCGTCGGCCGGGACAGGCCCAGGCGGTCGGCGAGCAGGATCTCGTTGTCGAGCCGGGAGCCGGGCGGGAGGTCGCCGCGCCTGATGGCCTCGGAGATCTGCTCGGCGACCTGGAAGTAGAGGGGCACCGGGCTCGACCGGTCGAGGTCGATCTGGAGCTCGCTCATGTTCTCCTCCTCAGCCGGATCGATCTTATCGAGCGCAGAATGTCCGGACAAAGAACACGGGCAAGAAAGTCCTCCGATACCTGGTTGTCAACTGCGCGGATGGCGCTGCTAATGAATCTACTATGTAAAGGCGCTGGGCGGGTCCGCGTGGTCACACATCCCACGAAAACCGACCGGCGACGGGTGAGCCGCACGCCCGAATGCGGGCTGGGGGCCATGATTGCGGAACACCGGACACGGATGGCACGGAGAAGGAGAATCCTGATGGCGGAAGGCCTGGTGCTGCCGGAGGACCCGTTCCACCGGCGGCTGCACCGCATCGCACCCGGCGCGCTCACCTCGGAGACGGCACAGACGTCGGGAATGTACCGCCAGGCCGCCATCAGCGGCGCCAGCGTGCACTCCGAGCGCCTCTGGATGGGACAGACCCGCGTCGCACCGGCGACGGTCTCGGCCAACCACCACCACGGTGATTCCGAGACGGCCATCTACATCGTCAGCGGGACTCCGTCGTTCGTCTTCCTCGACATCGAGGGGGACGAGGAACGCGAGACCCGGATCGACACCCGGCCGGGCGACTTCATCTTCGTCCCGCCGTTCGTGCCGCATCGGGAGGAGAACCCCGACCCCGGCAACGAGGCGGTCGTCGTCATCGCGCGCAGCACCCAGGAGGCCATCGTGGTCAACCTGCCGGATCTGCGATGGGAGGGCCCCGTGGCCCGGGGGCATGACGGGCGCGCCGGCTGAGCCGGCGGGGTGTGTAGCCTGACGCGGTGGCCGCGCCGTACCTGACGATCAAGAACATCACCGAGCACGAGATCGAGGTCCGCCGTTCGCGCTTCATCTGCGCCCTCGCCCCGGCGAGCACCGAGGAGGCGGCCCGCGAGTTCATCGCCGGGATCAGGCGCCGGCACGCCGACGCCACGCACAACTGCACGGCGTACATCATCGGCGACCGGGTCAGGAAGGCGGACGACGACGGCGAGCCGGGAGGCACGGCGGGCACACCCATGCTGGAGATGCTCGGCCGCCGGGGCTTCGCCGACGTCGTCGCCGTGGTCACCCGGCATTTCGGGGGTGTGCTGCTGGGCGCGGGCGGCCTCGCCCGGGCGTACGGCGGAGCCGTGGGGGAGACGCTCGACCGCGCGGAGAGCGTCTCGATGGTTCCGGCGACGGTCGTCACGGTGACGATCGACCACGCCCACGCGGGACGCCTGGACAACGACCTGCGGGCTTCGCCGTACGCGTTGCGGGGCGTGGCCTACGGGCCGGGTGTCACCTTCGAGGTCGCCGTCGCGCAGGAGAGGGTGCCGGCCTTCGAGGAATGGCTGGCGACCGTCACCGCCGGACGCGCCGTGCTGACGCTCGGGGGCCTGGTCTACCTGGCCGGCTGAGGGAGCGCGGGCCGGCGGGTCCGGGCGGCGGTGCGGGCCTGCCGGGCTCCGGACCCGTGGTTCGGCGGCGGGCCTCAGCCTTCCAGGGCGTACTGCATGGCGCGGAACTTCGCCTGCGCCTCGGCGAGCTCCGCCTCGGGATCGGACCCGCCCATGATGCCGCAGCCGGCGAACAGGCGGGCGCGGTCGCCGGAGACCTGGGCGCAGCGCAGGGCGATGCCCCACTCGCCGTCGCCGCGTGAGTCGATCCATCCCACCGGTCCCGCGTATCGGCCGCGGTCCATGCCCTCCAGTTCGCGGATGACGCTCAGCGCCTTCGCCGTGGGCGTGCCTCCGACGGCGGCGGTGGGGTGCATGGCCGCCACCACGTCGAGCACCGAGGCGCCGTCGGACAGGCGGCCGGTCACCCGGCTGGCGAGATGCTGCACGTTGGGCAGCACGAGCAGCTCCGGCTTGTCCGGCACCTCGAGTGCGGCGCAGAGCGGTGCAAGCGCCTCCCTGACGGACACGACCGCGCAGACGTGCTCGTAGCGGTCCTTCTCCGAGGCGAGCAACGCCTCGCCGCGGGCGGCGTCGTCGGCGGGACCCGACCCGCGCGCGATGGTGCCCGCGAGGACGAGCGACTCGATCGATTGCCCCTTGTGGCGGACGAGAAGCTCAGGGGTGGCGCCGACGAGCCCGTCGACGGAGAAGGTGTAGCACTCCGGATACCGCGTGGCCAGCCGGGACAGCAGCACCCGTGTGTCGATCTCCCGGTCCGCCGTGGCCAGGAGGTCGCGGGCCAGCACCACCTTGTCCAGCGTGCCGCCCTTGATCTTCCGTACGGCTCTCGCGACCCTTTCCTGCCACTCGGGGGCGGTCAGCGAGCCGTCGCCGTACGTGATCCCCCGGGCGGTGACTAACGGTGCGACGGCGTCGGAGCCGGCGTCGCCGACCGTGGTGAGCCAGGCGCGGCCTCCGGAGCGGGCGAGGATCACCTGGGGGACCACCAGGGTGGAGCCCTCGGCGTTGGCGTCGAAGGTGAACGACCCGAACGCCACGGGGCCGGATCCCGGCATCCCGACCTCGTCGTCGATCCACGCGTCGTCGAAAAGCGACGACAACCACTCACGCGCCCACTGGAAGCGGCCGGGGCCCGGCGGAACCGTGGCGCGGGCGGCCTCTCCCCAGCCCACGAGACCCTCGCCATGCCTCACCCAGGCGTACGGCCCCGCGCCGGGAAGGCGCGAGAGCAGATCGTCCGGATCGCTCACGGCGATCGTGCGAACCGTGAGGGGGCGGATCAGCGCGACACTCATTTGCCTCACTTTACGCAGGAACTGAACACGTTCGACACCGACCCCCGAACGCCGGGGCGACCGTGTCAAGCACCGATAGGAACTTGGTCATGGAAGGCTCGGCTCCCCTTGTGGTCATAGAACGATCGCCGGCGTGATCCCTAGCTTTGGTCTCCCGGAGGTGTTCATGATCAAGAAGATCGCATCGGTCGTCCTCGCGTCGGTCCTCGTCGGAGCCGGCACGGCCAACGCGCAGACGATGCCGCAGGCGATGCCCAGGGTAATGGCCGCGCTGGGGGACTCTATTAGTTCTGGATTCAATGCTTGTGGCTGGTATGTGTCGTGTACGTCACGCTCGTGGGCAGCGGGTGACAATCCGGGCGTCGACAGTCACTACCTGCGACTGCTGGCGCAGGGGCCGGCGATCAACGGGCACAATCTGAACTTCGCCGTTCCCGGCGCGACCAGTGCCGATCTCCTGGCGCAGGCCCGCCAGGCGGTGGCCAGGGGCGCCGAGTACGTGACGATCCTGATCGGAGCGCAGGACGCCTGCAGGGACTCGGAGGCGGCCATGACGCCGGTCGCCACCTACCGCCAGCGGATCGACGCGGCGCTCGCGGTCCTGCGGACGACGGGCACACGGGTCTTCGTCGCCAGCATTCCCGACCTGAAGCGTCTGTGGCGGGTGGGCAAGGACAACGCCTGGGCCCGCGCGTTCTGGGCCCTCGGCGGGATCTGCCCGTCGATGCTGGCGAACTCGGCGTCGGTCAGCAAGACCGACGAGGCGCGCCGGGACCGGGTCCGCGAGCGGGTGATCGCCTACAACGAACAGCTCAGCCAGGCATGTGCCCTGTACGGCACGGCCTGCCGGTACGACGGTGGCGCGGTCTTCTCCTTCCCCTTCACGCTGAGGCACCTGAGCGGCTGGGACTACTTCCACCCCAACGCCGCGGGACAGAAGGCCCTCGCCGCGATCACCTTCGACGCCGGGTTCGTCCCCTCGGCGACGCAACCCTGAGTCCCGGCGACACCGCGGCAGCGGAGGGATCGACCCACCGCTGCCGGCCCTTCGACGTTCGGTCAGAGGGTCAGAAGGTCAGAAGATGAGCGCTGTAAGGCCCACGGACATCAGGCCGCCGTGCTGGAGCACACCATGTTCGACCCGATGTAGACCGGCACGCCATCCCTGACCTGGTAGACATCGGTGATCGTGCAGACGGTCAGCACCCAGTAGGTTCGGATCCCGCCGCCGCCCGGCAGGGGCTCGCTGTAGATGCCGCCCGGGTAGACCGTGCCACCGGAGTTGCCACCTCGGGGCGTGGCCGTGGTCTTCTTCGGCATGTCGGTCGGCCGGCACACCGCTCCGGCGGTCATGAGCCGCTGGTTCTTCTGGGCTCGCTGCCCGACCTGTGACGCCCAGTCGGAGTGGACGACCTCGTAGCCCGCCGCGTTCCAGTCACCGCTGTTCACGGCCGCGATCATCTTTTTGAACGTCAGGAATTTCGCGCCGCCCATCGCGAACGCCATGTCGATCAGCACCACCTGCCTGGCCGACGACAACTGGTCGAAGTTCGGTATCACGGTGCGGAGGGTCTTGACCGCGGCGTTCCAGTCGTTAACGAACAATGTGGTGATCTGGAATTGTGTCAGGTTCTGGGTGCCTGCTCGCACCGCGTCGTAGTCGGCTCCGACAGCGGTGATCGTCTCACGGGCGCCGGCTCGGTCGAGATTGAATCCGATGCCCACGGTCGGGTGCGGCGGGGTGGCGCTGTCGGGGTAGACGTGGGCGTTGCCCGCGAGCCCGTAGGGCCCTTCGTTGTAAGCCACGTAGGCCTGCATCTGCTCAAGCGTCATCTGCTGGCCCTGATCTTCCGGGTTCTCCGGGGCCGTGGGATCGGTGCCTTCGACGGGAACCGCCATACCGCCGCCGGCGCAGGGCGCGGCGGCGAGAGCGGGTGCGGCCATGGTGGTCGTCGCCACGAGGCTCGAGAGGACGAGCGCGGCGGTCGCGATGACGGTCGACAGGAGTTTTCGGCGGGCGGAGGTGCGGATGGCCATGAATGTCCCTTACGTGGAGGGGCTGACCCGCACATCGTTATACTGGACGGGCGTCCAGTTAACGACAGAACTTTGTGATCTTCACTTATCGGAGATGTCCAATGTCGTCATTGCGACCGACCGTAGGAGCTGCATTTCTCCCCGGCGGCCCCCCAGTGAACGTCGGGGTCAGAGCCAGCCGTTGTGGCGCGCGGTCCTGGCCGCCTCGATCCGGTTGCGGGTCCCGGTCTTGCCGATCGACGAGGACAGATAGTTGCGGACCGTGCTCTCCGACAGGTGGAGGCGCAGGGCGATGTCGGCGATGGTCGAGCCGTCGGCCGCCGCGGCGAGCACGTCCCGCTCCCGGTCGGTCAGCGGGCTCGACCCGGCGCTGAGCGCGGCCGCGGCCAGCGCCGGGTCGATGACCCGCTCGCCCTGGAGCACCCGGCGGATCGCGGTGGCCAGTTCCTCGACGGGGCCGTCCTTGACGAGGAAGCCGTAGGCGCCCGCCTCCATCGCCCGCCGCAGGTATCCGGGCCTGCCGAACGTGGTGAGGATCACGACCCGGCAGGCCGGCAGGCGGTCGCGCAGGTCGGCCGCCGCGTCGAGCCCGGTGCGGCCGGGCATCTCGATGTCCAGCAGGGCCACGTCGGGCCGCGCCTCCAGGGCGGCCGTCACGACGTCGTCACCTGACGCCACCTGGGCGACGACCTCGATGTCGTCCTCCAGGCCGAGGAGCAGGGCCAGGGCGCCGCGCATCATGCCCTGGTCCTCCGCCAGCAGAACCTTGATCACGCGTTCTCTCCCTGCTCGGGCAGCGTCACGCGGAGCAGGAAGCCGCCGCCGGGCCGCGGCCCGGCGTCCAGTGTCCCGTCCGCCGCGGCCACCCGCTCGCCGAGCCCGACGAGTCCGTTGCCGCGGCGGACCGGGCCGGCCGAGGACGCGCCGTCGTCGCGGACCTCGAGCACGAGGTCGCCCGGTACGCCCAGGTCGATCTCGCACGTGCGCGCGCCGCTGTGGCGGATGACGTTGGTCACACCCTCGCGTACGGCCCAGCCGAGCAGGGCGTCGGTCTCCGGCGGGAGCCGTACGACGGGGGTGCGGATCGTGACGTCGATGTCCGCGTCGGCGAGCACCGTGCGGGCCGACTCCAGTTCGGCGGTCAGCCCGCGCCCGCGATAGCCGGTGACGGCCGCGCGGACCTCGGTGAGCGCTTCCCGCCCGATCTGCTCGATGTCCGCGGCCTGCCCGGCGGCGCCGTCGGCGTCCTTGTGCGCCAGGCGTCGTACGGCCTCCGCCTTCACGACCATGACCGACAACGTGTGCCCGAGGAGGTCGTGCAGATCCCGGGAGAAGCGCAGCCGCTCTTCGGACACGGCGGCCTGGGCGAGTTCCTCCCGGGTCTGCTTGAGCTCCGTGATGGCGTCCCACAACCGGATCATGATCGCCGGGATGAGCCCGGCGGTGAAGATCCCCCACATCAGGAACACGGTGTCGCGGACGCCGGAGCCGATCGCGATCTGCACGCCGAGCGAGGCCAGGGCGAGGGCGGACAGCAGGAAGGGGGGCCTGCGCCCCCTGACGGTCACCCCCAAGGCGATCGCGGTCATGACGAGCAGGAGGCTGAAGTTCCCATGGAAGACCGCGGTGGCGGCGAGTGCCACCGCGGCGAGGAGCGGCAGGAAGAGCCGCTCCGCCAGTCGTGAGCCCGCGAAGGACAGGCGGACGGTGACGATGTAGAGCGCGGCGCCGACCGCCGTCACCGCCCAGGCGGCCCAGAGCGAATGGGGCCGGCCGTGCGCGATGTCCCATATGGGGCCCCCGCAGAGGACGGCCCAGATGTACATGCCCTTGGCGTCCGGCCCCTGCTCGTCTTCGCCGAGCGGGTTCATCCAGCTCACTTCGGCCGGTTCGTTCTGCTTCATCGGCAGCGATCGTCCCACAGGGTCACGCGGTCCGGCCCGCGCGGCGGTAGGCGTACAGGGCCCAGAGCCCGAACACGACCAGCCATCCGCACAGGATCACCACGGCACGGGCCCCAGGGGCCGTGCCGGAGGCGACGTCCCAGGAGAGTGCGGCGTAGCTGTTCGACGGCGTCCATTCCGCGATCGCGCGCAGCCAGCCGGGGAACCCCGCCGTGGGCACCCACAGGCCCCCGACGATGGACAGGCCGAGGAAGGCCGCGATGTTGGCCATCCCGGCGGTCTGCCCGGTGAGGGCGTAACCGTTGCCCAGCCCGAGCAGCGAGAAGGGGATCGTCCCCGCCCACAGGAGCCCCACGATGGACAGCCACTGCCATGGGCTCAGCGTGACGTGGTTGACGAGCACACCGGTGAGCAGGACGGCAGCGATGCTGGGCACGACTCCGAGCACGCCGGTGATGACCTTGCCGGTCACCACCTGGGCGGGCGCCAGCGGGGTGAGGCGCAACTGCCGCAGCCACCCGGCGGCCCGGTCCTCGGCGATGCCGCTGCCGTTGTTGAACGCGCCGCCGAGCGCCCCGTACGCGGCCATGCTGACCATCGTGACGATCGCGCCGGTGTGCCTGTCGCCGGGGGCGAGGGCGAGGTTGGAGAGCACGAGGTACATGACGACGGGGGAGGCGATCCCGAAGATGATGAAACCGCCGTCCCTGATGGTCCTGAGCAACTCGAGCCTGATGTAGCCGAACATCACACGGTCTCCTTGGCGGTGAGGGCGACGAAGGCGTCCTCGAGGTCGGCGGGGGTCACTTCGAGATTCCGTACGGCTCCCGCCTGGGCGAGGGCCATCACGGTGGCGTCGGGATCGGCGCTGCGCAGGTGCACCCGGTCACCCCTGACCTCCAGGCGGCTCACGCCGGGAAGGTCGCCGAGCCAGGCGACCTCGCCGACGGCCGTCACGCTCACCGTGGTGAGGGCGACGATCTTCTTGATCTCCGCGCTGGTGCCGTCCGCGACCACGTGGCCCCGGTCGATGACCACGACGCGATCGGCCTGCTCGTCGGCCTCGTCGAGGTAGTGGGTGGAGAACAGGACGGTCTTGCCCCGGCCGGTCAGCGTCCGCATGCCGTTCCAGAACTCGCGCCGCGCCTCCACGTCGAGAGCTGCGGTCGGCTCGTCGAGCACGATCAGGTCGGGGTCGCCGACCAGTGCCATGGCGAAGCGCACCCGCTGGGCCTGGCCGCCGGAAAGCTTGTCCACCCGCCGGTCCTCCAGGCCGGTCATCAGCGCCAGTGCGAGCACCTGCTCCAGGGGCAGCGGCGCGCGATAGGTGCCCGCGATGAAGGTGAGCAACTCGCGGATCGTGACGCGGGGGATGAGCCCGCCCTCCTGGGGCATCGCGCCCGCGAGGCCCTGCCGTACGGCCTGGCCGGGGTCGATGCCGAAGATGGCGGTCTTCCCGGAGTCCGGGGGGATCAGGCCGAGGAGCATGCCGATCGTGGTCGACTTGCCGGCGCCGTTGGGGCCGAGCAGGGCCACGGTCTGGCCCCGGGGGATGGCGAGCGTGAGGCCGTCGACGGCGCGGACGGCTCCGAAGCTCTTGGTCACCGCGGTCAGTGACACAGCGTCGATTTCCATGAGGACAACGCTAGAAAGGCGTGATCTTCGCCAGTAGATCCATCGATCCGGGGTTCGATGGGACAAAAGTCCTCAGGGAATACCGGCGGATCCGCCGTGCGCTTATCGTGTAATCAAGTAAGCAGAAATGGCGGGAGGTCCTGTGGCGCTCGACGCGTACTCCCAGATCGTCTCCTCGGTCGCCGCCGAGCTCACCCCGAAGGTCGCGGCCGTCACGGCCGGGCGGGGGAGCGGGTCGGCGGTCGTCTTCACCTCGGACGGCTTCCTGCTCACCAACGCCCACGTGGTCGGCCGCGCGAAGACCGGCACGGTCGCGTTCTCCGACGGCGTCTCGGGCGACTTCACCGTCGTGGGCGCCGACCCGCTGTCGGACCTGGCCGTGATCCGCGCGCTCGGCACTACACCGCGGCCCGCCGTGCTTGGCGACAGCGACGCCCTGGTCGTCGGGCAGTTGGTCGTCGCCGTCGGCAATCCCCTCGGTCTGGCCGGGTCGGTGACCGCGGGCGTCGTGTCCGCGCTCGGGCGGTCGCTGCCGGCCAGGAGCGGCTCCGCCGTCCGGCTGATCGAGGACGTCATCCAGACGGACGCCGCGCTCAACCCGGGCAACTCCGGAGGAGCCCTGGCCGACGCCGAGGGCCACGTCGTCGGGATCAACACGGCCGTGGCGGGCGCGGGCCTCGGGCTCGCGGTGCCGATCAACTCCACCACCCGCTCGATCATCGCCGCGCTGATGAGCGACGGCCGGGTCCGGCGCGCCTACCTGGGCCTGGTGACGACGCCGGCGCCGCTCCCGCCCGACATCCGCGAACGCGTCGGGCGGCGCAGTGCGCTGCGGGTGATGGAGGTGGTGCCCGGATCTCCCGCCGCCAAGGCGGGCCTGCGCGCGGGCGACCTGATGCTGACCGCGGGCAGGAAGCCGGTGGAGGACGCCCAGGGCCTGCAGCGGCTGATGTTCGCCGACGCGATCGGGAGACCGCTGCCGATCACGGTCCTGCGCAACGACGCCCTCGTGGACGTCATCGCCGAGCCGGTCGAGCTCGGCCTGTCCACGATCTGATCCCCGGCCGCATGCGGCGGAGGATCAGCCGATGCTCGCGAGGAGCGTCGCGAGGTCGGCGGGCCGGGAGAGCATCGGCCAGTGCCCCGTCGGCAGGGAGAGCAGCTCCCACTCCGGGCCCGACAATGCCGCGAAGAACGGGTGTCCTGCGGCGATCATCGCGTTGACCTCGTCGAGAGGGAAGGAGCAGCTGATCAGCGTCTTGGGCGATTTGTCGAAGGCGCCGGTGAGGATCAGCGGTTGCGTGATCGTGCCGATGGGCTGATCGGTGGCCCGTGCGGACATGAGCTCCCGCTCGCGGGGTCCTAACCCTTCGGGGCTCGCCCCCGACTCCGCCAACGCCTCCCACGCGGGGAACGGGTACCGCCACCCGTCGACCGCGTTCGCCTCTACGGCCTCGCGGCCGGTGAGGTCGATCGGCGCGACCCCGGACGGCACGGGCCCGCTGTCGACATAGACGACGTGGCCGATCCGGTCCGCCGCCCTGTCGGCCGCTCCGGTGACCGCGGCGCCGCTGCCGCTGTGCCCGACCAGGACGACGTCGTGCAGGTCCTCAAAGGCGAGCAGGTTCGTGATGTCGGAGATGTGGGTGTCGAGGTCCAGATCCGGCGACGCGAGGTGTGAGCGCTCGGCGAGACCGGTGAGTGAGAGCGGGAAGACGGTGTGCCCGGCGGCGCGCAGCGGAGCCGCCACTTCCTGCCACGCCCAGGCGCCAAGCCAGAAACCAGGAACGAGTACGTATGTCGTCATGAGTCGACGGTAGGACCGAATCCGGTCAGAATCGGTCCTGATATGTCGACGAATCGTGTGCTCGCCTTTCTGGAACTCCTCCAGGCCCGCCCCGGCCTCACCGGCCCGGAGATCGCCGCGCGCCTCGAGGTGGGCGAGCGCACCGTCAGGCGCTACGCCGTACGGCTGTGCGACCTGGGCGTGCCCGTCGAGGCCGAGCGCGGCCGCTACGGCGGTTACCGCCTGACGCCGGGATACAAACTGCCGCCGCTGATGCTGACCGACGACGAGGCGACCGCTGTGGTGCTGGGCCTGCTGTCCGGGCGGCGCACGGGACTGTCGGTGGGGGAGACGGCGACCGAGAGCGCGCTCGCCAAGATCCAGCGGGTTCTGCCGAAGGACCTGCGTGAGCGGGTGGGCGCGGTGGAGGAGATCGTCGCGCTCACGACGCGGGCCGCCGGGAACCACCGGCCGAGCGCCGCAGCCCTGCTCACGCTCGCGGAGGCGGTCCGGCGCCGCCGGCGGGTACGGCTGGCCTACCGCTCCTTCAAGGGGGAGGACAGCGAGCGGGAACTCGACCCCTACGGCCTGGTCTTCCACTCCGGCCGGTGGTACACGACCGGCCTCGACCACCGCAGCGGACAGGTGCGGACCTTCCGCGTCGACCGGGTCGCCGGCGCGCATGTCACCGAGGTGACGTTCTCGCCGCCGGGACGGTTCGATCCCGTGGGGCATGTCATGGAGTCTCTGGCCGCCGTGCCGTACCGGCACGAGGTCGAGGTCGTGCTGGCCACGACGCTCGAGGAGGCCCGGCGGCGGATCCCCGCCTCCGTGGCCCCACTCGTCCCGGACGAAGGCGGCACGCGGATGACCGGCCGGGCGGAGCGGCTGGACGGCATGGCGCAGTTGCTGGCCGGGCTCGGCTGGCCGTTCACCGTGATCAGGCCGGACGGGCTCAGGGACGAGGTCAGGGCGCTGGCCCGGCGCCTCCTGATGTTCACGGAGACGCCGGAGCCGGGCTCACCTCGGCTGGACGAGTGACGCGAGGAGGTCCTCCCACCTCTTGCCGATGATCTCCATGTCGTAGCCCGCCGCGGTCTTCACGGCATGGGCGCCGAGCGTGTCGCGCAGGCTCTGGTCTTCGATGACCGCGCAGATGGCGTCGGCGAGGGCTTCGACGTCGCCCATGTCGACCACAAGCCCGTCGTGGCCGCTCGTGATCAGCTCGGCGGGCCCGGTGGGGCAGTTGAAGCTCACCACCGGCAGGCCCTTGCTCATGGCCTCGAGGAGGACCATCGGCATGCCTTCGAGGCGAGAGCTCAGCACGAACATCGACGCCTTGGCCATCTCCGAGCCGACATCCGTGGCCGCGCCCTCCAGGACGACCTTGCCGATGAGCCCGTGTTCCTCGATGGACGTCAGCAACTTGTCGCGCTTGCGCCCGCTGCCGAAGATGCGCATGGTCCAGTCGGGGTGGCGTGCCGCGACGTGCACCCAGGTCCGGATCAGCAGGTCATGGCCCTTGGCGTGGGTGAGACGGCCCACGGTGATGGCCGTCTTGCCTGTGAGCGGGGAGATGCCGCCGTTGAGAGCCGTCACCGCGTTCGGCATCTGGGTGAGGACCTTCGGCTTGCTGAGCAGCGCGGCGTCGTAGGCCACGAGGTCGGTCTCCGTCAGGGTGACGAGGGCGTCGAGCTTGCCGTACCGGCGGACGATCTGCCGGCGAATCGGCTTCTTGTGGGACGCGAGGTTGAGGTGCTCCTGCCCCACGGTGACGACCTCGGGCGGCGCGAAGAGTGCGGTGAGGAGGTTCAGGGCGGGCCGGGTGCTGATGAGGATGCCCTCGCGGCGTGAACGGATGTACCGGATCAGTTTGATCTCGGCTGCGAGCGTGAACGAGTCGGAGGCCGCCTCCTCCCTCGGGACGAGGACGCCGGGGATCCGCGACAGGAAACCCTTGCGCCCGGACACCCGGTCGTCGAGGTAGCGCACGCGGACACCTGGCGGGATGGGGAAGAAGGGTTTCTCGCGAGCCCTGACCACGCTGACGACCTCGACGTCGTGGGTCCGCGCGAGGTGGCCGGCCAGGTTGTAGACCGTGCGGATGGTGCCGCCCATGCCGTTGGCGTGCAGGAGCAGGATCCGGATCTGCCGGTCGCTCGGTGGCGGCGCCGAACGGGCGCGCTGCCAGTCGCGGGCACTCATGCCCGCGAGGAGTGTCCGCCGGACCGCGTTGAGCAACGACCTGAGCACCGCCCGGCCTGTTTTCTTCGCGATGCGGGCTGGATGGGCGCGGAAGGTATATGACAAGTCATGCCCCGTTTATCTCGTGTTCAATTCCCCTTTCTGAGACGCGATCAAGGCGACTTGCGTTGGTGTGATCTACGTCACACTCGATGCCAGACCGTGGTGGTCGTGATCGGCGCGTTCTCCAGCGGCGCAGGCACCATGTGCCGCCCGGCCGGCTGGAAGCGATCTCGGGGCAGGTAGGAGCATGCGCGCTCGGGGACGCCGACCAGCACCACGCCGCCCGCCCGCTCCAGGAAGGGCATGACCCGGCGGGCGAGAGGACGCTCGTAGAAGACGTCCCCCGCGAGGATCACGTCCTCCGCGGGCGTCGAATCGAGGAGATCGCCTCCCCGGACCGTCACCGCCACTCCGTTGGCGCGTGCGTTCAGGACCGCCGCGGCGAGGGCGTGCGGGTCGACGTCGTTGGCGATCACCCGGGCCGCGCCCGCCATGGCGGCGGCGACGGCGACCAGGCCTGAGCCGGTGGCCAGATCGAGCACCGTGCGGCCGCGCACGAGTTCCGGGTTGTCGAGGACGTGGCGGGCGAGTGCCTGGCCGCCCGCCCAGGCGTAGGCCCAGAACGGCAGCCGCCCGAGCCGCTCCCACATCTCATAGAGCCGGTCGTCCGTCTCCTCGCCGGTCGCCGTCGCGGGGTCCACGCCGGCAGGGGGATCGGCGGCCTGGGGGCCCGGTGCGCCCGCGGGCGTCGAGCGGGCGCCGGCCGGAGGGTCATCCGGCGGTGCGGTGCCCGGGCGGGCCAGGTACAGCCGGATCTCCGGCACGTACGGCACGGCCCCGAGCGCCGTATGGGCACGGACGAAACGATCGAACCCGCCCGGATCGTCGAACTCGGTGAACTCCTCCACGGCCGGCGATCGTATCGGGCCGGATCCCATGGTCGTGGCTCGCGGCGGTCTCAGATGAGCGTGAGTTGCTCCGGCGCCGGAGGCGCGGCGGGCCGCGGCCGCGGGGTGATCCGCCGGGCTTCACGGGCGTTCGTCCTGCCGATGCCGTATCGCCGGGCGAGTGCCTCGACCTCCCGGCGGACGCGCTCCTGGTAGGCCTTGGGGGCGTACGCGCCTCTGCCGTACAACTCCAGGTAGCGGGGCACGAGGCGCGGGTGTTCGCGGGACAGCCAGGCCATGAACCACTCCCGCGCGCCGGGGCGCAGATGGAGCGTGATGGGGGCGACGTGCGTCGCGCCGCTGTCCGCGATGCGTTCGACGGTCTCGGAGAGCATCGCGGGCGAGTCGGTGAGGTAAGGGAGGATCGGGGCCATCAGGACGCCGCAGCGGATTCCGTGGTCGTTGAGGGTGGCGCAGATCTCCAGTCGCTTGCGCGGATGGGGCGTGCCGGGCTCGACCGCGCGCCACAGGGCGTCGTCCACGAAGCCGACGGACACGGCCGTGCTGACGTCGGTCACCTCGGCGGCCTCGACGAGCAGGTCGAGGTCGCGGAGGATGAGGGACCCCTTGGTGAGGATGGAGAACGGGTTGGCGGCGTCCCTGAGGGCCGCCAGGATGCCGGGCATCAGCCGGTAGCGGCCCTCGGCCCGCTGGTAGCAGTCGACGTTGGTGCCCATCGCTATGTGGTGGCCCGCCCACTTCGGGGCGGCGAGTTCCCTGCGGACCAGATCGGGGGCGTTGACCTTGACGATGATCTTCGAGTCGAAGTCCTCGCCCGATCCCAGATCCAGGTATTCGTGGGTCTTCCTGGCGAAGCAGTAGGTGCACGCGTGACTGCAGCCCCGGTAGGGGTTGATCGTCCATTCGAAGGGCACCTGGCTCGCTCCCGGGACGCGATTGATGATCGACCGGGCACGGACCTCGTAGAACGTGATCCCGCGGAAATCGGGCGTGTCGAATGTCCTCGCGACCGCGTTCCGCGCGAACAGCGGAGTGGCCGCCGTGTCCGCATCGTGATCGGTCAGACGCAGATTGTCCCAGCGCATTCCTTGATTGGAACAAAAGTTCGATGAAGATCGCAACTCACAACGCGCGGGTAAATACGGGCCCTCGAAAGCGGCTAACGATCTTCATCGTTGGGCAGAACGTCCGCACACACCTTGCGTTCCGGGGAGGTGCGCCATGGCCTGGTCGCAGGACGAAGCGCGGATGCTGGCGATGATCGAGCGGCATCTCACCGATGAGGATCCCCGCCTCGCGGCCCGGCTCGAGTCGTTCAACGAGCGCGTGGAGCGGCGCTCGCAGGGACGGCGCGAGAGGCCGGCCCGGGCGAGGCGGCCCCAGCGCTCCACGGTGATCATCATCGTGAGCTGGCTCCTGATCGCGACGCTGATCGCCACGTTACTGGTCATGGCCATCCGGAACGACGCCGCCGCGTTCCCCATGTGAGCCAGACCGCGGTTCCGGGCAACCTCGCCCTCAGGGGCCGGGATCCGGTGTTCCTGGGAGTAGCAGGGACAGGATCTTTCGCCGCCACGCACATAACGTGGAAGGCATGGACGAAGGCAACTCGCTGGGGGAATTCCTGCGGGCGCGGCGAGAGCTGGTGCGCCCGGAGGACGTCGGGCTGCCTGCCATGGGGCGCCGCCGGGTGCCCGGCCTACGCCGTGAGGAGCTCGCCATGCTGGCGGGCATCAGCATCGACTACTGCGTGCGGTTGGAGCAGGGCCGCGACCAGCACCCGTCCGAGCAGGTGCTCGACGCGCTGGCCCAGGCGCTTCGACTCGACGCCGACGGCACGGCCCACCTGTATCGGCTCGCCCGTCCCACGCCGCGCCGGCGCACGCCGCGCAAGCCCGAGCGGGTGCCGTCGGGCATCCAGCAACTCGTCATGTCGTGGTCGGACACCCCCGCCTACGTCCAGAGCCGCCACCTGGACGTCCTGCTCGCCAACCCCCTGGCGACGGCGTTGTCGCCCATCTACGCCCGGGGAGTGAACCAGGTGCGGGCCGCGTTCCTCGACCCCGCCGTGCGGGCCCTCTACCGCGACTGGGAGAAGATCACCGCGAGCACCGTGGCGGGGCTGCGCGCGCTCGTCGGCGATGAGACGCGCGACGCGCGCGTCGCCGAGCTGGTGGGAGAGCTGTCGGTGTCCAGCGAGCGGTTCCGGCGCCTGTGGGCCCGTCAGGACGTCAAGCCGACAAGCAGCGGGATCTCGCACCTGGACCATCCCCAGGTCGGACCGTTGGAACTGCGCTACGAGAAACTGGCCGTCGTCGGCACGGAGGGCCAGGTCCTGGTCGTCTACCATGCCGAGCCGGGAAGCGCCTCCGAGCAGGGGCTGGCCCTGCTGTCCGGACTCGCCGGGGGTTCCCGGCAGGTCGAGTGGTCCGGACGGACGAAATCGGACAACTAGCGGCCGGGGCGGCGCAGGCCTCGTGAGAGGGTCCCGATGAGCCCCTGCGCCCGGTGCTCGGGGGCCGCGATCACCCGAGGGACTTGAGGAAGTCGGCGGCGATCGGAGCCGCCACGTCCCCGCCCATGCCGCCGGCCTCGACGACCACGGCGAACGCGATGTCCCCCCGGAAGCCGATGAACCAGGCGTGGGTCTGGATCTTGCCCGCGGGACCGAACTCGGCCGTCCCGGTCTTGCCCCCGGTGCCGGAGGGCAGTCCTGCCGCGTGCGCGGTGCCCTTGGTGACGACGGCCCGCATCATCTGCTGGAGCGGGGCCTTCACCCCGCCGGGCAGCGGCTTGACCTTCAGCTTCTGCTTGAGCGTGGGGACCAGCGTGGGCGGCCGCCAGTTGCCGTCCGCCACGGCCGCCGCGACGGTGGCCATCACGAGCGGGCTCGAGGTGATCCTGGCCTGCCCGAAGGCCTCCGCGGCCAGTTCGGCGTCACTGGTGGCCTTGGGCATGCTGGCCTTCGTCGTCGTCACGCCGATGTTGAGCGGCTGGTTGAAACCGAGGAGCGTGGCCATGTCGTAGAGCTTCTGCGCCCCCAGCTTCGACGCGGCCAGCGGAGCGAAGGTCGTGTTGCACGAGTGGGCGTAGGAGTCGAGGAACGACAACGAGCCGAACGCCTCGTGGTCGGAGTTGCGGATGTCCAGTCCGCCGATCTTCGACTTCTCCGGGCAGGTCACCTTGGAGGAGGGCGTCAGCCCTTCGGCGAGCAGTCCGGCCGCGGTGATCGTCTTGAACGTGGAGCCCGGGGGATAGGTGCCGCCCAGCGCCCTGTTGAAGCCGCCCACGCTGTTCGCGACGGCCACGATCTCGCCGGTCGAGGGGCGGATGGCGACGAGCGACGTCGGCTTCTTGTTGTCACGTACGGCATTGGCCGCGGCGGTCTGCACGCGCAGGTCGATGCTCGTGGTGACGTCCTTGCCGGGCTTGCCCTTGATCGTGTGGAGGGTCTTCTTCTCCGGCCCGGTCACCTGGATCTCGGTGGTGGGCGTGCCCGCCAACTGCTTCTGGAAGGTCTCCTGGAGACCGCCCCGGCCCACGGCGTTCCCCACGCGATAGGCGGCGCCGAGCTTCTTGACGTCCTTGGCGGTGGCCTTGTCGAGATATCCCACGAGCTGCTGGACCGAGCCGCCGACGTCCCCGGTGTCGATGCGCTCGCCGTTCGAGGCCATGATCACCGCGCGCTGGGGCCACGACGTCTTGATCGCCAGGTGGCTGGAGCCGTCGAGGTCGGGGTGGACCGCCTTCGGCGACCAGTCCACCTTCCAGTAGTGATCCTTGACCGCGAGGTCGAGCGTGCCCTTGTAGGACCAGTCGCCGATGTTCTTGAGCGTGGCGGTGACGGTGTAGGTGGCCGTGGCGTGGTCGTTCACCGGCTGACCCACGCTGAGGTCGCTCACGGCCACCTTGGTCGCGCCGAGGTTCTTGGTGAGCTCGGCGTAGGCGGCGTCGAACCCCGGGGCGGGGGCCACGAGATCGGTCTTCATGGCCGTGAGGTCACCGCTCGTCCATGCCGCGGTGAAGCGCTGCGCCGTCTCCTGGGGTGTGCCGCGGGTGTGGAGCACGTAGTAGGCGCCTCCGGCGGCCGCGGCCACCACGAGCACACCGGCGACCGATGTGATGGCGATCATCCGTCCGCGCGGCATGTGCACCCCCATGTCCTTGAGCCGGCACGGCGATCCTCAGAACGGTTCGCCGAGATTGCGGGACGACGGAGAGCCTAGCGTGGACAAATCGTTATCCACACCGATGTCAGGTGGCGTTCTTCACGCTGGCGGCGTACCGCGGGACGTACTCCTGACCGGAGAGCTTCTGGATGGCCGTCATCACCTCGTCGGTCACGTCCCGCCGGTCACGGGCGCTGGCCGCGTCTCCGGTGAAGGTCATGGGGGCGCCCAGGCGGATGCCGAACCGGTGCAGTCGCGGAACGGACGTTCCGGGCGGCAGCACCCTCTCGGTCCCCAGCATCGCTACGGGGATCACGGGGGCGCCCGTCGTGAGAGTGAGCCACGCCACACCGATCTTGCCCCGGTAGAGGCGGCCGTCGGGGGAGCGGGTGCCCTCGGGGTAGATCCCGAACATCTCACCGGCGTTGAGGACCTCCACCGCCGAGTCGAGCATGGCCTGGGCGGCGGACGCGTTCTCCCTGTCGATCGGCATCGTCCCCATGGCCCCCATCCACGTGGCGGTCAGGCGGTTGCCGGTGAAGTACTCCTTCTTGGCGACGAACCGCATCGGGCGTCGCAGCAGGGCGGGCAGGAAGAAGGAGTCCAGCACCGAGAGATGGTTGGAGGCCAGGATCGCCGGGCCGTTCGCGGGAACGTGCTCCCGGCCTTCGACCTTCGGCAACCACAACAGGCGGACCAGTGGAGCGGTGACCATCTTGGCACTGCGGTAAAGCACGGGATCTCCTCCGACGGGCGATGCGGTCAACCCTAGGCCTGGCCGATGCCGTGCGGAGTGTGTGGCTCGGGCAACTGCCGTTCACATATTTTGTACGGCTCCTCCAAATCGGCGCCCGCCGGGTTGGAGCAAACCGCCGCTTCACCGTCGCCGGAAAGACGAACGCCCCGCGAGACGATGTCTCGCGGGGCGTTCATGCCGAGGGCCGATGTGGCGGTCGCCTCCTCGGCGAGATGCACAACACGGCTCCAGCCGAACGGTATTCCGTGAAGGCGGTAATTGCGGCCCGGGGGACACAAACCACATCGGCCAACACAGAGCTTAACGGACTCTCCGAGGTGCCTATTCCGGCGGTGAGGTCGAATGTCCGTTATAGACCTGTTTGGGGGGAATCTTTTTCTGAGCCGGCATTCGGGCCGATACCCTCGGCCGGGCAGGTCTGTCGTGAGGTGGGAGAAAGATGCTCGAGACCGAGCGGTTGTCGCTGAGGAGATGGCGTGAGAGCGATCGGGAGCCCTTCGCGGCCCTGAACGCCGACCCCGAGGTCATGGAGCATTTCCCCGCCCTCCTCTCCCGGGACGAGAGCGACGCGCTGGTCGGGCGCATCGAGGAGGGCTTCGAGGAGCGCGGGTTCGGGCTGTGGGCCGTCGAGGCGGAGGGGGCCTTCATCGGCTTCACCGGCCTGACGGTTCCGCGTTTCACGGCCGGCTTCACTCCGTGCGTCGAGATCGGCTGGCGGCTGGCCAGGCGCGCCTGGGGGTACGGCTACGCCACCGAGGCCGCGACCGCCGCGCTGGGAGACGCGTTCGGGCGGCTGGGCCTTGAGGAGGTCGTCTCCTTCACGGCCGTCCAAAATCTCAGATCGCAGGCGGTGATGCGCCGGATCGGCATGTCGCGTGATCTCGCGGGCGACTTCGACCACCCGGTGCTCCCCGAGGGCAGCCCCCTGCGGCGCCATGTTCTCTACCGGATCAGGCGGCCGGCCGGGTAACCGCTCATGCGGCGACCCCGTCCGCGAACGCGATGTCAGCTCGGTGGCGGGGCCCCGGGGATCCGGAGACGGTCGACGGCCTCCCTGCGCCGGCGTTCCGGGCGCCGGTCATACCGCGCGGTCGTGGCGGGGGAGGCATGCCCGACCAGGGCCTGGGCGGTCGCGAGGTCGACGCCGGCGTCGAGCAGTTCGCCGATGAACGTGCGGCGGAAGTCGTGCGGGGTCCTCTTCGACGCCCCGGCCGAGGTGAGCCGGCGCGTCACGATGTCGGCGACGGCCTGGCCGGTCATGTGCGACAGGCGGAGCCGTCCGGCCTTGTTGATGGGGCAGAAGAGCGGCCCTGCCTGTTTCCCGCGTTCCGCCAGCCACAGGTCGAGGCGCTGCACGGCCTCGGCCGTCAGGTACACGAGACGTTCCTTGTCGCCCTTTCCTCGGACACGCAGCGATCGGGCCGGCCGGTCGAAGTCGCCGAGTTTCAGACCGGCGAGCTCGGCTCTGCGGCACCCGGTCGAATACAGGACCGCGAGCATGGCGCCGTCCCGCCGTCCCGCGGGGGAGTGGTCGTCGTCGCACGCGTCCAGGCACGCCGCGAGGACCTCGGCCGGCACATGGTTTCCCGCGGGGAGCCGGGTGTGCTTGAAGGCGGGCAGGTCGGCGGCCCGCTGGTAGTCCTCACCGGTCATCAGCCCGAGCCGCCAGGCCTCCTTCAGTACGCGGCGCAGCGCCACCAGATGCTTGTTGACGTGCGAGGGGGACCAGCCCTGCTCGCGCATCACGGTCCTGAGGCGGACGGTGTGCTCGTAGCGCAGCCGTTCCCACGGCTGGCCGGCCCCCGTCGCGTCCGGGTCTCCCGTGATGAGGCGGGCGACCCGGTCGAGGCACCCGCGCATGGTGCGCTTGGACTCGGGGCTGGGGAGCGCGTCGAGATAGGCGTTGTAGGGATCGGGCGCGGACCGGGGAACCGGGCTGCGATCCGGCACGGCGGGGGTGTCCATCACGTCCGATCGTAATAGAAATCTACAATGTAAAGGCGATGGCGCTGAGAAATTTCACTCAACCCACCAAAACCCCCAAACCCGCACCGACCATGACGCGCAGGTTGGCCTGGACGATCCCCTGGGCGTCCAGGCCGACGACCCGGCCGCGATGGTCGAAGACCGTCGCGATTCCGGCGTGAGACCGCAGCCCCACGACCTGTCCCTCGGGGTCGGGGAAGTCGACGTGGAACATCGCGTCTCCCGACGGGCCGCGCACGCTGACGGTCCCTCCCGAGGCGGTCGAGTAGAGGTCGCCGTCCGTCGAGATCACGGGGTCGTCCTGGAGATCGGGGCTCAGAACACGGCCTGAGGCGAGCACCCGCATTCCGGGCGCCACGCCGGATTCCACGACCGGCCGGCCGCGCAGCGTCCACGTGGGCAGGTCCCATGTCCATGCCTGCAGAAGCTGACCGGCTCCCGGGTCCGTCACGGGGATCAGACCCAGAGCTGTGACTGTCGACGGCGTGCGACTGATGGAAAGGATCGCGTCGGCCTCCCACATCTCCCGCCAGACCACCCGAGGAAGGTCGGAGAGGGTGTCGAGCACGACGATGCCGTTCTCCTGCACAGCCGTCAGCAACCCGCCGTCATAGGACGGCAGGACCAGTTGGACGCGCAGAGTGGCCCAGTGACGGACCTTGCGGGTGACGAGGTCGAGCCGGTGCACGTCGCTGACGGACTCGCGGCGGGTCACGAGAAGAGCGGTGCCACCGTGGTCGGCGACGACCAGTTGATGTGCCGGGATGTCCCAGCGTGCCCGGACCCGGCCGTCCCCGGTGAGCAGGAGTGTGCCCGCGTCTCCGCAGGCGACCAGGGCCGCGCCGCCGCCCAGGACGGCTGCGTCGAAGACGGTGACCGTACCGGGGGAGGCCGCGGCGACGACCGGTGGTTCGCTCTGCGACGGGCGGCGCCGCGTGGGCCTGGGAAGGTCCGCCGCGGCGAGGGGATCCGCCCGGTCGGACAGGGCCTGTGTCACGCGGTCGAGAGTGCGGCCGTCGAGAGACCAGCCCTCGTCCCGGACGAGTGCCCTCAGGCCGGCGGTGGCCAGGTGGCGGTCGGCTGCCGGATCGGTGCTCCGCAGGGACGCGAACGCCAGGCCGAACCTCGATCTGGCCACCATGCCGTCCGCGTCGTCTCCGTCCAGCAACGCCTGCGCCGTACTGCGTGCGGCGTCGCCCGGCCATTGCGCGACAAGGTGGGCGAACAGGTGCGCTGCGTCCGGGCCGCCCAGCGCGAGGCCCGCCTGGATATCTGCGAGGGCCAACGGCCGCAGGGACTCCTCGGGCCAGGCCGCCTCGACGGCGCCGATGTGGTCTCCGGCCGCCTGCCTGTCGAGAACCCAGGCCCGGCGCAGATCCCGGGCTGCGGCGGCGTCGACACGCGCGAGAAGGGTGATCCCGGAGGCGAACGCGCCGCGGGATCGGGCGATGTCGACGGCCCGGTCCCGGTCGCCGGCCCGCCACCACAGCCGCACCGTGAGATCCGGTGACAGCGCGCGCCCCTCGGCCAGTTCGGCGGCCATCTGCCATTTCTTGTGGCGTTCGAGAAGTTCGACGGCTTCGCCGGGTACGTCGAGAAGGTCCGCGAGTGTGAACGCGGCCTCCTCGATACGGCCTTCCTTCTCCAGGTTCGCCGCGGCGGATCGGTAGAGATCGTGAAGGTGCCCGTAGACCGTCGGTCCGTAGGGCACAGACGCCGATCCGGAACCGGCGGTCGGGGTCGGGCGGAGCGAATTCCGGCGTGGGGGAAGTCGCAGGGTCAGCAGGCCCTGCTGACCGCCGGCGCCGCCCAATGCGATCGCCTCGCGCAGTGCGTCGTCCCATCGGCTCTGCTCGAACGCGCGCGTGAGCGCATGGAGGTATCGCTCGTGCCGGCGTCGCACGATCGGCATGGCGGGCGTTCGGACGGTCAACCAGGTCAGAGCACGGCGGAGGAGATGCCGGCGGCGCCGGCCTGGTCCGTCATGCCGTTCGCCCGGCCGCCCGGCGGTCGAGCCTGCCCGGCCGCGCACGGGGCGGCGGCGGTGTCTGCCGAGCCGGTAGAGGATCACCGCGATCGCTGCGACGCCGATGGGACTCAGGTGCAGTCCGGTGTCGTGGAACAAGGCTCCGAACAGGAACACGGTCGCCACCACCACCGTGACGGCCGGGATCAGGACGATGAGGAGGGTGAGGCAGCCGGCCAGGCCCCCGTGTGAGCTCGTCGTGGGCGCACCCTCGCGCAGTTCCGCCGCCACCCGTCCGGTTCGACCGGATGGCCGTCCGATCCTGGCGGCCACGCGCAGGTCCGGTGCTTTGATCTCGTCGAGCCGCTCGATCGGGGACACCGGTGGCTCGGGGGCCTGGACGGGCCCGAGCTCGGTGATCGTCAGTCCTGTCGAGTCCAGCCACTCGGCGGGGCGGAGAACGGGCAGGCTCTCCACGTGGCCGGTCCGTGCCGTCCCCGCGTGCAGCCAGGTGATCTCGCCGGGGCGGGTGCCGTACGCGCCGGGTGTGACGAGGCCTCCGGCGACGGCGCGGACCGGGAGGCCGGGCGCGGTCTCCGCACGCACGTCGAGGGGGGTCGCGAGTCTGAGCAACCAGCGCCCGTCAGGCAGTACGCGCAGTTCCGCGCCGTCGCGCCAGTGGGCGATGACGCGGCTGCGTGCTTCGGCTTCGCCGAGCACGGGGGCGTCGATGATGAAGCCCGCCGCGCCGACCCTGCCGCGGAATCCGTCCTGGTGGTTCATGCACCTGCCGCCGTGTGAAGGAGGATCTTGCCGGTGACGAGGTTGCCCGCCTTGAGCCGTCCGGTGTCGTCGAGTGCGGCGATCAACGGCAGGGTCGGGTGGATCACGGGCGGCGCCGGCGACCCGGACCAGCCGGTGAGCGTCACCGTGCCCGACCGGCGTACCAGGCGCAGAAGGACTCCGCCTGGTCCTGAGGTCACCAGAACCGGTTCGCGTCCGTCGAAGACGAGTCCGAGGACGTGGGATCGCGGTTCGATCGTGATGATCGCCCGCGAGCCGTTCGGGTGGACGACATGCCACGTGCGGGCGTCGGCCGATCGGGCGTATCCGCCGCCGCCCAGGATGACGGTGTCGTCCTGGGGCTCGATCGGCGCCCAGAGCCGTGGGATGGACACGTGCTTGCCGTGGGGTCCGTGAGTGACGTGGTGGGGCTGGTCGAATTGTTCGCTCGTCGCCGGCCCGACGGTGACAAGATCCGTCCGGACGGCTCCGCCGTCCTGGGCGAGTCTCCACCAGCGGCCGTCGCGGAGGGGGCAGATCACATCCCCGGACTGGTAGTAGAGGGGGACGAGTCCTTCCGCACAGATCTGGTGCACGTCGTCCATGTCGAGCCCGGCGGCTTCGACGGGGACGGACATGGACGCGACCCTGCCCAGCGGGTGCCCGATCACCTGGACGCGCAGCCGGCCGTCGCTCTCGATGACGGCGACGATGCGTTTGCCGAGGGCGGAGGCGGCCAGGACCGGCCCTTCGAGACGGTGCAGGCGTTTCCGGACGGGGCCTCGCCCAGGGGTCTGGGGCACGTGGATGGAGACGAGTTCGGCCGAGGTCGCGCCGCGTGCCAGGATCCGCCATGCCGAGCTCGGGAAGATGGGGAACCGGAGCGTCCCGGGGACTTCCGGGGTTCCGGCCGGGGCAGACTCGCGCCTGCCCGGGGCAGGCTCGCGCCTGAACTCACGGCCTCTCAGCGCCCGCACCGCGATCGGGCCGGGTGGCAGGGCGAGTTCGGCGCCGCTGTCGTCGCAGGTGACACGCACGTGAGTGGCCCCATGCTCTCCCCAGGCCGATTCACGGCTGCTGACCACGCGGCGCCGTCCATGGAGTTTCGCGGACAGGCGGGGGCCGGTCAGGATCCAGACGTCGTCGCCGTGGGCGATGTCACGGGTCCAGGCGGAGACGTCGTCGGCGTCGGAGTCCGCCGGACCACGGCTGTCCAGCCAGGTCTTGAGCAGCTCGGGCAGGTCCCCGGTGTGCCAGTCGCCAGGTGTGCGACCGAGGATTCCGACCGCGAGCTCTGTTCCCAGCGTCGCGGCGCGGCGATGGAGGACGATCATGCAGGCGAGCTGGACCAGGCGTCCGGCTCCCGCTTGGGCGGGGCCGGTGTCGGCGAGCACGGCCACGCGGCCTCTGGCCGTCGGAGTGTGGACGGCGGGGGCCAGGTGGAGGAGTTCTCGCTGGGCGGCGCGGCGGAGGAACTCGTCGGGCGCCTCGTCGGCGAGAAGCCATTCGGACACGAGCATGAGCTCGGGGTGGCCGTGTGTGGTCACCCCTTCGAATCCGTTGAGGGTGCCCGGTCCTGGCCGGGCCGGATTCTGGCCGGAGACGAGCCGGTCGACGCCTCGGACCAGTGGCCCTAGTGCCAGGGCGAGTTCGGGGGTGAGGGAGGACAACGATTCCGACCACGGGCCCAGCCCGGAGGGGAGTCTCATCTCCCCTCCAGCCAGGCGGGGTCGGCGGGCCGCAACGGCATGTCCGTGACCAGGGCCTGGTCCGGCATGAGCGCCGCGATCCCGCCGCTCGGGCGGCCGCCCACGAGGTGGTCGCGCCACAGTTCGGCCCGGGGAACAGGCGTCCGCGTGGTCGGCACGAGCAGTCCGGCGTCGAGGCCCAGGTAGTGGGCGCCGTCGGCCCAGGGCAGGTCGTCGCCGTCGCCCAGGACGAGGATCCAGTCGTCGGCCGCCGCGACGCGTAACTCCGCGCCTTCGAGGACCCGGGAACGGGCCGACGCCGCGAGGGCGGCCGCGACCGGACCGGAACCGGCCACCGCCACGGCGGGCAGAGGCGGCTCGCGTGGCACCCATTCCAGGGCGAACCGCAGGGTCACGGGCTCACCGCGGCGACCAGTCGTGCCCTGACCGACCTGAGCGGCTCGGCGAGGTCGTCGGTCGCGAACCAGGCGTCGATCTCTCGAAGCGTCGCCTCGACGCGGAGACGCTGGTCACGGTCGGGTCGTGTCGCGTCCAGTTCGGTGAGCAAGGTGTGGCCGGTCTCCGCGAGACGGGTGGCACGTGCCTGCGCGCCGCGGGAGAACTCCTCGGCGGCGTGGGCCAGGTTGTGGTTGTCGGACTTCTCCATCAGGTCGGCGAGTGTCTCCCGGGCGGCGGCCTGTGTGTCCGCGGTCGGGACGATCAGAGGCAGCACCCAGAGGTCGGCCGCGGAGGCGGCGGACCGCCCGTCCAGGATCGCCGCCGCCGCGACCAGTCGCTGGACGCGGACCGCTCTCCGGTCGGTGATGTGGATGCCCGCGGCGCGGAGCCGCCGGACGGCGGTGCCGATGAGAGGCTGGACCGGCGACATCTCGCATCCCCGTGCGGCGGTGGCCAGGCGGTCCACCGCATCCATCAGCCCGGCGGGTTCGTGCTCGACCGTGTCGGGCAGTCGCCAGCCTGCCTCCAGGAGTTCCTCGAGCCGCGCGTCGGGGACCGGTTCGATGAAGAGCCTGGCGAGGAACCTGTCGGCGAACGCCGCCAGGGAGGGGTCGTCGGGCAGGGCGTTGGCCGCGCCGACGCAGACTCTGAGCGGTGAGGAGAGGGCGGTGCGGCCGCGCCGGAAGACCCGTTCGTTGAGAATGCCCAGCAAGGTGTTCAGGATGGCGGTCGAGCCGAGGAAGACCTCGTCGAGGAAGGCGACGTCCGCCTCGGGCAACATGCCGGCCGTCTCGATTTCCACCACGCCGTCGCGCAGGCGGCGCAGGTCCACGGGTCCGAACACCTCGTTGGGCTCGGTGAAACGCCCGAGCAGGTACTCGAAGTATCTGCCGCCGAGACTTCCGGCGACGCGGCGGACGGCTTCCGACTTGGCCGTGCCGGGTGCGCCGATCACGAGCAGATGTTCGCCCGCCACAGCGCACAGCGCGACCAACTCGGCGATCAGCTCTCGCTGGACCAGTCCGGCGCGTGCGGCGGCCACCGCGTCGCGGACCGCGGCGGCGTCCTGAGCGAGGTCGATGCTCAGCTCGGAATCAGTTTTCACGCGCCGGAGTGTACGGAAGTCGAGGGCAAAAGATCACCCGAATTGCGCGGTTTGTAGGGGTACTGGGTGATTAAGCGGTTGACGTTCCAATGGCCGATGCCGTTGAGTGTCGCGATGCCTCTCCTCCGCATCGAACCGGTGGGCGACGCCACGCTCGAAGACTGGCGGCACGTCCACAACGCGATCATTCCGACCGACCCCCTGTCGCCCGACGACGTGCGTGAGCGGGTCGTGCGCAACCGCCTGGAGGTGGCGTATCTCGACGACGTGCTCGTCGGCTGCGCGACCGTGCGTCCCCCGGTGGGCGACTCGGCGACCGCCACGGTGATCGTCCGGGTGCTTCCCGCTCATCGGCGAAACGGGTACGGGGAGGAGTTCTTCGCGCGGGAGATGGCGCACGCCCGGGCGTCGGGCGCCAGGACGATCGAGACCATAGTTCTGGCGTCCAACGTGGACGGGTTGCGGTTCGCGCTGTCCCACGGGTTCGTGGAGGTGTCCCGCTACCTTCCACCGGAAGACGACGACCCGTTCATCACCCTGAGACTTCAGTGAGCACCGGACGAGTCGGCCTGCGGGCCCTGGGGGCAGTATGAAGATCCTATTTTTCACCTCAACCGGCGAGATCGACTTGTCTGCCGATCGTGCCGCCCTCAGGCACCTCGCCGAGCTGTTGACCCGTGGTTCGGGCTCGATGGCCGCCGAGATCGCTCCCGACACCGTGGTCGGCCAGACCGTGCTCACAGACGTGCGCGTCGACACGGTGGATGGTCAATCAGTCCTTGTTGCCGCCGTCCCTGAGAGTCGATCCCTGTCCATTGCCGGTGCGCGCGGCGCTCTCAAGCTTCTCGCTGACAACATCCTGGCCTTAGCAGAAAGCAATGATGGCGGCCATCTCCACATCGACTTCTACCCCGACCATGCTTACCTCGCAGAAGGCTCAGCCCCCTTGGTCGTCAACAGCCCCCATGGTGGAATGCCCGCGCACGGAATGGCCGTGCGGAACTCAGTGTCCCTGGGCGTGTTCCTCGCGGTAGCGGCTCATCCCAGGGTTCGGTTCACAGCCGTGGAACTTGCGGGGCGAGGGATCACTGCGGACGCGGCCGGAAATCGTTGGGCACGCGAAGTAGCGAAGCCTTCTCTGGACGGCCTTTCGCTCGCTGACAAGCTCATCGAGCGAGGCGAGTTGGAAGACCGACTCGTCGACTTGTGGCGCACCATTGAAAACGTCGAGGCCGACCCGGCGACCTTCGAGACCCAGTTGGCGGAGATCGTCACAGCATTGGAGAAGTGGCCGTCGGCTCCTGAGCGGACACTGCATTCAGTGGCGTCGCCGACCTATAACCCAAGAAGCCGAGGGTGATACTCCGGCCTTCCACATGTAAGAACCTTGCGCAGATATCGGCGAAACTCCTGTGGATGGAAACCGTCAGAGTCGATGCGAAACTCGTATTCGGAATCGTCCAATCTCAGGCCCTGTACGGCTGCGTCAGTGAAGACCACGCGAAGAGAGTCATTCTTAAGCTCGACTTCACGCACTGCACCATAATTGGTGAGTCCACTTTCGTTTGCGACACAGTAAGACTCTCCTTCCGGCCAGTTGCTATTTTCCTGATAGTCGTTGCGTCGGAGATCACACTGGAAGACGAAGTCTCGCCCCTCGTCTTCGGAAGATTCGGCCATTCCCACCAACAATAAAGGGGGTTCATCCTCAATGCCGACCTCTTGAATCATTATCGTGATCACGCACTAACACCTCGTTTCTGGAATCGCAGCGCTTGCCCTTGCCCGGATCTCTCGTCTGTGGGCTGCCGACCCACCGCGTAGCGGCAGCAGGCCGGCGTCGGAGGGCCAAGCCTGGCGGTGGGGACGGCTTCCTTATCAGGTAACGGCACTACTGGTTTGAGCCGACCACGTCGAGTATTCGTCGGTGGGAACCGACTGCTGTCGTCCGCGAGTGTCCATGGTCATCCATCGGCGTTGTCACACAGTTCGTCACTCAGGCGGGGACCAGTGTGCGCGGAGGTGATCTGGCGGGAGGACCTCCGCTCGTGGGAGAGTGTGCGGCATGCAGCCTCCGCGATCTCTTCGCCTTAGGATTGCGCGTGGTCTCGCGCTGGTCATGTTCGGGTGGTTGGCCGCTGGCATAGCGTTCAGCCCTGTGTTCGCAAACATGCCTTGGTCGTACTGGCTCATAATCTTGGGAATCATGTCCGGCCTCCTACTGGTGAATTCGTTTGCGGATACCCTCCTTCAACTACGGGGGAAGGACCGGGGGCCGACGCAGCGATTGGGAGACGGGGATCGAGTCGGACCGTAGGCCGGGTTCAGATTGCGCACGCTCTCTACCTGCACGGATTCGCTCTGAACCACAAGCGGCCTGGAAAACGTTTCCGTTCGTTGTCATCGCTTGCCGGCACTTTATGAAGCCGTGCGCCCCCAAAGAGCCCCGGCCATCTCTGCCCTCGACTCGCTGACGATCGAGGCGAACGTACGATGCCGATCATGGCTGATGTTTCGACCGACTCAACGGTCGCGGGTGCGGAGTCCTCGCGACCGGAGGTGCGGGTTTCCCGGGCGATGCTTACCGCGATCATGGCGTGGGTCGCGGCCTTCGTCGCCGGTGCCATGGTGAGCGGGCAGGTCATGCATGGGTGTGATTTTGATCTGTACAGGAAATCCTGGGCCACTGCATGTGGCCCAATGGGTATGTGGCTAACCATAGGTAGCTTCGGATGGCTTGCCACTCCCCTTGTTTGGCTGGTAGTGGGGCTCTTCGTCGGCTTGGCACCTAGGCGGTTGATCCGGGTTCGACGGACGGCAGTTCAAGTAATGCCTGGCCTGCCAATGGCCATTATTGCGCTATGGGCTCTCGTCTTCGTCTTCTATTGGCTGGGGGTCCGCTGAGAGGGCGGTCCACGAGGTCGGGCGCGGGGCGGCACGAAGTCCCGACGAACGCGCCTACGGCCGGCCGTCGATCCACTCGGTGAGGACCGTCACGGCGAGGCCCGCCGGCACCGCGGAGAGGTCCTCGCCGAGTGGCCGGGCGGCCAGCACCGCGGAGACGTCTTCTGGGGAGACGCCGGCGCCGGTCAGGCAGGCCGCGGCCTGGCTGTCGGGGAGCAGGCCGAACCAGCGCAGTCCCGCGCTGCGGCGGGCGCCCGGCTCCGGTGCTCCGACGAGCCGGACTCGTGAGATGCCCCCGTCGGGATAGGCGTCGATCCGCACGGCGGTCACCGGGGCGCTGGGCCGGTCGAGCGTGAACAGGTGCCGCGTGTCCGGCCGTACGGCGGTGCGCGGCAGCAGCCGGAACCACGAGGAGGAGTCGGCCGGGGGAGGCGGCGTGCCGTCGCCGAGCACGCAGCCGTGCAGTTCGACCTCCGCGGAGGCGTTGTACTTGAAGTGGCTGGTGTCGATCTCGATCTGGCGGAGTCGGCCGGTCGCCGCGAGGTTGATGACGGCGAAGTCGTGGCCGTCGTCGCGGCGGCGGCTGGTCTCCCAGCCTTCGCCCATCGTGCGGGCGCGGTCGGGGCGGTTGAGCACCTCGGCAGAGCTGTAGAAGTCGTCGCTCGCGGCCACCACGAGTCCGCCGTGTTCCTGCGCCGCCAGATCGATGGTGAGACCGTCCCATCGCCGGGGGTCGGGGACCACCACGCCGTGGACGCGGAGCCGGGCGACTCCTCCGTCGGGGTGGATCGACAGGCGGACATGGGTGAACCTGCGGAGGTCGGTCACGGTGAAGAGGTTGTGGCTGTCTCCCCTGAGGGGGCTGACCGGCACGATCTCGGCCCAGTCCGCGGCGGCGAGTTCGGCGGGTGCGGGATAGCCCTCGAGCCCGCACGCCTCGACCTGGCAGGTCGGCGGGAAGTTGCCGGTGAAGAAGCTGGTGTCCACGTCGATCCGGGTGATCACGCCGGGCGCGCCGAGCCGGACGACGGCCCAGTCGTGTCCGGGTTCGCCGCGTCTGCGCCGGGTCTCCCAGCCGTCGACGATCTCACCCCGGTGGTCGTAGCGGCCGGGGGTGAAGTCGGCGGCGGCCGGGACCAGCAGGTTCTCCTTGAAGCCGAACGACTCGTCGCTGGCGGAGATCACGCTGCCACCGAGCCAGCGGGACGCGAGGTCGGCGCTTGCGGGCGCGAAGGTGTTCATCAGGCCTCCGTGCCGACGTCGCCGCCGAGGATCCAGGAGATCGGCCACCCGGTGATCTCCTTGGGTTCCGGGCGGGCGTAGGTGCAGACCTTGCTGGTGCGCAGGCCGAGTCCCACCACCGCCTCGGCCAGGCGCACGCCCGCGGCGACGCCGTCGACGACCGGCACTCCGAGGCGTGCGGAGATGGCCTCGTCCAGGCCGGCCATGCCGCCGCAGCCGAGGCAGACGACCTCGGCGTGGTCGGACCGTACAGCGATGGAGGCCTCGGCGACGATGGCCTCCATGGCGGCGGCCGGGTCGCGGTCGACGTCCGAGGTGGACAGGCCGCAGGCGCGGACGGAGGCGCAGCGGTCGGCCAGGCCGGCGAGCCGCAGCCGGTCCTCGATGGCGCCGACCGACCGCTGCAGTGTGGTGACGACCGAGTAGCTGCGGCCGATCATCTGGGCCACGTGGGCGGAGCTCTCGGCGATGTCGAGGACGGGGACGTCGACGATCTCCTGCAGGCCTTCTCGCCCGTGCTCGCCGAACCCGGCCATCACCACGGCGTCGTACGGCTCGGCGACGCTCAGGACGCGGTCCATCACGGCGACCGCGGACAGGTAGCTCTCCATCGCGGAGTCGATGGCGTCGGCCCCGTAGGCCGGCTGCACGGCGAGGATCTCGGTGCCCGGTGAGGCCGCGCGCAGGGCGGTCTCCTTGATGGCGCGGGTCGTCGACGCCGAGGTGTTGGGGTTGACGACGAGGATCTTCACGGGGTGTCCTCCAGGCGGTCGGCCGTAGGGGTCAGCAGTCGTCCGGCGGGGCGGAGCGGGTCGATGTCGCGTCCGCGCAGCCAGGTGCGGCGGACGACTCCGTGGAGGCGGCGGCCGGTGTAGGGGGTGACGGGCTGCCGGTGGTGCAGGTCGTCCGGGTGGACCGTCCACTGCTCGTCGGGGGCGAAGGCGCACAGGTCGGCGTCGTGGCCGGGGGCGATCCGGCCTTTGGCGGTGAGGCCCGCGAGGCGTGCCGGGCGTTCGCTCATCCACCGGGTGACCTCGGTCAAGGGGATCCCGCGCCCGCGGGCCTCGGTCCACACGACGGGCAGGGCGAGTTGGAGGGAGGAGATGCCTCCCCAGGCGGCGCCGAAGTCCCCGGTGTCGAGGTGCTTGAGCCCGGCGGCGCAGGGGGAGTGGTCGGAGACGACGAGGTCGAGGGTGCCGTCGCGCAGCGCCGCCCAGAGAAGGTCGCGGTTGGCGGTGTCCCTGATCGGCGGGCAGCACGCATACTCGGTGGCGCCGTCGGGGATCTCCTCCGCGGTCAGCGCCAGGTAGTGGGGGCACGTCTCGACGGTGATTCTGATTCCGTCGCGCCGAGCGGCGGCGATCAGCGGCAGCGCGGTGGCGCTGGACAGGTGGACGATGTGGGCGCGTGCTCCGGTTCGTCGTGCGGCGTCGACGACCGCGGCCACGGCGGTGTCCTCGACTCGGCCGGGTCGTGAGGCGAGGAAGTCCTCGTAGCGGCGCCCGTGCGCGGGCGGGCTGACGGTGAGCTCGGCGTCGCTCTCGGCGTGGACGAGGAGCAGGCCGTCGAAGTCGCGCAGCGTCCGCATCGCCGAGGTGAGCTGGTCGGGCGACAGCGGCGGGAGATCGGGGGCGCCGGTGTCCGCCAGGAAACATTTGAAGCCCAGCACGCCCGCGTGGTGGAGCGCGGCGAGTTCCGCGGTGTTGCCGGGGGTGACTCCGGCCCAGAAGCCGACGTCGACGTGGCATCGGCCGGTGGCGGCGGCCCGCTTGGCGGTGAGGGCCGCGACGCCGACGGTCGCGGGGACGCTGTCGACCGGCATGTCGACGAGGGTGGTGATGCCGCCGGCCGCGGCGGCCAGGGTGGCGCTGGCGAAGCCCTCCCAGTCGGAGTGGCCGGGTTCGTTGACGTGCACGTGCGTGTCGACCAGCCCGGGGAGCAGCACCACGTCGGGGCCGAGGTCGACGACCTCCGCGAAGCCGCCGGGCGGTGCGTCCGTCACGTACGGTTCGACCGTCACGATCCGGCCGGCCCGGACGGTCACGACGGCCGGGACCTCTCCATCGGGGGTGACCGCCCGTGCGGCCCGGATCACGAGGTCGGGCGCCGCCTCAGGGGAGGGTGCGGGCAGGTCAGCCACGGGGGCCCAGCGCGGTGGCGGGTCCGGAGGCCAGCGCGGCGTCCAGCAGGGAGACCGCCTCGGTGACATCGCCGGCCACGGGCGCCAGGCCGAGGTCGTCGGGGCCGATGACCAGGTCGGCGGCGAAGGCCTCGCGCAGCCTGCGCCATCGCGGTCCGAGCAGGACCAGCCGGGCCGCGCCGGGCTCGGTCTGCAGGGCCGACCAGACGACGGCGGCCTCGGCGAGTGTGCCGATCCCTCCGGGCAGGGCGACGACCGCGTCGGCGGTGAGTAGATGGCGCAGCCTGTCGGAGTAGTCGCCGGCCCAGCGCAGCTCGGTGCACCACGGGCTCGGGGTCAGCGTCGCCCAGCCGCGCATGGGCAGCCCGATCACGGTGGCGCCGGCCTCGTGGGCGCCGCGTGCGGTCGCGCCCATGAGGCCGCCGTACCCGCCGGTCATGACCGTCCAGCCGCGTGCGCCGAGCGCGGTGCCGAGTGTGAGGGCCTCCTGCCAGGCCGGGTCGGGTTCCTCGATGCGCGCGGAACCGATGACGGCCACGACCGGCGACGGCGCCGTGGGGGCGTCATCCGGCGACGAGCTGGTACCCACGGACGCCCTTCCTGGTCGACAGGCTGATCAGTGCGCCGCGCAGGACGCCCTCGGAGTACTCGCTGCCGGGGTTGATCGAGCGGGACCTGCCGATCGCAGCCTCGCCCCGGGACTCGTGGATGTGCCCGTGCAGGCCGAGGAGGGGCTGGTAGGTCGCCATCGCGTCGCGGACGGCCGACGAGCCGACTCCGGTGATCACCGGGCTGCCGGACTTCAGCACGGGGCGGAACTCCTCGTCCAGTGCCATGGCCTGGTCGATCGGGGTGTCCTTGGGCGGCACGTGCAGGTTGAAGATCGCCTTGGAGGTGTCGGCGACCTTGGCGGCCTCGCGGTCGATGCGCTCGGCGAGCTGGTCTTCCGGCAGTTCCCGGGGGGAGGCCCACGGCGTCGGGTTGGAGTAGCCGACGGAGATCATCGTGAATCCTCCGGGCAGCTCGACCAGTTGTCCCTCGGGGTTGATCAGCATGGTGGAGGACCGGAGCACGTCGTCGATGAAGAACGGGTCGTCGTTGCCGGGGGCGAGCAGGCACATGATGCCGGTCCCGGCCAGGCGTTCCTCTGCGAGGGACATCCAGGCCGTCAGCGTCGCGTGCATGCGCTTGCGGAAGGTCTCCTCGACGAGTTCGGGCCGCTCGCGGAACTCGGCGATCTCATCGGGTGTGGTGTCGTAGGCGTAGAGGCCGCCGTCGGCGATCAGCTTGCGCAGGGCGGGAAGTTCCTCGGCTTCCACCTCGCGGTCTCGGCCGAACACGTGGGACCGGTACCGTCCGCCCGCGGCCTCCACGATCGGGACGAGCATCTTGCCGGTGATGTCCCCGCCCATGATGAGCACGTCGGCGCCGTAGAACTTGCCGGCGTTGACGAACTTGCGGAAGCAGCGGTCGGATCCATGGATGTCGGTGGCGAAGAAGATCTTGATGTCATGGCTGCGCATCGATCGGCCCTCCGATCTCGTCGGGGAGGTCATACCAGGTCATACGACGGCCCACGGTGTTGCGGGCTCGCCACTTGAGCGACTTCGGGGCGGCGGACAGGGTGTCGGCGATCCCGCGCGCCCGGTCGGTGACGACCGTCGCCTCCGGCTCCGGCAGGAGTTCCGCGGCGAGTTCGGGCAGGCGGGCGAGGTTGTCGGTGACGGTCGTGTACCAGCCCCAGTCGCCGCTGGTCACATCGATGAGCCGGTCGGAGCTGACGTGGTCGGGGTCGGCGCCTCGGACGTCGGAGGGTGCGACCTCGTGGGTCAGCAGGATCGTGAGGGCGTCGGTCAGGTCCTTGCGATTGACCTCCACGATCTGCAGTTTGGTCAGGAGCAGGTCGGCGGGCGAGAGGGTCTCCGGATGCAGGGACAGGCGTCCGGCCAGGTCCATGCTGTGGCACATCTGGAAGCCGCCGACGAAGACGTCGAGTTTGCGGGCGTTCGGCTCGTCGGTGAACAACATCCGCCGGTCGCCGCGCATGTTGTTGAAGCGCACGTTGGGCGCGTAGCCGAGGTCCACCATGGCCGACTTGAACGCCTTGCCCTCTTTCGGGTGGATCACCAGGTCGATGTCGCCGTAGGTGCGGCGCAGCGTGGCGGGGACGTCGCGGTGCCGGTGCCGGGCGACCGCGAGACCGCCGACGAGCCGTACGGCCAGGCCGCGCGTGGCGAAGGCGGAGATGAGGCGGGCCGCCTCGGCCTCGATGTCGGCGAGGGGTGCGCCCGGAGGGGATGCGGAAGACGGCCCAGCGGTGGTCATGCCGGCTCTCCAATCACGATGCGGTGGATCGTGTCGTAATGCTCGGACTTCGCCGCTTCGCTGGGGAAGTTGTAGCTCTTCTTGCCCAGGGTCTCGGCGAGATGGAATCCGAGGAGGCTCAACGGGAGCGCGGCGAGCAGGGGCGAGAACTCCTCCGGCACGGCGGCGGCGAGGGGCAGGTGCAGCGCGGGCACTCGGGGGGCGACGTCGCTGACGACGATCGGGAAGGCTCCGATGAAGTCGAGTTCGCTCAGGATCTCCGCGGCCCGGTCGGCCGATGCTCCTGAGGGCGCCACCATGACCACGGGGGTGCCTGCGGAGCTGACGAAGTACTCCTCGTGCGCCCATTCCTCGATGTTCGTGCTCACTCCGAGGACCTGGGGGCCTTCGAACAGCTTGGCCGCGCCGAACTTGGCCGACGACTCGTTCGGACCCCCGCCGAGGAAGGTGATCCAGCTCTGCCCCGCGAGGGAGCGGGCCGCCTTCTCCGCGGGCCCGGCGTTGGCGCGCAGGGTCTGCTCGGCCAGCCGTGGGATCGCGAGGAGCGCGTCGCGCGCGGCCGCGGTGTCGCGTCCCCGGGCGGCGGCCCAGCGCAGCGCCAGGTCGTCGAGGGTGGCGACCATGCCGAGGTAGGTGCTGGTGCCGGGGGAGAACCCCAGGGTGGGCACACCGATGGGAAGCACCAGTTCGGCCGCCTCGGCCAGGGCGCCGGTCTGGTTGTTGGTCAGGGCGATGGACAGGTGCCCGAAGCGGCGGGCCTGCGTCGCCGCCTCCGTGGTGCGGCCCACCTTCCCGGAGAACGAGACGCAGATGACGGCACTGCGTTCGGGCAGGTAGCGCACCTGGTAGCGGGCGAAGTCGAGGGCGTGCACGGCGCGTGCGGAGATCGCGGTGTGCCGCTGGAACGCCAGGGCCGTGGCCAGACCTGCGAAGTGGGAGTCGCCGCAGCCGACCAGGAAGAGGTGTTCGATGCCGCGTTCGGTGAGGATGCGCGCGATCCGCTCCGACTGCCCGTCCGGGTCGGCCAGCCGCTGGACGATCACTTCCGGGATCATGTCGATCTCCCGGCGCATCACGTCGATGTCGTACGGCATGGCCGCGGAACCTGATGCCGAGGCCTCCGGGGCGTGCTCGAGGGCCTCGAACCTTCGTCGTGCCGTCTCCGCGTCGAGTCCGGCCAGCGCGAGCGACCCGAACTCGGCGATGGCCCAGGCCGCGGTCGCCGCGCCGCGCCGTACGGCGTCGAGCAGGGGCAATCCCGCGGCGAGCGCGGCCGCCAGCGCACCGCAGAAGGTGTCGCCGGCGCCGGTGGTGTCCGCGACATCGGCCGGGTAGGCGCCGACGCGCGCCTGGCCGGGCAGCCCCTCCGCGTCGACGAGCGCGCCGTCGGAGCCGAGCTTCACCACCACGGCGGGAACCCCCCGCTGCCGCAGGCCGGCCGCGGCCTTGGCGGGGTCGTCGTAGCCGGCCACTCCGGCGAGCTCCTCCCGGCTCGGGACGAACACGTCGACGCGGGCGGCCAGGTCGAGCACTGCCTCGGGGTCGCCCACCCAGTCCTCGTGGGTGTCGAGGGTGATGAGGGCGTCGGGGGCCTCGTTCCTGATGTGCTCGACGAGGGCGGCGGCCGCGGCGAGCGGCATCGCCGCGAGGTGCACGACCGAGGCTTCGCCCAGCGGGCCTGAGGGGATGTCCTCCGGCCGGACCGCCACCTCCGTCGAGCGTTCCGCGGGCGTGCGGTAGATCCAGTGCCGCCGCCCGTCCTGCTCGTAGATCACCCAGTTGCGGATCGTGGGGCCGTCCACGGTCCGCACTCCCGAGGTGTCCACATCCAGGCGTTCGAGGGTGGTCAGGATCTCGGCGGGAAGATCGTCGCCACGCCGGGTGACGATCCCCACTGCCGGGTTCCACAGCCGCGCCGCGAGCGCCGCGTACACGACGTTGCCGCCCGGGCTCGCCATGCGCACCGTGCCGTCGGACCGTACGACGTCGTCGATGGTCAGGTTGCCGATGACCAGCACTCGCCGCGGGCCGGCGGCACGGATGGGACGCATCTGAACAGCTCCTTCGATATCGCGGGATGGCCGGGACGCGGGCGGAGGGTCACTCCGGAGGGATCTCCCGGTAGACCAGGCCGAGGTCGACTCCCCGGCTCTTGTTGACCAGGTGGGCGCCGGCGTACCAGACGATTCCGATCACGACGACGCCGATCATGAACCACAGGGACAGCTGCCGCGTGACCGCGAACGTCGAGTTGATCGTGTCGTCGGTGATGAACATGACCATCAGGGCGCCGAGGGCGACGACGCCTCCCGCCCCGGCCAGAGCGACCGTCGGGACGCCGAGCACGCGCTTGCCGCCGGCCGACTCCCAGATGTTGCGCAGCCGGTACGGGAACACCATTCCGGCCAGCGACACGATGATGAACGCCAGGATCTGCGCCAGCAGGGCACCGAGCAGGCTGGCGTCGGACCAGTTGACCAGCGCGACCAGGGCGATCTCGCCGGTGACGACGCACAGGGCGATGGCCTTGACCGGGGTGTGGAAACGCTCGCTGACGTCGCCGAGCCGCTGCGGGACCGTCCGGTCCAGGGACCAGGCCAGCATGTACCTGGTCGACTGCATCATCGACAACGGGGTGCCCATGACCGCCCAGATCACGAAGCCGATGCCGATCAGGAGGAGCAGGACGACGTTGTGGGTGAGCAGGGCCGCGAGGAAGTTGAACCCCGGAGGCAGCCCGGCGGGCAGGCCGAGGGTGTCGGGGGCGGAACTGGCCAGGTATCCCAGGCTGCCCAGCCACTTGGGGCTCACGTGCGCGGTGAGCACGATCGTGATCAGGGCGAGGACGAGGCCGTTGATCAGGACGCCGCCGACCATGGCCCGGTACTGGGTCTTGGACGCGCGCTTGATCTCGCCGCCGATCTGCGCGGAACCCTGGGCGTACCCGACGACGAAGAACACCCACGGGAGCATGAGCAGGGTGTCGCTGAAGCTGAACGACGCGCCGTTGCCGGTGTAACCGGCCTTCTCGGCCGCGGGGATGATCTGGTCGAAGGTCAGGCCGTGGTTCCTGCCGGCGAAGTCGTTCCAGCCGGCGGAGATGTGACCGCCGCTGAAGAGCAGCAGGGCGAAGGAGACGAGCAGGCTGAGCCCCGCGACGGCGAACAGGACCTTCTGCCACCGCCAGTAGCGCTGGCCGCCCAGGACGATGAGCACGCCGAAGCCGACCGTGATGATCGTGCCGAGTCCGAGCACCCACCACTGGGTGGTGATGCCGAGCAGGTCGTGCTTGGCGAGCAGGCCGTTGCTCATGTCGAGCCACACCGACTGGCCGGTGACCGAGGAGAGGGTGGCCAGCGCCGCGGGGACCGCGAAGGTCAGGGCGAAGTAGGCGTTGAACCCGATCCAGAAGAAGATCATCCAGAGGCCCTGGCTCCAGGAGAGGAGGAAACCGAGGATGGGGTGCAGGGTCCGGCTGACGAACACGTAGTCCCCGCCGGAGCGCGGCATCGCGGCGGAGAACTCCGCGTATACCCGCAGCAGCGTGAACGCCATGAGCACGGTGCCGATGACGACCGAGAGCAGCATGTTGCCCCCGGAGAACGCCGTCTGTGCCTGGAGGAAGAGGAAGACGCCGCCGACCGCGACGTTCATGCCGAAGGTGTTCATGACGAAGGCGTCGAAGAACGACACCTCGCGGATCAGCCCGGTGGCGTTCCGGATGAAGACGCCTGCCTGCCCGTCAGAGGACGACGCTGGGAGTTGACTCGGTATGGCCACGGCGATGGCCCCTCTCTCTGCGGAGCGGTGGTGCTATGGAGCTGCGGAGCCAGGCAGCGTCGGTGCGGCCGGACTCTCGCGTGGTGCCGTCGGGGGTGTCTGGTGTGCTTGGGAGATCTGGCCGGATGGGAGGTGGGGGGTGGAGTCGGTGGAGTCGGTGGTCGTGGCGGGAGTACTGGGGGCCGCCTGCTCGGCGGGTGCCGGGGACGGATGGAAGCCGACGCCGTGTTCGGGGCGACTTTCGATCTCGAACCTGAACCGGTCGGCCTGGTAGAGGACCCGGGAGAACTCCACCGCCGTACCGTGCTGGTCACGGGTGACGGACTCGATGCGGAGCAGTGCCTCCCCGACGGGGACCTGCAGGTGGCCGGCGTGCTCGGGGAGCGCCCTGACGACCTCGATGACGTTGCGCGCGGAGGTCATCACCGTCCCGTGCCGCTCGCGCAGCAGGTCGTAGAGCGAGCCGCTGAGGTCGGCGTCGGGAAGGCCGGGGAACAGCGACACCGGTAACGACGCCGACAGCAGCACCACGGGCTCGCTCGCCAGGAACGCGACCCTGCGCAGATGGAGGACCTCGGCTCCGACGGGCAGCCCCAGTGCGGCGGCGACCTGCTCGGAGGCCGGGACGGTCTCCGCGGCCAGGATGCGCATGGCGACGGGCAGGCCGGTCGCGGCGAGCGTCGCGGTGAAGCTGGACAGCAACTGGATGTCGGTGCCGACCTTGACCTCGCGGACGTAGGTGCCGCGTCCCCGGGTCCTGGTCAGATAGCCGTCCTTGGTGAGCGCCAGGATGGCCTGCCGCACCGGGGCGAGGCTGACTCCCAGGCGCGCCGCGTACTCCTTCTCCTGCACCAGCTTCTGACCGGGTGCCAGGCGTCCGGAGACGATCAGGTCGAGCAGCAGCCGGTAGATCTGCTCGTGGTAGGGGAGCGGTGACGCACGATCGATCTCCACGGGCAGTTCAGCGGATGGGGAGTCCGTCGACTCTGTCGGCCTCATAGAGGGAACCTAATAGATTATAAGTTTCTAATCTATTACTCCGATGTTGCGTTTCAGCGGCGATACCCCACTCCCGCCCCCTCCCCTCGGCCGTGATCATGCATAGGTTCGGCGAGATGCCCTCCCATCAGGGCGAACGCCAACCGTGATCATGCGCAGGTTCGGGAATTCACCCCATGACCAGGGGAGACACCGTGCGTGATCATGCGGCGTCGGCGGTCTCAGGCGTCTCGACGTCCTCCGTACGGCGGGAGCGGCGCAGCCGGACGGTGGCGGACGCGCCGATCAGCACGACCGCGACGATGAGCAGCAGATAGCCGTTCCCGATCTCCGCCGCGGCGTATCCCGCGATCGTGTCCGCCGACACCCATGCGGTTCCGCCGAGGACGACCCAGACGATGAACCGCCGGTACGGCATGCCGAGCGTCCCGGCCAGGACCGGGATGACCGAGTCCATGACCGGGAGGAAATACGACAACGCGAGGGCCGGGCCGCTGCGGTTGAGGACGTCGCGGGCCTGCCGCCACCGGTCGTCGCCGATTCGGGAGCCCCACCGGCCGTGCAACAGGCGGGAGCCGTACCGGTGGCCGAGGAAATGGCCGGCGGAGGCGCCCGTGACACATCCGGCCACGCCTGAGGCGATCACTGCCGCCACCTCCGCCGGCCCGCCCGCCGTGGTGCCCGCCAGGAGGATGAGCGCGTCGGCCGGGATGACGAGACCGATCAGCAGCATGCCGTCGAGGACGAGGAAACCGAACAGGGCGGCGCAGACGATGAGGAGATTCTGGTCTCGCAGGACGTCCAGCACGAGATCAAGCCTTGTCGAGCAGGATTCAGGGGACATCGGGCGCGACCCTGACATGCCCCTGATTCCCCTCGGCCACAAGGAGGAGACGGAGAGTACTCCCGTCGTCCGATCGGCCCGCGTCTCCTACCGCGCGCACGGAGCGGCCCTCGCGGGAGCCGCCCCCCGGCCGGCGGTACGGTCCTACCGCGCGTTGTTCAGCGCCCAGGTCAGGGCGTAGTCGGCGACTTCCTCCCAGCCCTTCTGCGCGGGGAGGAGGTGGGCCATGCCCGCGTACTCCTTGATCTCGGTGACGGTGTCCGGCGCCTTGTAGTGCTTGGCGTTCGACTGCTGGATCTTGGGCGGCATGAGGTGGTCCAGCTCGCCGGAGATGAACAGCAGCGGCGCCCGATCGGCGTTGTGGTAGTCGACGTAGTTGTCGTCCTTGCCGGGATGGATGTTGGCCAGCGCGCTGCCCCAGAAGATGTTGCCCGAGGCGGGGATGTGATAGCGCTCGTACGTCGCCCGCGCCTCGTCCTCGGGGAAGGTGTTGGTGAAGGCGTACTGCCACTGCTCGAAGGTGAATCCGACGGCCTTGTGCCGGTTGGCCGGGTTCTTCAGCACCGGGAAGGTCGCCTTGACCTGGGAGAGCGGGATCACCTTCACGCCTTCGGTGGGCGCGGAGTTGATCGCCACCCCGGCCGCGCCGTACCCGTGGTCGAGCAGGATCTGGGTGAAGACGCCGCCCGCCGAGTGCCCCATGATGATCGGCCTGGTGTCCAGACCGTCGATCAGCTTCTCCAGGGACGCGATGATCTGCGGCACGGTGACCTGCTCGATGGGCGTGGGGTCGGCGTTCAGCGCCTCCACCTCGACCTCGAAGCCGGGGTAGGCGGGCGCGAGGACGCGGTAGCCCTTGCTCTCGTAATGGGTGATCCAGTGTTCCCACGACCGGGGCGTCACCCAGAAGCCGTGAACCAGGACGATGGTGTCCGGAGCTGTCATGAGGCGGTTCCTTCCGAAGAAATCGGCGTCGTAGGCGGCGAAGTCCTGCCGGACGACGACGTCATCACGGCAGGGGAGGCGTGGGGACGGCGGTGACGAATCCCATGCACGCTCCTGTCGTGGGGCGGTCGCTCCAACGGCTTGATCGTCGATCGAGACGGCAGGGGTTCGAACCACGTGGTGCGCGTAGTCGTGAGCGCGTTCAGTCGGGCAGGGCCGTGACGAGCTGACGCCGGGAGCCGACGCCGAGCTTCCTGAAGATCTTCCGCAGGTGGTAGTCGACGGTATTGGTGCTGATGAACAGGTGAGCGGCGATTTCGGCGTTGGTGGCTCCGCCTCTGGCCAGTTTGGCGATCGTCATCTCCTGGGGAGTGAGATCGGACGTCGCGTCGGCGGACCGCCGGCGGGCCTGTTCCCCGGTGGCGAGCAGTTCCTTCCTGGCCCTTTCCGCGAATCCGGCCGCTCCCATCTCCTCGAACGCCGTCATGGCCGTACGGAGCCGGTCGCGGGCGTCCCTGCGTCGTCTCTGCCGCCGCAACCACTCCCCGTAGAGCAGGTGGGCGCGCGCCAGGTCGGCGCGGCCCGTGTCGGGGCGAGGATGTCGATCGCCTTGAGGTAGAGCGGTTCCGCGTGGTCGCCGTGCGCGAGGATCGCCTCGGAACGCGCCAGCAGGCCGTGGGCCCAGGGCGTGCCGCTCGCGGTGGCGCGGGACGTCAGGGTCTTCAGCGCCGACGTCGCGAGCACGCGGTCGCCGGAGCGGGCGGCCGACTCGACCAGATCGGGCAGCACCCGGGAGTGCACCCCGACAGCGTCGGTGTCCACGAGATGGTGTGCGGTCGCGCAGGCTTCGGCGTAGTCGCCTCTGCCGAGAGCCAGGATGACGAGGCCGATGCGGTTGATCGACTCCATCGCCCCGAGGCCGAGCGTGGTGGCCGCCCGCGCCGAACCGCGCAGCGTCGTGGCGAGCCCGGTGTCGCCGGCGTGCCAGGCGAGGAGCTCGGGATGCCGGTAGATCTCCCACACGTCGGCCGTCGCGCCGATGGCCGAGCGCACCTGGTGGCCCTCCACAAGCAGGGCGTCGGCGGCCGCCAGATCGCCGTAGATGGTCTCGTTCATCGAGGCGCAGAACAACGCCGAGTCCAGGTGCCACAGGGCGCCGGTCCTTCGGGCGATGTCGGCCGCACGCGTGACGAGTGCGGTGCGCTGCTTGTATTCCCACGTCAGCATGCAGAACGTGACGGCAGTGTTGTATCCGCGCGTCACGTGCTCGTCTGGGGTGTCCGGGTCCAGCAACGCGTCGACCGCGAGCCGAAGGTGCGGTGTGGCACGCTCGTAGCCGTCGTTGATCAGCGTGGCGAAGGCACGCAGAACGAGGTCGGGCGCGGCCGACACGCCTGTGCGCGCCAGCAGGGCATCACAGGCCCGTGCGATCTCGGCCGGTGTCGTGCCCCGGAGGAGATGCTCGGCGGACAGGGCGCGCTCGAGGGTGTACAGCAAGGCGTCACGGGCCAGTTCCGGCGCCTGCTCCTCGAAGGCCGACGCGGCGCTCAGGCCCAGCAGCGGCGCCTGCGCGAACGCTCTGGCGGCGCCCAGCCCGATGAGGGCGCCGGCGCGCACCATCAGCGCCCTGCCCCGGCCGATGTCGTCGAGCAGGACGGTGTCGAGCCCGTCCAGCAGCGTCTGCGCCTGGAGCGGCGCCCCCGCGGCGAAGGCCGCCTCTGCCGCGGCCAGCGACCGTCCAGCGCGGGCGTGGCCGTCCGGTGTCAGCTCGGCGGCCCGGGCGAGGAAGGTGGCGCGCGCGGCGTACCCGCCGTGTCCGGCCGCCCGCTCCGCGGCCTTCTCAAGCTCGGTGGCGACCGCTTCGTCCGGCCCGATCGAGGCGGCGGCCAGATGCCACGCGCGGCGGTCCGCGTGCTCCGGGCGGTCGGTGACGGCCGCCAGCGCGCTGTGTACGCGGCGTCGTTCCACGCTGGTGGCCCCGCCGTACACCGCGGAGCGCACCAGCGGGTGCCGGAACTCGGCGGTCTGCCGCAACGCGATCAGGTGGACGGCTTCGGCGGGATGGGAGGCGTCGGGCGTGACGCCCAGCAGCGCGGCCGCCTCGGTGATGTAGACCAGGTCACCTGCCGGTTCGGCCGCCGCCAGGAGCAACCAGGTCTGGCCTGCCCGCGGCAGGGCGCGCACGCGGCGCAGGTAGTGGGCCTCGAGGCGGCCTCCGACGGGCAGCGGCTCGGGCAGTGCGAGGCCGCCCTTGAGCTGCTCGGCGGACAGTTCTCTGCCCAGATCGGTCAGGGCGAGCGGGTTGCCTCCGGTCTCCTCCACGATCCGTGCGGCGACCCGGGCGTCGAGGGGGCCGTCCACCACCGATCGCAGCAGTTCCAGCGCGTGACGCTCCTCCAGGCCGGCGACCTCCAGGGTCGGCAGGCCCTCCAGAGGCGCGAAGCCGGGGCGCACGGCGAACACCAGGCCGATTCCCTCGGCGTACATCCGGCGGCCGATGAAGGCGAGGACGTCGACCGACTCGCCGTCGAGCCACTGCGCGTCGTCCACGCAGCACAACAGCGGGCCGCACTCACCCACCTCGGCGAGCAGGGACAGGGCCGCGAGGCTGACCAGGAAGCGGTCGGGAGGTGGGCCGTCCGCCACTCCGCAGGCGACGAGCAGGGCCGTCTGCTGGGAAGGGGAGAGCCTGTTCTGGCGTCGCAGGAACGGGACGAAGATCCGGTGCAGGGCGGCGAACGGGAAGTCCGCCTCCGACTCGACGCCGGCCACCCGGATGACGCGGATGTCCCGCGCCGACTCGGCGAGGTGGTCGAGGAGCGCCGTCTTGCCGATCCCGGCGTCGCCGCGGAGGACGAGCACCCCGCTCAGGCCCTGGTGCGCCGCCTCGACCAGGGCGTCCAGCGCGCCGCGCTCTTTGTCGCGTCCCCACAACACCATGGGCGCACGCCTCTCTGGAAACATCGGTGACACGGACGTGTACAGACTTCCGAAGAGTGCGACGCCCGAGGTCGTGCGGCGTCACCGGCGATCACCAAGAGATCACGAATGGTGTCGCGGCGAGATCATTGAACCAGCGCGTGCGTGCCGGGTCCAGGTCGGGAAAAGGCTTCCCCGGCTCTTTCTGGATGTTTCCTGTGAGGCGAGGTCTTCTTGATCACGGCGGACGGCGCGAGCCCACGGGGGTCACTCGGGCTGGTCCCAGATGCTGGGGGGATCGGGCGCCGGACGATCCGGCGGCCAGTCGAGTGCGGCGGACGCGGCGTCCAGATCGTCGGTGGCGATCACGAGCCGCACGCCGCCGAAGGTCGTGTAGGCCAGGTCGATGTTGACGCCGGCCTCGGCGAGTTCCCTGGCCAGCTCGCCGAGTGTGCCGGGGCGGTGCTCGACGTCGACGACCATGACCGGGCGCACCTCGACCACGCCCATTCCGGCGGATTCGAGTGCTTCCCTGCACCGGGCCGCCACCTCGTCGACGACGAGGATGTGGACCACGCCCTTACCCTCGCCCGTCACGGCCGCGAGGCCGAGCACGTTCACGCCGGACTCCCCGGTGATCTCCCCCAATCGGGCCAGCTCACCGGGTCGGTCATTGAGGATCACCTCTATGTCCGTCGGCATCGCCCTTCAAGTTTCCCATGAAGTGATATGTCGGACTTGGCGGGCCGCCTTTCCGGGACGGTTAATAGAAAGATCATCTGTATATACCGATGCCCGGCGCGGGCCGTGCCGCCCGCCCGACCGCTGCGCGCCGACGCCCGCCGGGCATCGGCACGGGACGGCTCTGTCAGCGGTCGAGCCGGGCGTAGCGCCGTACGGCGAGCGGGAAGAAGATCGCGATCAGCGCCAGCGGCCAGACCACGGCCATCAGCGTCGCGTGCTCGGCGATCCACGACCCGCCGCCGGTGGGGTTGCCGAACAGTTCGCGGGCGGCGGTGACCGTGGCGGCCAGCGGATTCCACTCCGCGACGGCCGCGAGCCAGCCGGGCATGGTGTCCGTCCACACGAACGCGTTGGACAGGAAGCCGACCGGCCACACCAGGATCTGGACGGCCACGACGGCGTCGGGGGAGCCGACGACCAGCCCGAGGTGGATGCCGACCCACAGGAACGCCAGGCGCAGCAGCAACAGGAGGCCGATCGCCGCGGCCGCCCTGCCCCAGCCGTCGTGCCACCGCCAGCCGACGGCGAGCCCGCACAGGATCAGCACGGCGAGGCCGAGCGCCGCGTTGAGCATGTCGGCCACGCACCGGCCGACCACGACCGCGGACCGGGCCACCGGCATCGACCGGAACCTGTCGGTCACGCCCTTGGCCGCGTCGGCGGCGACCGCGGTGAAGGTCGCCTCGATGCCGAAGAGCATGCTGATGGCGAACATGCCGGGCATGAGGAACTCCCGGTAGTCACCGCCCCCGGGTACGGCCATGCCGCCGCCGAACAGGTAGCCGAACATCAGCACGATCATGACGGGGAACAGCAGGCCGACGGCCACCTGACCGGGCTGGCGGGCCCAGTGCGCGAGGATGCGCAGCGTCATGGTCCAGCCGTCGGCGACCGCCCACCGCAGCCGCGTGATCGGGCCGTACGGAACCTCCGCGGTGACCGTCGTCATGCGGCCACCTCCTTCCGCGGGTCGCGGGCGTCTCCGGTCAGGTGGAGGAACACCTCGTCCAGGGTGGGCCTGCGGACGCCGATGTCCTCCACGGCCAGACCGGCGGCCTCCAGCAGGCGTGCGAGCTCGGCGAGGGCCGCCGCCTTCTCGCGTACGGGCGCACCGACGCGACGGGTGTCCGGATCGAGCGAGGGCTCCGCGCCGGTCGCCCGCTCGACGAGGCCGGCCGCGGCGGGCAGGTCGGCGGCGTCGTGGAGGACCACCTCGACACGGTCGCCGCCCAGCGCCGACTTGAGCTCTCCCGGCGTCCCCTCGGCGATGACCTTCCCCGTGTCCATGATGGAGATCCGGTCGGCGAGCTGGTCGGCCTCCTCCAGATACTGCGTGGTGAGCAGCGCCGTGCAGCCCGTGGCGACGAGCGCCCGCACGGCCTCCCACACCTCGTTGCGTCCCCGCGGGTCCAGGCCGGCCGTGGGCTCGTCGAGGAACAGCACCGGCGGGGAGAGGATCATGCTGACCGCCAGGTCGAGGCGGCGGCGCATGCCACCGGAGAACTGCTTGACCGGCTTGCCGCCCGTCTCCGCGAGGTCGAACCGCTCGAGCAGCTCATCGGCGCGGGAGCGGGCCCTGGCGAGACCCAGATGTGAAAGCCGTCCGAACATGACCAGGTTCTGCCGCGCGCTCAAGACCTCGTCGACGGCGGCGTTCTGCCCGACCAGTCCCATGCGCGAGCGGACCTGTGCGGCCTGCCGTACGACGTCGTGACCCGCCACGGCGGCGCGGCCGCCGTCGGGCCGGAGCAGCGTGGTCAGCATGCGTACGACCGTCGTCTTGCCCGCGCCGTTGGGGCCGAGCAGCCCGCACACCGTGCCCTCGGGCACGGCCAGGTCGAAGCCGTCGACCGCCCAGGTGCCGCCGTAGCGCTTGCGCAGCCCTTCCGCGACCACTGCGAACGTCATTCACAGCCTCCGTCCACTCGATTCCGTACGCTGTACCGTACAGCATACGGTACAGCGGCGAGGATAGACTGCGCGGCGATGACGGAGTACACGGGCAGGGGAGATCCGGCACGCAGCCTGGCCATCTTGTGGCGCACGGGCGAGCGGGCGAGCAGGAAGGGCAAGCCTGACCTGAGCGTGGACCTGATCGTGCGGGCGGCCATCGAGGTGGCCGACGCCGAGGGGATCGCCGCGCTGTCGATGCGCAAGGTGGCCGAGCGGCTCGGCGTCGGCACGATGTCGCTCTACACCTACGTGCCGGGCAAGGCCGAGCTGCTCGACGTCATGCTCGACACGGTGTGCGGCGAGGTGGCCATGCCCGAGGACGCCCCCGGGGGATGGCGCGGCAGGCTGGAGCTGATCGCCAGGGAGAATCTCGCCCTCTTCCAGCGGCACCCGTGGATGTTGCAGGTCTCGGCCAGCCGTCCGCCTCTGGGGCCGAACATCGTCGCCAAGTACGACTACGAACTGCGCGCGGTCGACGGCATCGGGCTTGACGACGTCGAGATGGACTCGGTGATCACACTGGTCGACGGCTACGTCGCCGGTGCCGCGCGGGGCGCCGTGGAGGCGGCCCAGGCGGAGGGGAGCACCGGGATGACCGATGAGGAGTGGTGGTACGCCCATTCCCCGTTCTTCGCGAAGGTCTTCGATCCGGCCCGCTACCCGATCGCGACCCGCGTCGGCGCGGCGGCGGGTGAGGCGCACAACGCGGCCTACGACCCCCGGCACGCGTTCGAGTTCGGCCTGCAGCGGGTGCTCGACGGCATCGAGACGTTCATCGGGTCCCGCGCGGTGCGCCCGGCCGAGTCCGGGGATGCTGAACGGTAGGTCCGTCCGTCCGGGGCGGTGTCCGGGGGAGGCGGGATGCGGGCTTCGGCGACCGCCGCGAATGCGGGATGGTGGACCCGGCTCGGGCCGCAGATCCTGGCGACCGCGCTGACGTTTGCGACGGGGGCCACCAACGCGATCAGCTTCTTCGGGCTGGGCGGCGTCTTCACCAGTGTCATGACCGGGAACCTCGTCCTGCTCGGCCTCGCCGTGGGCCGTCCCGACGCGACGCTCGCCGCGCACGCGACGGGAGCGATCGCCGGGTTCGTCGCCGGTGTGCTCGCGGGTAGCCACGTGATCGGCCGGACCGGGCCGGGCCATCCCGGCTGGGGCGTCCGGGTGGCGGTCGTGCTGGGGGCCGAGTTCCTGATGCTGGCCGGGCTGCTGGGGGTGTGGGCGGCGGAGGGGGGTCACCCCACGGGTGGCATGCGTCTCACGCTGGCCGGCGTGGCCTCACTGGCCATGGGCGCGCAGAGCGCGGTGGTCAGGACCTTCGGGATCCCCGGCCTGTCGACCACCTTCTTCACCGGGACGCTCACAGGCGTGGTGGCGGGCCTGGTCACCGAGGGAAGGGTGCAGTGGCACAACGTCGTGCTGCTCACATCGGTGGCGGTCGGGGCCGCGGCCGGCGGGTGGATGGTCGATCACGGGGGGCCTTATGGGCCCGTGGTCCCCGTCGCGCTCCTGGCGTTCGTGCTCGCCGGTCTGTGGCCGCTCGCCGTACGGCCGGGCCGTACGGCGGCGTGATCGAGTGGACTCCGGCCGTACGGCGAGCGCTCAGATGAGCAGCAGCGACTTGCCGACCGTGTTGCGTTCGGCGAGCGAGAGGTGTGCGTCCGCGGCCCGGTCAAGCGGGTGGGTCGCGCCGATGAAGGGACGGATCCGCCCTTCCGCGGCCAGCGCGAGCGCCTCCGTGAGCAACTCCCGGACGGTGTCCTGAGCGGGCGGGCCCGCCATCAGAGGGTTGTTCACCCGCACCCGCCGCTGCTCGGCCGCCTTCGGGTCGATCTGGACGAAACCTCCGTTGGAGGTGCCGTAGGTGACGAACCGGCCGCCTTCGGCCACCGCCGTGAACGCCACCTCGCCGAGCTCCGCGCCCGCGCCGTCGAAGGCCAGGTCGACGCCCCTGCCGCCGGCCGCTTCGCGCACCCGGTGCGCCCACCCGTCCTCGGAGTAGTCGACCGTGACCTCGGCGCCGAACTCCCGGGCCAGCGCCAGCTTGCGCTCACCCCTGGCCGCGGCGACGACCCGGGCGCCGGCGTCGCGCGCCAGCTGCACCAGCAACGATCCCGCCCCTCCGGCCGCGGCGGTCACGAGCACCCACTCGCCCTTCTCGATCCCGGCCGCGCGGGCGAAACTCAACGCGGTGACGCCGTCGTGCAGCATCGCCGCCGCCTCGTTGGAGCCCAGGCCTGCGGGCACCTCCACCAGTCCGTCCACGTCGGCGGCGATCCGCTCGGCGTAGCCGGTGGACGCCCGGGTGGCGACGCGGCGCCCGATCCACCCGGGGTCCACGCCCTCTCCGAGGGACAGGACCTTCCCGGTTCCGCCACCGCCGGGCACGTACGGCAGCTGACGGGGGAAGAACTCCTGTCCCCAGCCGCTGCGCAGCAGCGTGTCGAGGTAGATGACGTCGGCGACGGTCAGCCCCACCACGACCTGTCCCGGACCGGCGACCGGATCGGGAACCTCCTCCAGCGTCAGCACTTCCGGACCGCCGAACTCCCGCACCTGGATTGCCCGCATATGTCCTCATCCCCGTCGTGATCGACCTTGTGCGGACAGTTTCAGACTTGAACTTAAGTTGAAGTCAAGTCGGACCGCCGGGGAGCCGGTTCTTCCGGGTCCCGGCTCGGCGTCGCGGGCAGAGGCCCGGCCGTGGCGGCGTGAATCATGCAGACTGCGCGTGGCGCTGCCGGTAGGCCGCCTTCTTGGCCCGGTTGCCGCAGGTGTTCATCGAGCACCAGCGGCGGTTCCCCGGCCGGGAGACGTCGACGAACAGGCCCTCGCAGTCCGCGCCGGCGCAGCGGCGCAGGCGCGATCTCATCGGGCCGGTGAGGACGTCAACCGCGTCGCGTGCGACGAGAGCGAGAACGTGCCCCACCTGGGCACCCTCCTGGCGCCAGCCGAGCCCGCCGGTCCCGTCCAACTGGGGTGCGAGGGCCGGTCGCGCGGCCCAGTCGTTGAGGATCTCCACGTCCTGCGGGCGGGGTGAGGCTCCGGTGCGAACCTGCTCGGCGGCACGGTCGATCGCCTCGCGCAGGCGGCGTGCTCCGGCGAGCGCGGCGGGGCCGGCCGGGGGAGTCTCGTCGAGCAGTCCGGCTTCCACACACCATCGCGCGAGATCGCCGGGGACCGCGAGCCGTTCAAGGGGGACGGGCGCGCCCCGGTCACCGAGAGTCGCGGTGAACGTGAAGCACAGCCGCCCGTTGCCGAACCTGAAGCCGCTGTCCCCGACGCCGTCCACACTCGCCATGGAACCACTATAACCGGTTCACCATCGATGGTGGCCAGGTGCTAACGTGCACGTCCGGCGGGTGCTGGGTAGGACGAGCGCCAGACCCTGACGATGAGAGGCGTGTACGGCCTCCCCGTCTCACGCGCGGAAGATCGAGGGGATCCAGAGATGACAGCGATGAACGTCGGCTTCGTGGGGCTCGGTGCCATGGGAAGGGGGATGGCTGCCAACCTGGTTCGCGCGGGCCACGCCGTACAGGTCTGGAACCGGTCTCCTGGGCCGGTGGCCGAACTCGTCGCCCAGGGCGCCTCCGAGGCGGCCGGTCTGGAGGCCGTCTTCGCCAACGACGTCGTCATCTCCATCCTGTCCGACGACGCGGCCTTCGAGTCGGTCCTGCTGGATCCGCGTCTGCTCGAAGGAGCGGCGGCGACCGTCCACGTCAACATGGCGACGATCTCGGTCGACCTGGCCGACCGCGCCGCCGCCCTCCACGCCGAGCACGGTCTCGGCTACCTCGCCGCGCCGGTGATGGGCCGCTCCGACGTGGCGGCCGCCGGGAAGCTCAACATCGTCGCGGCGGGCGACAGCGGTCTGCTCGACCATGTGGAGCCGCTGTTCGCGGCCATGGGGCAGCGCACATGGCGGATGGGCGACAGGCCTCACCAGGCCAACGTGGTCAAGATCGCGGGCAACTTCCTCATCGCCTGCGCGATCGAGTCCGTCGCCGAGGCCTGCGCCCTCGCGGAGGCGAGAGGGATCAACTCCACCGATCTCGTCGACCTGCTCACGAGCACGATCTTCCCGGGCGTGATCTACACCGGCTACGGATCCATGGTCGCCGAGCGGCGCTACGAGCCCGCGGGCTTCCGCGTCGTGCTCGGGCTCAAGGACGTCTCCCTCGCGCTGTCCGCCGGAGCGGAGGCGAACGTGCCGCTGCCGTTCGGGAGCGTGCTGCGCGACTCCTTCGTCGACGCGATCGCGCACGGCGACGCGGACCTCGACTGGGCGGCCGTCGCCGAGGTCATCCGGCGCCGCGCGGGCCTGGCCGAGGCGGGCTCGTGACGGCGGGACGCGGCATGAGCGGGTTGCCCAGCGAGGCGGAGACGACCTGGAAGCCGTGCCGGAGCATCTCCGCCTCGTAACGGCCCACGGCGTCGAGCAGGGGCACGCCCTTCGCCGCGACGCCGGCCAGCGCCTGCCGCAGGAGTTCGGCGTGGCGGAGGGTGGTGTTGGCGCCCTCGCCGCGACCGGGCGACATGGTGTGCACGGCGTCGCCGAGGAGCGTGACGTCGGTCGTGGGCCAGGGCGCGACGGGCCGCGCGTTGCGCAGGCCGACCGGGAAGGTGGCCGGGACGTCGGCCTCGTCGAGGATCCGCCGGGCCAGCGGGTGGAAGCCGGCGACCATCTCGTACGCCAGACGGTGCAGGCTCTCCCCGTCGCCCTGCCTGAACTGCTCGGTGCTGAGCTGTCGACGAGGACCTCGGGGACCCAGTCGAGCATGCCGGGCGTGATGGGCGTCCTGCCGTAGACGAAGTTCCCGATGTCGTCGACCTCGGCGCCGGGCAGCAATTGGCGGCGGACCGCCGAATTGGTTCCGTCGGCGCCGACGAGCAGGTCGCCGACGGCGAAGGTCCCGTCGGCGAAGTGCGCGCGCACCCGGCCGTCCCCGGCATGGTCGTACCGTACGAACGTCTTGCCGAAGTGGCGGACGTCGTCGAGGCCGGACAGCAGGATCTCGCGCAGCGTCAACCGGTTGACTCCGAAGAAGACGTCCTCGGGCAGCGCCGGGATGCTCCAGCGGATGCTGGAGAACCTGACGGGGACCGGGGCCGAAGCCCTGTCATGACCGCTTGGGCGGCTCCGCGGCGATGACCACGAGCACGCCGAGGAAGGCCAGCGTCAGGTTGGCGAAGAGCGGGTACTCGGCCAGGAGGTTCACGCGGGGGACGACGACGCGGTTGAAGAGGTTCAGCACGATCCCGAAGAACGGCTGAACGAGTAGGTGGTCGATCGCGCCGCTGACACCCTGGAGGACCATGACGAACCCGGCGAACTGAACGACTTTTCGCATGGTCGGAACGCTAGGGAACCGTCGCCGGGCCGCGGAACGGCCATGAGGCTTTCCGCGGCCCGTCCGGCGTATCCGTCTGGCGGGCCACCGCCGACCAAAGTAGCGTCTGCCCGGACTTCGGTACCGTCCGCCTTTTCCGCAGGGGACCGGACCCCGGCCGATCGGTAGCCTCGAGGCGATGGACACCTCCGCGGCCCGGCGCAGCACCCGGGACTGGATCGTGGACACCTGCCTGTTCCTGTTCGCGGCAGGCTTCGGACTGCTCACGGGGACCGAGCGCGTTCGGATCGCCATGCCGGACCCCGCGTGGCTCTTCGACCTCGACCAGATCGTCGCCGCGGCGGGTTGCGCCGCGTTGTGGCTGCGCCGCCGCAGGCCGGTCGAGCTGTCCATGGTGCTGATCGCCCTGTCGACGTTCTCCGAGCTGGTCGCGGGCGCGATGCTGGTGGCTTTGTTCACGGTCGCGGTCCACCGGCCGCCGCGGACGACGGGGATCGTCTTCGGGCTGAGCCTGGTCGCCGGCGTCGTCTACGTCGAGCTGCGTCCTGAGCCGGACACACCCGGGTTCCTGCTGTGGCTACTCGGCCTCACGATCCAGGGCGCCGCAGTGGGCTGGGGCATGTTCATCCATCACCGGCGGCAGCTGGTGGAGTCGTTGCGTGACCGGGCGGCCCGTGCGGAGACCGAGGCGCACCTCCGTGCGGAGCAGGCCCAGTCGCGCACGCGTGAGGCCATCGCCAGGGAGATGCACGACGTGCTCGGCCACCGGTTGTCCCTGCTCAGCGTGCACGCGGGCGCGCTCGAATACCGCCCCGACGCCCCGCCCGAGGACATCGCCCGCGCGGCCAAGGTCATCAGGGAGAGCGCCCATCAGGCGCTGCAGGACCTGCGCGAGGTCATCGGCGTCCTCCGCGCCCCGGTCGGCGAGCTGCCGCAGCCGACCTTCGCGGACATCCACCAACTCGTCGCCGAGTCGGTCGAGGCGGGGATGCGGATCGACCTGTGTCAGGAGACTGACGGCCCGGTCCCCGACAGCATGGGCCGCACGGCCTACCGCGTGATCCAGGAAGGCCTGACCAACGCCAGGAAGCACGCCGCAGGGGCCGATGTGCGGCTGCGGGCGGCGGGGGCCCCCGGACAGGGGCTGACCGTCGAGGTGGGCAACGCCGCACCCAACGCGACACCCAACGCGACACCCGACGCCGCACCCGGCATCATCCCGGGCGCCGATGTGGTCACGGCGCCCGGCGCCACCCCGGTGGCCGCACCTCCGGCCCTGCCCGGAGAGCGGCGGCAGGGTGAGCGGCACCATCAGTGGCGGCACGGCCAGGGACTTCTCGGGCTGGGCGAACGCGTCGCGCTCGCCGGCGGGCGGCTGGAGCACGGCCCGACCGAGGAGGGCGGCTGGCGGCTGTCGGCATGGTTACCCTGGCCGACATGACAGACCCTCTCCCCGTGGGCGTGCTCATCGTCGACGACGACCCCCTGGTGCGGGCCGGCCTGACGATGATGCTCGGCGGCGCGTCCGACATCCGCGTGGTCGCCGAAGCGGGCGACGGCACCCAAGTGTTGCCCCTCGTCGACCTTCACGGCCCCGACGTGGTGCTGATGGACATCCGGATGCCCGCGATGGACGGGCTCTCCGCCACCGAGGCCCTGCGGGCGCGCCCGCACGCGCCCGAGGTCGTCGTCCTGACCACCTTCGACGCCGACGAGCACGTCCTTCGCGCCCTGCGCGCCGGGGCGGCCGGATTCCTCCTCAAGGACACCCCGCCCGACGAGATCGTGGCCGCGGTGCGCCAGGTCGCCAAGGGCCACCCCGTGCTCTCCCCGGCGGTGACCCGGCGCCTCATCGCCCGGGTCGCCGACTCCGGCCAGGACCGGCGGCGCGCCGACGCCGGGCGGCGCCTCGCGCGTCTCAACGACCGCGAACGCGAGGTGGCCGTCGCGGTCGGCGAAGGCAGATCCAACGCGCAGATCGCCGCCGTCCTCTATCTCGGCGTGCCCACGGTCAAGACACACGTGTCGAGCATCCTCACCAAGCTCGGGCTCAACAACCGCGTGCAGATCGCCCTGCTGGTCCACGACGCCGGCCTCCTCGACGAGCAGGACGCGGCCGGTTAATCGATCGACGTGGCGTGCCGCGGGCCGGTATTCTCCCTGGTCGTGCAGGAAATCGATGCGGAAATCAAGGCAGATGTCGACCAGAACCGCGGCAGGCCGCTTCCGGCGGACATGCCCATCCGCCGGCTCGGCATCGACGACCTCCCCGACTGCATGCTGCTGGCGCAGGACCGCGAGTGGCTGAGCGAAGAGCACAGATGGCGCCTGCTGTTCGATGTGGGCGAGGTCTACGGCATCGACGCCCCCGGCGGCGGGCTGGCCGGGGCGGTGGTGTCGAGCCGGTACGGCACGGGGATCGCCGCGATCGGCATGATGCTCGTCGCGCGCGAACACGAACGCCGGGGCCTCGGCAGGCGGCTCATGACGCACGCACTCGACCGGAGCGGCACGGCAAGCGTCTGGCTGAGCGCCACCAACTACGGGCGCCCCCTCTACGAACGCCTGGGCTTTCGCACCATCGGCCATTGCAGCGCGTACACGGGGTCGTTCCGCTCCTTGCGCTCGGACCCGGCCCGGCCCGTGTCGCGCCCGATGGCCGCCGCCGACCTCCCCGCGGTGCTCGCTCTGGACGCCGAGGTGTGCGGCGTGCCGCGCACCGAACTCGTCACCCGGCTGCCCGCGTTCTGCACGTCGCTGCGAGTCGTGGAAGGGCCCTCGGGCATCACGGGGTACGGCGGTGCCTGGCGCAACGAGAGCGTCACCGCGCTCGGACCACTGATCGCCGGTGACGAGCCGACGGCCTTGGCGCTGCTGTCCGACCTGGCGACGGAGGCCGAGGGCACGCTGCGCGTCGACGTGGAGCACCGATGGCCGGCCCTGATCGACTGGGCCGTGGAACACGGCCTCAGCCGGGCGTTCACGACGGCCGTCATGATTCGCGGCGCGGACCTGCCCGGCGACCGGGACCGGTTGTTCCTCCCGGCGGCGCTCGCTCTCGGCTGACCCGCGCCGAGTCGCGCCGACCCGTGCCACGCGGGCCGGCGGGCCCTGGAGGCCGAGCCGTACCGCGTGCCGTGCCGCGTCCGGTTCACGAGGCGAACCGGACCTCGCGGACATCGGCCTCAGGGGCCGCGAAGGCGGCGAGCGCCGCGCCCTCCTCGGCCAGCGCGCCGGCGTCCTCGTCCGACGGCTTTGCGAACGGGCGGATCGTCAGCGTCGCCGTCCCGCGCTGGACGGCGAGCGTCCACGTCCCGGCTGTGAATCCGTCGAGGAGGATGAGCCGGGGCATGGGCCCGTGGGCGTCGAAGTTCTGCTCCCGATAGGAATCGGTCACCACTCGCGACCTGTCGGCGTGGGAGAGCAGGAGATTGTCGAAGTCGTACAGGAAACGGACCGGCGCGGGGGTCTCCGGATCGGGCCGGGGAGCGTCCGGCAGGTCGAACAACTCGACCCCGTTCTCGTCCTTGAAGGTGACCAGGCGCGGCCGCAGCCGCTCCGCCATCTCGGACAACCTCGTCAGCCCCGACCAGGTCTGCATGTCACGCACGCTCGCCGGGCCGAACGCGCCCAGATAACGCAGGAGCATCTCCTCCACCGGGTAGTCGCCGCGAAGCGGCTCCCCGAGCCAGGCCTCGGCCGAGGCGTGCCTGGCTGAGCCGCTCGCGCCCCAGACCCCACGAGGGGGCACCTGGACCAGCGGCAACGCGGCGCGCACAGTCTGCGCGAGCGCCGCCTGGTCGTGGCCCGGCCATCGCTCACCGAGGACTCTGCCGAGCTCGCTGAAGGTCCGCGGCCTCTCCTCGACCGCCTGCCTGCCCGCCAGCGCGAGCTCGCCGGGGTCGATCCCGGCGACGCCCCTGCCGAAGACCGCTCGCGTGCTCCGCTCGATCACCGGCTGCAGCAGCGGGCGAATCCTGAGGGCGTCCCGCGCCGTGACCAGATGGATCGTCGAGCGCATGAGCGCCATGCGAACGGCCTGCCGCTCGGTGAGCAGGGCGGACACCTCCGCGGGGTCGAAGCCGGCCAGCCGGGTCCACAGGCCGGCGTACCAGGTGTGCGGGGTCTGGGCCTGGAGGCCCACCAGGTGCTCGATCGCCTCGTGGGCCGTCAGTCGGTGGCGGCGCAGCAGGAGTTGCCGCTCGAGGGTGGCGCGGTTGAGGGCGCGGCGGCTCAGCATGTGGGACGGATTTCGTCGCTGTTCTCCATGCCTTGAACGGTAGAGGGCAGTTAGGAGCGTTTGATTCCTAATTGGTCGGCAGACTGGATCCATGTTGGAAACCTCGGCGCGGTTGCTCCGCCTGCTGTCGCTGCTGCAGACACCGCGCGACTGGGCCGGGACGGAGCTCTCCGAGCGGCTGTCGGTGAGCACGCGGACCGTCCGCAACGACGTGGAGCGGCTACGCGCCCTCGGCTATCCCGTTCACACCCGCGACTCCTCAGACGGCGTCCGTCCGGCCGCGAGCAGCGCCGCCGCCTGGTCGACGGCCTTCCACAGCGCGGGGTCGTCCCAGTAGCCGGTGTGGCTGCCCACCCGGGGAGCCGGCTCGCCGTACCGGAACCTGCTGGTGGGCGGATCGGGTAGCTCGACGTCGGCGGCACCGACCGCGACGGGTCCGCCCACGTAGTCGGTCAGGTAGTACAGGTTCTCCCACCGTTCCGTCCGCAGGCGGCTGAGCATGTCGTGGTTGAAGTAGGCGGGGAAGCCCCAGTTGTAGAGCTTGTGGACCGGAGAGCCGAATGTCACGAGCGACACCTGGTCGTCCGGGCTGCGGCGATCCGGCTGCGCGAGAGCGGCGGCCGCCAGCACCGATCCCTGGCTGTGCGCGGTGAGCAGTACCTGGCCGCCGTTGTCGTGCAACCACCAGATCCGGCGCTGAAGTTCTGGCACGGCGCGCTCGGCGTACGACGGCGGAGCGAACGGATGGTAGGAACGCGGCCAGAACGTGCCGACGTCCCACAGGACGCCGATCACCTTGCGCTTGGAGAGATCGCTCCAGCCGGATCGCAGCAGCACGATGAGGAACAGGGGGAGCGCCGCGGCGACCGTCGTGCCGAGGCCGATCATCCATGGGGGCGCCCCGCCGGCGACGCCGTCGTCCAGTTGCATGGACGCGACCAGGAACACCCCTCCGACGACGATGCCGGTGAAGAGCAGATCCAGGTCCAGGGGCGACCGCGCGATGCGCTGCCAGGCGGCCACCGTCCTGACCCAGGACCGGACGCCCAGCCAGTCGTGGACGGCCGGATCCTGCAGGGCGGGATCGGAGACGGTGGAGGCCACCCAGTCCGCGGGACAGTCGAGGGGCGGGGCGGCGTCCCGCTCCTGCGCGAGATAGGTCTGCCGGGTCCGCTCCGCGATCGGGCCGCTCGCGGCGCGCCAGATCAGGACGCCCTGCCAGAGCAGGAACAGCACCAGAATCGCCCCGGGAAGAAGGACCAGGTACGGCGCGAATGGCCGGATGACCTGGAACACGGCGATGACGGGCTCCTCGGGCGGAAGGAGGTAGTCCGTCTCCGAGTAGTGGATCGCGCCCACGGTGTCGGCGACTCTGATCAGCAACCCGAGCATGAAGACGTTGAGCACCCCCGCCGCGAGCGCCATCACGACGAACGGCGCCGCCCAGCGGAATCTGTCGTAGCTTCGGCGTGCCACCTGTCCCGCGAGGCCAAGCCCGACGGCGAGCACCAGCACGGCCGCCATGCGGACGCCGGTCAACTCCGCCACATCCGTGACCCAGAGCGCCAGCACCGTCGCCGCCACGATGGCGATCAACAGGAGCCATCCGCCCGTCCGCAGGTCCGTGCCGGCGAGCACCGCGAGGAGCACCAGTGTGAGAGTCGCGGCGACCACGCTGTTGGTGAGGTTCACAGCCTGCCCCATGCCAGGCAACTCGCCCTCCACGAAGGGCACCGCGGGCTGGACCCAGGCGAACACCGCTGACAGGACCAGTGCCGCCGCGGCGAGTCCGAGCATGGTGCCGGCCAGCTTCTCCGGCCACCGCTTCGCCGTCTCGGCGACCAGCGCGACGGCCACGCCGGCCAGGACGACGCCGCTCAGCACCAGCGCGCTCATCGCGAGGGGTCGCTGTTCCACGTTCACGGTCGACCGTACGGTGTGGGCGATCAGTGCGGCCAGCATGGCGACCGCCGCCGCCAGATGCGCCGTGCCCAGCCGGGAGGTCGCGCGCCTGCCGTTCCAGAAATCCGGGTGTGCGAGTCCGGTGGTCAGCGCCGCCGCGCTGCGTGCGGGATCGGGCGCGGGAAGAGGGCCGCGGGCCGGTGGCCGCACCGTCTCATACCGCCCCAGCGTCCTGCGGGAGAGCAGGATCATGATCAAGATCGCCAGCAGGGGGACGGCCGCGGCGACCAGGATCCGCCGCCCGGGATGGTCCTGGACGAACCCGAACTGGAGCCCGAACCCGTACAGCGGCCACGTTCCCACGCACTCGGCGCGACCGCCGCACTGGTATCCGAGGTAGTCGGCGGGGATCCAGGTGAGGAACAACACGGCGTTCAGCGTCACGGCGAGCGCCGCCCAGCGGACCGCCGCCCGGTAGAGCGCGAAGGTGCGTGGACGCTGCAGCAACCGGGACGGGAACATCCATCCGGCGAGGTTCGCCAGCAGGAACGGCAGGAGCAGCAACCACAACACCCGGGTGCCGCTCCGCGAGGTCAGCCCGCCCCAGGAGTACGCCTCGATGTGGCGGCCCTCCCCGTCGGGCCTGCGGTAGAACCCCGCGATCGCGTCACCGCCGACCTGCTGGAGCGGATAATCGCCCAGCAGACTCTGCGGTGACGTGCCGCCCACGCCGTGGAGGCGGATCTCGGTCACGCCGTCGGAGTGGGGCTCCGGCGGGACGAGTCCTGCCGCCGGGCCTGACACTGATTCCGTCTCGGACACGGCCATCACGGCCTCCTGTTCGCCCGCCGATCGGCTGTGCCGTGATTGGACCACATGGAACGGTGCAACGCACGATATTCCTCGACATGATCTCCTGCGGTTCCCGAAGGCCGCCTCTATCACCTGAACGGCATGCCGTTGTGCTTCGTCCGCCGCCGAAACATCCGGAACCTACGGTGTCGGGACCGGGTCCTCCCGGACCGCATGACCGCTTGCTTCACGCCCTGGAAGGGAACCCGCGGGAGGACCTCGCCGACGGGGACGTGTCGCCGACGGCTCGCCTTCCCACGCCCGGCGATCGTGCCGCTCGGACAGTCGCGTCCTTTTCGTTTCTCACGGAAATCTTCAGGGATTCCATGAGAAACGAAAGAGCGCTCCTTGTATGAAATGGAGATCGATGATGACCGATGAATCCCCGGCCGCCGCTGAGCGCAGGCCCGCGCTGGTGGTGACCGCGATGACCGACCACGTCCTCCGGCTGGCGGCCACGTGGACCGCGTGGGACGGCGTTCCCCTGCACACCGACGACGGGCGGACCTACACCCCGCACAAGGCGATCCGCCGAGTCTCCGATCACCTGGTCGACCACCTCGCCGAGATGGAGGCCCGGCTGGCCGGGCACGATGCCATACCCGATCACTGGCACGCGTCGGCGACCACGACCCCCGCCGACCTCGCCCCCTTCACCGAGCAGGACCTGGATGAGGCCCGCAGCCGGATCACCCGCCTCGCCCAGATCTGGACCGACCGGCTGGACGCACTCACGCCCGAACAACTCGACCACTCGCCCGGCGACGGCTGGACCTTCCGCCGGCTCGCCCTTCACCTGGGCGGATCGACCTACTACGCCGACGCCGTTGGAGCTCTGGTCCCGGCGGTGGCCGCCCGCTGACCGTCAGACGGGGTGCGGCAGTCGCGCCGCGGCCCTGGCCACGTTGCCCGGCATGCGGCCGAAGATCAGGCCGTGCAAGGGGGAGATGCCCCGCCAGTAGAGGTGGCCGAGCAGGCCGTGCGGGTGGAAGATCGCCCGCTGGTGGTAGACCGTCCGTCCGTCCTCCTCGTGGCAGGCGAGCTCCAGCCAGGCCAGGCCGGGCAGCCGCATCTCGGCGCGCAGCCGGAGCAGCGTCCCGGGGATGATCTCCTCCACCCGCCAGAAGTCGACCGCGTCCCCGACGCGCAGCCTGTGGGCGTCGCGGCGGCCCCGGCGCAGGCCGACCCCGCCCATGAGGCGGTCCAGCAGCCCGCGGATCCGCCAGGCGACGGGCAGGGAGTACCACCCGTTGTCGCCGCCGACACCCTCGATGACCTGCCACAGCGCGCCAGGGGAGGCGTCGACGACCTTGCTGCGCTCATCGACGTAGAGGCTGCCGCCCGCCCAGTCGGGGTCCGTCGGAAGCGGGTCGCTCGGCGCGCCCGGCGTCGAGGCCGACGACCAGCGGGTGGAGACGTCGGCCTCCTTGATCCGCCGGAGGGCCAGATCCACGGCCTGACGGAATCCGATCAGCCCTTCAGGCAGGTCGGGGACGTATCGGGTGATGTCGTGCTCGTGGCAGATCGCCTCGTTGCGGAGCGACTCCACGAGCGGCCGGGCGACTCCGGCGGGCACCGGAGTGACCAGCCCGACCCAGTAGCTCGACAACCGCGGGGTGAGCACCGGGACGGGAATGATCACTCGGGGAGGCAGGCCGGCGACGTCGGCGTATCCCTGCATCATGTCCGCGTAGGACAGGACGTCGGGGCCGCCGATGTCGAAGGCCCGGCTCACCTGGGCAGGCAGTGCCGCGCCGGCCACCAGGTAGCGCAGCACGTCCCTGATCGCGATCGGCTGCGTCAGCGTGCGCACCCAGCGGGGCGTGGTCATGATCGGCAGTCGCTCGGTGAGGTGGCGCAACATCTCGAACGACACCGACCCCGAGCCGATGATCACCGCGGCGCGGAACGCGATGGTCGGGACGCCCGAGGCGAGCAGGATCCGCTCGACCTCTCCTCGTGAGCGCATGTGGGGCGACGGCCTGGTGGCCGTGGTGAGGCCGCCGAGGTAGACGATCCGCCGGACGCCCGCCGCCTCTGCCGCGGCGGCGAAGACCTCGGCCGCCCGCCGGTCCCTCCTGGCGAAGTCGCGTCCCGATCCCATCGTGTGGATGAGGTAGTAGGCGACCTCGACGCCGTCGAGTGCGGCGCGGGTCTGCCGGGGCATCAGCGCGTCCGCCTCGCGGACCTCCACCCGGTCGCGCCAGGTCTGGTCGCGCAGCCTGCCGGCGGCCCTGGCCATGCACCGCACCTCATAACCGGCGTCCAGTAGTTGCGGCACGAGCCTTCCGCCGATGTAGCCCGTGGCCCCCGTCACCAGACACCGGGTCATCGCCCCCACCCCCGAAGGGATGCATACCCGGTCAGAACAGGACTCTTCGCCGCAACGGGCATGCGCCGGTATGGGACCCGGTTCCGCGCATTTTCGCGAAAAGCGCTTTGCGTCAATCGCGGTCGCCCGAGGGTGACCGTGCGGCGGCGCGGATCGAGGGGTGTCCGCCGGTCGGAGTTCTCGGCTCGGCCGGCCCGGGATCCCTCTGGTTCAGGCGCCGGAAGGAGCGCCCGGAATGGCCGCGCCGTACGGCATGCCCGACGCCACGTACTCGTCGTAGAGGGGCCGCCACGGCTCGGCCGCCTCACTGTGCGGCCCGTCCACGGGTGCGCCGGACAGGTGCTTGCCGAGTTCGGCGAGGCAGACCGACCATCCGGCGGCGTTGCGCGCGGCGGTGTCCCGTGCCTCGAGGACGTTGATCAAGGTGAGCCGGCAGTGGTGCGCGTCGACCGGTTCGAGGTCGAAGCGCAGTTCGTCGCCGCCCCACGAGAAGGCCAGGCGCAGGGGCGGCTCGAACGCCAGGATCGTACCGGCCGTCGGCTCGGTGTTCGGATCGTCGGAGAAAGTGATCTTTCCTCCGGTGTGCGGCTCCAGTTCGACCCTGGAGGGGAACCAGTGGGCCAGTCCCTCCGGGGTCGCGACGGCCTGCCAGATCCGCTCGACCGGGTGCGCGTAGGTGCGCTCGAAGCGCACGGCGGGGCGGCCTTCGTGCTGGATGAACGTTCCGCGGTCCATCAGGGCTCCTTGGTGGTGTCGAGGTGATGTCCGAGGGCGTCGAGCCGGTCGTTCCACAACCGCCGGTACGGCGCGAGCCACGCGTCGAGCGCGGCGAGCGGAGCCGGGTCGATGGCGTAGACGCGACGTTGCGCGTCCTTGTGGACGCGCACGAAGCCCGAGTCACGCAGCACCCGCAGGTGCTTGGACGTGGTCGGCTGGGTCAGGTCGAGCTCATCGACCAGTTCGCCCACCGTGCGGGGACGCTCGCGCAGCAGATCGAGCATCGCGCGGCGGTTGGGGTCGATCAGCACGGACCAGATCGCGTCGGACACTCCCTTAACATGCCACAGCCGGAATATGCCTGGCAAGGCATATTCTTTTTTCAGGCGGCCTTCCGCGTGATCCTGTGCTCCCCGGCGTAGACGTTCATGGAGGTGCCGCGGACGAAGCCCAGCAACGTCAGCCCCCGCTCCGCGGCGAGCTCGACGGCCAGCGACGAGGGAGCGGAGACGGCGGCGAGCGCCGGGATGCCGCCCATGACCGCCTTCTGCACCAGCTCGAACGAGGCGCGCCCCGACACCATCAGCACCGTGGAGGCCAGCGGGAGCCGGCCTCCGCGCAGCGCCCATCCCAGCAGTTTGTCGACGGCGTTGTGCCGCCCGACGTCCTCGCGCACGCACAACATCTCGCCCGAGGACGTGAACAGCCCCGCCGCGTGCAGACCGCCGGTCCGGTCGAACACCCGCTGGGCGGATCTGAGCCGGTCGGGCAGGGTCGAGATCAGCGCGGGCTCCAGCCGCACGGGATCGCCGGCGACCTCCCACCGGGCCACGGTGTTGACCGCTTCGAGCGAGGCCTTGCCGCACACCCCGCAGGAGGAGGTGGTGTAGAAATTGCGCTCCAGGGAGATGGCCGGGGGTGCGACGCCGGGCGAGAGCCGTACATCGAGGACGTTGTAGGTGTTCTCGCCGTCCACCGTCGCCCCGGCGCAGTAGCGGATGGTGTCGACGTCCTCCGCGGAGCCGATGACCCCCTCGCTCACGAGGAATCCCGCGGCGAGGTCGAAGTCGTCGCCGGGAGTCCGCATCGTGATGGTGAGCGGACTCCCGTTCAGCCGGATCTCCAGCGGTTCCTCGGCCGCCAGCGCGTCGATCTTGCGCGTGGCGGCCGAGTCGCGCAGCCGCAGGATGCGGCGCTGGACGGTGACCCTACCCATGGCGCGAGACGCTCCGGACGGGGAGCCCGAGTCGGCGTCCCGCGCGTTCCTTCATGTGCCGTCCCTTCTCGGTCCTGTATGCGGTCTACGGCATTCCCGCTGATGCGACCGGAACAAGGCTCTGCCTCACCTGCTCGTCGAGCAGGTCGGTCACCGAGTGGATGGCCCGCAGGGTGGGGACCGAAGCGCCGGTGAGGTCGGCCAGTTCCACGACGGCGGCGAGGATCACGTCCAGCTCCAGTGGTTTCCCCTTCTCCAGATCCTGGAGCGTGGAGGTCTTGTGCTCACCCGCCTTCTCCGCGCCGGCGAGGCGGCGCTCGATCGAGATGTGCGGGTCGCAGCCGACGCGTCTGGCCACGTCGACGGTCTCGCGCATCATCGCGACGACGAGGTCGCGCGTCCCCTGGTGCCGGCAGATCCCGGCCATGGTGGCCCTGGTCAGGGCGCTGATCGGGTTGAAGGCGATGTTGCCCATCAGCTTCACCCAGATGTCGCGCCGCAGGTCGGACTCGACGGGGCACTTGAGCCCGCCGGCGACCATGGCCTCGCTGAGCGACAGGCACCGGGAGGACAACTCCCCGCTCGGCTCGCCGATGGAGAAGCGGGTGCCCTCCAGATGCCGGATCACGCCCGGCTCCTCGATCTCGGTGGCGGCGTAGACGACGCACCCGATGGCCCGCTCCAGGGGGAGCGCGGCCGTCACGCTGCCGCCCGGGTCCACGCTCTCGATGCGGTAGCCCTCGTAGGGGCCGGGAAGCCGGTGGAAGTACCACCAGGGGATGCCGTTCTGCGCCGCGACGATGCCCGTCTCCTCGTGGAGCAGCGGGCGGATCATGTGATCGGACGAGGCGTAGGAGTTGGCCTTGAGGCCGAGGAAGACGAAGTCGACCGGGCCGACCTCACTCGGATCGTCGGTCGTGTGCGGGTGGGCGGTGAAGTCCCCTCGGGGGCTCAGCACGCGGACGCCTGACTCCCGCATGGCCGCAAGGTGGGCCCCGCGGGCGATGAGATGCACCTCGACGCCGGCGGTATGCAGGGCGGCCCCCACATACGCACCGATGGCGCCGGCGCCAAGAACAGCGACCTTCACAGTTGCTCCGTTCTCGCGTCGACTGTGCATTCGGTATACAGTATGGCAAAATTGAGGTCAAGGAGCCGCTGATGACCGTCACCGACAGGGTTCGGTTAAGGGGATCGACCGCGGTCGTGGCGGATCCGCCGAGACGGGGCCGGCCCGGGGGCGCGGTCCCGTGGGACACCGCGCGGCGGATCGCGGCCCAGGCGGTGCGCCCGCTTCCCCCTTCCGACCTGCCCCTTCCGCGGACCGCCGGGTGCCGTCTGGCGGAGCCGTTGCGCGCCCTGGTCGACCTGCCCCGTGACGAGGTGTCCGCGATGGACGGCTACGCGGTGGCGGGCCCCCCGCCCTGGGGGGTCGTCGGCCGGGTGCTGGCGGGACGGGCCCGGCACGAGGGCGTCCTGCTTCCGGGCACGGCCGTCGAGATCGCCACCGGCGCCCCCGTCCCCGAGGGCGCGGAGTCGGTGCTGCCGTACGAAGGGGCGGCCGTGCGGCGCGACCTGACCCTGATCGAGGTGTCGGGGGAGTCCCCGCCCGGCAGGCACATCCGCCGCCGCGGCGAGGAGTGCACCGAGGGCACCGCCGTCCTGGCCGCCGGGACGCCGGTGACGCCGGTGGTCCTCGGGCTCGCCGCCGCGCTCGGGCACGACACCCTGCGGGTCCGCCCGCGCCCCCATGTCACCGTGCTGGTCACGGGAGACGAGGTGGTGGGCTCCGGCCTGCCCGCGGAGGGGAGGGTCCGCGACGCGGTCGGGCCCTTCCTGCCGGGCCTGATCGGCTGGGCGGGAGGGACGGCGGGGGAGTCGAGGTGGGTGCCGGACGGCGAGGCCGCGCTGACCGCGGCCCTCGCCGCACACGGCGGGTTCGAGCACGTGACGGCCGTCTGCGGGGCGTCCTCCAAAGGCCGGGCGGATCACCTGCGGCCCGTGCTGGCGCGGCTCGGCGCCGACATCCTCGTGGACGGCGTGGCCGTACGGCCGGGCCATCCGCAGTTGCTCGCGCGCCTTCCAGGGGGCCGGCTCGTCGTGGGGCTGCCCGGCAATCCCTACGCCGCCCTGTCCGCGGCGCTCACCCTGCTCGTCCCGGCGATCCGCGGGCTGCTCGGCCTGCCGGAGGCCCGCGGCGAGCGCACCTCGCTGGCCGGGCCGGTGCCGGCGCACCCGTCGGACACCCGCCTGGTGGCGGTCCGCCGCTCGGCCCGGGGGGCGATCCCCGTCGGGCACGACCGTCCCGGGTCGTTGTGGGGCGCGGCGCTGGCCGACGCGCTGGCCGTGGTTCCGCCCAGGTGGGAGGGCGGTCAGGTCGAGTTGCTCGCCCTTCCCGGCTGAGACGTCCTCCGGTCCCCCGGGCGAAAGGGTCTGGACATCGCCCGGACACCGGAGTACACCTGCAACATACGGTATGCAGTATGGAGTTAACGAGAATCGCGACAGCGAGAGGACGAACACAGATGACAGCGGATGCCGTACCGGAAACGATCTCCGGCGGTCACCTGGTGGCCAAGGCGCTCAAGGCGGAGGGGATCGATGTGATCTTCACGCTGTGCGGCGGCCACATCATCGACATCTACGACGGTTGCATTGACGAGGGCATCGAGGTCGTCGACGTCCGGCACGAGCAGGTCGCCGCGCATGCCGCCGACGGCTACGCGCGCATCACCGGAAAGCCCGGCTGCGCCGTCGTGACCGCGGGCCCCGGCACCACCGACGCCGTGACCGGCGTGGCCAACGCCTTCAGGGCCGAGAGCCCGATGTTGCTCATCGGCGGTCAGGGGGCGCTCAGCCAGCACAAGATGGGCTCGCTGCAGGACCTCCCGCATGTGGACATGATGACGCCGATCACCAAGTTCGCCGCGACGGTGCCGTCGACGGAGCGGGTGGCCGACATCGTGTCGATGGCCTTCAGGGAGTGCTACAACGGCGCCCCCGGGCCGTCGTTCCTGGAGATCCCGCGCGACGTGCTCGACGCCAAGGTCCCGCTGGCCAAGGCGCGCATCCCGGAGGCGGGGCGCTACCGCGCCTCCACCCGCCAGGCCGGCGACCCGGCGGCGATCGAGCGCCTCGCCGACCTGATCGTCCACTCGGAGAAGCCGGCGATCCTGCTGGGCAGCCAGGTCTGGACCTGCCGGGCGACCAACGACGCCATCGACTTCGTCCGCGCGCTCAACGTCCCGGCGTACATGAACGGCTCGGGCCGCGGCACGCTGGCGCCCGGCGACCCGCACCACTTCCAGCTGTCCCGGCGCTACGCCTTCAGCGAGGCCGACCTCATCATCATCGTCGGCACGCCGTTCGACTTCCGCATGGGGTACGGCAAGCGCCTTTCCCCGAGCGCGAAGGTGGTCCAGATCGACCTGGACTACCGCACCGTCGGCAAGAACCGCGACATCGACCTCGGCATCGTCGGCGACGCCGGGCTCGTGCTGTCGGCGGCCGCCGCCGCGGCCACCGGCCGTGAGGACAACGGCAGCGCTCGCAGAAAGAAGTGGATCGAGGAACTGCGCGAGGTCGAGACCAAGGCGTTCGAGAAGCGACTGCCCCGGCAGTTGTCCGGCTCGCAGCCGATCGACCCCTACCGGCTCGTCCACGAGATCAACGAGTTCCTCACCGAGGACACGATCTACATCGGCGACGGGGGCGACATCGTCACCTTCTCCGGCCAGGTCGTCCAGCCCAAGTCGCCGGGCCACTGGATGGACCCGGGCCCGCTCGGCACCCTCGGCGTCGGCGTCGCCTTCGCGATGGCGGCGAAGTTCGCCCAGCGGGACAAGGAGGTGCTGTGCCTGTTCGGCGACGGCGCCTTCAGCCTGACCGGGTGGGACTTCGAGACGATGGTCCGCTTCGACCTGCCGTTCATCGGGGTCATCGGCAACAACTCCTCGATGAACCAGATCCGCTACGGCCAGGCCGCCAAGTACGGCGAGGCCCGGGGCCGCGTCGGCAACACCCTGGGCGACGTCAGGTACGACGAGTTCGCCCGGATGCTCGGCGGGTACGGCGAGGAGGTCCGCGACCCGGCCGGCATCCGCCCGGCGCTGGAGCGGGCCCGCGAGTCGGGCAAGCCCTCGCTGATCAACGTATGGGTCGACCCGGAGGTCTACGCCCCCGGGACCATGAACCAGACCATGTACAAGTAGGGGGCCTCGATGAGCAGCGCACTCGAAGGTGTCCGCGTCCTCGACATGACCCACGTCCAGTCCGGCCCCTCCTGCACCCAGCTCCTCGGCTGGCTCGGGGCCGACGTCGTCAAGCTCGAGTCGCCCACGGGCGACATCACCCGGCAGCAACTACGGGACGTCCCGGGCGTGGACAGCCTCTACTTCACCATGCTCAACTGCAACAAGAAGAGCATCACGCTCAACATGAAGAGCGAGCGGGGGAAAGAGATCTTCACGGAGCTCGTGCGCGACGCGGACATCCTCGTGGAGAACTTCGGTCCGGGTGCCGTCGACCGCATGGGCTTCACCTGGGAGCGGCTCCAGGAGCTCAATCCGCGGCTGATCTACGCCTCCATCAAGGGCTTCGGCCCCGGGCGGTACGCCGACTTCAAGGCCTACGAGGTGGTCGCCCAGGCGATGGGCGGCTCGATGAGCACCACCGGCTTCGAGGACGGCCCGCCGCTCGCGACGGGCGCCCAGATCGGCGACTCGGGCACCGGGATCCACACGGTGGCCGGCATCCTCGCCGCCCTCTACCAGCGCACCCAGACGGGCCGCGGCCAGCGGGTCCAGGTCGCGATGCAGCACGCCGTGCTGAACCTGTGCCGGGTCAAGCTGCGCGACCAGCAGCGCCTCGCCCACGGGGGGCTCGCCGAGTATCCCAACCGGACCTTCGGCGACGACGTCCCCCGCTCGGGCAACGCCTCAGGAGGCGGTCAGCCGGGATGGGCGGTCAAGTGCGCCCCCGGCGGGCCCAACGACTACATCTACGTGATCGTGCAGCCTCCCGGCTGGGCCCCCCTGGCCCGGATCATCGGCCGCCCCGAGCTCGCCGACGACCCCGAGTGGTCCACGCCCGCGGCCCGTCTGCCCAAGCTGGACAAGATGTTCCAGCTGATCGAGGAGTGGACGAGTCTGCACGGCAAGTGGGCGGTGCTCGACGCGCTGAACGCCGAGAACATCCCCTGCGGCCCGATCCTGTCGACCAAGGAGCTCATCGAGGACGACTCGCTGAGGGCCGAGGGCATCATCGTCGACGTCGATCATCCCGAGCGCGGCGTCTTCTCGACGGTGGGCAGCCCCCTGCACCTGTCGGACTCCCCGGTCGACGTGACCACCCCGCCGCTTCTCGGCGAGCACAACCAGGAGATCTACGCGAGCCTCGGCGTCACCGCCGAGGAGCTCGCCGAGCTGAAGTCGAACGGAGTCATCTGATGCCGAACGTCACCCCCGACCCCCAGGCGGTGCGCGAGGTTCTGGACAAGGCGAGGGCCGAGGGCCGTACCGGCCTGACCGCCCCGGAGGGCAAGCGGATCTGCGACGCGTACGGCATCACCACCCCCGGCGAGGGCCTCGCGACCTCCGCGGACGAGGCGGCGGCGCTCGCCGCCGAGATCGGCCTCCCCGTCGTGCTCAAGATCGTCTCCCCGGACATCCTGCACAAGACCGAGGCCGGCGGCGTGCTCGTCGGGCTCGCCACGCCCGAGGCGGTCCGCGAGGGCTACGCGCAGATCATGGCCGCCGCCGGCGCCTACAACGCCGACGCGGCGATCGACGGCGTCCAGGTGCAGCAGATGGTCGGCGGCGGCCACGAGGTGATCATCGGTGCGGTCACCGACCCCACTTTCGGCAAGGTCGTCGCCTTCGGCCTCGGCGGCGTGCTCGTCGAGGTCATCAAGGACGTGACCTTCCGTCTCGCCCCGCTCTCCGGGGATGAGGCCACCAGGATGCTCGACGACATCAAGGCGGCCGAGGTCCTGAAGGGCGCCCGCGGAGCCGCTCCCGCCGACCGGGCCGCGCTCGCGGCGATGATCGAGCGGGTCGGCGCCCTCGTCAGCGACTTCCCCGAGATCACCGAGGTGGACCTCAACCCCGTCTTCGCGACCGCCGAGGGCGCCATCGCCGCCGACGTGCGCATCCTGCTGGCCGCCGGGCCGGTCGTCGAGCCCGTACGGCTCCCGCGCGACCAGATCCTCGCCTCCATGAACCGGATCTTCAAGCCCCGGTCGGTGGCCGTGATCGGCGCGTCGGGGGAGACCGGGAAGATCGGCAACTCGGTCATGCGGAACCTCATCAACGGCGGCTACCAGGGCCACATCTACCCGATCAACCCGAAGGCGCCGGAGATCCTCGGCCTGCCCGCCTACCCCAGCATCGCCGACGTCCCCGGCGACGTCGACGTCGCCGTGTTCGCCATCCCGGCGAAGTTCGTGGCCGCCGCCCTGGAGGAGGCCGGCCGCAAGGGCGTCGCCGGGGCGATCATGATCCCCTCGGGCTTCGCCGAGACCGGCAACGTCGAGGGCCAGCAGGAGATCGTCGAGATCGCCCGCAGGCACGGCGTCCGCATGCTCGGGCCCAACATCTACGGCTACTACTACACGCCGGAGAACCTCTGCGCGACGTTCTGCACGCCGTACGACGTGAAGGGCAGCGTCGCCCTGACCTCGCAGAGCGGCGGCATCGGCATGGCCATCCTGGGCTTCAGCCGCACCACCAAGATGGGCGTCTCCGCGATCGTCGGCGTCGGCAACAAGGCGGACGTCGACGAGGACGACCTGCTCACCTTCTTCGAGCAGGACGACAACACCCGCTGTGTCGCCATGCACCTGGAGGACCTCAAGGACGGGCGCGGCTTCTTCGACGCCGTCCAGCGGGTGGTGAAGACCAAACCGGTGATCGTGCTGAAGGCCGGCCGCACCGCCATGGGGGCGAGAGCGGCCGGGTCGCACACGGGCGCGCTGGCCGGCGACGACAAGGTCTACGACGACATCCTCCGCCAGGCCGGCGTCGTCCGGGCGCCCGGGCTGAACGACATGCTCGAGTACGCCCGCTCGTTGCCGCTGATGCCCACTCCGCAGGGCGAGAACGTCGTCATCATCACCGGAGCCGGCGGCTCGGGCGTGCTGCTCTCCGACGCCTGCGTGGACAACGGCCTCACGCTCATGGAGATCCCCCCGGATCTCGACGAGGCCTTCCGCGCCTACATCCCCCCCTTCGGGGCGGCGGGAAACCCGATCGACATCACCGGAGGTGAGCCACCAAGCACCTACGAGAACACCGTGAGACTCGGCCTGTCCGATCCGCGGATCCACGCACTGGTCCTCGGCTACTGGCACACCATCGTGACCCCCCCAATGGTCTTCGCCGAGCTCATCGCCCGCGTGGTGGCGGACGAGCGCGCGAAGGGCAACACGAAGCCGGTGGTCGCGTCGCTCGCGGGCGACACGGAAGTAGAGGAGGCATGCGAGTACCTGTTCGACCACGGCGTGGTGGCTTATCCATACACGACCGAGAAGCCGGTGGCCGTGCTCGGCGCGAAATATCGCTGGGCCAGGGCCGCGGGACTGCTGAGCGGCTGAGCCGGCCGCTTTCGGGGCGAGTGAGGGGGCGTTCAAGGCTGCCCTAGAAGTGATCAACTCCCCAGGAGGATTTAGGTGGAGACATCCAAAACACCGGCGACGTCGGGAGCCGGCCAGACCGGCGTCTCGCCGGTGCAGGACGAACGAGTATGGAAAGCGGGCCGGCTCGAGCCGATGCCCATCCGGTCATTACCCGACGCGCCTCCCTCGGTGCACATCCTCGGCCCGACCGTGTTCCTGGTCGCGCTGGGCGTGGGCATGGGCGAGTCCTACATGTGGCCCCGGCTGGTTCTACTCTTCGGGCCCGAGATCCGTTGGCTCTTCCTCATCGGCGTCACCCTCCAGGCCGTGGTCATGCTGGAGATGGCCCGATACGCGATGGCCACGGGGGAGAGCATCTTCTTCGGCGCGGCCCGCGTCTTCAAGCCGCTCATGTGGTTCTTCTTCACGGTGGCGATCCTGGTCTACATCTGGCCGGGGCACCTGTCAGCGGGTGCCGCGGCCTTCGAGAAGATCACCGGAATACCCTGGGTGGTCACGGCCTGCGTCGGGCTCGTCCTGGTCGGCATCGTGTTCAGCCTGGCCAAGGTGATCTACAACCTGCTCGAGAACGTGTTGTCGATCCTCATCGGCGTGCTGGTCATCGGAACCGCGATCATCGCGGCGATGGTGGGCAGTTGGTCGGACCTGTCCAGCACGATCACCGGCATGTTCGCCTTCGGCTACATTCCGGATGAGGCGCTGTCCCCGACGTGGTTCCCCGTCATCGTCGGCTCGATCGCCTTCGCCGGTCCCTCGGGGATGCAGCAGATGTGGTACACCCTGCACCTGCGCGACTCCGGGGCCGGCATGGGCGCCCACATCCCGAAGATCCGCGGGTTGCGGCACGCCGGTGAAGAGGAGGCCATGCCCTCGCGTGGCTTCATGTTCGACACCGACAACCCCGAGGAGATGCGCAAGTGGAAGGGCTGGCGGCGCTGGGTCACCTTCGACGCCTTCCTGCTCTTCTGGGGCATCACGATGCTGGTGACGGTCTCGTTCACCGTGCTCGCCCAGGCGGCGTCACGGCAGAACTCGAACGTCAAGGAGCTGATCCTCGCCGGTGACAGGGAGGCGTCGCTCAACGCGATGTCCGACTCCTTCGCCTCCGCCGGCAGCTCGGTGCTCGGTGCGGTCTTCCTCGGCTTCATCGCGCTGATCGGTCTCAACGCCACGCTGGGCCTGTTCGACTCCTTCTCCCGGGGGCAGGCGGACATGAGCTACCACTTCGTGCCCGGCGCCAAGAAGTTCGGCATCTCCAAGCTCTACGCCGGCTTCCTGTGGGGCGTGATCGTCTTCGGCATCCTCATCCTGCTGTTCGGGCCCGCGGACGGCCCCGGAGCGATCCTCGACACGCTCGCGTTCCTGTCGACGTTCGCCATGGGCGCCTACTGCGTCACCCTCCTGCTGGTGAACAACCGGATGTTGCCCAAACCGATCCGGCCCAAGCTGTACACGAACCTGATCATCGGGTTCGGCGCGGTGTTCTACCTCGGGATGTTGTTCTACAGCCTCTTCAAGTACGGCGTGGTGCTCGACTGATGGATCGCGCCCGATCACAAGCAGAGGTCGCCCTGCCCGGACTGCTCATCGGGCTCGTCGCGGGCGCCATGGCCGGCGGGCTGACCCTGGTCGCGGGAAACTCCGCGACCTGGGCGCTGGTCTCCGCGCTGTCACTGGCCGTTCCTCTCGGCCTGCTCGGAGCGGGGTACGGCATGCTGCTCGGCCGGAACCTGTTCCAGCCCGGCGTGTTCGCCCCGGCCGGGGTCTACTGGCTGGTCGGCTTCCCACTCGGCCGGCTCGTCCAGGAGACGGTTACGAGCCAGGTCGTCTTCGGCCGGGTCGCGCTGTCGGACGACCTGCCGGCCTTCCTGGCCTTCCAGGCGGTCGTCAGCCTCGGCTTCGCGATCGGCTTCGTCTGGCTGCACGAGCGCCTGGCGCCGTACTGGCTCATGCGTGTCGCGGATCGCAATCCGATGGCGCACGAGCTGCTCGGCCGCTACGTCGCTCACGCTGAGACCCTCTGGCGGGCGCGGGAGCAGAGGCGGGCGTTCAGGCGCCGTGAGAAAGGAGCACGATGAACCTGCCCGTGTGGGTGTGGCTGGTCACGGTCGGCGGCTTCCTGTCCATGTTCGCCATCGACTTCTACCTCATCTCACGCAATCCGCGGCAGCCGTCGTTCCGTGAGTGTGTCTGGTGGGTGTCCTTCTACGTCCTGCTCGCGGTGATCTTCGGCCTGGGCATGGTGTTCGTCGCCGGCCCGACACACGGCGGCGAGTTCTTCGCCGGCTGGATCACGGAGTACTCCCTCAGCGTCGACAACCTGTTCGTCTTCCTGATCATCATGAGCCGCTTCTCCGTACCCCACAGGTATCGGCAGAAGGTGCTCATGACGGGAATCGTGCTGGCACTCGGCATGAGGGGCGCCTTCATCGCGGTGGGCGCGGAGGCGATCACACGGTTCGACTGGCTCTTCTACATCTTCGGAGCCTTCCTCGCCTACACCGCGTACAAGCTGATCACTGAGAAGGAAGAGGAGGCCGACTTCTCGGAGAACCTCGCCCTCCGCACGGTCAAGCGGCTCGTGCCGTCCACCGACACCTACCACGGTGCCGCGATGACGACGCGGATCGACGGGCGCAGGCTCGTCACCCCGATGCTGATCGTGATGGTGGCGATCGGGACCTCCGATCTCCTGTTCGCCCTGGACTCCATCCCGGCCATCTTCGGCCTGACGAAGGAGCCCTACATCGTGTTCACGGCCAACGTCTTCGCCCTGATGGGCCTGCGCCAGCTGTTCTTCCTCGTGGGAGGACTGCTGGAGCGTCTGGTCTACCTCAACAAGGGCCTGGCGGTGGTCCTCGCCTTCATCGGCGTGAAACTCGTGATGGAGGCCCTCCACCACGACGGCGTCTCCTGGGCGCCCGAGGTGCCCATCGTGGCGTCCCTCGGCGTCATCATCGGCACGCTGGCCCTCACCACGGTCGCCAGCCTGCTGAAGTCGCGCATCGATCGCAGGAAGGACGTCGACGTGGAACGGGATCAGGTGTCCGTGGACACCTGATCGACGCAACCGCGGCCATGGGCGGGAGGCCTCCACTCCGGAGCCTCCTGCCCATTGGTCATGGGGAGACGTCGATCCTGTGGTCGCCGGCCCAGTCCTCGAGGTAGCGCTCCACGCCGTCGGCCGAGCCGTGCTTGCGCATGGCGGCCGCAAGCCCGACGCCGATCATCCGGCCGTCCGCCGGATGTCCCGCCGGCTCTTGGAGGAGTGCGCGGAATCTGTCCAGAAGCGTTTTCATCGAATTCTTCCTTCCTTGATCTCTCCGTGCCCGGTCTGATGTCCGAGACGTGTTCCCACTCTCGATCCCTGCGGCTCAGGCCTGGTCGAACGCTCTGCGTCCGCGGCCGCCGGGGCTTCGGCGGGCCACAATTTCGGTGCCATTGAAATTCTCTACCCGAGGTGTTTCAACCAAACGGAGCCTTCGTGAATTCCATGTCAATTCCGAGAATCCGATACGCCATCCCAGGAGGCAGATCTGGGATGCCAATTCTGCGGGCACGCCTGGGTCGTCCGCCGGGCGGAGCCGGCCACGAAAGCGGGGGCCTTATTCGCCTGTTCGCCCGCGGCGCGCATCAATGACCCGCCTGACGTGTTTCCGGGGAAACGCGTCAGGTATGAATGTCTTTCAGTAAGCCCTTTTCCGGTCTTTCACTTGGGAGAACGCGGCCGGCGGCGCCGCGTGGGCTCCGGCGCCGACTCGATCGGCTCGGCCTCGCGCTGCTCCAGGTAGGAGTCGCGCGTGTGCTCGGTGTGCTTGCGCATGATCTCGGCCGCGCGGTCCTCGTCGGCCGCGGCGATGGCGTCGACCAACTCGGCGTGCTCGCTCCAGGAGTCCCTGCCCCGCTTGCGCGCCACAGGCGTGTGGTACCACCGGACCCGCCGGGACACCAGGGAGGCCAGCTCAGCCAGCACCTTGTTGCCGGAGAGCTCGGTGATCGCGGCGTGCAACTCGGAGTTGATCGCGACCGACGTGTCGACGTCGTCGGCGTCCACCGCGGCGAGACCGCGGACGCACAGCGCACGAAGGCGCTGGACGCCGTCGGGGGTCGAATGACGGGCGGCCAGCTTGGCCGACTCGGTCTCCAGCAGCGTGCGCACGGCGAGGAGCTGATCCGCCTCCTCCACGGTCGGCGCGTGGACGAACGCGCCGTGACCGGGGTGGAGATCGACCCAGCCCTCTCCGCTGAGCAGCTGCAGGGCCTCTCTGATCGGCTGCCGGGAAACGCCGAGAAGGCCGGCGAGTTCGCTTTCCGCCAGGTGTTGCCCGGGCTTGAGATGGCCGGTGAGGATGAGTTCGAGGAGCGCCTCGAATACGCTCTCCCGCAGCGGTACGGGCCGCGCGATCTTGGGAGCGGCTCCCTGGTTCGCCAATTCCGTCCGCAACATGTCCATCACTCCAGAATGACGCGACAGGAGTGGCCGAATGCCATATATATCCCGTCACTGTTTCTCGTAGACCGCCTACAGCATACAGTTGAACGCTTGCCGCCCGTCTGTGAAGCCAATCACATGCCCGCCGGCAGTGTCGCCGGACATCCAGGACGGCGCAGACGATGACTCACCACCAGCGACAGCACCGCGGCCATCGTCATTCCCACGAAGACCGTCGCCTGGCTCCCGGACGTGAGCGCCGCATAGGCGAGGCCGACGCCGACGACCCCCGCCACGGCCTTGGTGCTGTAGACCACCCCATGGATCTCGGCCGTTCGCTCCTGACCGAAGAACTCCCGGACGAGGCTCGCGATGAGCGGGTAGAACGCGCCGCCGCCCAGCCCCGCGAAGACCGCCGCCACGAAGATCAGGGCGGCGGAGCCCGAGGTCGCCCCCGCGGCGAACAGCGGTTGTCCCACGGCCAGCAGGGCCAGCACGGCGCTGAGCACGCGCCTGCGGCCGAACCGCTCGGAGGCGAGCATCGCGCAGGCCCGGCCGGCCCCGTTCAGGGCGATGAGAAGGGTGAGGGCGAGCCACGACGCCGGCGCCTCCAGCGTGGCCAGGACGACGACGTCGAAGATGGACACCGCACCGGCCAGGACGAGGATCGCCACCAGGCTGGACAGGGCCCCCGTCCGCAGCGCCTGGCCCGTGGAGAACTCCCGCAGCGCCGGGGGAGTCCTGCGCAGCGCCAGGCTGTCGAGCGCGTGATCACGCGGATCGACGTGGGAGGGCCACCAGCGCGGAGGCGGGAGCCGTACGAACCGGGCGGCGAGGCCGATGGCGGCGACCGCCACGACGGCCGAGACGCCGAACGCGACACCGAGATGATCGGGACCGGCGCCGGCGACCACGGCGAGGGGCGCGGCGCCGTAGGCGAACGCGCCGGTCGCGAAGGCCACCTGAGTGCCCGGGCGCTCCGGGAACCACCGGGCGACGACCTCGGTGCACACGCCGTAGACCAGCCCGGCGCCCGCCCCGCCGAGCAGGGCGTACCCGGCCAGGATCATCGCGGCGCCGTCGGCGAGGGCCAGGGTGAGCAGGGCCGTGCCGGTCAGCACGGCGCCCGCGCCGAGGGCGGCGCGCACACCGAGTCGGCCGCCGCGCACCAGATACGCCGTGGGATAGGCGACGACGGCCTGGCAGACGATCCAGACGGCCAGCGGCCCGAGGACTCCGGCGACGGACCGGTCTCCGGGGCCGAGCAGTCCCGGCACGGCCGCCGCGTAGCCGTACTGCAGGGGGGCGATCGCGATCATGGCGGCCCACGGCAGCCAGAGCATCCATGACCTCGGTCGACTGATCAGGTCGTGCGGCGATTCGCCGACGAGATAGGCGCGGCCCTGCCAGTCTCGGACGACGTTTGGCTTCTCCATACTGTATGGAATATCCCGGAACTGAGCGGCTGTCGAGACCCTGGACCAAGTCGATTCCATACGGTATACAGTCTACGAGCCCTCTTGAAGGAGACCCCCCATGGACCTGTACGAGTACCAGGCCAAGGAGCTGTTCGCCCGGCACGGGATATCGGTTCCGCCGGGCCAGGTCGCGGCCACCCCCCAGGAGGCCCGCACGATCGCGACGGAGCTGAAGGCCCCGGTGGTCATCAAGGCCCAGGTGAAGACAGGCGGCCGGGGGAAGGCGGGCGGAGTGCGGCTCGCGCCCGGTCCCTCGGCCGCCGAAGACGAGGCACGGCGGATCCTCGGGATGGACATCAAGGGACACACCGCCCACACCGTGCTCGTCGAGAAGGCCACGGGCGGCTTCGAGGAGTACTACGCGGCCTATCTCGTCGACCGGGCCGAGCGCACGCTGCTGGCCATGGTGTCCAGCGAGGGCGGGATGGACATCGAAGAGGTGGCGGCGACCAAGCCCGAGGCGCTGGTCCGGATCCCGATCGACGCCGCGTCCGGTGTCGACCTCGAGACCGCCCGCCTGCTGGCCTCTCGCGCAGGCCTGCCCGAGGACGTCCAGGACGCGGTGGCCGCCACGCTCGTCCGCCTGTGGGAGGTCCTGGTCGAGGAGGACGCGCTGATGGTCGAGGTGAACCCGCTCGCCTGCACCTCGGACCGCAGGGTCCTCGCGCTCGACGGGAAGATCACCCTCGACGACAACGCCGCGTTCCGCCACGACCTCGCGGCCTTCGCCGACGGCTCCGACGACGGCGGCCTCGAGGCGAGGGCGCGTGCCAAGCACCTCAACTACGTGAAGCTCGAGGGCCAGGTCGGCGTCATCGGCAACGGAGCCGGGCTCGTCATGAGCACGCTCGACGTCGTGGCCTACGCGGGCGAGCGGTTCGACGGCGTACGGCCGGCCAACTTCCTCGACATCGGAGGCGGGGCTTCGGCCCAGGTGATGGCCGACGGGCTGGAGATCATCCTGTCCGACCCCGACGTCCGGGCGGTGCTGGTCAACGTCTTCGGTGGGATCACGGCGTGCGACGCGGTCGCCAACGGCATCGTCACCGCTCTCGAGGTCCTCGGAGAGCAGGGCGCGCGGTGCCCGATCGTGGTCCGGCTGGACGGCAACAACGCCGAGCTGGGCCGCGAGATCCTCAGCGACGCGGGACATCCGATGGTCCGCGTGGTCACCACCATGGACGGCGCCGCCGAGCTCGTCGCGGAGCTGGCCGCCGTGTGAGCTCCGCCAGGAGCGCCGAAGTGAACGCCGGCAGCGACGCCCGTACGACCGACGTGCGCCGCGGAGAGGAGCAGCGACGATGGCGATCTTCTTGACCAAGGACAGCAAGGTGCTCATCCAGGGCATGACCGGCGCGGAGGGCACCCGCCACACCGCCCGGATGCTCGCGGCGGGGACCGACATCGTGGCCGGGGTGACTCCCGGCAAGGGCGGGCAGGCGGTGGACTTCGCTGAGCGCCGGGTGCCCGTCTTCGGCTCGGTGGCCGAGGCGATGGCCGAGACCGGCGCCGACGTTTCCGTGGTCTTCGTGCCCCCGAGATTCGCCAGAGGCGCGGTCGAGGAGGCCGTCGACGCCGAGATCCCGCTCTGCGTGGTGATCACCGAGGGCGTTCCCGTCCACGACACGCTGCGCTTTTGGGCACGTGCCCAGGCCACGGGGAGGACCAGGATCATCGGGCCCAACTGCCCCGGCCTGATCAGCCCCGGGCAGGCCAGCGCCGGCATCATCCCGGCCGACATCACCTCCGCCGGCCGTATCGGCCTGGTGTCGAAGTCGGGCACGCTGACCTACCAGCTCATGTACGAGCTGCGGGACATCGGTTTCTCGACGGCGGTGGGCATCGGCGGTGACCCGGTCATCGGGACGACGCACATCGATGCGCTGCAGGCGTTCCAGGACGACCCGGGCACCGACGCGATCGTGATGATCGGTGAGATCGGCGGCGACGCCGAGGAGCGGGCGGCGGCCTACATCGAGCAGCACGTGACCAAGCCGGTCGTGGCCTATGTGGCGGGGTTCACCGCGCCCGAGGGCAAGACCATGGGTCACGCGGGCGCGATCGTGTCCGGTTCGGCCGGTACGGCCCAGGCCAAGAAGGAAGCGCTGGAGAAGGTCGGCGTCCGCGTCGGCAAGACCCCCAGCGAGACCGCCCGCCTCATGAGAGACACCGTCCAGACCCGCTGAGAAACCGCGTCTTCCGCGGATCGGCCCATCGCGCCGGGCTCCGGCCCATGGCGACCACCGTCGGAGGCATCGTGACGTTCCTGGAGGCATCGTGAAGTTCGACGTCAACCTCTCCATCCTCTTCACCGAGCTGCCGCTGCTGGAACGTCCGGCCGCGGCGGCCAAGGCGGGGTTCGACGCGGTGGAGCTGTGGTGGCCTTTCAGCGGTCCGGTTCCCGAGCAGCGTGAACTCGACCGGCTCCAGCGGGCGATCGAGGACGCCGGCGTCCGTCTCGCCGGGCTGAACTTCGACGCCGGCGACATGGCCGCGGGCGACCGGGGCCTGCTGTCCCGGCCGGACGGGTCGGCGCGGTTCCGCGCGAACATCGACGTCGCGGTCGGCCTGGCCGGCGCACTGGGCTGCCGGGTGCTCAACGCGCTCTACGGCAACCGCGTACCCGGCGAGCCCGCGCAGGCGCAACGCGACCTGGCCCTGTCCAACCTCTCCCTCGCGGCGCAGGCCGCTGCGGGGATCGGCGCCACGGTGGTCGTCGAAGCGATCAACTCCCACGAGAACCCGCACTATCCGATCTGGTCGTCCGCCGGGGCGTTCGAGGTGATCGACGAGGTGGGCGCCCCGAACCTCGCCTTCCTGGCCGACCTCTACCACCTGCACCGGATGGGCGAGGACGTGATCGCCCTCATCGACACGCACTCCGCCAGGTTCGGTCACGTCCAGATCGCCGACGACCCCGGACGGGGCCAGCCGGGGACCGGGGCCATGCCGTACAAGCAGATCTTCGAGCGCCTGGAGGCCGTGGGATACCGCGGCCACGTCGGTCTCGAGTACCGGCCCGTCGGCGCGAGCGCCGAGAGCTTCGCATGGAGGAACGGATGAACATCGCATTCGTCGGGCTCGGGATCATGGGCAGCCCGATGGCGGCCCATCTGGTGCGGGCCGGCTACACGGTCGTCGGCTACGACGTCAGCGCCGAACGGCTCGCCGCCCTGGCCGCGATCGGCGGCAAAACCGCCGCGAGCGTCGCCGAGGCGGTGGCCGGCGCCGATGTGGCCATCACCATGCTGCCCGACTCCCCCCAGGTGGAGGAGGTCGCCTTCGGCGAGGACGGCCTGCTCGCGCATGCCAAGCCCGGGTTGTTGTACATCGACGCGAGCACCATCAAGCCGGAGACCTCACGCAAGGTCGCGCAGGAGGCCGCGGACAGGGGTGTCAGCGTGCTCGACGCGCCCGTGAGCGGCGGGGAGCGCGGTGCCGTGGACGGCACATTGTCGATCATGGTGGGCGGCCGGGCCGAGGACTTCCAGGCGGCCCGCGAGATCCTCGGTCACCTCGGCACGACCATCGTGCACGTCGGGCCGCACGGCGCCGGCCAGACGGTCAAGGCCGCCAACCAACTGGTGGTCGGCGGGATCTACGGCCTGGTGGCCGAGGCGATCGTCCTGCTGGAGGCCTCGGGGGTCGATCCCGGCCCCGGCATGGACGTGCTCGCCGGGGGGCTGGCCGGCTCCCGCATCCTCGATCTCAAGCGCCAATCCATGATCAAGCGCGAGTTCGCGCCCGGCTTCCGGATCGACCTCCACCACAAGGACATGGGCATCGCGGTCGCGGCCGCCCGTGAGGCGGGGGTGTCCCTGCCGCTCACCGGCCTGGTCGCCCAGCTTGTCGCCGCGGCGAAGGCGCAGGGCCACGGGTCGCTCGACCATTCCGCACTGCTCAAGGTGATCGAAAGGATCAACTCGTGAACGAGCGAAGCGCGACAACCGACACGCGCCGCACGACTTCGCGCACGCTCCCGCGCATATTCTCGGGGGAGGCCAGGTGAAGCGGATCCCCTGCATGGAGGCGGCGGTCGCCGTCATGGAGTCCGAGGGCGTCGACACCGTCTTCGGCATCCCCGGCGCGGCCATCCTGCCGCTCTACGCCGCGCTGCAGCACAGCTCCATCCGGCACATCACGGTCCGGCACGAGGAGGGCGGCACCCACGCGGCCGACGGCTGGTCCCGCGTGACCGGCAACGTCGGCGTCTGCATCGGCACGTCGGGACCGGCCGGCACGAACATGATCACCGGGCTGTACACCGCGCTGGCGGACTCGATCCCCATGATCTGCATCACCGGTCAGGCGATGCGGAGCAAGCTGCACCAGGAGTCGTTCCAGGCCGTCGACATCGTGGAGATCGCCAAGCCGGTGACCAAGTGGGCGGTGCAGCTCAAGGAGCCCGCACAGGCCCCCTGGGTGTTCCGCGAGGCCTTCCGCATCGCCCGCTCCGGCCGTCCGGGGCCTGTCCTCATCGACCTGCCGATCGACGTGCAACGCGGGACCTGCCTCTACGACCCCGAGCTCGACGGCCCGTTCCCGGTCGACGTGCCCGAGCCGCGGGCGGAGGCCGTCCGGGCGGCCGTCGACCTGCTGATGGAGGCGCAGCGGCCGTTGATCCTCGCCGGTGGCGGCGTCGTCATCGGGGACGCGTCGGCCGAGTTGCGCGCCCTCGCCGAGCACCTGCAGGTGCCGGTCCAGGTCACCCTCATGGGCAAGGGCGCCTTCCCCGAGGACCATCCCCTCTTCGCGGGCATGGCCGGAATCCAGACCCAGACCCGCTGGGGGAACGCGGCGTTCCTGGAGAGCGACCTGGTCCTGGCGGTCGGCGCGCGCTTCGGCGACCGGCACACCGGAGACCTGGACGTCTACAGGAAGGGCCGCACCTTCATCCACGCCGACATCGAGCCCACCCAGATCGGGAAGGTCTTCGAGCCCCACCTGGGGCTGGTCGGCCACGCGCGGCCGACGCTGGCCGCCCTCAGCGAGGAGGCCCGGCGCCACACCCCGCAGAGGAAGCCGGGACGCTGGGTGAAGAAGGTCGAGAAGCTGCGCACGGCGCTGCCGCGACGGGACGACTTCGACGACGTGCCGATCAAGCCGCCCCGAGTCTTCAAGGAGATCAACGAGTTCTTCGGCCAGGACACGACCTTCGTCACCGCGATCGGCCTCTACCAGATCTGGTCGGGGCAGTTCCAGAAGACCTACCTTCCCCGGCGCTACCTCGTGTGCGGGCAGGCGGGACCGCTGGGCTGGGAGGTGCCGGCCGCGATGGGCGTCAAGTGCGCCTATCCGAACCGGCAGGTCGTGGCCGTCGTCGGCGACTACTCCTTCCAGTTCCTGATGGAGGAGGTCGCGGTCGCCGCGCAGTACCGCATCCCGTTCGTGATCGTGATGATCAACAACGAGTACCTCGGGCTGATCCGGCAGGCCGAACTGCCGTACGACATGAACTACGCCGTGGACCTCCACTACGGCGAAGGCGGGATCGACCATGTGAAGGTCATGGAGGCCTTCGGCTGTCCCGCGCGCAGGGTCGAGGTGCCCGGCGACATCCGCGACGCCCTCGCCTGGGCCACCGCCGAGGCGGAGCACGCACAACTGCCCGTGCTGGTCGAGGTGATGGTCGAACGCGAGGCCAACGCCGCCATGGGGCCGTCCCTCGACGCGATCAAGGAGTTCGAACCGCTCCCGGAACTCGCCCTCGCCATCGACTGGTCCGACTGAGGAGAACGCGCATGCCACTCCTGCTCAAGCCCGGCACCACCTGGACCGACGCCTACAGCCGATGCCGTACGGCGGCGCCGGAAGCCTTCCACGACGACAGGGTGCTCAACCACTGGGCCGGGATGTGGCAGCGTGACGGCCGCCCGGCGCCGGCGGCGTCGCCCGTCGACGGGACCACCATCGCGGGCCCCCCGCGCCTCGACCGGTCCACCGCGTCGAGGGCGGTGCGCGCGAGCCTCGACGAGCACCAGCAGTGGCGGCACGTGCCGCTCGCCGAGCGCAAAGCTCGTGTGGCGGCCACGCTGGACGCGATGACCGCGCACCGGGAGCTGCTGGCCCTGCTGCTGGTGTGGGAGATCGGCAAGCCCTGGAAGCTCGCCCTCGCCGACGTGGACCGGTGCATCGAAGGGGTGCGCTGGTACGTCGACGAGGTCGACTCCATGGTGGAGGGGCGCGCCCCGCTGCAGGGGCCGGTCAGCAACATCGCGAGCTGGAACTATCCGCTGAGCGTGCTCATGCACGCGATGCTGGTGCAGACCCTCGCGGGCAACGCCGCGATCGCGAAGACGCCCACGGACGGCGGGCTCGCGTGCCTCACCCTCGCGTGCGCACTGGCCGTGAGCGAGGGGTTGCCGATCACCCTGGTGAGCGGCGGAGGCGCCGAGCTGTCCCCGGCACTGGTCCGCAGCCGGGAACTCGGGTGCGTCTCGTTCGTCGGGGGGCGCGACGCGGGGGCCAAGGTCGCGACGTCGCTCGCCGACCTCGGCAGGAGGCACATCCTGGAACAGGAGGGCCTCAACTGCTGGGGGGTCTGGGAGTACAGCGACTGGGACCGGCTGGCGGGCCAGATCCGCAAGACCTTCGACTACGGCAAGCAGCGGTGCACCGCCTACCCGCGGTTCATCGTCCAGCGCGCGTTGTTCCACGACTTCCTGGCGGCCTACCTCCCGGCTGTCCGATCGGTCCGCTTCGGGCATCCGCTCGCGGTGGAGTCGCCCGACGACCCGCTGCCGGAGCTCGACTTCGGCCCGCTCATCAACAACACCAAGGTGAAGGACCTGGCCGACCAGGTCGACGAGGCGATCACGAAGGGCGGGGTGCCGCTCTACCGGGGTTCGCTGGCCGACGGCCGGTTCCTTCCCGGCCAGGACACCTCCGCGTACCTGGCGCCTGTGGCGATCCTGGCACCGCCCGGCTCGTCGCCCCTGCGTCACGCGGAGCCGTTCGGGCCGGTCGACACCATCGTGGTGGTCGACACCGAGGCGGAGTTGCTGGCCGCGATGAACGCCAGCAACGGCGCGCTGGTGGCGACCATCTCCTGTGACGAGGAGGAGACCGCCATGCGGCTGGCCTCCGAGGTGCGCGCCTTCAAGGTGGGGGTCAACGCGCCTCGCTCGCGAGGAGACCGGGAGGAGTTGTTCGGCGGTCTCGGCGCCTCGTGGCGCGGAGCGTTCGTCGGAGGGGAGTTGCTGGTCAGGGCCGTCACGCTCGGGCCGGAGGGCGAACGCCTGCCCGGCAACTTCCCCGGCTACACCGGCCTGCCCCACTAGGGAGCGCACGCCTCGCGTCAAAAGGTGTTCCCGGGCCGGGGTTCTGGTGCGCACGCACCGGGACCCGGCGGGATGATGGACGGCGTCATCACCGCCGAGCCGCAAGAAGGGGACCATGAAGGGCCACGTCGTCATCGCGCCGGACAAGTTCAGGGGGTCGCTGACCGCGCCCCAGGTGGTCGCCCATGTGGCGGCGGGGCTGGGGAGGGTGCCGGTGGTGGGGCTGCCGGTGGCCGACGGCGGCGAAGGAACGGTGGACGCCGTGGTGGCCTCCGGCTTCACCCGGGTCGAGGTCGAGGTGACCGGCCCGACGGGGGAGCCGGTCCCCGCTTCGTACGCCGTGCGCGACGAGCCTCATGACGCGGCGGACGAAAGCACGGCGTCCCCCCGGCCTGGCGGCAGGGTGGCGGTGATCGAGCTCGCGGAGGCGTCAGGGCTGCGGAGGCTGCCCGGTGCGCCCGCCCCGCTCACCGCGACCAGTTACGGGACCGGGGAGCTCATCGCCCATGCCGTACGGCACGGCGCGACGAGGATCGTCCTCGGGCTGGGCGGCAGCGCCTGCACCGACGGGGGAGCGGGCATGGTGCAGGCGCTGGGCGCGCGGCTGCTGGACGAGGACGGCGAGGAGTTGCCCTTCGGCGGCGCCGCGCTGCGGCGTCTCGACAGGATCGATGTGTCGGCGCTCGCTCAGCCGGCCCCGGGCGACCCAGCGGGGGGAGGAACCGGCGTCGGCGGGGTGGAGTTCGTCGTCGCGAGCGATGTGGACAATCCGCTGCTCGGGCCGTACGGCGCGGCCGCCGTCTACGGCCCGCAGAAGGGGGCCTCGCCGCAGGATGTGGCGGTCCTGGAGAAGGGGCTGGCCAGGCTGGCCGCGGTCGCGGTGCACACGCACGGTCTCACGGGATCGATCGAGCACGACGGCGTTGTGCGGAGCATGGGGGTGGCCGGCCGCCCAGGAGCCGGGGCGGCAGGGGGAGTGGGTTTCGCCGCGCTCGCCTTCCTGGGGGCGGAGATCCGCCCCGGGATCGGATACCTCCTCGAGTTGCTGGAGTTCGACCGGCAGGTCGAAGGCGCACGCCTGGTCGTCACGGGAGAGGGATCGATCGACGAACAGTCGTTGCGCGGCAAGACCCCCGTGGGCGTCGCGGCGGCGGCCGCCAAGCACGGGGTGCCGGTCGTGGCCGTGTGCGGACGGCGGTCCATCGGCGACGCCGAGCTTCAGGCGGTGGGGATCGAGGCGGTCTACGCCCTGACCGACATCGAGTCCGACGTCCGGCGCTGCATCGCCGAGGCGGGACCGCTGCTCGAACGCGTCGCCCACACCATCGCCGCCACCCATTTGCCGTGATCATGCACAGGTTCGTGATCAAGTGCTCCCACCTGCGCCTTCACCCGGCGTGATCATGCACAGATTCGGTGCAGGCCCTGCCTGCCTGGCCATTCTCGCGTCGTGATCATGCGCAAGCTCGCCGAGAGGTGGGCGGACCAGGGGAAACACCCTGCGTGATCATGCAGATGGTCTTCGAGGGGCGTTCCTGGACGGAGTGCTGGCCTTGGGGGCGTTTGGCGGTTGCGTGGCGATGGGGTGAATGCATGATCGCGTGGCCCTCAAGTGCAGGTCGGCAGGGGTGAATGCGAATCTGCGCATGATCACGGAGTGGGAACGTCCAGGCAGACAGGGCCTTCACCGAACCTGTGCATGATCACGCCGGGTGAAGGCGCAGTTCAGTGGGGCTTTCGCCGAACCTGTGCATGATCACCAACTAGGGAGGGGCAGGTTGGTGGCCATGATCACGAACCTGTGCATGATCACGCGTCATCATGTGTTGGCTTGCCGGTATGGCAACAAACTTTGCCAGCTGCCGCCTCAGTCGCCGACCATTTCGGCGAATGGAGGTACAACCCATGACCGCAGAAGAAGTACAGCGTTATGACGTCGTGGTCGTCGGCGGGGGAGCGGCCGGCCTCAGCGGGGCCCTCACCCTGGCACGGGCACGTCGTTCTGTGCTGGTGATCGACGGCGGACGGCCGCGCAACGCCCCGGCCGCGCAGGTGCACACCTACCTGGCCCGTGAGGGGACGCCGCCCTCGGAGTTGCTGGCCACGGGCCGCGCCGAGGTGGCCGGTTACGGCGGGGAGGTCGTGAAGGGCCACGTCGTGGCGGCCGAGCGCCAGGACGCCGGAGGCTTCCTGGTCGTGCTCGAAGGCGGGTCGACGGTGGCCGCGGACCGGTTGCTGGTGACCACCGGTCTGGTCGACGAGCTGCCTCAGGTGCCCGGGCTGGCGGAGCGGTGGGGACGCGACGTGCTGCACTGCCCGTACTGCCATGGTTGGGAGGTGCGCGACGAACCGATCGGCGTCATCGCCACCGGCCCGATGGCGGTCCACCAGGCGCTCCTGTGGCGGCAGTGGAGCAAGGACGTGATCCTCTTCCTCCACACGGCGCCCGCGCCCACCGACGACGAGCGGGAACGACTGGCCGCCCGCGACGTCGCCGTGGTGGAAGGACAGGTGACCGGACTCGAGGTCGAGGATGACAGACTCACCGGCGTACGGCTGGCAGGCGGCCGGGTGGTCTCCCGCAGGGCTCTCGCGACGACTCCGCGGTTCACCGCACGGGCCGAGTTGCTCACCGGTCTCGGCCTCGAGACGACAGACCAGGAGATGGGCGGCCACGTGATCGGCAGTTACATCGCCGCCGACCCGTCAGGAGCCACCGGCGTGCCCGGTGTGTGGGTGGCCGGCAACGTGGCCAACCTGATGGATCAGGTCATCGGCTCAGCCGCCGCGGGTGTGCGCGCCGGTGCGGCGATCAACGCCGACCTGATCGCCGAGGAGACGCGCCGCGCGGTGGCCGCCCGCCGGGCTCCGTTCTCCGCGGCGATGGAACGCGAGGTCTGCGAGGCCGTGCTCGGCGATCGCCGGCACGGCCTCTGACAGGGCGGGCCTGCCGCCCGACCCCACACCGGCGGCGACGCCGGGAATGCCGAGCTTCGTGGCGGTCGCCTCAACGAGAATCGGACAGCGCGGCAAATCCCCTGATGCCGGCGATGATCAATTCGAGGCCGTCGCCGAATGCGCGGTCGCGACGTTCTCTCGTCCGGGCGCCGGTGACGGCCTCGCGGGCCTGTTCCTCGATCGTGTAGCCGTTGACGTAGGCCAGGACGGTGTCCATGGCGACGACGGCCGTGTCCGCGGGGACGCCCGCGGCGGCCAGGGTGGCGACGAGCCCGTGGAAAGTGGCGACGGCCTCGCCACCCGGGTGGTGAAAGGTGGACATGAGGCGCGCGCCGTCGCGGTGGGCCAGCATGACCTCGCGCAGGCCGGTCGCGACCCCGCGCAGCCGCTCGTCCCAGGGGCTGTCGGGGGACGGGCCGGCGTCGGCCGGTGCCGTGGCCAGGTGCGCGACCATGGCGTCCAGCAGGGCCTGCTTGCTGGCGTAGTGCCGATACAGGGCGCCTGCCCGCACTCCCAGCCGGCTCGCCAGAAGCCGCATGGTCAGCCCGTCCAGGCCGACCTCGTCGAGCAACTCGATCGCCGCCTGAAGCACCTGGGCGCGCCGCTCTCCCACTGGGTCCTCCTGATCGGGTTGACAGTTCGGCTCCTCGTACGTGAACAATGTACACGTGAACGTTGTTCACGTGGGCGGTCGAGGGTGGTGACCCTGGGGTCACCGCGCATCGATCACATCGACGGAGGGATTGCGGTGCACGGATACACCAAAGGCCAGGTTCGTTCGGGCGACGGGACGGCGATCGGGTACCGGCGAGTCGGCCGCGGCCCCGGACTGATCCTCATGCACGGCGGGATGCTGGCCGCGCAGCACCTCATGAAGCTCGCCGGCGCCCTGTCGGACGATTTCACCGTCCACGTGCCCGACCGGCGTGGACGCGGGCTCAGCGGACCCCACGGGGACGACTTCGGCGTCACGCGGGAGGTCGAAGACCTCCAGGCGCTGGTCGCGGAGACCGAGGCCACGCGGGTCTTCGGCCTGAGCTCAGGTGCGCTCGTCGCGCTGCGCACGGCCCTCGTCATGCCCGAGATCGACCGGCTCGCCCTGTACGAGCCCCCGTTGTCTCTGGCGGGTTCGGTGCCGATGGACTGGGTGCCGCGCTACGACCGGGAGGTCGCCGCGGGCAAGATCGGCTCAGCCCTGGTCACGGTGATGAAGGGCCTGGGCGCAGAACCGGTGTTCGTGCGCGTCCCGCGATTCGTCCTCGTGCCGCTCATGGCGTTCGGCTCGGGCCTGCGGCGCGACCTTCCGGAAGACGACGTGCCCGTCGCCGAACTCGTCCCCACGCAGCACTACGACATGCACATCATCAGGGAAGTGGCCGACACCCTCGAGGATTACGCCACGCTCAGGGCGAGCGTGCTGCTCCTCGGCGGGACGAGGAGTCCCGCCTACTTCGACGCCGCGCTGCAGAGACTCGCCGCCGTGGTGCCGCATGCGCGGAGCATCACTCTGCCGGGCGTCGGGCACTCGGCGCCGGACGACGACCCCCTCGTGGTGGCCCAGGCTCTGCGTGACTTCTTCGGCGCGCGATGACGGGCGCCTTGCCGTGGTTCGTCAGCGCGGCCTTCGCGTCGGCGTCGGCGACGGTGTCGTTCCACAGCCGGTTCCCAATTGCAAAGAACTTGCAATAGCCCTAATATCCGGAATGTCCGGAGGGGGGCTCCTATGGGAAGTACGGCGGCCACAATAAGGCGCCGAATGTCGGGGATGTCGCGCGAGGAGTGGATTCGCATAGCGGGAATGGCGGCCTTCGTCATCGCCCTGCACATCGCCGGCTGGTTCTCCCTCCTCGCGCTGGTCGTCCCGCAGCACTACCAGCTCGGTGCGTCCGGCGCCTTCACCGTGGGCCTGGGCCTCACCGCGTACACGCTGGGCATGCGGCACGCCTTCGACGCCGACCACATCGCCGCCATCGACAACACGACCAGGAAGCTGATGGCCGACGGGCAGCGCCCCCTTTCCGTGGGGTTCTGGTTCTCCCTCGGCCACTCCTCGATCGTGTTCGGCCTGTGCCTGCTCCTGAGCCTCGGCGTGCGGACCCTGGCCGGCCAGGTCGAGAGCGAGTCCTCCACCCTGCAGAACGTGACCGGGCTCATCGGCACGCTCGTGTCGGGCGTCTTCCTCGTGATCATCGCGCTGATCAACACGGTGGTCCTGTGGGGGATCCTCAAGGTGTTCCGTCAGATGCGCAGGGGCGCCTTCGACGAAGCAGCCCTGGAGGAGCAGCTCAACAAGCGCGGGTTCATGAACCGGATCCTGTCCGGCGCCACCAAGGCGGTGCGCAAGCCCTGGCACATGTATCCGATCGGCCTGCTGTTCGGGCTGGGATTCGACACGGCCACCGAGGTGTCCCTGCTGGTCCTCGCCGGCGGCGCGGCCGTGTTCAACCTGCCCTGGTACGCCGTGCTGACGCTGCCCGTGTTGTTCGCCGCCGGGATGAGCCTGCTCGACTCCATCGACGGCTGCTTCATGAACTTCGCGTACGGCTGGGCCTTCTCCAAGCCGGTCCGCAAGGTCTACTACAACATCACGATCACGGCGCTGTCGGTCGCGGTCGCGGTCATCATCGGAGCGGTCGAACTACTCGGGCTGCTGGCGGACAAGCTCGGGATCGAGACCGGCCCGCTGGCCGCGATCGCCGGTCTCGACCTGAACTACGTGGGTTACGGGATCGTCGCGCTGTTCGTGCTCACCTGGGTCGTCGCGCTGGCCGTCTGGCGTTTCGGTCGGATCGAGCAGCGATGGTCGGCCTCGGTGCGGCCGGCCGACGCCGACGCGTGACCCCGGCGCGCTCACTCCTGAGCGCGGACGCGCCGGGTGCGGTCACACGGGGGAGAAGTCGCCGGCGTGCTCGCGCGCCCATTCGCGGAACGTCCGCGCCGGGGTGCCCGTGACCTCCTCCACCGTGTGCGTCACCCGCTCCGGCTCGGCGACGAGCGAGGCCCAGTACCCCAGCGCGCCGTCGACGAAGGCGGGGTCGCCCCACGAGGTCAGCAGTTGCTCCCGCGCCTGCTCAGGGGGCAACTCCTCCCAGCGCACGGACCGGCCGATCTCCTCGCCGATGATGCGCACCTGATCGGCCTGAGTGACCGACTCCGGTCCCGTGAGGACGTATTTCGCGCCCGCGTGGCCGTCCTCGAGGAGGGCTCGCGCCGCCACGGCCGCGATGTCCCGCTCGTGGATCAGCGACCGGGGCGCCGCGCCGTACGGCCATCGCACGACGCCCTCGGCGCGGATCTGGTCCGCCCACCCGAGGGTGTTGGCCGCGAGGCCGCCCACGCGGAGGAAGGTCCAGTCGAGCGTCGACCGCTCGATGAGGTGCTCGACCTCGCCCCAGATCCCGTTCTCCTCGGGTTCCAGGTCGTCGCGCACCGACATCGCGGAGAAGTAGACGACATGGCGGGCGTGCCCGGCGAGTGCGTCCACCACCGCGGGCGCCGCCTCGGCGGTCAGGAACGGCCAGAGCAGGAAGACCGACGTCACCCCGTCCAGCGCGGCGTCGAGCGTGCCCGGATCGGTGAGGTCGCCCTGGACGGCGCGCACTCCGGCGGGGAGACCTCCGGCCGTCGGCCTGCGGGCAAGGGCCCGTACGCCGGCTCCGGCGTCCCGCAGATGGGAGACGACGTGCCTCCCCACGTTGCCGGTGGCGCCGATCACCAGGAAATCAGGCATGGGAATCCCCTCATATGTCGAGACCGCCGGCCGCATCGGCCGGCGGGAGGAACCCGCGCGGGAACCTCAGGGAAAGGCTCGGACTTAAACAATGGTGTAAGTCAAGCTAGGGTGATCGCGTGACGTCGTTACCGAGGGAGGCCGGCGAGCTGACGATCGGCGAGCTGGCAGGACGCAGCGGTGTGCCGGCGACGACGCTGCGGTTCTACGAGCGGCAGGGCCTGCTCCAAAGCCGCCGCACCCCAGGGAACCAGCGCAGGTACGGCAGGGCGGCACTGGGGAGGATCGCGTTCATCCGCGCCTCGCAGAGCGCCGGCGTGCCGCTGGCGATGATCGGGGAAGTCCTCGCGTTCCTTCCCGAAGGCGCCGCTCCGACCAAGGGGTTCTGGATCAGGGCCGCCCAGTGCTGGAGCACACACCTCGACGAGCGCATATCGCGGTTGGAGCGCGCCCGCGAGGCGTTCGGCGGCTGCGCGAACTGCGGCTGTCTGGCGTTCGACCGGTGCGCCCTGGTGAACCCGGGCGCGGACGCGGCCGATCGGGCCGTCGACGACGCGGGGGACCGGGATCAGCCCTCCGCCTACTCCCGGATGTGACTCAGGGCCCGGATGAACGCGTCGAGGTCGGCCGGGTCGACGTGGTCTATGACGTGACGGCGAACGCTCGCGAGATGGCTCGGGTAGGCGTCCTCAAGACGGCGGAACCCGGCCTCGGTGAGCACCGCGAACGATCCTCTGCCGTCCTCGGCGCACTTGCGGCGCTCGACGAATCCGTGGGCGGCGAGCCGGTCGACGATGCGCGTCATCCCGGCGGGGGTGAAGCTGCGTACCGACGCCAGCTCGCTCATTCGGAGCTGCCGGTCGGGCGCCTCGGACAATTGCACCAGCACGCCGTACTCGCTCACGCTCATGCCATGGCTGGCCATGAGGTCGGCGTCCAGGGCGCGCGGAAGGACGACCATCGCTTGAGCCAGCGCCCGCCAGGCGGCCTCTTCCTGAGCTGACAGGGGCTGGGGGTGTGTGGCTGCCATGGCCCCAGTCTACTTCTTTGACTAAGCAACGACCGTGCTACCTTTTAGTTAGTTCAGCAACTAGTTGGGGCGCGCCGCCTTGACCTGCCCATTCGTCCCCCCGAACGGGCGAGCGCCCCGGCCTGAAAGAGAGTGCATCTTCCGTGACCAAGATCGCGATCATCATCGGCAGCACCCGCCCCGGCCGCAACGGCGAGGCTGTGGCCAAGTGGGTCCACGAGCACGCCAGCAAGCGCACCGACGCCCAGTTCGAGCTGGTCGACCTGAAGGACTACAACCTGCCCCACCTCGACGAGGCCATCCCCCCGTCGATGGGCCAGTACTCCCAGCCGCACACCCACGAGTGGGCCGCGAAGATCGCGTCCTACGACGGCTACATCTTCGTGACGCCGGAGTACAACCACTCCACGTCCGGCGCCCTGAAGAACGCCATTGACTTCCTGTACGGCGAGTGGAACAACAAGGCGGCCGGCTTCGTCAGCTACGGCTCCGTCGGCGGCACCCGGGCAGTGGAGCACCTTCGCCTGATCATGGCCGAGCTGCAGATCGCGGACGTGCGCGCGCAGGTGGCGCTGTCGCTGGCCACGGACTTCGAGAACTACCACATCTTCACCCCGGCGGCCTACCACGAGGACAACCTCACCACCCTGTTCGACCAGCTGGTCGCCTGGAGCCGCGCCCTGGAGCCGCTCCGCGCGCCGGCCGTCTGAGGTTCCCGGACAACGGCGCGCCGTACCGTGGTGACGCCGTCGGGCGCGCCGTACCGCGGCGTCGCCGGGTGAAGCCGTTCCCCGTGGTGAAACACACCGCGGGGGGCGGCTTCATCGTTCGGGCCGCGGACGGAGAATGGGAGCCGGGCGCCCTCCCCGCCGCCTCACCCGCCGGCGGAGCCGGCGCCTGCCAGCCGGTTGGCGAGGGACTCGGCGTCGGGGACGAACCACGTCTGCGCGCCCCTGTTGCTCTCGTACACGAAGTCGCGCAGAGCGGGGCTCGCGGTCGTGTGCCGCGACACGTCACCGAGTACGGCCAGGCCCAGCCGGTAGTTGACGAACTTCTGGATGATCTCGCCGGCGACGCGCGTGCGAAGCCGGAAGAACTCCTCGGAGAAACGGCTCGCGGGCACGGCGACCCACTCGGCGCCGGCGCCGAACGCCTCGCCGATGAGGTCCAGCGCGTCACGCTCGCCACGCAGAACCGGCCCGTCAGGCTCGCAGACGAGCACGGGGACACCACTGATGTGCCGGAGCGAGTCAGACATGGTGCCGGGTCCCCTCCGTCGCCCGCAGGAACTCGAGGATCCGCGTGGCCTGTCCCCGCAGGAGGTGCCCGGCCTCCGGCAGCAGGTCGACCGTCGCCTGCGGCACGTTCCGCGCCATACGCCGGCGGGTGCCGTACGAGTCGAGCATGGTGTCCCTGCCGCCGACGATCACCAGGACGGGCTTGGTCAGGCGCCGCAGCAGGTCGTCGCCGAACACGGGGGCGATGAGCATGACGAAGTCGGCGAGGGCCCGTGCGCCCTCAGGCTCCTGGTGGGGCTCCGCGGGCGGCCGGGCTCCGAGGGCGAACCGCATCAGCGCCCGCCGTCCGCGTCGCCCGAACGGCGCCAGCAGCAGTGCCGCGACCAGCACGCCGTACTTCTGCCTGCCGATGCCGCCGGGGCACAGCAGGACCAGGCGGTCGATCCGCTCCGGACGCCGGGTCGCGTAGTCGACGGCCAGCCATCCGCCGAGCGAGACTCCCGCGACCGACGCGTGCTCGACGTGGAGCGCGTCCAGCACGTCGTCGAGCCACGACGCGTAGGCGTCCGACCCGAGGGCGGGTCGCGACGGCGCGCTGAGACCCGGCTCGCCGATCATGTCGATCGCGTGGACGCGGAAGCGCGCGGACCAGACGGCGGCGTCGGCCGCCCACATCGCGGTGTTCGCCTTCGACCCGTGCAGCAGCACCAGAGGCGGGGCGTCCCGTGGTCCGCAGGACACGACGAACGTCTCGCCCTCACGGGTCGGGACGCGCAGGTGCTCGCTGGGCACCGGCCAGTGCTCCAGGAACTCGCGGTAGCGCCGCTCCACTTCCCGCGCGCCCTCCGCCGAGGTGTACAGGGAGTTCATGGCCGCTCTCCCACGATGACATCGATGATTTTGAGCAGGTCCGCCGTGGTGTCCAGCCCGCCCAGGAGGATGATCTTCAATCCGGCCCTCTCCTCGTCATAGACGATCTCGACGTGCACTCGTTCGCCGTCGCGGGGATGGGCGACGGATGCCGTGACCAAGGTGCTCAGGCGGTTCATCGTGGCCCTGTCCACGGCGTCGATCTGCACGACGCTGGTCACCTCGGTGCGCCGGTGACGCGGCGCGTCCTCCCGTGCGGGCTTGGGCACCGGATGTCCGGTGAACGCCTCCAGGTCCTCGCGGGCGATCCGGTACTGCCTGCCGATGCGGACCGCCTTCAAGCGCCCGTCGCGGACGTAGCCGCGAACGGTCTTCACGTGGAGGCCCAGAAGATCGGCCACCTGGTCCACCGAATAGAGCTGGTCGGGCACCGTTACATCCCCTTATCCCTTAACTTCCTCAACAGGATTGCATATAAGGGAAGGTTAGGGAAGTTGAGGGCACATCGTATGCTCGGAACCACCATCGGGGCCGGTGATTCCACGACGGATCATCCGTAATTCGGTTGACTCTTCCCGTGCCGGAGGCTCCAGACTTGGCTCGGCCGGCCGGCCCGGGCCCACGACAGGTGCCGGCCACTGCCCATTCACCCCTTCGCCCGTCGGCACGGCCGACGGCATGAGGGCTCTCAGAACGGAGAGGAACCAGTGATCATCGAAGCGCACGGGTTGCGCAAGACGTTCACCGCCAAACGGGGTCGCGGCAAGACCGAGCAGGTCGAGGCGGTCAGGGGCGTCGACCTGGAGGTCGAGGCAGGGCAGATCTTCGCCGTGCTCGGTCCAAACGGCGCGGGCAAGACCACCACGATCAGGATGCTCGCCACACTCATCCCGCCCACCGCGGGGACCGCCACCGTCGCGGGCCACGACGTGGCCAAGGAGCCCGGCAAGGTGCGGGAGAACATCGGCTACGTCGGCCAGGCCGGCGGCGTGGACGAGAACGCCCCGGGACGGGACGGACTCGTCCTCGCCGCGCGGCTCGGAGGCATGTCCCGGAAGCAGGCGGAGTCCCGCAGTGAGGAACTGCTCACCTCCTTCAGCCTGACCGAGTTCGCCGACCGGCCGATCAAGACGCTCTCCGGCGGACAGAAGCGTCGCTTCGCCCTCGCCATCGGGCTCGTGAACCGGCCGCCGCTGTTCTTCCTCGACGAGCCGACCACCGGTCTCGACCCGCAGAACCGCGCCAACCTCTGGGACGAGGTCCGCGCCCTGCGCAAGCAGGGAACCAGCGTGTTGCTGACCACGCACTACCTGGAGGAGGCCGACGCGCTCTGCGACCGGCTGGTCATCATCGACCACGGCCTGGTCGTCGCCGAGGGCAGGCCCGACGACCTGAAGAAGGAGATCGCGGGCGACGTCGTCACGCTCAGGCTGGGAGACGCCGCGAACGAGCCGGCCCAGGCGCTCCTGTCCGCCGAGCCGTACGTGAGGGAGGTGCGCACCGAGGACGAGACGTTGCGCGTCTACGTCGACGACGGTGAGCACAACCTGCCGCACCTGCTGCGCGCCCTGGAGGCCGGCGGGCTCGGCATCCAGTCCATCTCCCTCGACCGGGCGACGCTCGACGACGTCTTCCTCCGTCACACCGGCCGATCCCTCCGCGACGCCGACTGAGACTTCAGGACTCGGCCAAGAACCGATAGGACCCCCATGTTCCGACACACGATGTTGTTCCTCGGCTACGAGCTCAAGCTCACCCTGCGCAATCCGGTGTGGCCGCTGTTCGGCATCCTCCAGCCGATCCTCTACCTGTTGCTGTTCGCGCCGCTCGTGGCCAACACGACCGTCGGCGGCACGATGGGCGACACGCTCCGGCTGTTCACGCCGGGTGTGCTGATGATGATCGCCCTGTTCGGATCGTTGTTCGTGGGCTTCGGCATGATCAACGAGATTCGCAACGGCTACCTCGAACGGCTGGCGGTCAGCCCCGCCTGGCGACCGGCGATCGTGCTCGGCCGCACCATGCGCGACATGCTCGTGCTGGTCGTCCAGGCGCTTCTCGTGATCGGCCTGGCCTTTCTGATGGGCATGCGGGCCAGCGCTCCTGGCGTGCTCGTCATGCTCGTGCTCATGGCGGCCACCGGCCTGCTCGCCTCCGGGCTCTCCTACGGCCTGGCGCTCGCGCTGCGGGACGAAAACGGGATGAGCCAGATCATGCAGTTCTTCGCGCTGCCGCTGATCCTGCTCACCGGCATCATGTTGCCGATGTCGCTGGCTCCGCATTGGATGCAGACGGTCGCCCACTTCAACCCGCTCTACCACGCGGTCGAGGCGGGCCGTTCGCTGTTCGACGGCGACTTCACCGACGGCTCGATCCCGCTCGCCTTCGGCCTCACGCTGGCCCTCGGCGCTCTGACGCTGACCTGGTCGGTCTCGTCGATGAAGAAACTGGCGGGCTAGCTAGCCCCGCGTGATCGACGCCGCCGCGTGGCCCGCGCCGAAGCCCTCGGCGCGGGCGACGATCCGGCCCGCCTCGACGCGGACGGCGGTCTCGGTCCCGTCGCTGATCGCGGGGACGCCCGCCGCCTCGGCGAGGGCGCCCGTCTCGTCGCACACGACCTGCACGCGAGGCCACGCCGCCATCGGGAACGCCTGGTGCAGGCACACGCGGAAGTCGGCGATGGCGAGCCGGGCCAGCTGCCCCAGCTCGCCGGGCGAGCCCGTCACGAGGACGGCGGTGACGTCCGCCCCCGCCGGCGCGGCGCGGACCGCATCCTCGACGGCCGAGAGCCGGTGCAGGCCGAGGACCGTCACCACGCCGTCTCCGGTGAGGCGGGCGGGTTCGTCCCTGACCATGTCGGACGCGGGGGGCGGCGACCACGCCTCGTCCGTTTCCCGGGTGGGCGGGACCATGGCCGGGGGCGGCCACCGGTCGCCCAGGTCGAGGTCGGCGAGTTGCTCGCAGGCACGCACGACGTTGAAGGGCTCCACGAAACCGGGCGCGGCGGCGGCCATCTGGCTCGCGCCGTGCAGGGTCGTGAGCGCGACCTCCGCGGTGCGCACCAGACGGCCGCCGGGCGTCCTCGGGCCCAGCCGTTCGAGGGCGAGGCCGAGCAGGATCGCGTCGAGCATCATGAGCTGCGCGAACGGACGCCGGACGCGTTCGTCGGCGAGGACCTCGGGCATGAGGTCCCTGCCGAGCCCGGCCATGCCGTGCTCGGCGTCCGTGGCGAGGGGGAGCCGGGTCACCCAGGCGCGGGCGAACGCGCCGAGCGCCTGCCTGGCCGTGCGGCCGGGCTCGGGATGTGACGGCTCGGGCGTACGTTCGGCCAGGTCGGCCAGCACGGCGAAGTAGAGGGCCCGCTTGCCGGGGAAGTTGGAGTACACCGCGCCGCGGGTGAGCTCGGCCCGTTCGGCGATGCGGTCGATCTTGGCGTCGCGGAAACCCCGCTCGGTGAACTCGGCCCTCGCGGCGGCCAGCACCTTGGCGCGGTTGCGCTCCTGCGTCTCCGCCCTGGTGAGCCGGCTCATGATCCCCCTCGTCGCGGCGTTGCCGTTCGTTCCGGAGCAAGATACCGTGGCCATTCACATGATGAGATCATCTGATCACACCATTCGAATGCTGGAGTGTCCATGGCCGGTGTCAGTCAGACAGTGAGCGGTGTCCCCGAGATCGATCTGTCGGACGTCGAGGTGATGCGCGATCCCTTCACCGCGTACGGGAACGCCAGGGAGCGCTCGCCGATCGCGCGTCTGTCGGCCCCCGGATTCGGCGGGATGTGGGCCGTGACGCGGCACGAGGAGGCCCGTGCGCTGCTGGCCGACCCCCGGTTCGAGCTGAACGCGAGCAGTTTCATCCGTCCCGACGTGCCCGGCGACTGCCTGCCGTACATGCGGTCGATGGCGGAGATGAACGCGGAGGAGCATCTGCGGCTGCGCAGGCTGGTCGCCCCCGCGTTCACGGCACGCCGCGCCGCGGAGTTCCGGCCGCGGATCGAGCCGATCGTCGACACAGTGCTCGACGACCTGCCCCACCTCGCCGAGGACGGTGTGGTGGACCTGCTGCGGCACTTCGCGCGGTCGTTGCCGATGGACGTCATCTGCGAACTGGTCGGCATACCCGGGCCCGACCGCCACCGCTGGCGCGAGTACGGCGCCACGATCGTGGCGGCCTCAGGCCAGAGCTTCGCCTCGGCCGTACCGGGCATCATCGAGGGCGCCAAGGCGGCGATCGCACGCCGGCGCGAGGAACCCGCCGACGACCTGCTGTCGGACCTCATCCGTGCTCAAGCCGAGGACGGGGACCGTCTCAGCGAGACCGAGTTGGTGACGCTCGTCTGGAATCTGGTCCTGGCCGGTCAGACCCCGACCAACCTCATCGCCAACGCCGTGCACGCCCTGCTGCGCCACCCCGTTCAGCTCGCCGCGCTGCGCGAGGATCCCGCGCTCATGCCGCGCGCGGTCGAGGAGCTCATGCGCTGGTGCGGTCCCACGTTGCTGGCGATTCCGCGCTTCGCGCGGGAGGACGTCGAGTTATACGGCACACGGATCCAGAAGGGTGATGCCGTGACCGCGGCGGTCGCCTCCGCCAACCGCGATCCGCGCGCGTTCACCGACCCCGACCGGCTCGACGTCGGCCGGGCGGCGGGATCGGCGGGCCATCTGGGCTTCTCACACGGCCCGCACTTCTGCCTCGGAGCGTCCCTGGCCCGGGTGCAGACCGAGGTCGCGCTCACGTCGCTGCTGCGCCGCTTCCCCGCTCTGGCACCGGTCGGCGCCGCCGATGACGTGCGCGCCCTCGACCCGGGGACGTGGCGGCTGACGTCGCTCCCCGTCACCCTCTGACCCCGCACGATCGCTGAGGAGGCGTTCCCCGAGTGGCACGCACCGACCACGCCGATCCGCTGAAGTGCACCTTCTGCGGAAAGGGCCACACGCAGGTCAGGAAGCTCATCGCGGGCCCCGGCAGGATCTGCATCTGCGACGAATGCGTCGGCCTGTGCAACGAGCTCATCGAGGAGGAACTCGGCGAACCCCCTGTCGGCGAGCCGCGCGAACCGCCGAGGCCGCGGGAGATCCACGCGTTCCTCGACGAGTACGTCATCGGCCAGGAGGACGCCAAGAAGGCCTTGTCCGTGGCGGTGTACAACCACTGCAAACGCATCCGGCCCGGAGCGGGAGAGAGCGCGCGGGGCGAGCCCGTCGAGCTGGGCAAGTCCAACATCCTGCTGATCGGGCCGACCGGCTGCGGCAAGACCCACCTCGCCCAGACGCTCGCCCGGATGCTCGACGTGCCGTTCGCGATCGCCGACGCCACCGCGCTGACCGAGGCCGGCTACGTGGGGGAGGACGTCGAGAACATCCTGCTCAAACTGATTCAGGCCGCCGACTACGACATCCGGAAGGCCGAGACGGGCATCGTCTACATCGACGAGGTCGACAAGATCGCCAAGAAGGGCGAGAACCCGTCGATCACCCGGGACGTCTCCGGCGAGGGCGTCCAGCAGGCGCTGTTGAAGATCCTGGAGGGCACGACGGCGAGCGTCGCTCCGCAAGGCGGCCGCAAGCACCCGCACCAGGAGTTCCTCCAGATCGACACCACCAACGTGCTGTTCATCCTCGGCGGCGCGTTCGCGGGCCTCGAGCAGGTCATCGAGCGGCGGACGGCCCGCGCCGGAGCGGGATTCGGCGCGGTGCTCCGCGGTCCGGAGGAGCGGGACGTCCTCGCCGAGGTCATGCCGCAGGACCTGCTGGCCTTCGGGCTGATCCCCGAGCTCGTCGGCCGGCTTCCCGTGGTGTCGACGTTCCGCCCGCTGGACCGGACGGCGCTGGCCCGCATCCTCACCGAGCCGCGCAACGCGCTGATCAAGCAGTATCAGAGGCTCTTCGACCTCGACGGCGTCGAACTCGAGTTCACCGCTGACGCGGTCTCCGCCATCGCCGAACAGGCGCTGCTCCGCCGTACGGGTGCGCGGGCGACCCGCGCGATCCTCGAGGAGATCCTGCTCAACGTGATGTACGAGGTGCCGAGCCGGGACGACGTGGCCCGGGTCGTGATCGACCGCGACACCGTGCTCGACAACGTCAACCCGACCCTGGTGCCGCGCGAACGGCCGGACGGCGGACGGGGACACGGCCAGAGGTCCGCCTGACGATGCCCAAGCTGAAAGGCGAAAAGCGGCCGGGCCGCATGCGGAGGCGTGATCACCTCCGCATGCGGCCCGGCCGCTGACGTATCCGGGGTCAGCGCGAGGCTGACGCGGCCCGGCGCTTGGTCCACACGTCGAAGGCGACCGCGGCCAGCAGGACGGCGCCCTTCACGAGCATGACCCGCTCGCTCGGTGAGCCGATGAGGGACATGCCGTTGTTGATGACGCCCATGATCAGGCCACCGGTGACCGCTCCGACCACCTTGCCGACGCCTCCCTGGACGGCCGCGCCGCCGATGAACGCCGCCGCGATCGCGTCGAGCTCGAAGGAGTTGCCCGCGGTGGGGCCCGCCTGGTTGAGGCGGCCGGCGAAGATGATGCCGGCGATCGCGGACAGGACCCCCATGTTGACGAAGATCCAGAAGATGACCGACTTGACCTTGATGCCGGACAGGAGCGCGGCCTGCAGGTTGCCGCCGATGGCGTAGATCCGCCGGCCGAAGACGGCCCGGTTGGTCACCAGCGAGTAGCCCAGCACGAGCGCCGCCAGGAGGACGAGCACCCAGGGCAGGTTCTTGAACCGGGCGAGCTGCACGATCACGAAGAGGATGACCGCGGCGGCCAGGACGATCTTGAGCAGGAACACCGGGAGCGAGTCGACGGCCTGGCGATACCCCAGGCGAGCCGCGCGGGTGCGCCACTGGGCGATCGCCATGCCCGCGACCGCCACGATGCCGAGCAGGATGCTGAACAGGTCGGCGCCGCCCAGGGGGCCGAGGCCGATGTTGCCGAAGTACCCGTCGGTGAAGCCGTTCGAGAGTGTGCGAACGGCGTCGGGGAACGGGCCGATGCCCTGGTTGCCCAGGACGGTCAGGGTGAGCGCGCGGAACAGCAGCATGCCGGCGAGCGTGACGATGAAGGCCGGGATGCCGAAGTAGGCGATCCAGTAGCCCTGCCAGGCGCCGATCAGCGCACCCGCGATCAGCGTGATCAGCAGGGCGAGTGGCCAGGGCACTCCATAGTTGACCATCAACACGGCGGCGATGGCGCCGGTGACCGCGACGACCGAGCCGACCGACAGGTCGATGTGCCCGGCGATGATGATCAGGATCATCCCGATCGACAGGATCAGGATGTAGGAGTTCTGAACGATGATGTTCGAGATGTTCTGCGGCTGGAGCAGCGCCCCGTCGGTGAGAATCGTGAACAGCACCACGATCAGCGCGAAGGCGATGTAGATGCCGCTCTGCCGTACGTTGATCGACAGGCCGGAGGACCTGCCGGGCGTGCCCGGTGCGGGCGTGTCCTTCGCGCCGGGCGCGAGGGCCGCGTCAGAGGGGGAGGTGCTGCTCATCGGATCTAGTCCAGTCCCTTCGTCATGTACTGCATGATCCGTTCCTGCGTCGCGTCGCTGCGCTGGACTTCACCGGTGATCCGGCCGGCCGACAGCGCGTAGATCCGGTCGCACAGACCCAGCAGCTCCGGCAGTTCAGACGAAATGACGAGGATGGCCTTGCCGGAGTCGGCGAGGCGATTGATGATCGTGTAGATCTCGTACTTGGCGCCGACGTCGATGCCCCGGGTCGGCTCGTCCAGGATGAGGACGTCCGCGTCAGTGAAGATCCACTTTGCCAGGACGACCTTCTGCTGGTTTCCGCCGCTGAGCTTGCCGGTGACGCTCGAGACGCTGGGCGCCTTGATGTTCATGCTGGCGCGGTACTCGTCGGCGACGCGGTATTCCTCGTTGTCGTTGACCCAGCCCCGGCGGGCGAGCTTCGACAGCGCGGCCGCGGAGACGTTGCGCTTGATGTCCTCGATCAGGTTGAGGCCGTACCGCTTGCGGTCCTCGGTGGCGTAGGCGATGCCGTTGCTGATCGCCTCGCGCACGGTGCGCGCCTCGATCGGCCGCCCTTCCTTGAAGAGGCGGCCCGAGATGTTGGTGCCGTAGGTGCGGCCGAAGACGCTCATCGCGAGTTCGGTGCGGCCGGCGCCCATGAGGCCGGCGAGGCCGACGATCTCGCCCTTGCGCAGGGTGAGGTTGACGTCGCTGACGACCTCCCTGCCGCGCTGGGTCGGGCTGTAGACCGTCCAGTTCTCGATGCGCAGCGCCTCTTCGCCGATCTGCGGCTCGTGCGGAGGGAAGCGGTTCTCCAGGGCGCGGCCGACCATCCCGGAGATGATGCGGTCCTCGCTGACCTCGTCGGTCGCCATGTCGAGCGACTCGATCGACCGGCCGTCCCGCAGGATGGTGATCGAGTCGGCGATCGCCATGACCTCGTTGAGCTTGTGCGAGATGATCACGCAGGTGATCCCCTCGTCACGCAGCCCGCGCAGCAGGTCGAGCAGGTGCTCGGAGTCCTCGTCGTTCAGCGCGGCCGTGGGCTCGTCCAGGATGAGCAGCCGCACCTTCTTGGCCAGCGCCTTGGCGATCTCCACGAGCTGCTGCTTGCCGACTCCGATGTCGGAGATCGTGGTCACCGGGTTCTCGTGCAGGCCGACCCGGCTCAGCAGCTCGGTGGCCTCGGCGTTGGTGCGGTTCCAGTCGATCAGGCCACGCGTGGCCTGCTCGTTACCCAGGAAGATGTTCTCCGCGATCGACAATTGCGGGCAAAGCGCCAGCTCCTGGTGGATGATGACGATCCCGCGGTGCTCGCTGTCCCGGATGTCGGCGAACCGGCAGGGCTCTCCGTCGAAGGAGATCTCGCCCTCGTAGGACCCGTGGGGGTAGACCCCGGACAGGACCTTCATGAGGGTCGACTTGCCGGCGCCGTTCTCCCCGCAGATCGCGTGGATCTCACCCCGCCGCACGGACAGGTTCACGTCCTGGAGCGCCTTGACTCCGGGGAACGTCTTGGTGATCCCGCGCATCCGCAGGATGTCATCGGTCATTCTCGCTCATGGCCTCTCGGTGAGCTGTGGAGGAGGTGCGGCCCTTTCTTCAGGGCCGCACCTCATACGGGGGTCAGCCGCCGAGCTGGGCCTGGGTGTAGTAACCGGTGTCGACGACTTCCTTCTGGTAGTTCGTCTTGTTCACGATCACCGGCTCCAGCAGGTACGACGGGACGACCTTGTTGCCGTTGTCGTAGTCCTTGGTGTTGTTGACTTCGGGCTTACCACCCTTGAGTACGCTATCCGCCATCTTGACCGTAACGTCCGCCAGCTGGCGGGTGTCCTTGTAAATGGTGGAGTACTGCTCACCTGCGATGATCGACTTGACCGAGGCGAGCTCGGCGTCCTGGCCGGTGACGATCGGGTAGGGCTGGTCGGCCGTTCCGTAACCGTTGCTCTTCAGGGCCGACAGGATGCCGATCGACAGGCCGTCGTAGGGGGACAGGACACCGTCGACCTTGGCGCCGCCGCTGCTGTAGGTCTTGGTGAGCAGGTCCTCCATGCGCTTTTGCGCCGTGGCGGGGTCCCACCGGAGGATGGCGACGGTCTTGAAGTCCGTCTGGCCGCTCTTCACGACGAGCGTCTTGCTGTCGATCAGGGGCTGGAGCACCGACATGGCGCCGTTGAAGAAGAACGTCGCGTTGTTGTCGTCGGGCGAGCCGCCGAACAGCTCGATGTTGAAGGGCCCCTTCGCGGAGCCGTCCGTGCCGTCCTCGTTCTTCAGCTTCAGGCCGACCAGGAGCGAGGTGGCCTGCTGGACGCCGACCTTGAAGTTGTCGAACGTCGCGTAGTAGTCGACGTTCGGGCTGTTGCGGATCAACCGGTCGTAGGCGATGACCGGGATCTTCTTGTCCGCGGCCTCCTGGAGCTGCGTGGTGATCGCGGTGCCGTCGATCGAGGCGATGATCAGAAGCTTGGCGCCCTTGGTGATCTGGTTCTCGATCTGGTTGACCTGAGTCGGGATGTCGTTCTCCGCGTACTGCAGGTCGACCTTGTAGCCGAGCTTCTCCAGCCCCGCCTTGACGTTGTCGCCGTCGTGGATCCACCGCTCGGAAGACTTGGTCGGCATCGTGACGCCGACGAGGGCCCCGGCGGTGTTGCCGGACGTGGCCTCGGTGTCGGCCGTCTTCTCGCTCGAGCCGCACGCCGTGGCGAGCACAGCAAGGGCCACGGCGGGGACCACCGCCGCCAATCGTCGAAATCTCATTTTTTCTCCTTGCGCATGGGGGTGGCCTGATGCGGCACGAGGAGACGGCCGGGCCCGGTAGGAGGTCGCGAAGGCAGAGCTCCGCCCCGGTCAGTCGTCTGACCCTGAGTTCGGTAGTGTTATCGCTAACATTCTCACTGTCAATAGACGCCGATAACGTCGCCGTAACAAGGGGGTAATCACCCGTGTACGGGGTGCCGTTACTGGAACGTTATAAAAAGTCTTCTTGACGCTGGTGGTTGTTAACGCTCACAGTCGTTCTCTGGGAAGAAGGAGAGGAGTGCGCGTGGGATCGAGCACGGGGGGCCGCCCGCCGGTGATGGCCGATGTGGCCAAGGCGGCGGGTGTGTCGCACCAGACCGTCTCTCGGGTGCTGAACGACCACCCGAACGTTCGGGCGGAGACCCGCACCCGTGTTCTGGAGGCGATCGACCGGCTCGGCTACCGCCGCAACATGGTCGCCCGAGCCCTGGTGACCCGGCACTCCCGCACCCTGGGCGTGGTGAGCTTCGACACCATCCTGTACGGCCCGGCCAGCACCGTCTACGGCATCGAGCAGGCCGCGAGGGACGCGGGATACTTCGTCAGCATCGTCAGCCTGCGCACGATCGACCGGGCCGGGATGCGCGACGCCGTCAACTATCTGATCGAGCAGGGCGTCGACGGCATCGTCGTGGTCGCGCCGCAGAGGTCGGCGGCCAGCGCGCTCGAGGACCTGTCGCCCGGCATCCCGATCGTGGCGGTGGAGGGCGGGCATACCGGCCGGGTGCCGGTCGTCTGCGTCGACCAGGCGGAAGGCGCCAGGCTCGCCACGGCCCACCTGCTCGAACTCGGGCACGAGACCGTCTGGCACATCGGAGGCCCGCAGGACTGGCTGGAGGCCGAGGGGCGGATCGAGGGCTGGCGAGACGTCCTGACCGCCGCCGGCAGGAAGATCCCCGACGTCCTCCCCGGAGACTGGAGCCCGCGCTCGGGTTACACGGCGGGCAAGCACCTGGCCGGGATGGCCGATCAGATCAGCGCCGTGTTCGTCGCCAACGACCAGATGGCGCTCGGCGTCCTTCGCGCCTTCACCGAGGAAGGCGTGCGGGTGCCCGACCAGATCAGCATCGTGGGCTTCGACGACATCCCGGAGTCGGAGTTCTTCTCACCGCCGCTCACCACCGTCAGGCAGGACTTCGGGGCCGTGGGCCGGCACAGCATCGACGTGCTCCTCGGGCAGATCGAGGAGGGCGCGGCGGAGGTGCTGGAACGTTTCGTCGTGCCGCCCGACCTCGTCGTCCGGGGGAGCAGCGCTCCGCCGGGCGCATGACCCCCCGTCCGGCTACCTGGCGCCGCTCCCGGAGCAGCGCCGGCCGTACCCCCGTCCCCCGTTGGAGTTGAAGTGAGCGATAACAACGACCGCTACGTGATCGGTGTCGACTTCGGCACCTTGTCCGGACGCGCCGTCGTCGTTCGGGTGAGCGACGGCGCCGAACTGGGCAGCGCCGTCCACGAATACACGCATGGAGTGATCGAGGACAGACTGCCGGGGACCGCGATCCGGCTCGGACCCGACTGGGCGCTCCAGTCGCCCGAGGACTGGCGCGACGTCCTTCGTGTGGCGGTGCCGAAGGCGCTGGCCGTCGCGGGGGTCCCCGCCTCCGACGTGATCGGCATCGGCACCGACTTCACCGCCTGCACGATGTTGCCGACCACCGCCGACGGCGTCCCTCTCAGTGAGCTGCACCCCGGCCGCCCCCACGCGTGGCCGAAGCTCTGGAAGCACCACGCCGCCCAGCCGCAGGCCGACCGCATCAACGCCGTCGCCGCCGAGCGGGGCGAGACGTGGTTGCCGCGTTACGGCGGGAAGATCTCGTCGGAGTGGGAGTTCGCCAAGGCGCTGCAGGTGCTCGAGGAGGACCCGGAGACCTACCGCGCCGCGGCCCGCTGGATCGAGGCCGCCGACTGGATCGTCTGGCAGCTCACCGGAGTGGAGTCCCGCAACGTCTGCACCGCCGGATACAAGGGAATCCACCAGGACGGCCGCTACCCCAGTGACGACTTCCTGAGCGCGCTGAACCCCGACTTCGCCGGCTTCCCCGCCACGCTCGGACAGGACCTCGCCCCCCTCGGCGGACTCGCCGGCCGGCTGAGCGCGGAGGCGGCCCTGTGGACCAAGCTGCCCGAGGGCATCGCGGTCTCCGTCGGCAACGTCGACGCGCACGTCACCGCCGCGGCCGCGGACGCCGTACGGCCCGGCCAGATGGTCGCGATCATGGGCACCTCGACGTGTCACATCATGCCCTCGGACGAACTCGCCGAGGTGCCGGGAATGTGCGGCGTGGTGCGCGACGGGATCGTGCCCGGCCTGTGGGGATACGAGGCCGGCCAGTCGGCCGTCGGCGACATCTTCGCCTGGTTCGTCGAGACGTCGGTGCCCGGCTTCTACGCCGAGCGCGCCGCCGAGGCGGGGATGACCGTCCACGAATACCTGACCTCGCTCGCCGAGCGGCAGGCGGTCGGCGCGCACGGGCTCGTCGCGCTCGACTGGCAGGGCGGGAACCGCTCGGTGCTCGTGGACCACAACCTGTCCGGCGTCATCGTCGGCCAGACCCTCGCCACCAGGCCGGAGGACGTCTACCGCGCGCTGATCGAGTCGACCGCGTTCGGCGCCCGTGTGATCGTGGAGACCTTCGAGGCGGCAGGAGTGCCGGTCGGGGAGTTCGTCGTCGCGGGCGGGCTGCTGAAGAACTCCTTCCTCATGCAGGTCTACAGCGACGTGCTCCGCCGTCCGCTGTCGGCCATCGGGTCGGAGCAGGGGCCCGCCCTGGGCTCGGCCATCCACGCGGCGGTGGCGGCGGGCGCGTACGCCGACATCACCGAGGCCGCCGCGGCGATGGGCAAGCGCACGCAGAACGCCTACGTCCCCGACTCCACCCGGGCCGACGCCTACGACCGGCTGTACGCCGAGTACCGCCGGCTGCACGACCACTTCGCGGACGGCGGGCTGCTGCACCGCCTCCGCGCGATCAGAAACGAGGCCACGGCATGATCGAGCAGCTCCGGGAGGCCGTCTGCGGTCTGCACGCCGAGCTGGTGCGCTACAACCTCGTCGCATGGACGGCGGGCAACGTCTCCGGCCGCGTGCCGGGTGAGGACCTGTTCGTCATCAAGCCGAGCGGCGTCTCCTACGACGACCTCACCCCGGCGTCGATGGTCGTCTGCGACCTGGAGGGCAACGTCGTGGAGGGCGCGCACGCCCCGTCGAGCGACACCGCCGCGCACGCGTACGTGTACCGCCACATGCCGGAGGTCGGTGGAGTGGTGCACACCCACTCCACCTACGCGTCGGCCTGGGCCGCACGGGGAGAGTCGATCCCCTGCGTCCTGACCGCCATGGCCGACGAGTTCGGCGGCGAGATCCCCATCGGGCCGTTCGCGCTCATCGGCGGGGACGACATCGGCAAGGGGATCGTGAAGGTGCTCTCCGGCCACCGCTCGCCCGCCGTGCTCATGCAGAACCACGGGGTCTTCACCATCGGCGCCTCGGCGAAGGCGGCGGTCAAGGCCGCCGTGATGTGCGAGGACGTGGCCAGGACCGTGCACGTGTCCAGGCAGCTCGGTGAGCCTCTGCCGATCAAGCAGGACGACGTCGATCGTCTGTACGACCGCTATCAGAACGTCTACGGGCAGAGGAGCTCGCGTTGAAGATCTGGTTTCTGACCGGCAGCCAGGGCTTGTACGGTGAGGACACGCTTCGCCAGGTCGCCGAGCAGTCCCGGCGGATCGCCGAGGAGCTGAACGACGCGCTGCCCGTCGAGGTGGTCTGGATGCCCGTGCTCACCAGCGCGGGCGCGATCCGCAGGCTCTGCCTCGAGGCCAACTCCGACGACGAGGTCATCGGCCTGGTCGCCTGGATGCACACGTTCTCGCCCGCCAAGATGTGGATCGCCGGGCTCGACGCGCTGCGCAAGCCTCTGGTGCACCTGCACACCCAGGCCAACCGCGAGCTGCCGTGGAGCTCCATCGACATGGACTTCATGAACCTGAACCAGGCCGCGCACGGCGACCGGGAGTTCGGCTACATGCAGACCAGGCTGGGCGTGGCACGCAAGACCATCGCCGGCCACGTCAGCGACCCGTCGGTGGCGGCGCGGATCGGCACCTGGGCGCGGGCGGCGGCGGGCCGGGCCGAGGTGGCCTCCCTGAAGCTGGCCAGGTTCGGCGACAACATGCGCGACGTCGCCGTCACCGAAGGCGACAAGGTCGAAGCCCAGATCACGTTCGGCGTCTCGGTCAACACCTACGGCGTCAACGAGCTCGTCGAGGCCGTCGACGCCACGGCGGACGCGGACGTGACGGCGCTGGTCAAGGAGTACGAGGAGCTCTACAAGGTCGCGCCGGAGCTGCGCGCCGGGGGAGACAGGCACGACTCCCTGCGCTACGCCGCCCGCATCGAGCTGGGACTGCGCGGCTTCCTGGACGCCGGCGGATTCAAGGCGTTCACCACGAACTTCGAGGACCTGGGCGGGCTGCGGCAGCTTCCGGGCCTGGCCGTACAGCGCCTGATGGCCGACGGCTACGGCTTCGGCGGCGAGGGCGACTGGAAGACCTCGGTGCTGCTGCGCACGCTGAAGAAGATGGCGGAGGGGCTGCCCGGCGGCACGTCCTTCATGGAGGACTACACCTACCACCTGACGCCGGGCGAGGAGCTCATCCTCGGGGCGCACATGCTGGAGGTCTGCCCGTCCATCGCCGGCGGCACGGCGTCCTGCGAGATCCATCCGCTGGGCATCGGCGGCAGGGAGGACCCGGTCCGGCTCGTCTTCGACGCCGCGCCCGGCCCCGCCGTGGTCGTGGGCCTGGCCGACATGGGTGAGCGGTTCCGCCTGGTGGCCAACGAGATCGACGTCGTCGCGCCGCTGGAGCCGCTGCCGCGCCTGCCCGTCGCCCGTGCGGTCTGGCGTCCCCAGCCCGACCTGCGCACCTCGACCGAGTCCTGGCTGACCGCGGGCGGCCCGCACCACACCGTGCTGTCCGCAGCGGTCGGCGCCGAGGAGCTCACCGATCTGTCCGACATGCTCGGCGTGGAACTGGTCCTCATCGACGCCGACACCACCTCGCGCTCGCTCGCCAAGGAGCTGCGCTGGAACCAGGCCTACTACCGCCTCGCCCGAGGCTTCTGACCGGCGGATATCCGCCTTCTCCCGGGGCGCCGGCCAAAGCCGGCGACGGCGCCCCAGCCGGGCAGGGACGCCGTTGTGGACACGGCGCCCCTGCCCGTCCCCCGTTCATGGGAGAACACGGAGCTGGGAGAATGGTGTCCCATCTTGAGCACCGTGTCGGGAACGGGGAGCACGCACGTTGTCAGACAAGCCCGAAGCCCGGGTCCGCCGTGACCTGCAGGCCGACTGCGGAAGCTGTTTCGCCCTGTGCTGCGTCGCGCTGCCGTTCGCGGCGTCGGCCGACTTCGCGATCAGCAAGAGGGCGGGAGACCCCTGCCCCAACCTGCAGGCCGACTTCCGCTGCGGCGTCCACTCCGAGCTGCGGCACAGGGGCTTCTCCGGCTGCACCGTCTTCGACTGCTTCGGCGCCGGGCAGAAGGTCTCCCAGATCACCTTCGAGGGACGGGACTGGCGCGGGGCGCCCGGCACGGCCCGCCAGATGTTCGCCGTCTTCCCCGTCATGCGGCAGCTTCATGAGCTCCTCTGGTATCTGGCCGAGGCGCTGACCCTGCCTCCCGCCCGGCCCGTCCGCGACGACCTGCGGAAGGCGTTCGAAGAGACGGAGCGCCTCACTCTCGGCCTCCCGGAGGAGCTCACGGAGCTGGACGTGGCCGCGCACCGGGACGGTGTCAACGCCCTGCTGCTGCGCACGAGCGAACTCGTCCGGGCCGGCGTCCCCGGGCGGAAGAAGAACCGCAGGGGAGCGGACCTCATCGGGGCGAACCTCGCAGGCGCCGATCTGCGCGGTGCGAACCTCCGCGGCGCCTATCTCATCGCGGCCGATCTCACGAACGCGGACCTGAGGGCGGCCGACCTGATCGGGGCCGACTTCCGCGACGCGGACCTCGGCGGGGCCGATCTGACGGGCAGCATCTTCCTCACTCAGTCCCAGCTCAACGCGGCCAGGGGCGACGCCGCGACGAAGCTGCCCCAGGCCCTGGCCCGTCCCGCCCACTGGTAGTGACGGCGCACGGGGGATGACGCCGCCGGGTCAGATCTCCTTGAGGAATCCGGCGTCGACGGCGAAGTCCGCGCCGGTCGTGCTCGCCGAACGCGGTGACACGAGCAGGGCGATCACGTCGGCGACCTCCTGCGGCTCGACGAGGCGCCCGGTGGACAGCTTCATCATCTCCGGTGCGACGCTGTCCATCACGTTGTCGCGGTCGGTGCCCGCCTGGGCGGCGATGATGTCGGCCGCGCCTCCCTCCTCGGTCCACCAGGCCGTCCGGACGGGCCCGGGGGAGACGGCGTTCACCCGGACGCCCTGCGGAGCGAACTCCTCCGACAGCGCCTTGGTCAGGTTGTTCAGGGCCGCCTTGGCCGCGTTGTAGTCGACGTTCATCGGGGCGGGCAGCCGGGCGCTCCCCGACGAGATGTTGACGATCGAGCCCCCGCCGCGGCGGAGCATCGGCGGGATGGCGGCGCGGACGGCACGGACGATCGAGAACAGGTTGAACTCGAACATCACCCGCCAGTCGTCGTCGGTGGGGGCGAGGAACGACATCCGCGGCAGGGCCACTCCGGGGGGCGGACCGCCGGCGTTGTTCACCAGGATGTCGAGTCCGCCCCACTCCTCGACGGCGCGTGCCACGACCTGGCCGGGCGCTTCGGGGTCCATCAGGTCCACCGGCACGTGGATCAGCGCGCCGTCGCCGAGCGCCTCCAGTTCCGGAGTGCTCTTGCGTGAGGCGGCCACGACCCTGACCCCCTCATCGAGCAGCGTGCGGGTGACGGCCAGGCCGATGCCCTTGGAAGCGCCGGTGACGACCGCCACGCGGCCGGAAAGCTGCAGATCCATGGGGGTTCCTCTCCCTCGTCAGACCCCATCCGGTCGGAATGGGGATCTTCATGACGGCAAACCTAGGACGAACCCGCTGTCAGGCCCTGGCGGGCATCGGACCAGCAGTTGCGGCGGGATTCGGACCCGCAATCCGCCCGGCGGGCCAGGCACGCGCGATGCCGGCGGCCGCCGTGGTGAGGCCGGGCGGAATCCGGCGCTTCGGAGGGCTCTGGTAGCGTGGCCGTGATCGCACTGATCACCGTTGATCGCTCCGAGGAGGTGAGACCCATTACCGCTGTATCAGGTCGGGTGCTCCCTCCCACGGACACACGGTCATCCTGGGACAGGTGACCGAGGGAGCCCCGTCGGCATCCCGAAAGGCTCCCCAATGTCGGTTTCCTCCCTTCCGCTTTCCGTCATCGTCACCAGGCTTCGAGCCGCCGGCTGCGTCTTCGCCGAGGACGAGGCGGAACTGATCGTCTCCACGGCCCGGACACCGGACGACGTCGTCGCCATGGTCGACCGGCGAGTCGCGGGCCTGCCCCTCGAGCACGTCCTCGGCTGGGCGGAGTTCTGCGGCCTGCGCGTGGCCGTGGATCCCGGGGTCTTCGTGCCCCGTCCGCGCACCGAGTTCCTCATCCGCCAGGCCGCGGCCCTCGCCCCTGCGGGCGCCGTCGTCGTCGACCTGTGCTGCGGCTCCGGCGCGATGGCCGCCGCACTGGCGGCGACCCTGGACCGGCCGGAGGTGCACGCCGCCGACATCGACTCCGCCGCGGTGCTGTGCGCCCGCCGCAACCTCGCCCGCTACGGCGGCCAGGTGTACGAGGGCGACCTCTACGACCCGCTGCCCGTCTCTCTGCGGGGCCGCGTCGACGTCCTGGTCGCCAGCCCGCCCTACGTGCCCACCGAGGCGATCGGGTCGCTGCCGCCCGAGGCCCGCGTCCACGAGCCGCACATGGCCCTTGACGGCGGCGCGGACGGGCTCGACGTCGTACGGCGGGTGATCGCCGCGGCGCAGTTATGGCTGGCGCCGGGCGGGCACCTGCTCGTGGAGACGAGTGAGCGCCAGGCCCAGCGTGCCGCCGAGGCCGTCGCGGGCAGCGGCCTGGTGCCGCGGGTGGCCGCTTCGCGCGAGTTGGACGCCACCGCCGTCATCGGCACCAGACCCGCGTTCCGTGACGGCTCGGACGGTCAGACGCCCCAGGTACGGCTCGGCCCGGCGATCGCCGATGACTGACGGGGGCGATCGGGGGCACTACCGTCCATCGCGACCCCAGATCTCGGCCGAGGCGGCCAGGGGATAGGGGACGTCGGAGGGCGGGACGTCCCAGATCCTGGTACGGCGGCGTTCGAGGTCGAAGCGCGGCCACCCCGGGTCGCCGGTGGCGGCGAAGGCCGTCCAGGCCCTCCTGATCTGCTCCGACAGGACGGCGAAGTCGGCGGGCGGCGGTGAGCCCAGGAGCCAAGCGGCCAACGGGGTCTCGCCGTCGCCGAAGGTGAACGGCACGTCGAGGGCGTGGCAGGCGCCGAAAGCGGGGCTCCGCCAGGCGAAGTCGTACAGCCAGGTGCGGCCGCCCGCCCGGGCGTGCGCCTCGGCCACCCAGGTCGACGGCATCCGGAACAGCGCGTCGGACATCATCACCGAGAACAGTGCGGTTTCGCCGAGGTCGGGGTAGGCCGCGCGGTAGGCCCCGGCAGCGTCCGGCCCGAGCCCCAGCGAGGCGGCCTCAGCCGCGAGATCGACGACGGCCGGGGCGAACAGTTGGAACTCCTCGTGGGTGAACCCGCAGATCAGATCCACGTCGCGGCCGTCGCCGATCGCCTCCCACGGCTGGCCGGCGACCAGTTCGCCGTCGATGACCGGGCCGAAGGGGGGGATGCCCGCGTCGCGTCCGGGCAGCCGCACGTCCTGGACCCGCAGGATCCCCTCCGGCGAGAGCCCGGCGAAGCCCTCCCTCGTGGGCTCGATCCCGGCCTCGGCCGCCATGAGCCCGGTGACCTGCTCGGCCTCATCCGCCGTGAGCGGCCCCGCGGGCACGCTCTGCGCGATCGCCCGCCGGCACAGGCCCCGGGTGGCCTGCGCGGAGACGAGCACGGCCACCGAGCCCGCGCCCGCGGACTCGCCGAAGACGGTGACGTTGCCTGGGTCGCCGCCGAAGACCGCGATCTCCGCCTGCACCCACTTCAGGGCGGCGACCTGGTCGAGCAGCCCGCGGTTGGCCGGGGTCCCCGGCAGCAGTCCGAAGCCCTCGAAACCGACGCGGTAGTTGAAGCTGACCATCACGACCCCGGCACCGGCGAGCAGGGCGCCGTCGTATTCGGGCTGGCTCGCCGAGCCGGAGAACCACGCGCCGCCGTAGATCCAGACCATGACCGGCAGGCCCGCGGCGCCGAGGGCCGGCGTCCAGACGTTCACCGTGAGGCAGTCGAGTCCGTCGCCGGGCCGCCAGATCGCCGGCATCCCCGGCATGGCAGGCGACTGGGGCGGCGCGGCGCCGAAGGTGACGGCGTCCCTGACGCCGTCCCATGCCGGCGCGGGAGCGGGCGCCAGGAAGCGCAGCGGCCCTTCCGGCGCGGCCGCGAAGGGGACTCCCCGGAAGGCGGCGACGCCGTCCCGGGTGACGCCGCGCACCCGCCCGGCAGAGGTCCGCACCACCGCGTCCATCCGCTCCTCGATTCCCCGTGCTGACCGGCGCAGGCGGTCGCGTCGGAGCCGAGCGCCTTCTCTCGCGAGGCTACGGCACGGTCGCCGTCTTCTTCCGAGAACCGCGTTCGCTGATGACATGCGCACGAATTCGCTTTACGATCACCATCCGTGACTGAGGCTGATCTTGCGGGGCGTCGGTCGGCCGATGATCCGTTCTTCCTCATCCTTGGCGACATGACGGGACAGGTGCGATTGCATCCCCGGCCGATCGGCCGCGGATCGGTGTGTCGATCTCAATCGCCGTCCTTCCGGCTCCGCTCCAGGAACTGATCACTCAGAAACCGCCGGTGAACCCACCCCCCACCCCTCCGGGAGTTCCCTGATGTCCCAAACAGAGCAAAGGCCGGTCGCCGTCTCGGCGGCACTGGCCGGAGACCGCCTCGGCATACCGTCCGTCGTCTTCTTCGTCATCTCCGCGGCGGCCCCGCTGACCGTCGTCGCGGGTGTGGTGACCACCGCGTACGCCGCGACGGGCGTGACCGGCGTCCCGCTGGCCTTCATCCTGCTCGGTGCGATCCTCGCCGTGTTCGCCATCGGGTACGTGACGATGGCCCGTCATGTCGTCAACGCGGGGGCGTTCTACGCCTACACCGCGAAGGGGCTCGGCCGTCCGGTGGGCGTGGCCACCGCCTGGGTCGCGCTCCTGGCCTACAACGCCCTGCAGGTGGGCCTCTACGGTGTGATCGGCTCGGCGACCCAGCCGTTGCTCGCCGACTGGTTCGGGATCTCCCCGGACTGGTGGCTGATCGCGCTGGTCCTGTGGGCGCTGACCGGGATCCTCGGCCTCATGCGGGTCGACGTGAACGGGAAGGTGCTGTCGGTCCTGCTGGTCACCGAGATCGCCGTCATCGTGGTGTTCGACATCGCCGACCTGCTGCACCCGGCCGCCTCCGGCTACAGCCTCGACGTCTTCAGCCCGTCGAGTCTGTTCGTCCCCGGCATCGGCGGCGTGGTCGCGATCTGCGTGGCGGCCTTCTCCGGCTTCGAGTCGTCGGTCGTGTTCTCCGAGGAGACCAAGGACCCCAAGCGTACGGTGCCGATCGCGACCTACGTCGCGCTCGCCATCATCGCCGGGCTGTACGCGCTGTCCTCGTGGGCGATGACCGTTCCCGTCGGCTCGGACAAGGTCGCCGACGCCTCGCGAGAGCAGGGCCCGGGCCTGCTGTTCGGCCTGGCGGGTGAGCACCTGGGCTCGACCGTCGCGACGATCGGCTCCGTCCTGTTCGTCACGAGCGTCATCGCGGCGCTGATCGCCTTCCACAACACGATCGCGCGCTACATCTTCGCCCTCGGCCGGGAGAGGGTGCTGCCCGCGGTCTTCGGCCGCACCTCCCAGCCGACCGGTGCGCCGGCCATCGGCTCGATCACCCAGAGCGTGGTCGGATTGGCCGTCATCGCGATCTACGCCGCCACCGGCGCGGACCCGCTCGTGCAACTCTTCTTCACCGTCGGCTCCTTCGGCGGCCTGGGGATCCTGCTGCTGCTCGCGGCCACCTCCGTCGCCGTGTTCGCGTACTTCGCCAAGAACCCCGGGACCGAGACCGCCTGGCGGACGCGGATCGCGCCGGCCATCTCGGCGGTCCTGCTGGTCGTCGTGCTCGCGCTCGCCCTGGTCAACTTCGACACCGTGCTGGGCGTGTCTCCGGACTCCCTTCTCCGGTGGGTGCTGCCCGGCGTGTACTTCGTCGCCGTCGTCTTCGGCGTCGTGTGGGGGCTGGCTCTGCGCGGCAGGCGTCCCGACGTCTACGCCAACATCGGCATGGGCGCCGAGGCGACCCCTGAGGTGGCGCGATGACCGACATCATCCGGATGACGGACGCCGAGGCGGTGGGCGCCGTCATCGGCACCTCGTTCCACGACCTGGAGGTCTCGGCCTGGCTCGTCCCGCCGGACGACGACCGCCGGCGCGTCCTGCCGCCCTTCTTCACCATGCTCACCGAGCACGCCCTCACCTACGGCGAGGTCTACGCGACGGCCGACATGGCGGCGGTCGCCGTGTGGTTCCACAACGACGTCGCGCCGCCGCCGGACATCCCGGACGAGGCCGAGCGGGTGGCGGCCTTCGCCGGCCGGCACGCGTCGCGCCTCGCGCAACTGGACGAGGAGATGGCCAAGCACCATCCGCACGACCCGCATCACTATCTGTCGTTACTCGCCGTGCTGCCGGAGAGGCAGGGGCAGGGGCTGGGCAGCCGACTGCTGGCCGAGCACCACGCCAGGCTCGACGAGGCGGGTGTCGCGGCGTACCTGGAGGCGAGCAACGCCCGCAGCCGTGAGCTCTACCTGCGCCACGGCTACCGCGACCTCGAGACGACGCCGATGATCCTGCCCGACGGCCCGCCGATGTTCCCGATGTGGCGCCCGCCGAACGGCTGATCGGCACCCGCGCTCCCGCAGGCTCGCCCGATGGACGGCCATCAGGCGAGCCTGCCGCATCCTGTCCCTGCGGGTACCGGTGCCGGCGGGGACTTACTCATGGTGACGGTCCGCGGCATCGTCGCCACCATGACTGAAAGCTCGCACACACCCTTCGGATTCGCCTCGACCACGGACGAGGTCCTGGCAGGCGTGGACCTGTCCGGCACCCGCGCCCTGGTCACCGGCGCCTCTTCGGGCGTCGGCATCGAGACCGCTCGCGCCCTGGCCGCCGCCGGAGCCGACGTCGTCCTCGGCGTACGGAACGTCGACGCGGGCAGGCGGACCGCCGCCCGGATCTCGGAGTCGACGGGCAACCCGGCCGTCAGCGTCGGCCACCTCGATCTCGCCGACGTCGGCTCGGTCCGCGCGTTCGCCGGCGCCTGGGACGGGCCGCTGCACATGCTCGTCAACAACGCCGGGATCATGGCACTGCCGGAGCTCACCCGTACGCCGCAGGGCCGGGAGATGCAGTTCGCGGTCAACTTCCTCGGACACTTCGCCCTCACCCTCGGGCTGCACGGCGCACTCGCCCGAGCCGAGGGTGCCCGCGTCGTGTCGGTCAGTTCCAACGCCCACCTGTACGCCCCGGTGGTCTTCGACGATCTCGACTACCGCTTCCGGCTCTACCACCCCATCGGGGCGTACGCGGAGTCGAAGACGGCGGTCGTGCTGCTGGCGGTCGAGGCCACCCGGCGATGGTCGGGCGAGGGGATCGTGGCCAATGCCGTACACCCTGGAGCCATCGCCACGAACCTGCAGAAGCACACCGGCGGCCTGCAGACGCCGCCCGAGCGCCGCAAGAGCGTGGAGCAGGGTGCGGCGACATCGGTGCTCGTGGCCGCCTCGCCCCTGCTGGCCGGTGTGGGGGGCCGCTATTTCGAGGACTGCGCCGAGTCGCAGGTCGTGCACGAGCGTCCGCCGTTGTTCGGCGGCGGTGTCGCCCCGTTCGCCCTGGACCCCGCCAACGCCGAGCGGTTGTGGGAGACCGCGCTGACCCTCCTGGCATGACCCGGGGCGTCGACGAGGCCGGCCCCGGAGATCACAGTCCCGCCCGATCACTGGACGCGCGGCAGGGCGTACGGGCACCGTGAACGTGTGATCACCTCCACTGGCGTGCGGCGCGGCCTTCCGTGGTTCGCCCGTCCCGCGGCCCGTCTCTGGACCTGCGCCCCGGCTCCGGCCGATGTGGGCGACTTCCACGCGTCCCTGCCGGGGTATGCGCCCACCCCGCTCACCGAGCTTCCGTCCCTGGCCGCCGAGCTCGGTGTCGGGAGGGTGTTCGTCAAGGACGAGTCGCTGCGGCTGGGCCTGCCCGCGTTCAAGGCGCTGGGCGCCTCCTGGGCGATCCACCGGGTGCTGTCGGAACGGCCGCCCGGCGCCCGGGTCCGGCTGGTCACCGCCACCGACGGCAACCACGGCCGGGCGGTGGCCCGGACGGCCCGGATGCGGGGGCACCGCGCACATGTCTTCGTCCCCGACGGTGTGCACGAGTCGGCCGTGGCCGCCATCGGCGCCGAAGGCGCGCTGATAGAGCGGATCCGGGGAAGCTACGACGAGGCCGTACGGCAGGCGGCCCGATCCGCGGACGAGCCGGACGCCGTGCTCGTCCAGGACATGGCCTGGCCCGGCTACGAGGAGATCCCCGGATGGATCGTCGAGGGCTACTCCACCCTCTTCTCCGAGATAGACGTGCAGCTGAGCGGTGCGGGATCGCCGGGCCTGGTGGCCGTCCCCGCCGGAGTGGGGTCACTGGCCCAGGCCGCCGTCACCCACTACCGCGGCCGCCCGGCATCCCTCCCCGCTCCCGCCGTGCTGACGGTGGAACCCGGCACCGCCGCCTGCGTCCTGGCGAGCCTGACCATGCGCGAGCCGGTCAGCGTGGAGACGGGGACGACGACCATGGCGGGCCTGAACTGCGGCACGGTCTCCAGCCTCGCCTGGCCGTACCTCCGTGACGGCCTGGACGCCGCGGTGGCGGTCACCGACGCCGGCAGTGCTGCCGCGGCCCGCGACCTCGGAGCCCTCGGCCTGTCCTGCGGTCCGTGCGGCGCCGCGTCCCTGGCCGGCGTGCGCGCCGCACTCACCGGTGCCGGGAGCGCCGAGCGCCGGGCCGCTCTGGCCGTGGGACCGCACACGATCGTGGTCCTGCTCAGCACCGAAGGCGCAGCCGCCAACCCGCACACCGTCTGAACTGAAGGAGCCCAGGTGACGTCCCTGAACAGCCCGGACCCGGTGCCGCTCCTCGCGCGCCTCATCGGCATCGATTCGGTCAACCCCGATCTGGTGCCCGGAGGCGCGGGCGAGACACGCATCGCCGACTTCTGCGCCGGATGGCTCGCGCCACGCGGGTTCGACGTGCACCGCCTGGAGAAGCGGCCGGGACGCCCCTCCCTGGTCGCGGTCGCCCGGGGCATGGGGGGAGGCCGTTCGCTCATGCTCAACGGTCATCTCGACACCGTCGGCCTCAGCACCTACGACGGCGATCCGCTCGAGCCGGAGATCCGCGACGGCAGGATGTACGGCAGGGGCGCCTTCGACATGAAGGGCGGGATCGCGGCCATGATGACCGCGGCCGCCCGTGCCGTCGAGCGGGGCCGGCTGCGCGGAGACGTCATCCTCGCGTGCGTCGCCGACGAGGAACACGCCAGTTCCGGCACCGAGGAGGTGCTGGAGGCGTTCACCGCCGACGCGGCCGTCGTCACCGAGCCGAGCCACCTCGAGGTGACCCTCGCGCACAAGGGCTTCGCCTGGTTGGACGTGGAGATCCAGGGCCGCGCCGCCCACGGCTCCCGGCCCGACCTCGGCGTCGACGCCATCGCCAAGGCGGGTCACTTCCTCGTCGCGCTGGAGGAATGGGGCCGTCGTCTCGCGCGGGCGCCGCATCCTCTCCTCGGAGCGGGCACCGTGCACGCCTCCGTCATCCGCGGAGGCGAGGAGGCCTCCACGTATCCCGCGTCGTGCCGGATCACCATCGAGCGCCGCACGGTGCCCGGGGAGAGCGCCGACACCGTGCACGCCGAACTCACCGCCATCCTCGACGGCCTGTCCGCCGGTGTCCCCGGCTTCCGTTATCGACTCCACCGTGATCTGCACCGTGAGCCGTTCGAAGCCGATCCCGAGGCGCCCATCGTGCGCACGCTGACCCGTCATGCCGAGGCGGTCCTCGGGCGTCCACCCGTGATCCGCGCCGAACCCTTCTGGACCGACTGCGCTCTCCTGGACCGCGCCGGAATCCCCTGCCTGCTCTTCGGCGTCGACGGCGGGGGAGCGCACTCCGCGACCGAATGGGCCGACATCGCCTCGCTGCATCAGGTCACCGACGTTCTCACCCGCACCATCTCGGACTTCTGCTCCTGATGTTCACGCGTCGCGCCGGCTCAGGAGCAGCCCGCCGCCCAGGAGTGCCGCCGCCGCCCACCCGGCGAGCACGCCGAGACCCGCCCACGGGCTGAGGGGCAGGCTGGAAAGACGGGTGGTGGCCTGGATGGTGAGCCCGGCGTTCGTCGGCGAGATCTGCCAGAGGAGGCGCTGCCAGTCCTGACCGGAGACCACGAGGGTGATGATGATCGGGAAGAGATAGAGCAGACCGAGCACGACCGCGATGGCCGCCGCGGATTCTCGCACGGCGGTCGCGACGCCGAGGCTGAGCAGGCCGATCAGCGCGAGGTAGAGGACCGACCCGGCGGCGGCCCGAAGCGTGGGGCCGTCGGCCAGGGACATCAGCGGGTGACCGTGCGCGGCGGTGAAGCCGTTGCCGGGCAGGATGAGCCGCCCGGCCAGCACGGACGCGAGCACGGCGAGCGTTCCCGCGGCGAGCGTCAGGCCGGTGAGGACGGCCGCCTTGGCGGCCAGGACGGCGACCCGGCGCGGCATCGCGGTCAGGGTGGTGCGGATCATGCCGGTGCCGTACTCGCCGGTGATCGCCAGCACTGCCAGGACGGCGACGATCGCCTGGCCCACCTGGACTCCGAAGAGGCTGATCCTGGTGGTGTCGTAGGCGCAGCCCGCCTCCGGGCAGGACACGGAGGCGACCGCCGCGGCGCTTACGGCGAGGGTCAGCGCAATGATCCCGAGAAGCAGCCCGCCCGTGCCTCTCGTGGTGCGCAGTTTGGTCCACTCCGCGTGCAGTTCTCGTCTCACGCGTAGGTCAGGGGCGGCATCCTGGTGGTCAGCACGGAACAGGAGAGGACTGATGAGGAATCCGCGACGCCCGCCGGGCCGCACCGTACGGCAGCGCTTCACCGCCCTCTACGGCGTCCTGTTCCTCCTGTCCGCCGTGGGGCTGCTGGCCATCACCAACATCGTGAGCCTGGGATCGCGGGTCAGCTCCTTCGGAGGGAACCCCCCGGCCGGGCAGCCCACGCTCGCGGCCGCCCAGGAGCACATCGCCCTGCTCCAGAGCCGGCTCTCGGAGATGGAGGCGGTGCAGTCGCGCCAGCTTCTGATCGGCTCGGCGGTGGCGCTCGCCGTCATGGCCGTCGTGTCGATCCTGCTGGGCCGGGTCGTCGCCGGCCGGGTGTTGCGCCCGTTGCGGACGATCACCGCGGCCGCGCGGCGGATCTCCGCGGACAACCTGCACGAGCGGCTGGCCGTGGCGGGCCCGGCCGACGAGGTGAAGGACCTCGCCGACACCATCGACGGTCTGCTGGAACGCCTGGAGGGCTCCTTCGCCGCGCAGCGCCGGTTCGTCGCCAACGCCTCCCATGAACTGCGCACCCCGTTGGCGACCATGCGGGCATCGCTGGACGTGGCCGTGGCCAAGCCGGAGCCCGTACCGGCGCAGACGGTCGCGCTCGCCGACCGGCTCCGCACCGAGCTCGACCAGGTTGACCGGCTTCTGGAAGGCTTCCTCGTGCTCGCCCGCACCCAGCACGGGGATCTGTCCGACCGCGCGACGATCTCGCTCGGCCGCGTGGTCTCCACGGCCTTGGCCACCCGGGCCGACGACATCGCCGGCAGGAGCCTGACCGTCCACGACGGCGACGTCCACGACGGCGCCTGGACACGAGGAAGCCGGACGCTCGTGTCCCGCATGGTCGAGAACGTGATCGACAACGCGATCGTCCACAACCACGACGGCGGCTGGATCCGGGTCGCCGCCACCGCCGACGGCGCGACGGCGCGGCTCGTCGTGGAGACGGGCGGACGGGTTCTCGACCAGGAGCAGCTCGCACTGCTCGCCCAGCCGTTCCAGCGGCTCGGCGCGGACCGGACCGGCTCCGACACCGGCTCCGGGCTCGGACTGTCGATCGTGGCGGCCGTCGCCACAGCGCACGGCGGCGGTCTGGACCTGCGTGCCAGGCCAGAAGGCGGGCTCCGGGTCACCGTCTCCCTGCCTTCGGCGGCCGCGCAGGCAGGCGTCCCGGCGTGAGGGTGCTGGTGGTCGAGGACGCGCGGTCCCTCGCCGCCGTCCTGGTCGAGGGCCTACGCGATCAGGGCATGGCCGTGGACGTGGCGCACGACGGCCTGGAGGCCGCGGCCAAACTCGACCTCAACGCCTACGACGTGGTCGTCCTCGATCGCGACCTGCCCGGGATCCACGGCGACACCCTCTGCCAGATGATCACTGAACGCGACGACCGGGTCATGGTCTTGATGCTGACCGCGGCCGGCTCGCCCGGCGACCGGGTCAGCGGCCTGACCCTGGGGGCCGACGACTACCTCGCCAAGCCCTTCCACTTTCCTGAACTGGTCGTGCGCATCCGCTCGCTGGCCCGCCGCCAGCCCTTCGCCCGCGCCCGGACCCTGCGCGCGGCAGGCGTCGAACTCGACCCGCTGCGCCGCACGGCCACCCGCGACGGCCGCCGGCTCGACCTGTCGGTCAAGGAATTCGCCCTTCTCGAGGCCCTCCTCCGCGCCGCCCCCGCCCACCTCAGCACCGAGGACCTGCTCGAACAGGTCTGGGACGAACACGCCGACCCGTTCACCAACACCGTCACCGTCACCGTCGGCCGCCTGCGCCGCAAACTCGGCGACCCCTCGATCATCACGACCACACCCGGTGTGGGCTACCGCATCGCCGGCCCACTCAGTTAGGGAGTGCCGCAGTGGGCGACCTTCCGGGGAGGTGCAGCCGGTCTCATCCCCGGCCGAGGCGACGAATTTTGGATCGCTTTGCATGGGTTTGGCCTATTAATAATTAACCTGTCTGGATGAGCGCTCTGGGGGAATTCTTACGCGCTCGGCGCCAAGCCACGACCCCTGATCAGGTCGGGCTGCCCCACTTCGACGGCCGCCGGACGCCGGGACTGCGCCGCAGTGAGGTGGCGGAGCTGGCCGGCGTCAGCATCGACTACTACATGCGGCTCGAGCAGGGCAGAGAGTGCCATCCGTCGGAGCAGGTGCTGGAAGCTCTGGCGCGGGTCTTCCAGCTCTGCCCCGAGGCCACCGAACACCTTCACGATCTCGTACGTCCTCGCAAGCGCAGGGTCGTACCCGCCGACCGCGCCGACCAGATCAACCCGGCCCTGATGGAGCTCATGCTGAGCTGGACCTACCCGGCGTTGGTGCTGAACCGCCGACTCGACGTGATCTTCAAGAACCGGCTGGCCGCCAGCATCTGTGCCTACGGCAATCCCGAATACGCCGACAACCTGCTGCGGCACGCCTTCTACGAGCCCGATTTCTACCAGAACTGGGACAGTGCGGTCGGCAAGTGGGTGGCCCACTTCCGCGCCTCCGCGGGACCGCACAGCGACGACCCCTTCCTCCTCGAGTTGATCGAGGAGCTTTCCGGCAGTGACGAATTCCGCCGCATGTGGGCGCGGCACGATGTCGGGACCAACAGTCGCGGGCTGGTCTGCCTCCGGCACTCCGAATTGGGCGACCTGAAGCTCACCTACGAGACCCTGCCGATCAGCAGCGCACCCGGACAGACCATCCTGGTCTGCCATTCCCTGAGGGACAACCCGTCCGACGACGCCGTGGCCAAGCTACGCGAGCTCATCTCCTAGGGATTCGTCCCTCACATCGTCCGCTGCATCGCCTTCTGCCGGCGTACGGCGACGGCGGAGCCCGACTCACGGCGTGCCATCCGGCGCAGCACGACCGGCGCGAGCAGGAGTCCCGCGATCGCCCACAGGCCCAGGACGCCGATCGTCTCCAGGTGCCGCCAGGACTCGCCGACCTCGGTGGCGGCCAGCGTCTCCGGCAACATCGCCGAGCGCAGTCCCAGGCCCAGCCAGTAGAGCGGGAAGACCTGGGCGAGCCACTGCAGCCATTCGGGGAACGCGCTGATCGGGTAGAACACGCCCGAGACGCCCATGAGCATCATGATCGGCAGCGTGACGAAGCCCATGCCCTGAGCGGTGTTGAACACCGAGCCGAGGACGGCCCCGATCGGCAGCAGCGCGACCAGGCCGAGTGCCAGCACCCAGACCAGCGTCACCCACGACGACACGCCGCCCAACTCCAGCCCGTCGAACAGGAACAGTGCCGGGATCAGCGGGATGAGCAGCCCCACCACGGCGGTGCCCGTCCTGCTGAGCACCTTGCCGGTGAGGTAGCCGATCATCCCGTTCGGCGTCGCCTTGGCGCGCAGCAGCGTGCCGTCCTCGCGGTCCATGGTCAGGGACAGGGCCAGGGCGACCATCCCGTTGAGCACGACGTTCATCCCCAAGATGCCGGGGATCGACTGCGAGCCGAGGGAGAAACCGGTCCCCGGCACCGTGTTGTGCCGCAGGAGGAACATGACGACCAGCGAGATGATCGGGAAGAACATCACCGACCAGAGGTCCTGCCCGTTGGTCGTGCTCTGCCGGAACTCGATCCAGCCGCGCTGCAGGCCCGCGCGGACGGCGACCATGCGAGAGCTCATCGGGCGACCTCCGTCAGCTCGCTCGGCGCCTCCGTGCGCCGTCCGGACTCGAATTCGTGCACCAGCGTCATGTAGACGTCCTCCAGGCTGATCCTGCGCACCTCCAGGTCGCCGATCGCCTCGCCGTACGTGGCGAACAGCTCACGCACGTGGCCGGTGGCGTCCTCGACGGACTCGACATGGTGCTCACCGTCCCTGCTGTAGCGGACCTCGGCCTTGCCGGAGACCCGTCCGGCCAGCTCCGCCGCGTTGCCGTCGGCCACGATGCGGCCGCCCGCCAGGATCACGATCCGGTCAGCGAGCTTCTCCGCCTCGTCCAGGTCGTGCGTGGTGAGCAGGATCGCGGTGTCCTCCAGATCCGACAGACGCTGCACCAGTTCGTGGAACTCGCGCCGGGCCTGCGGATCGAATCCGACGGTCGGCTCGTCGAGGAACAGCAGGTCCGGCCGGCCCACCAGTCCGATGGCCACGTCGAGCCGGCGTCGCTGCCCGCCGGACAGAGTGCCGACCACCGCGTCCGCACGGTCGGTCAGACCCACGAGGCCGAGCAGTTCGCCGGCGTCGTACGGCCGGGCGCGGCGCGGCGTGCCGTACGGCGTGTAGTAGCGGCCGAGGTGGTCCAGCAACTCGCGGACCCGCCATTTGCCGTGGTCGCGCCAGGACTGCAGCACGATGCCCAGCCGGGCGCGCCACGCCTCGTCTCCGTCGTCGGGATCCACGCCCAGCACGCGCACCTCGCCGGCCGAACGCCGGCGGAACCCCTCCAGGATCTCGATCGTCGTCGTCTTGCCCGCGCCGTTCGGGCCCAGCAGGGCCACCACCTCGCCCTGGTGCACGCGGAGGTCCACCCCGTGGAGCACGTCGGCGGACCCGTAGCGCATGCGCAAGCCGTGGGTCTCGATGACCGGCTCGGCGCCCTGACTCGGGGGGAGTGGACGGACGGGGTCTCCTGGCCTGTGGTCGTTGTCACCTGCATCCATGCCTTCAAGCGTCTCATTGAACTTGGCTATTTAGAGTTCCGATGATGATCACTCGCATATGGTGGGGACATGGGCGCTCAACCCTCAAATCGCGGTGCCGACCCTGTCGGCGAGATGACGCGTGCGGCGCTGCGCCCGGTCGACCTGGCGCGGGCGGCGGGCGTCTCCACCCAGCAGATCCGCAACTACGCCGACACGGGCATCCTGCCGCCCACGGGGCGGACCTCCGCCGGTTACCGCGTGTTCGACGCACGGCATCGCGACGCGCTGCTCACCTATCGGGCGCTGGCGAAGGGATACGGGTGGGACGCCGCCCGCTCGATCATGCTGGCCCTGCACTCCGGCGACCTTCCGCGGGCGTTGGCCCTCGTCGACGCCTGTCACGCCGTGCTGCATGAGCAGCGCCTTTCACTCCAGGCGACGGGTGAGGCGCTCGAAGCGGTCGCGGGGCAGGCCTCCGACGCCTCGGCGGCGCCGTACTCCGGCATGCGTATCGGAGAGGTCGCCGCCCACCTCGGCGTGCGCACGTCGGCGCTGCGGGTGTGGGAGGCCGCCGGTCTGCTGACGCCGCGGCGCGAGGCCGGCACCGGATACCGACGCTACGACCCGGCCGATGTACGGGACGCCCGCATGGTCGGCATGTTGCGGCAGGGGCAATACCGCCTGGCCCAGATCGGGGCCGTCCTCGAGGGCCTGCGCCGTACCGGCAGCAGCGAGGCGCTGCGCGCCGCCATCGCCGATCGCCGGGCCGCCCTGACCCGGACGGCCGCCGCCATGCTGGAGGGCGCCGGTCACCTGAACCGCTACGTCACCGACCACACGGGAGCTCAGGCCCAGGTGACCGCCGGCTGATCGTCGCCGGAGGCTTCGGCGACGAGATCGGCGCTCTTGCCGGCCTTCACACGCTGCGCGGGTGCCAGACCGGTGAAGGGAGTGATGGTCACCTCGTGGTCGCCGCGGCGGTAGCGCCAGGTCCCGGCCACCTCACCGTCGACCAGGAGCGCTCCCGGGCCCGAGATGGCCCGCCACACCTCTTTGCGGCGCCTGCTGTCGGGGACGAGCAAGGTCCTGTCGACCTGACGCAGGTAGGGATCGTTGGGCGGGACGAGGACGACCCCCGAGGGCTCGGGCGCCGTCCGCACCGCGTCCACGAGGGCCTCGGGCAGGTCGTAGCGCCGGCCGTCGATCTGGACCCGGACCAGGCCGCCGCCCAGTTCCTGCCACAGGCCGGCGACGGCCTCGGTGCCGCCCTCGATCCAGTCGCGGAACAGCGTCCTGCCGGTGGGGCCGTTCACCCGGAGGTAGGCGTTCAGCAACGCCAGTCGCGGGTGGCCGATCCTCTCCTGCGGGTGATCCGGAGCCGGGTGGAGCATGGTCGCCCGTTGCTCCTGGGGGCCCAGGACGATCTGCGCCTGACGCCCGGCCGCGCGGAACAACGCGTCAGGAACATGGCGAGCCTTGCAGCTTGGGCAATCCACCAGCGCGGCCGGCACACGGTCGGCCACCCCGCTGCTGGCCTCCGCCTTCGACGTCGGGGCGGTGACCACGGCTTTCAGGGCGGCGGCCACCGCCTCCACCGCCTCGACATGGGCGGCGCCGCCCTCGTCCGATTCCCGGGGGCCGAGCGCGTCGCGGACGAAGTCCAGATGGGCCGCCCGGTGCGCGTGCGGGGCCCCACGCACCGACCACAGACTGACCAGCGGCCCATCGGGAGAGATCGCCGTGGCGACGCCCGTCGACCCGATTCTGCTCGTGCGCTGGATCAGCGACTGCTTCGCGCCGCCTTGCCGACTGTCCTGGAATCCCAGAAGCAGGAGGTCGTCGAGCACGTCCGTGTGGGAACGGCCGTCCAGGCCGTGCCCCCGCCACCTGAAGCCCAGCCAGTGAGCCCTGTCCACGGTGATGACGTCCGCCACGGCGTCACTCTAAGCGCCGAGCGGCCGTCCGCGCGTGCCTCAGCCGCCGCCGGGTGCTCCCGTCTCCATCAGGCGGCCGTCGGCGAGCCGCAGCCAGCGGCCCACCTTGATCTCCGCGAGGAACCGCTCGTCGTGGCTGACCACCACGAACGCGCCTTCGTAGGCGTTGAGCGCGCTTTCCAGCTGACCGACGCTGACCAGGTCGAGGTTGTTGGTGGGTTCGTCCAGCAGCAGCAACTGCGGTGCCGGCTCGGCGTACAGGACGCAGGCCAGGGTCGCGCGTAGCCGCTCGCCTCCGGACAGCACTCCGACAGGGAGATGAACGCGGGAGCCCCGGAACAGGAATCGGGCGAGCAGGTTCATCCGCTCCGCCTCCGGCTTCCCGGGCGCGAACTCGGCCAGGTTCTCCGCCACGGTCCGGTCGAGGTCCAGCAGGTCGAGCCGTTGGGACAGGGAGGCGATCCGCCCGTCGGCCCGCCTGGTGCCGCCGCCCTCCGGCTCCACCTCACCGTTGATCACGCGCAGCAGGGTCGACTTGCCGGCACCGTTGGGGCCGGTCAGGGCGATCCGCTCGGGCCCCCGGATCACCAGGTCGGCGCCCTCACCGGTGAACAGGGCCCGGTCACCGTAGTGGACCTGTATCCGTTCGCCGAGGAAGACCGTCCGTCCGGCCGGGACGTTGGTCGCGGGCAGTTCCAGCGATATCTTCTGCTCCTCGCGCAGAGCTCTGCCTGCCTCGTCGAGCCGGGCCTTGGCGTCACCGACCCGCGCGGCATGCGTCTCGTTCGACTTGCCCGCCGACTCTTGGGCGCCCCGTTTCATATTCCCGGCGAAGATCTTCGGCAGGCCGGCGCTCTTGAGGTTGCGGGCGGCGTTGCCGGCCCGGCGCTCGGCCCGCTCGCGGGCCTGCTGCATCTCCCGCTTCTCCCGCTTGACCTCCTGCTCGGCGTTGCGGACGTTCTTCTCGGCCACCTCCCGCGCGGCGCGCACGGCCTCCTCATAAGCGGTGAAGTTCCCGCCGTAGGAGCGGACCTCGCCCCGGTCGAGTTCGGCGATGCGGTCCATGCGGTCGAGTAGCGCCCGGTCGTGGCTGACCAGCAGCAGGCAGCCGTTCCAGTCCTCCAGCACGCCGTACAGCTTGCGCCGGGCGTCGAGGTCGAGGTTGTTGGTCGGTTCGTCGAGCAGCAGGACGTCGGGCCGCTTCAGCAGTTGCGCCGCCAGGCCGAGGGAGACGACCTGGCCGCCGCTGAGGGTGCGCAGGTGCCGGGTGAGTGTGACGTCTCCGAGGCCGAGCCGGTCCAACTGGGCGCGGGTGCGCTCCTCGATGTCCCAGTCGTTGCCGACAGTGGTGAAATGCTCCTCGCTCGCGTCTCCGGACTCGATGGCGTCCAGCGCCCTGATCACCGGAGCGATCCCGAGGACCTCCGCGACGGTCAGGTCGCCGACGAGGGGCAGGCTCTGCGGGAGGTAGCCGAGCACCCCCTTGACGGATGCGGTTCCGCCGCCGGGCCGGTACTCGCCGGCGATCAGCTTGAGCAAAGTGCTCTTCCCCGCGCCGTTCGGTGCGACGAGCCCTGTACGGCCGCCGCCCACGGTGAAGGACAGGTCCTGGAAGACCGGGGTGTCATCGGGCCAGGAGAAAGAGAGGTTGGAGCAGATGATGAACGCGTCGGACATGCGAGAGGCCCTCGAGTGTGATGCGGGCGTGCCGGGGACGCCCAGCAGGGGAACAGGGATTCATGGAACGACGAAGCGGCCACGGCGGCGACGCTCCTGCGCGCCCGCCGGTGGCCGATCACTTCCGGTATCACCCGGAGATGTCGTCGTCACCCGCCACGTGTGGTCTCCCTGTCCCGATCACTGGCCAACCACCTTACTTCGTCTCCCCCCATGGATGGGAACGGGGGAGTGTCTCCGTACGGCGGCCGGACGGCGGGGTCAGCCCGAGAAGCGGCTGAGGAGCAGCGCCAGCCGCTGCTCATGGTGGTCGCGCCTGAGCCTGCCGTTGCGCATGAGCGTGAGGAGCCCGTGCAGCCCGCTCCAGAAGGTCTCGGTGAGCGTCTCCAGGTCGTCGTCTCGCGCCAGGGGCCGTACGGCCTCGAGGAACTCGCCGAAGGCCTCCCGTAGGGCGGGCGGCGTCTCGGCATTGTCGAACCGCAGGTCGACGGCGTGCGTGAACATCGCGTCGTAGAGTGCGGGCCGCCGCTCGCCGAACACGGCGTACGCGGCGCCGACGGCGGCGAGGGCCCGGCGAGGGTCGGTCTCCGACGTACGGGCCGCACGCAGTTCGACGGCGAGGTCGGCGAAGCCTTCCAGGGCGACCGCGGCCATGATCGCGTCCTTGCCCTTGAAGTGGCTGTAGAGAACGGGCTGGCTGTACTCGATCTCCTCGGCGAGCCGTCGCGTGGTCACCGCGTCCCAGCCCTCCGATTCGGCCAGTTCCCGCGCGGCCGTGACGATCAGCTGCTCACGCTCAGCTCGCTCGCGCTCCCGGCGCGCCTGTATGGACATGGCGTCAGTCTAGCGCCGCTAGTGTATCTGTCGAGGCTATGCTAGTATCGCTCTTGTACCTAGCGCTGCTAGCAAGGAGAACGTCGTGCTCACCCCCACCGCGTACGGACTGGCCATCCTGCTCAACCTCTTCATCATCTTCATCGGGGTCCGGTTCCTGGTGGTGCCCCGTGCCTCGGCCGCCGGCTACGGGGTGTCCGCCAAGGAGGACGGCGACGCCGCCTACCTCACCATCAAGGGCCTGCGCGACTTGACCTACGGCCTGCTCGGCCTCGCCCTGCTCGCCTTCGTGAGTGCCCGCGCCGAAGCCTGGTACATGCTCATCGTCGCCCTCGTCCCCCTCGGCGACACCCTCATCGTCCTGCGTCACGGCGGCACCAAGGCGGTCGCCTTCGGCATCCACTTCGCCACCGCCGTGATCGTCCTCATCAGCGCCGCCCTGCTCTTCGCCGTCTGAGAGACGCAGTCCTCCGCACGCAACCCCCTCAAGCAAGGAGTCACCCAGATGTCGCTGATCGTGCCGAAGTTCGACGAGTCCGTCATCGTCCGATCCGCAGAGGCCGAAGTGATCGGCCAGGCCCCGATCACCATCCGGCTGCTGGCCGACAGCAGCTCGACCGGCGGGGCGCTGTCGACCCAGCGGGTCAGCCTGCTGGACGGCGCCGACGGCGCCAAGCCGCACCGCCACGACGGCTCCGCCGAGCTGTTCTACATGCTGGACGGCACCGCGCAACTGTTGTCCGGTGAGCAGGTCGTGACCGCCGAACGCGGCGACCTGGTCATCGTGCCGCCCGGTCTCGCACACGCCTTCGCCGCCGCCCCCGGAGAGAACGCCGACATCCTCATCGTCATCACCCCGGGCGTCGAGCGGTTCGAGTACTTCCGGCATCTGGAGCGCATCGCCTACGGGAAGGTGCCGCCGGAGAGCCTGCTGGAGGTCCAGGACCTCTACGACACCTACTTCCTGAACAGCACGGCCTGGAACGACGTCAGGTCCTGAAGGCGCGGGCCGTCCCTACCTGGCCAGGAGATCGCGCAGCGCCTTGACGACGTCGGCGGGGGCTTCTTCGGCCATGAAGTGGCCGGAAGAGACGGGGATGTGTTCCAGGTGGGGGGCCCAGGCCCCCCACAGGGCTGTGGCGTCGAAGCCCAGGACCGCGCCCCAGTCCTGCTGCATGACGGTCACCGGCATGCTCAGCCCGTTCCCGGCCCGACGGTCGGCCTGGTCGTGTTCGACGTCGACGCCGGCGGACGCCCGGTAGTCGGCGACGATGGAGTCGACGGCTCCACGGGACGCCTTCAGATAGGCGGCGCGTATGTCGGCGGGGATCGCGTCCGGATTCCGGGTCCAGATGTCGAGGAAGTGGCCGAAGAACGCGTCCGCGCTCGCGCTGATCATCCGCTCGGGCAGGCCGTACGGCTGGGCCATCAGATAGAGATGGAAGCCGACGGCGGCGGAGGTGCCGTGCATCACGTCCCACATGTCCAGCGTCGGCAGGACGTCCAGCGAGGCGAGATGGGTGATCGCGCCGGGGTGGTCCAGCCCGGCGCGGATGGCGACCAGGGCGCCCCGGTCGTGGCCGGCCACGGCGAAGCGCTCGTGGCCGAAGGAGCGCGCGAGGGCGACGACGTCGGCGGCCATGGTGCGCTTGGAGTAGGCGTTCCCATCAGGGTCGGCCGGCTTGTCGCTGTCACCGTAGCCGCGCAGGTCGGGGCAGATGACGGTGTGATCAGCGGCCAGGTCGGCGGCGACGTGCCGCCACATCAGGTGGGTCTGGGGGAAGCCGTGCAACAGCACGACGGGGCTGCCGGATCCGCCCGCGGCGACGTTGAGCGACACGCCGTCGGCGACGGTGACGCGCTGGTAGTCGAATCCGTCGATCCTGGGTTCCACGCGAGGTCCCTTCACTGGGCCGGCGCCGGTGCGCCGGTCGTGGAACCAGCGTGCGCGCCGGCGCTCAGCAGCCGATCAGCGGCGACTGAGCGGAGACTGAGCGGCGACTGAGGAGGTCCGCCGGACCCGATCGCACGTGAGACGCCCGGATACATTGGGCGACATGACCGGGGAGACGGGGGCATCACCGGTGACCTTCGGCGTGCTGGGTCCGCTGGAGGCTTCGGACGGGCACGGGCCGATTCCCTTGAAGGGGCCCCGGCACCGGGCGGTGCTGGCGCGACTGCTGGTCGCCAAGGGCAGAGTCGTCCCGGTCGACCGGCTCGTCGGCGACCTGTGGGATCTGCCCCCCGATGGGGCGGTCGGGGCGATCCAGACGTTCGTCTCGGCCCTGCGCCGGGCGCTGGAACCCGACCGGCCTCCCCGGCGGCCCGCCCGGCTCCTGGTGACGGCGCCACCCGGCTACGCGTTGCGGGCGGCCCCGGAATCGGTGGACGCCTGGCGGTTCGAGGCGATGGTGAGCGAGGCGGGCTCGTCGTTGCCGGCGGGACGGGCCGGGGAGGCGCTGACCGGTCTGGAGGAGGCGCTCACCCTGTGGCGGGGTCCGGCGTACGCGGAGTTCGCCGAGGAGGGGTGGGCGCGCGGAGAGATCACCCGTCTGGACGGTCTGCGGCTGCTGGCGGTGGAACGGAGGGCTGAGGCTCTGCTCGCGCTGGGGCGTCCCGCCGAGGCGGTGCCCGACATGGAGGCGCACACCGCGGATCACCCGTTGCGCGAGGACGCCTGGAATCTGCTGGCGCTTTCGCTGTACCGGTCGGGCCGGCAGGGCGATGCCCTCGCCGTCCTGCGCCGGGCCAGGGAGGTGCTGGCCGGTGAGCTGGGTGTGGATCCCGGCCCCGGACTGCGGCGGCTGGAGCGCGACATCCTCGCCCAGGCACCCCACCTCACCGCGCCTGTCCGGGCGGAAGACACCGGCCCGCGGCACGTCGCGGTGCCGTACACGACGACCGCAGAACCTGCCGGACGGCCCTTCGTCGGCCGCGTGCAGGAGCTGACGCGTCTGGAGACGGCGGCCGCGGCCGCCGCGGAGCAGGGCGGGTTCGGGCTGGCCCTGATCTCCGGCGACGCCGGCGCGGGGAAGACCGCGCTCGCCGAGGCGCTGTCGGAAACGTTGGCGGCGCGGGGCTGGACGACGGCGTGGGGGCGCAGCCCCGAGCACGACGGGGCGCCCGGCGCCTGGCCGTGGATCCAGATCTTCAGCGACCTGGCCGGGACCGAGCCCGCACCGGCTGTTTCGCCGGAAGGCCCCGGTCCCGGCGCGGAATCCGCGACGTCCGCGGACCGGGCTGTGGCCAGGTTCCGTGCGCACCACGCGGCCGCCTCCCACCTGGGCGAAGTGGCGAAGCGGGGGCCGGTGCTGCTGGTCTTCGACGACCTGCACCGGGCGGGCGAGGAGACCTTGGACCTGCTCACCACCCTGGTCGCGGAATCCGCCGCCGGGCCGGTGCTTCTCGTCGGGACCTACCGGGCCACCGAGATCTCTTCCGGTCTGACCGAGGCGCTCGCCCGATTCGCCCGCGTGGAACCGCTCCGGGTCTATGTGGGCGGCCTGCCCGAGGCGGCCACGGACGAACTCGTCCGTGCCGTCATCCGGCGAGACGTGGACGCCCGGACCACGCAGGTGATCCACCGGCGAAGCGGCGGCAACCCGTTCTTCGTCCGCGAACTCGCGCGGCTGGTCGACGCCGAGGGACGCGCGGCGCTCGACGCCGTTCCCCCCGGCGTGCGGGACGTCATCCGCCATCGCCTGGCGCGGTTGCCGCGACCGGCACAGGGAGTGCTGCGGCAGGCAGCCGTGATCGGCGGGGACATCGACGTGGACGTGCTGGCCGCCCTGGTGGAGGACGAGGGCCTCCTCCTTGACGCCCTGGAGTCCGCGCTGCTCGCGGGCTTCCTGACCGAACGGGAACCAGGCCGGCTGCGGTTCGCCCACGCGCTGGTGCACGACACGCTCTACGACGACATCTCCAGGCCGCGCCGCGCTCGCTGGCACGCGGCCGTGGCCGAGACGCTCGAACGACTGCACCCCGGCGACGTCACCTCCCTGGCGCATCACTTCGGCCGCGCCGAGAGCCGGCTCACCGCCGTGAGGGCTGCCGGCTACGCCCGCGCGGCGGCTCTCGAGGCCGAGCGGAGATTCGCCCCGCACGAAGCGGCGCGACTGTGGAGCCAGGCCGTCGCCGCCCACGACCGGGCCGGGCAGAGCGACGTGCGCGGCCGGCTGGAGGCGGTCATGGGCATGGTGAGGGCACAGGCCGTGACCGGCGGTCTGGAAAGTGCCCGGCGGCACCGCGCCGAGGCGATCGCCGCAGCGGAGGAACTGGGCGACCCGCAGGTGACCGCCGAGGTGATCAGTGCGTTCGACGTGCCCGCGATCTGGACCCGCAACGACGACGAGGACCTCGCCCGGCAGATCGTCCATGCGATCGAACGGACGCTGACCGCACTCCCGGAGGGCCAGGAGGCACAGCGCGGCCGCCTGCTGAGCACGCTCGCCCTGGAACTGCGGGGCATCCCCACCGACCGCGGAAGCCGGGCGGCGCGGGAGGCCGAGACGATCGCCCGCCGGCTGGGAGATCCGTCCCTGCTCGCCTTCGCCCTCAACGGCCGCTTCATGCAGGCCTTCCAACGGGCGGGAATGGCCCCGCAACGCGCACGGATCGGCGCCGAACTGGTCGATCTGGCCACCCGGCACCACCTGGTGAGCTTCGAGGTGCTCGGCCACCTCATCCTCGTGCAGGCCCACTCGGCGCTCGCCGAGTTCGCCGTGGCCGACACGCACACCGCCGCCGTGGACCGTCTCGCCGAGAGATATGACATCCCGCTCGTGGGCGTGTTCACCCGGTGGTACGCCGCCCTGCGACTGGCCGTCGGCGGCCACTCGGCCGAGGCGGAGGCCGCCTACCGGGCCGCGAGCGCCGCCCTCGCCGGCAGCGGGATGCCGGGAGTGGAGCACGGCATCCTCCCCATGGCCCTGCTGTGCCTGCGCATCCAGAAAGGCGGGCGACCTGAGACGGACGAGGAGGCGGACTGGGGCCCGTACGCGCGATGGGCCCGCCCTGTGACGCTGCTCGCTGCGGGCCGCCGCGACGAAGCGGAAGCGGCCGCGAAGGCGATCCCCGACTCGCCACGCGACCTGCTCTACGAGGCGCGCACCTGCCTTGCCGCCCTGACAGCGATCGGCGTCGGCGACCGGCCGGCGATGGAGGACGCCTACGCCCGGCTGCGGCCTGCCGGCGGAGAACTGGCCGGAGCGGGCAGCGGGCTGCTCACCCTCGGCCCCGTGGCGCTCCACCTCGGCGATCTCGCCGTGGCTCTCGGACGCCGCGACGACGCCGCGGACCATTACCGGCAGGCGTCGACGATCGCGGACAAGGCCGGCTCACCGCTCTGGACGGCAGGGGCGCGCGACGCGCTCGACCGCCTTGGCGCCTCACTCCCGGTCGACTGAGGGGAGAGGCGTCAGTAGGACGCCTCCGAAATGGACTGGGCCCGGAAGACCTCGATCTCCGCTTCCTTGTCGACTCCCACTTTCCGGAGCTGAAGGGTCCTGCTCCCGATCTTCAATGAACGGTGACCGTCGATCTCCGTGGACTCGAAGACCGTCACCACGTGGCCGTGCATGTCGTGGACGGGCGCGTACTCGAGTCCGTCGGGTATGTCGAGCTTGATTCGTTTCAGATGGTCTGTCACTCCCACAGTGTGGAGCCTCGGGCCCGGCATCGCCATGGTGTGACCGCGATGGTTCCGAGTCCCCGCCGACCGGTGGGAATCCGGGGGTTCGCGGTGGACGGCTGACGCCCCCGAAGAAGACAAGACTGCTCTTTTCCGGCGTTCGCTTCTAGATTTCCCGGCACGGCCACCGAGGAGGGCGTGTTGACGGAGCTGTGGGCATTGGGCGCGTGGGATCTGGCGGACCTCATCCGCCGTGGGGAGGCGTCGTGCAGGGAGGTGATCGAGGCGCACCTACGCCGGATCGACGATGTGAACCCCCGGGTGAACGCGATCACGGTCACGTCGGGGGAGGAGTCGCTCGCCGCGGCGGCCGCGGCCGACGAGGCGCGCGCACGGGGTGAGGCGGTCGGCCCCCTGTGTGGCGTGCCGATGACGATCAAGGAGAACATCGACGTCGAGGGGTCGGCGACGACGATGGGGATCGTCGCGCTGCGGGAGGCGCGGGCGCCGGCGGACGCGCCCCCCATCGCCGAGTTGCGGTCGGCGGGAGCGATCCCGATCGGGCGGACGAACATGCCCGAGTTCGGCATGCGCTGGCACACCGACAACGCGCTGCACGGCCCGACGGTCAACCCCTGGTCGGCCGAGCACACGCCGGGCGGCTCGAGTGGCGGAGAGGCGGCCGCGGTGGCGACGGGGATGTCCCCGCTCGGAATCGGGAACGACGGCGCGGGCTCGTTGCGCTGGCCCGCCCAGTGTTGTGGCGTCAGCGCGTTGAAACCCTCGCTGGGCAGGGTGGCCCAGGTGGGGGAGCGGGTGTCGGGGCCGACCCCCTTCGCCTTCCAGTTGCTCGGCGTCCACGGTCCGATCGCCCGGCACGTCAGGGATCTGCGCCTGGCGTTCGGCCACATGTGCGGGCGGCCCGGCGGGGACCCCTGGCACGCGCCGGTGGCCCTGCACGGTCCGCCCCTGCCGGCGCCGGTCCGGGTCTGCGTGGTGACCTATCTCGACGGAGCGGAGACGGCCCCTGAAGTGGCCGCCGCGCTGACGCGCGCGGCCGCGATCCTGGCCGACGCGGGCTACCTCGTCGAGGAGGGCCGGGCCCCGGCACTCGCCCGCGCGAGTGAGATCTACACGCAGATCATGTCGAATCACGGGCGGGTGCATCGGGAGCAACCTCCTGTCGAGACGATCGCGTCTCCCGGCTTCGTGCGCTTCTGGGAGGTGTACGAGCCGATCTGGACCCGAGCGGCGGGCGAGCAGGCGTTCGACCCGATGATGGAACGGGCGTCCATCGCGCGCCTGTGGAGCGCGTGGATGAGCCGCACTCCGCTGGTGCTCGCGCCGATCCGCACGCGTCCGGCCTTCCGGGTCGGATCGGATCTCGACCCCCGGTGGCTGGCCGATTGGCCGGACACGATGCGCATGACCGTGGCGGTCAACCTTCTCGGGCTGCCCTCGGTCGCCGTGCCGGTCGGGACCGCCGGCGCCCTGCCGCAGGCCGTGCAGATCATCGGTCCGAGGTTCCGCGAGGATCTGTGCCTCGACGCCGCCGAGGTGGTGGAGGCGTCAGCCGGGGCGCTGACGCCGATCGACCCACGCTGAGGGCTCCCCGGTCCGACCGTGAGGTCACCGAGATTCCATGAGAAACGAAAACGCGGCCCCTTGCCCCCGCATCCGCGGACTCCGGCGTCAGGCTCCGGCCACCACCCGGCCCCGGCCGCCTCATCGCGTGGCGTCGGCGGCGCCGGCCGGCCGGCAGGCAGGTCGCGTTGAAGTGCCGAAGTCCTTACGGTCCTCGACGGGGCAGGTGATCGTCTTGGCATCTTGGTACTCATGAATATGGCTATTCAGAATCATGAGTATCTGAGAAGGTGCTGATAGACACTGGGGGAGGCGATCCGATGGCCTTGCGGCATGCCGTGCTGGCGGCGCTGCTCGACGAGGAGTTGAGCGGGTACCAGCTGACCAAGGCGTTCGACCTGGGTGTGGCGAACTTCTGGCACGCCCAGCCGCAGCAGTTGTACGCCGAGCTGACCCGGCTGGAGCAGGACGGGCTGGTCACGGGCCGGGAGGTGGTCCAGGACAACCGGCCCAACAAGCGGCTGTTCCGGGTCACCGACGCCGGCCTGGCCGAGCTGGAGCACTTCACCGCCCTTGCCGCCAAGCCCTCCTTCATCCGCGACGACCTGCTCGTCAAGGTCCAGGCCGCGGACCACGTCGACACCGAGACGCTGATCGCGCGGCTGACCGAGCGCTCCGCCTTCGCGCAGGCCAAGATCGACCTGTTCGGCAGGCTGCTGCACACCATGCGGGGCGACCGCACCGAAGAGGAGTTCCTGCGCCACGGCGAGCGCATCGGTCCCTATCTCACCTGCCTGCGCGGCCTCGCCTTCGAGCACGGCAACCGCGACTGGTGCGAACGCGCGGCCGCCGTCCTGCGAGAGAGGCAAGGCGCCCATGTCCGGAACTGACCGGCACTACCTCCGCTACGTCGCCCTGGGCGACAGCCAGACCGAGGGCCTCGGCGACGGCGACGACATCGTCGGGCTGCGAGGCTGGGCCGACCGGCTCGCCGAACAGCTCGTACGGCACAGCCCCGACCTGCGGTACGCCAACCTCGCCGTACGAGGACGCCTGGCCGGACAGGTCCACGCCGAGCAACTCGCACCCGCCCTCGCCCTCCAGCCCGACCTGGCCACGGTGGTCGCCGGGGTCAACGACCTGATGCGGCCGCGGTTCGACGCCGACGAGGTCGCCGGACATCTGGAGGCGATGTTCGCCGCCCTCACCGCGCAGGGCGCGCGGGTCGCCACGCTCACCTTCCCCGACATGACGCGGATCATCCCCATCGCCCGCCCGCTCGGCTCCCGCATCACCGCACTCAACCATCGGATCCGCCACGCGGCCCGCGATCACGGGGTCATCGTCGCCGAGACCAGCCACCACCCGGTGGTCACCGATCCCCGCCTGTGGTCCCAGGACCGGCTCCACGCCGGCCCGCTCGGCCACCAGCGGATCGCCGCCGCGGTCGCGCACGCCCTTGCCCTGCCCGGCAGCGACGACTCCTGGACACACTCCCTGCCGCCGGAGAGCCCTCCGCCCGCGGGATGGCATGCCGTCCACGGTGAGCTGCGCTGGGCCGCGGCCTTCCTCGGTCCGTGGCTGGGCAGACGCCTGCGGGGCCGCTCCTCCGGGGACGGCCGCACCGCCAAACGTCCGAACCTTCTCCCCGTTCGGACGATGGCCGGCACCGGGCAGTGTGGCACCGGGCAGTGTGGCACCGGGCAGTGTGGCACCGGGCAGTGTGGCACCGGGCAGTGTGGCACCGGGCAGTGTGGC
>NZ_BOOO01000028.1 GCF_016863275.1 Planotetraspora mira
GGGCAGTGTGGCACCGGGCAGTGTGGCACCGGGCAGTGTGGCACCGGGCAGTGTGGCACCGGGCAGTGTGGCACCGGGCAGTGTGGCACCGGGCCGAGCCGCCGGCAGGCCACGGAGACGACGGCACCGAAGCGACCAGAACGCGCGCGGACAGCTGTGCGCCTTCGCCCGCAATGTCGGCGTCATGATCTATGTACGTGTTTGAAATGATCTCTCCTTATCGTCTCGCCTGACGTTCTGGGTGTCACCGGGCCGGCGTCCGGGGTGCCCCGTTCGTGTGTGGAAACCACGGCAGAGACGAGGTACGGACGTGGGGCAACACGAGGACACAGGCGAGGCCGGGCGGATCAGTGAGCGCACCGGCGGCGTCACGCTGAGCCGCCGATCCCTCATCAGCGGCGCGGGCACGGCGGCCGCGGGCACGGCACTGGCCGTGACTCTGGGCGGCGGGGTGGCGAAGGCGTCCAGCCCGGGCACCAGCGGATCGGACAAGGGCAGAGACCTCTCGGATGCGGCGTCGCTCCCCTCGGTGAGGGACATCCCTCGCCGGTCGCGGGTGGTCGACTACGAGATCTTCGAACTGGCGGCGCTGCTGCGAGCGGGCAAGGTGTCGAGCGTCGAGTTGACCGAGGCGTATCTGGAGCGCATCGACAAGTTCAACGGCCCGTTCGAGACCTATGGGAACAACGGGCTCTACAACGCGTTCGTCCGCGTCGACCGGGCCGGTGCGCTCGCCGCCGCCAGGGCCGCGGACAAGCGCCTCGCGGCGTGCCGTCGCAGCGGTGACCCGTTGCCGCTGCTCTGGGGCATCCCCATGGGTATCAAGGACTCGATCGGCATCAAGGGCCTTCCGGCGCAGAACGGCTCGCCCGCCTTCGCGGGGAACCTCGCGCTCCAGGACGCCACCGTGGTCGGTCGGCTGCGTGCGGCCGGCGTGGTCCTGCTCGGCAGCACCATCTGTTCGGCCTTCTCCGGATCCATCACCGGCACCTTCGCCGGCAACGCCTGGAACACGGCCTACGTCCCCGGCGGGTCGAGCCAGGGCTCCGGCGTCGCGCCGGTGGCCCGGCTGGCGGCGGCCTGCATCGGTGAAGAGACCGGCGGCAGCATCATCATGCCCTCGGCCGCCAACGGAGCCTCCGGCATCAAGCCCTCGCTGGGCACCGTCTCGATCGCCGGGGTCATGCCGTTGTCGCCCGGCTACGACCTGCTCGGCCCGATCAGCCGCAGCGCCCGGGACTCGGCGTTGATCCTCGCCACCATCCTCGGCCCCGACCCGGTCAACGACCCGCAGACGTTGTCGGCCCCTGACCCGTTCCCGAAGATACCGCTCAGCCCGCGCCGGGGCCGCAGGCCTCTCCAGGGCATGACCATCGGCATCCCGCAGACCGACTGGATGAACGTCGGCGGATCGATCAAGGTCGGCGTGAGCCCGCAGTCGACGTACGGCGCGGGTCACCTCGCCGCCTTCAACCGGCTGACGAGCCAACTGCAGAGCCTCGGCGCCAAGGTCATCCTGTTCCCCGGCCTGGACATGACCGACCCTTCCCAGAACCCCTATTTCGCCTCGTCGGAGGTGCTGGCCACTGTGGACGGCTCGCCCGTGTCTCCGTCCGCGGCGGTCGTCAACTCCAACCGGTACGAAGTGCGCTTCGCCGCGGCGGTCGCCGACTTCTGCACCAGCGGCATCCCGTCAGCTGCCGCGGTGGCCACCCTGACCAGCCAATACGGTCGGCGGGCTCCCGGTGAACCGGCCGCGAGCTTTGCCGGGGCGGACCGGTTCAACGGCGGGATCTCCGGCGCCGTGCGGTACGAAGGCGAGCAGCGGCGCCGGAGGCTGATCGGCAACTACACCAGGGCGCTGCGCGACCACGGGGTCGACTTCATGCTCGTCATGTCGATCGGAGACGTCATCGGGCAGCGGTCCGGCGGTCCGGGCTTCCCGGTCTATCGCGCGTACTACCAGGTGCCGAACGCGCTCGGCTGGCCGATGGTCAGCTTCCCGATCGGATACGCGCAGGGGCTGGCGGTGTCGGCCCAGTTCTGGGGTCCCCGTTTCGCCGAAGCCGACATCACCCAGGCGATGATCGACTACCAGGCCAACTTCCCCGAATACCACAACGCCGCTCCGCCGGATCCCACGCCGCCGGCGACCGCGCTCCCGAACGCTCGGGCCCTGCCGTCGTTCGAGGACGACGGCCCGAGCAACGACCCCCTCATCGGCGAGGACGAGGTAAGGGCGGCACTGGGATGAGCTTCGACACTCCGGCACGGTTCCTCACCGTCCCCTACGGCACGCCGATCGACATCGGCCTGCTCCCACGGACCCCGGACGAGCAGAACGGCCGGCTGCTGACGGTCGGCTGGCAGGCGAAGCTCGGGACCTCATTCCTTCCCTACGACCCCGAGGACGAGGAGGTCGGGCCTTACGACCCGTCCCCGCACCCGTCGGTCTGAACGCGCCGAGCGTGCCCGGCCCTGGACGGTGGTCCAGGGCCGGCGTCGGGCCCGGTCACGGGCCGGCGATGAAATGAAGGATCACGCTGTGGACGTGATGGCTCTTCTGCTCGCCCCGGAAATCCACTTCGTACACGTGTGTGCCGACGTTGATCGCGATCGATCCCGACGAGAAGAAGGATCCGGCCAGTGATTTGTTGCTCACCACACTCACACTGGTGATCTTGGAGTACGGGATGCTGGTGATCGCCACCTTCTTGCCCATGAAGGACTTGTCCTGGAGGACCACCCGGCGGTCGGTGAGCCCCAGGAATCCGGTCCCCACTCCGATGGCGTCATAGACGGCGATGATCTGCTCACCCTGCATGAGACCGGCCTGAACCTGCTGTAGCTGTTCAGGCCTGTCGTGTGGAACGGTCTGATTCACGTGCGCCCCCTGGTGTTCTCTCCGCGATCAGGCAGGGCCGACACTGGACTCCCGGGCTCACGAAACGATCTCAGGGAACAGACGACTCGACGACATTCTCGTCGTCGTGACGGGCGACCGGCCGCGACGGTCCGCGCCACACGGTCTCGATGAACCGTCAGCCACGGCCGACGAACGGCATGCCCGTCGCCGTGATCGTCAGGAACAGCACGTTCGCGTCCAGGGGAAGATTCGCCATGAAAAGCACCGCCTCCGCGACGTGCGCCGAGTCGAACGTCGGCTCCGCGGCACGCGTGCCGTCCGCCTGGACGGCCCCCCGCGCGATGGTCTCGGTCATCTCGGTGGCCGCGTTGCCGATGTCGATCTGGCCACAGGCGATCCCGTAGGGGCGGCCGTCGAGGGAGATCGATTTCGTCAGGCCGGTCAAGGCGTGCTTGGTGGCGGTGTAGGCCACGCTGGCCGGGCGGGGCGTGTGCGCGGACACCGAGCCGTTGTTGATGATCCGCCCGCCTTGCGGTCGCTGCTCCTTCATCACCGCGACGGCGTGGTGCGCGCACAGGAACGCACCCGTCAGGTTCGTGTCGACCGTACGGCGCCAGTCGGCCACCGAGATCTCATCGACGGCTCCGAGAGCGCCGAACGTGCCCGCGTTGTTGAACAGCAGGTCCACCCGGCCCCAGCGATCGCGTACCCGGGTGAAGAGGCCGGCGACGGCGTCCGGGTCGGTGACATCGGTGGGCACGACCAGCGCGTCAGCGTGATCTTCAGCGGACTCCAACAGGGCCTGCTCCCGCCGGCCGGCGAGAGCGACTCTGTACCCGGAGGCCAGGAGCGCCCGGCTGACCACTCGGCCGATCCCTGAGCCGGCTCCCGTCACCACAGCGATGTCACCGGCCGTCATCGTTCCCCGTTTCGCGATGTGTGTCCATCCGGGATATCCGGCTGCGACTTCTTGATTCCACCAGAACGATCATTCCCTGTTCCCGATCAAAAGGGCAATATCCGATCTTTGTGCCGAGCCGTCCCATGTGACGGGGGGAAGGAGATCACGAATTCCGTGATCGTACGGATGAGCCGATTTCATGGCGTCGCGTCGAACGAATTCTCGGTTGAGGGGCAGTTCGGCTGTCCGTCGAATCCCCATGTCGGTGACCTACTGATATGCGAGGATGCCTCTCGGTCTCTACCAAAAGGAGCATTCCGATGGCCTCACGTCTCAACCCGTACATCAGTTTCGCCGGCAACGCACGGGAAGCCCTGGAGTTCTACAAGCACGTCTTCGGCGGCACCCTGGTGCTGAACACCTTCGGCGATTTCGGCGCGCAGAATTCGGTGGAAGCCGACAAGATCATGCACGGCATGCTCGAGACCGACAGCGGATTCACGATCATGGGCTCCGACACCCCGCCCGGGATGGAACACACTCCCGGGGACAACATCGCGGTGAGCCTCAGCGGAGACGACGCCGACGAGCTGCGCGGCTACTGGGACAAGCTCGCCGACGGCGGCACCGTGTCGGTTCCACTGGACAAGCAGATGTGGGGCGACGAGTTCGGCATGTGCGTGGACCGGTTCGGCATCTCCTGGATGGTCAACATCGGACGACAGGCGTGATGCACCCCTGGTGGTGACGCGACGGCCGGTGCCCGACGTCGTGCTCTTCGCTCGGGGGATGATTCCCGTCGCGTGCCTGGGGTCACTGGCCGATGGCGTCGAGCTCCACGATCGCGTCGGCAGGCAGGACCAGGTCGGCCGCGGCGACGTTCTCGTGGAGGTGCGCCACGGAAGACGTCCCCGGGATGAGGACGGTCGTGGCCGAGCGCCGCAACAGCCAGGCCAGGGCCACCTGCTGAGGCGAGGCGTCCAGGCGGGCGGCGACCCCGGTGAGCGTGCCGGACTGCAACGGGGTGAAGCCGCCGCCCAGGGGGAAGAACGAGGCGAAGGCGATGTTCTCTGCCGCGCACCGCTCAAGGAGGGCGTCGTCCTGCCGGTTCGCGAGGTTGTAGAGGTTCTGGACGGCGACGACAGGCGCCATGGCCTGCGCTTCCGCGAGCTGGACCATGGAGACGCCGCTGAGGCCGAGGTGGCGGATCAGGCCGTCCTTTCGCAGCTCGGCCAGGGCGCCGAACTGCTCTGCGACGGACTCGTCGGTGGTGCCGTCGCGCGAGCCGAGGCGCAGGTAGACGAGGTCGAGGGTGTCGAGGCCGAGGCGCTTGAGGTTCTCGCGGACCTGGGCCTTGAGGTCGTCGGGCTCCAGTGACGGCCGCCAACTGCCGTCCTCGCCGCGGCGCGCGCCGACCTTGGTGGCGATGCGCAGATCGGCGGGATAGGGGTGCAGGGCTTCCGCGATGAGCTCGTTGACGACGGCGGGCCCGTAGAAGTCGCTGGTGTCGATGTGGGTGATGCCCAGCTCGACGGCCCCGCGCAGGACCGCGAGGGCCTGGTCGCGGTCCTTGGGCGGACCGAAGACGCCGGGCCCGGCCAGTTGCATCGCGCCGTAGCCCATCCGGCTGATGGTGAGGTCGTCTGCGAGCGTGAGGGTCCCGCCGGGAACGCTGGTGGCCATGTCGTGTCCTACCTGTCTTCGTGAGCCTTGTGAGTCATCGGGCCGTTCCTCGATGACCCCGTACGACGCCCATCCTGCGGCGTGCTCGATCGCGAAGGCAGTACCCCGATGTTCCTGGGAGTGACAGGGCATAGTCACCGACCTGGAACCACGGTGCCGGCCGGCGTGCCGGCACCGTGATGGAGACGCCGAACAGGGCGGGCCGCCCGATGGCGGCCCGCCCTGTCGCCGGGACTGGTTTCAGCCCGTTCGCCTAGTTGAACTGGCCCGCCGCGCCCACGAGCGGCAGCTTGACCGTGCTCTTCTCCGTGTCTAGGTGCAGCGTCGCACCGGGAGTGGGCCGGATGGTGTATTCGTAGTCGCTCGACAGCAGCACGATGCCGACCTGGTGGCCCGCCGCGAACACATAGTCATGCGGCTGCATGTCGAAGTCGAGGCGGTACTCGGTGCCCGGCTTGATCGGCTTGGACTTCCAGATCGAGTCGCGGTTCTGGGGATCGATCCAGCCCCGCGTGATGATCTTCGCCTTGCCGTTCTGGTCGTAGTCGACGAGCAGCGCCGTGACGTTCGCGGCCGGCTGGCCGAAGGACATCTGCAGCGACACCAGCGGCGTGCCGCTGAGCCTGACCGCACCGGACAGCGTCCCCGACTTGTAGGCCAGACGGTTGGGAGACGTCGCCGCGTCGGCGAGAGTCTGCGCCGTCTTCGTCACGTCGTCGACGATCGTCTCGGTCGCGGGCTTGCCGTGGTGCTTCTTGTCATGCTTGTTCTTGTCGTCCGTGAGGACGCCGGCGGCCCCGTTCGTGCCGGCCGACAGGTCGAGCTTGGTGTCCACCGCGGTCGGGTCCGGCCACTCGGCGTATTCCACCAGTGTCCTGTCCTCACGCTGGATCAGAGCCCGGGGGTCATTCTCCACGCCGTTCTTGTAATCCCACAGGTAGCGGGTGAACCAGCGGTTGAGGACGTCGACGCTGGGGGAGCCGCCGTGCCCGCCCTGGTGCAGGTAGATCTTGTGCGGCACCTTGCGCGCCTTCAGCGCCTCGTACCACTGCGCGGCCTGCTTGGTCTTGACGTTCCAGTCGTTGAGCCCATGCGCGACCAGCACCGCGGCGTGGACCTTCTTGACGTCGTTCATGTAGTTGCGCTCGTCCCAGAAGGCGCTGTAGTCGCCGGTGACCCGGTCCTGCGCCTTGGCGAGGTCATCGATGACGCTCCGGCAGATCTGCTTGTCCGCGCGGGTGTAGACGTACTCCGCGAGCACGTCGGTGTCCTCGCCCTGGTAGCCGCCGGCGGCGACGACGGCGCCGTTCGCGCGGTAGTAGTCGTACCAGCTCGAGATCGCCGAGATCGGCACGATGGCCTCAAGGCCCTTGACGCCGGTGCTCGCGACCGCGTTGGGCAGGGTGCCGTTGTACGAGGTGCCGATCATGCCGACCTTGCCGGTCGTCCACGTGGCCTTGACCTCCGCGCCGGCGGCGTCGTAGGCCTTCGCGCGACCGTTCAGCCAGTCGACGACGGACTTCGCGCCGATGGTCTCGTTGCGGCCGCCGGTGGTCGGGCAACCGTCGGACTTGCCGCTGCCCAGCGACTCCGCGTGGACCACCGCGAAACCGCGGGGCAGCCAGTTGGCCTCCTGGCTGGTGCTGATGGCGGGCTGCGGGCCGGTGGCCGCGGCAGCCGCGACGGCGCCGGTCCCCGCGGCGGCCATCCGCTCGTCGGTCGCCGGGTTCAGCGCCCGGCCATTGCGGTCGTGGCCCTTGCCCGGGCGCACGGCCTCGTAGAGTTCGTGGTCGACGTCGTGGTTCGTGATCGGGTTGCCGCCGGCGTAGTAGGGGCTCACCTCATAGACGACAGGCGACTTCAGACCGGCCGTCTCGGTCTCCTGGAGTCGGGTGACCTCGGCGTGCACCCGGTCGTTCCGTCCGTCGCCGTCACTGTCGATCGGCGTCTGGACCCAGACTTCCTGGCGGATCCAGTCGTTGCGGTTCGACGAGAACACCGGCTGGGTCATGCCGTTCTGGAAGACCGGCCCGACGGGGGTGTCCACAGGAGCGGGGGCGTCCGCGGCGGCGGGGGTGGAGGTCGCGGCAACCCCCGTGAGGATGGTGACGACGGCGAGACCCAGCGCCGCGGCGCCACGACGTGTCGATCCAGGACTACGGAGGGCGGTCGGCGTCACAAGGCCCGCCACCCGTCGCGGTATGGACATCGGTGAACTTCCCTAACGATCAGGCGCCCGGGGCACCGGAGAGAGGGGCCTCGAGCGGAGTTAAAGGGACCGTAAAAAGCGGTCCGCTCGAGGCTATGGGGGAGATGTGCCGAATGTCTTTGGACGGCCGTTCGTTCTTGATCGCGGTATTTCCGACAAATGTCGAGATCGGGAGGGGGCTCATGTGTCCAGCGGCTGTCCGCGGGTTCAGGCGGGAGTGAACTTCTCCGCCCGATCCGGTGTAGACATCACATGGAGCGACGCGACTTCCTCAAGATCTGCGGCGGAACGGCTCTCCTCGGCGCGTGCGCCGGCCCTCCTCCTCCGCCGCGGAAGGGCCCGGCCCACCTCGTCTACGCCGACACGACGTCCGGCCTGGTCGCCGTGGACGCCCGGAGCGGGCTCAGGCTCGCGAATCCCCCTGGCTCGGTCCCCGCGGCCGACTGGACGCGCCTGTACACCCTGTCCGGGGACTCCCTGCTGACCGTGGACGCCGTCACCGGGCGGAGGATCACCAGCGCCGGCGTCCCCACCTCGAAAGCCGTCCGCGCGGTCTCGCCGAACGGCCTGCTCGTGGCCTTGGGGGACCCCCTCCCCGCGACGCCGTACGGCCCGCCCGGTCGTCGCACGACCCGTCTGGTGATCGCGGATCCCTCCGGCGGACGGACGCCCACGACCATCGAACTGGACGGGAACTACGAGCCCGACGCCTTCTCGGCGGAGGGAGGCGCACTGTTCGTTCTGCAGTACCTTCCGTCGACGGCTCCCGAGGCGTACCGAGTCCGGATGCTCGACCTGGCGTCCCGGCAGGTGGGCCCGATCCTGAGCCGGGAGAAGACTCCCGTGTCCGAGGAGGAGACCATGCGTGGCGAGAGCCGGCTCGCCGTGCTCTCCCCCCTCCGCGACAGGCTCTACACGCTCTACACCCATCAGGCCGACCACCTGCACACCCGGGATCTGGTGGCCGGGCGGTCCACAGGCGTGCACGCCTTCGTGCACGTGCTGAGCCTGACCGAGCACTGGGCCTACTGCCTCGACCTGCCGGAGCCGTTCGGGCATGGGCCCGCGGAGGGGCATGCGATCGCCGTATCGCCCAGCGGCCTCTATGTGTTCGACGGCGCCAGCGGACGGCTCGTGCGAGCGGACGTCGAGGAGTTGGTCGTCAAGGGAGTGGGCGCTCTTCCGGCGACGCCGGGTCCCGCCTTCGCCGCCGTGTCGGCCGACGCCCTCCACCTGGCCGCCGGCGCGTCGCTGCTCACCGTCGACCTCGACTCCCTGGCCGTACTGCACGCGGCCAGGACGCCGGGGCCACCACGCGGGCTGGTGGTGGCCCCGGACGGGAGCCTGTACGCGGGCGTCGACGGCGGAGCCGTACAGGTGGACGCCCGGAACGGGCGCGAACTCGCCCGGGTACCCGTCCCCGGTCTCACGCTGCTCCGCCACGCCACCGCTCTGCCTGGCGTGTAGAGGGGATGTTCTCCGTGGTGACGCGGAAGACGGGTGACCCGTGCGTACGCGCCGGGCCGGGTGGGAGCGTGCGGTACTCGCCCGGTCCCACCCGACTCTCGTGGGGGTCCGAGTCAGAAGTCCATGTCGCCGCCGGGCATGGCGGGAGCTGCGGGGTTCTTCTCGGGCTTCTCGGCGATGACGG
>NZ_BOOO01000029.1 GCF_016863275.1 Planotetraspora mira
CAGCCGTTTCGTCACCGTGGAGGACTCATGACACGACCCATAACGTTGTTCACCGGTCAGTGGGCCGACCTGCCCTTCGAGGAGGTCTGCCGACTCGCCTCGGAATGGGGCTACGACGGCCTGGAGATCGCCTGCTGGGGCGACCACTTCGAGGTCGACCGGGCACTGGCCGAGCCCGACTACGTCCCGCGCAAGCTGGAAATGCTGGAGAAGCACAACCTGAAGGTCTGGGCCGTCTCCAACCACCTCGTGGGACAGGCGGTCTGCGACAGCCCGATCGACGAGCGGCACAAGGGCATCGTGCCCGCCCGCATCTGGGGCTCCGGCGACCCCGAGGAGGTGCGCGCCAACGCCGCGGAGGAGATTAAGGACACCGCTCGCGCGGCGGCCCTGCTCGGCGTCGACACCGTGATCGGTTTCACCGGCTCGTCGATCTGGCACACCGTCGCCATGTTCCCGCCGGTGCCTCCGGGGATGATCGACGCGGGCTACCAGGACTTCGCCGACCGGTGGAACCCGATCCTGGACGTCTTCGACGAGGTGGGCGTGCGGTTCGCCCACGAGGTCCACCCCAGCGAGATCGCCTACGACTACCACACCACCGTCCGCACGCTGGAGGCCATCGGCCACCGGCCCGCGTTCGGGCTGAACTGGGACCCCTCCCACATGGTGTGGCAGCAGATCGACCCGGTGAACTTCATCCTCGACTTCGCCGACCGGATCTACCACGTCGACTGCAAGGACGCCAAGGTCCGCATCGGCGACGGCCGCCGCGGCCGGCTGTCCTCGCACCTGGCCTGGGCCGACCTGCGCCGGGGCTGGGACTTCGTCTCCACCGGACGCGGCGACGTGCCCTGGGAGGACTGCTTCCGGGCCCTCAACTCGATCGGCTACGACGGCCCCATCTCGATCGAGTGGGAGGACGCGGGCATGGACCGCCTCGCCGGCGCTCCCGAGGCCCTCGCCTACATCCGCACCCTGAACGCCATCACCCCGCCCGAGGCGGCCTTCGACGCCGCGTTCTCCAGCGAGTGATCAGGCAGTGACCAGGCAGTGACCAGGCAGTGATCGGCGACTGATCAGGGAGTGACGGTCCGCGGGAGGGGTCGCGCCACACCGGCGCGACCCCTCCGACGTACACCGTACGTCGCACGTGTGCGACCTCTCGCCGAGGGCCACACGACATAGAGGACAAATGACCGACCCGGTGACATGTTCCTCATCGGCCGGAGGAGAGAATGGCCCTGTGCCATCCCATCCCTTCCCTGTAGTGGCTCCCGGCTGGATGCGCGACAACGAGCAGCCCGTCCTCCGGACGGACGACCTGCTCCTGCGCTCCTGGCTCCCCCACGACGCCCCCTCCGTGCTGGCGGCGTTCTCGGACCCGGCGATCCAGCGCTGGCACCGCCGCTCGATGACCTCCCTCGACCAGGCGGCCGAGTGGATCGCCCAGTGGCCGGCCCGCTGGCAGGCCGAGACGGACGCCTGCTGGGCCGTCACCGACTCGGCCATCGACGAGGTGCTGGGCCGCGTGTCACTGCGTGACATCCATCTGGCGGAGGGGTTGGCCCAGGTCACCTACTGGATCCTGCCCGACGCGCGTGGGCGGGAGGTCGCCGCGCGGGCCGCGGCGGAGGCGACGCGATGGGCGTTCGAGGATCTCGGGCTACACCGGGTGGAACTACACCATTCCACGTATAACACTGCGTCCTGCCTCGTGGCGGACAAGGCGGGGTTCGCCTACGAGGGCACGCTGCACAGTGCCCTCCTCCACGCGGACGGGTGGCACGACATGGAGGTGCACGCCCGGATCAACCAGGAGGCCCGGACACGCCGCCCCTGACCGGGATGCGAGGGCGGGCCCGCCGCGTTGTCGAAGGACATGGACGATCGCTTCGCGGATCCTTACGTCATCAGGCGACTGCTCAACGAGTCGAAGACATGGGTGTTCGTCGGGCTCGGTGACGACCCGAACCGGACGGCCTACCAGCAGGCGAAACTGCTCCAGAACAGAGGCAAGCGGATCATCCCTGTCCATCCCGCCGCGAAGACCGTGCTGGGCGAGCAGGGATACGCGAGGCTGACCGACGTGCCGGCCCCCGTCGACGTCGTCGGGGTGTACCGGCGGGCCGAGTTCGCCGGGGAGTTCGTCGACGAGGCGATCGCGGTGGGCGCCGGCGCGGTGTGGCTGCCGCTCGACGTCATCGACGAGGCCGCCGCGCAGCGCGCCCTCGACGCGGGGCTCGACGTGGTCATGGACCGCTGTCCCGGTGTCGAGTGGGCCCTGCGCCGCTAGGCCGGAGCCCTCTTCCGGCGGCCCGTCGCGGAATAAGCTTCCTGCGTGGCGATACGGATAGTCATAGCGGAGGACTCCTTTCTCGTGCGGGAGGGCGTGCGGCGCGTGCTCGACCTGCAGGGCGACCTGGAGGTGGTGGGCACCGCCGCCGATCTGCCCCAATTGCTGGCGGCCGTGGACGAGCACGCCCCCGATGTGGTGGTGACCGATATCCGGATGCCGCCGACCTCCACCGACGAGGGCATCCAGGCGGCCATCGGGTTCCAGTCCAGCCGTCCCGGCATGGGTGTCGTCGTGTTGTCGCAGTACGCCGAGCCCGCGTACGCCACGCCGCTGCTGGCCACCGGGAGCGCCGGGCGGGCCTATCTGCTCAAGGAGCGGGTCGGCGATCCACAGGTGCTGATCCAGGCGGTCCGCACGGTGGCGGCCGGGGGCTCGGTCATCGACCCGGCCGTCGTCGAAGCGCTGGTCACGGACTCGATCCGTGCCAAAACCTCCCCCCTCGCCGGGCTGACCGCCAGGGAGCGCGACGTGCTGGCCCAGATCGCGCAGGGCAGGAGCAACGCGGCCGTCGGGGCGGCGCTCTTCCTGACCGAGCGCGCCGTGGAGAAGCACATCAACGCGTTGTTCGCGAAGCTGGGGCTCGGCGCCGAACCGGATGTCAACCGCCGGGTGATGGCCGTCCTGCTGTATCTGTCCGCCCAAAAGGGTGGTGCTAGCACCCCGAAAATGTAGGGTCCGCAACCTTGGTCGTCTCTGCCCTTTCGGGCAGGCTGAAGCCATGACCGCTAAGGAGGCGTCGCACGTGGACGTGCTCATCGTCGACGACCAGGCGCCCTTCCGCTCCGTCGCGCGCGCCCTCGTGCGTCTCCTGCCGGGATGGCGCGTCGTCGGCGAGGCGGAGAGCGGCGAGGACGCCTACGAGCAGGCGGCGCTCGCCCACCCGACGATGATCCTCATGGACATCAACCTGCCCGGCATCAACGGGATCGAGGCCACGCGCCGGATTCTCGCGAGGGCGCCGGAGACCAAGATCGTCCTGGTTTCCACCTACGCCGCCGACGACCTGCCCCCCGACGCGGCGACCTGTGGGGCGCTCACCTACATCCGCAAGGACGACCTCACACCCGCGCTGCTGCGCGCTCTTCCCGTCTGAGCGCCAGCCGCGCCGCCTGCAGTCCCCCCATGCCGTGTACGGATGGTCCGGGCGGAGTGCTGGCCGAGCAGATGTAGAGGCCGTCGACCGGCGTCGCCCACGGGTGCGCCCCGTAGACGGGCCTGCCCACGAACTGCCCCGCCTGGGCGGAGCCGCCTCCGATGTCGCCGCCGACGAGGTTGGGATTGCGCCGTTCGAGCGCCGCCGGCCCCATCACGTGGCGGGCCAGCACGACGTCACGGAACCCCGGTGCGAACCGCTCGATCTGGGCCTCGATCGCCGCGCTCATGTCGACGTCGGAGCCGTTCGGGACGTGGCAGTAGGCCCACAGGACATGCGAGCCCTTCGGGGCCCGGCTCGGATCGGCCACGCCGGGCTGGACGGTCAGCACGTACGGCCGGTCCGGATGTCTTCCGCGCGCCACGTCGGCCTCGCTCCGGGCGATCTCCTCCATGGTGCCGCCCAGATGGACCGTCCCCGCGGACGCGACCGAGGGGTCCCGCCACGGAACGGGGGCCGAGAGCGCCCAGTCCATCTTGAAGACGCCGGGACCGTACCGGAACCGCGTCAGGCGCCGCAGGTAGGCGGCCGGAAGCCGGTCCCCCGCGACGGCGACGACCTGGCGCGGTGTGAGGTCGAGCAGGATCGATCGGGCGGGCGGCAACTCGTCCAGGCTCCGCACCGTGTGGCCCGTCACGACCTCGCCGCCGTGCTGGACGAGCCGGTCCACCAGTGCGTCCGCCAGCGCCTGGGAGCCTCCTCGCGCGACCGGCCAGCCGACCTGGTGGGCGAGTGCCGCCAGCAGCATGCCGTACCCGGAGGTGAGGGGGGCGCGCAGGTCGAGCATCGAGTGGGCCGCCATCCCCGCGAGCACGGCGCGCGCCTCCGGCGTGCGGAAGACCGACCGGGCCAGCCAGGTCAGCGGCAGGAGGGCCGGCACCCCGAAACGGGCCGCGCTGAAGGGCGCCTTCGGCGGTGAGAGCGGGGCGAGCAGCGTGTCGACGAGGGGGAACCCGGCCCGCGCGGCGGCCCCCACGGTGGCCCGCCACGCCGCCGCGTCCCGGCCGAACGACTCGGCCGTGCGCTCGGGATCGCGCTGCACCAGAGCGGCGGGCCGCCCGTCGAGCGGATGCGCGGCGGGCACCGGAGGGTGCGCCCACTCGACGCCGAGGTCGAGCCCGCGGAACGCGGGAGACGCGAGCGCCATCGCCAGGACGGTCGCGCAGACGTCGTGCCTGAACCCGGGAAGCGTCAGTTCCTCGGTGCGCAGTCCGCCCCCGCAGACGCCGGCCGCCTCGACCAGAAGCACCCGCCGGCCCGCGTCGGCCATCGTCACGGCGGCCATCAGCCCGTTCGGGCCGGAGCCGACCACGACCGCGTCGAACTCTGCATCAAACCCACTCATACCGATATTTCCCCGCTTATCGTTGTCCCCGCCCCCGGGTCCGATTCGACGCGCAAGCGCCCGCCGATCGCGCCCAGGCGGTCGGTCATGTTGACGAACCCGTGGCCGTGCCCGCCCCCGGTGTCGAACCCCGCGCCGTCGTCGCTGACCGCGAACCTCAGCAGGTCGCCGTCCATGTGGATGCGCACCTCGATGGAGGCGTCCGGCCCGGCGTACTTGCCCGCGTTCTGGATCGCCTCGAGGCAGCAGAAGTAGACGGCGGCCTCGACCTGCTCGGAGAAGCGGCGCGGCAGGTCCACGTCGACCTCGTACGGCAGGGCCACCCGCCGGGTGATCGACCGCAGGGCCTCCCCGAGGCCGTGGTCGCGCAGCAGGGGCGGATAGATGCCGTGCGCCAGTTCGCGGAAGGCCGCGTTGGTGCTCTGCACGTCGGCCCGCAACTCCTCCAGCATCTCGGCGGCGAGGGCCGGGTCCTCCTTGAGGAGCTCGCCCGCCAGCCCCAGTTTCACCGAGAGCGCGACGAGATGTTGCTGGGCGCCGTCGTGCAGGTCGCGCTCGATGGCGCGGCGAGAGGCGTCGGCGGCGGTGACGATCCGCAACCGCGACGCCTGGAGTTCCTCGTTGCGCTGGCGCAACTCCTCCAGCGACGCCTGGAGCGCCGAGTCGAGGCGCATGTTGTGCAGCGCGAGGCCGACCTGCCGGGCGAGCTCGATGAGCACGCGGTCGTCCTCGTCGGAGTACTCGACGCCGTCGGCCTGCCGCCGCACCACGAGCAGGCCGAGCAGGTCTCCGAGGTGTGCCGCGGGAGCGACCCGGATCGGGGCGTCCCTGTCCTCGATCAGGGACGGCAGCCAGACCGACAACCAGGCGGGCCCGCCGATGCGGGTCCGGCCGACGACGAGACGCTCCTTCGGGTCGAGCACCAGCGCGGCGTCACCCCGCTCCGGAACGCTGACGGTCCGGTGCAGGACGCCTTCTGTGCCCACCCAGACCTCGGCTCCGGCGGGGCCGAGCGTGGCGCGCAGCGACTCCACCAGTTGCAGCAGCAACTCGTCGAACGGCACGGCACGGCTCATCCGCGCCCCGAACGACGCCAGCGCCTCCTCCGGCGTCTGCCCGCGCCGTCCGAGCAGCCCCTCCCCGAACGACACCAGCCGGAACCGGAGCGGCAGTCCCAGCCCGACGGCGGTGAGGGACGCGACCACGCTCGCGAGCAGCACGGCGCGCTCCGGCTCCGTCGGCGACCTGGCCAGCCCGATGATCACGACCAGGTAGACGGCCACCACCAGCATCGCCAGCCCGGCGATCACGATGGACTCGACCAGCCCCCGCTCGGAGAACCGGGCGGTGAGGGACACCTGGCCGAGAAGCACGCCGACCGGCATCAGGGCCATCACGGCGAGGGCCCAGGTGAGCAGGTCGTCCGGAGTCCCGAGCAGGAGATACGTCGCGACCAGCACGGAGTCGGCGGCCACGGTCGCCACCGCGGCCGCCGCGACCCACTGGAGCGTGCGACGCCGACCGGCGGGAGCCCGGGGGCAGCGCAACAGGACCGCGACGAGCGCGAGGGCCGAAGCCACCGCCGCCACCCCGACGACGACCGCGGACGGCGGCGTCGTCCCGCCCGCGACCATCACCGCGGTCCAGGCCGTGGCGGCGGCGAAGGCCCCCGCCGCGAAAGCCCGGCGTGTCCACGACCCGAGCACGCCGTCGGGGAGGCCGAGCCCGCAGGCGAACCAGGCGGCCACGGCGAGGGGCGTGCAGGCCGGCCAGGCCGTCGCCACCCCCTGCGCGACCGCGACCAGCAGCGCCGCGCGCGCCAGCGCCCTGCGATCGGCGGCCACCGCACCGGCGGCGACGATCAGCCAGGCGGCGGCGACGATGGCGGAGGCTACGACCATGACTTCACCCTGACTTCTCCATGCCTACTCCGTCCGGAGAACATGGCCGATGCGAAGCCGGGCGGCGATGCGGCCCGGCCACGCGGCGAGCAGGTTGGCGAGCAGCAACGCGACCGGTGCGATCAGCAGCAACGCCCAGAACGCGACCGGCACGAGGTAGTCGAGCGGCATGAAGTCCGCGACCAGCCGCCAGACCGTGCGGCCCAGCGCCACACCCAGTGGGACGCCGACGGCGAGTCCCACCAGCGCGAGCAGGGTGGCCTGGGTGACCACCGCCCAGCGCGTCTGCGGACGGGTCATGCCCAGCGCGCGCAACACGGCCACCTCGTGACGGCGCCGCCGTACGGCGGTGGCCAGGGCGTGCCCGACCGCGCCCACGGCGAGCACCGCGAGGAACCCGGCCAGCACGATGGGCAGCGCCTCGACGTCACGGATCTTCCGAAGTGCCGGGAGCGGCTCGGGTGGCGCGAACCCGGGGCCGATGGCCGACAACCGGGCGGCGACGGCCTTCGGGTCCGCGCCCGGCCGCAGTGTCACGTGGGCGAGGTGGAACTTGAACGAGACGCTCGCACCCGCGAAGAGCCGGTCGTACCCGGCGGACGTGGCCCACGCGCCGTCGCTGTAGTCGTTGTGGGAGCCCGACGGCAGGAAGCCGATCCCGGTCACCTTCATCGTCACCGGCCCGCCTCCACTCGCCAGCCGCACCTGGCCTCCGACATCCGCCTCCATCCTGCCCGCGGTCACCGGGGCCAGCACGATCTCGTCGGCGGCGGCGGGCAGTCGTCCCTCCAGCATGACCACGGGGAACGGCCCGCCCGTGGGGGCGTAGGTGTAGGTGGTCACCGACGTCGGTTTCGTGGTTCCGACGGATTCCGCGACCGCGATCCGGGAGTCGTTGACGGACGCGACCTGTGGATCCCCGGCGATCGCGGGAAGCAGATCCTTGACCTCTCCCATGTCCTGACCGTTGAAGCCGACATAGGCCTCCAACTGGTGGGTCTGGCCGAACCGCTCCGGAGTGGTGGCCGCGTCGTGCACCCCGGCCGAGAACGTGAACGCGGCCAGCACGCCGAGGACTCCGGCGACGGCCCCGAGCAGCGCCGGCCTCACCGGCACGGCGCTCCGTCCGCGCCCGGGCTCCAGGGCCAACCGGGCGCCGATCACCATCGGCAGCGGCAGGCCCAGCCGCGCCGCAGTGAGCGCGACCACGGACCGGCGCGAAGAACCCTCGCCCTGCCGTATGACCAGGGCGAGTGCCGCCGCGCCGCCGGCCCCCACCACCACGAGGGCGGGGACGAGCACCCAGCCGGCCCCGAGGACCAGCCAGTCCACGTCGAATCCGGGAGCCGATTCGACCAGGGCCGCCGCTCCGATGGGCATCCACAACGAGGCGACCGCGGCCCCCGCGACACCGAGTGTCGCTCCGGCCAGCGCGGCCAGGAAGGGTGCGGCGGAAGCCAGCACGATGCCCTGACGGTTGGCCAGCCCGACGGCGCGCAGCACCTGCAGGTCGGCCGCCGTGGCGGCGGCGTACCGGGCGACCGACTGGCCGACCAGCACGATCGCCGCGGCGAGCGCCGCCAGTCCGAACGCCATCAAGGAGACCGCCTCGAAGTGGTTCATGTCCCGGCGCGGTTGCTGGAATTTGGCGTCGAGATCCCAGACGTCGATGTCGTTGCGCCTGGACGCCGCCGCCAGCCCCTCGCGGAAGCCCTCGATGTCGGCGGTTCCGCCCTTCAGGCGCACGAGGGCGTTGATGAAACTGGCCGGCCCGATGAGGTTGTCCCGGTACCGGGTGACCAGCGCGGACGTCGGAAGCACGCCTCCCTTGCTTCCGACGTCCTCCGCGTACCATCCCGACCGCATCACGCCCACGATCGTGGCCTTGATCGCAGGACCGAGGAACGGTTCACCGGTGGCCGGGTCGTAGTCCTCGCGCTTGATCTGTTCCTGCGCCGGGAGCCGCAGGGTCAGCTGGTCTCCGATCTTCCGGTCGTAGGACCCGAGGAACAGCGGGGAGACGAGGACCTCGTCGACGCGCGTCTGGTCGGGGAGCCGTCCGTCGAGGACGACGGGACGCTCGATGGTGCGGAGCAACTGGTCGTCGACCGGGGGGAACGCGTCCACGTGATCGGTCCAGGGGATGCCGTCGACCCCGAAGCCAGACACGGGGAACAGCGTGAGGGTCTCGACCTGCGGCAGCGCGCGGATCTTCTCCCAGTCGAATTCCGGCTGGTTGGGCAGGACGGCGATGGTGGCGGGCAGGGTCCGCGCCAGGAGCCGGTCGACCGCGGTCTCACCGCGACGGGCGCCCGCGAAGGCGGTCAGCACCGTCGTGGTGGCGAAGGCCACGAGCAGGGCGAGCACCGCCAGGGGCCGCCAGCGCCTGCGCAGTTCGATGCGCAGCCACGTGGAGATCGTCGTCATGGCGCGTCCACCCTGCCGTCGCGCAGCCGTACGGCCCGGCCCGCGCCCGCCGCCACGTCCGGCGAGTGCGTGACCATGATGATCGTCTGACCGTCGTCGTGGAGCCGCCGGAACAACTCGAGGACCTCCATTCCGCCCTCACTGTCGAGCGCCCCGGTCGGCTCGTCCGCGAGCAGGAGCGTCGGCTCGTTCACCAGGGCACGGGCGATGGCCAGCCGCTGGCGCTGCCCTCCCGACAACACCGCCGGCACCTGACGGGTGCGGTCGCCGAGCCCGAGCAGGTCGAGCAGGTCACGCGCCCGGGTCTCGGCGGCCCGCCGCTTCATGCCGCCGAGAACTCCCGGCATGACGAGGTTGTCCAGCGCCGAGACGCCGTCGAGCAGGTTGAAGAACTGAAAGACGAAGCCGATGTGGTGGCGCCGGAAGCGGGCCAGCCAGTCCTCGTCGCGGCCGTCTACCCGCTCACCGGCGACCTCGACCGTGCCCTCGTCCACCGTGTCCAGCCCGGCGATGACGTTGAGGAGGGTGGACTTGCCGCACCCTGACGGGCCCATGACGGCGACGAACTCGCCCTCGTTCACGGACAGGTCGACACCCCGGAGGGCACGGACGGGGGCGAGCTCCGCGGCGAAGGTCCGCCTGGCCCCTTTTATCTCTACAGCGGTGGGCATGTTCAGTTCACCACCAGGTGATAGGCGTTGACGGGGGTGCTTCGGCCCTTGACCGGACGCGCGCCCAGGGACTTCCACGGCCAGGCGTCGCCGCCCGCGCGCACGGTCGTCTCGGCGGCGACCGTCCCCGCGGGGCGGGCGAGGTCCTGCATCCGCTGGGCGAGGTTGACGGTGTCGCCGACGAGCGTGTACTCGACCCGCTCGTCGCTGCCGAGCAGTGCCGCCGCCACCTCCCCTGTGGACAGGCCGATGCCGAGCCAGAAGGGAGCCAGATCCTGCGCGGCCCACTCGGCGTCCAGCTCGGCCTGCCGTACGTGCATGTCACAGGCCGCCCGGATGGCGCTGCGCGCATGGTCGGGCGACGGGTCGGGCGCACCGAAGACGGCCATCACCGCGTCACCGACGTACTGCATCACGGTCCCGCCGGCGTCGAGGATCGCCCCGTTCATCGCCCTGCGGTGGGCGTTGAGCTGTCCCGCGAGGACGGCCGGGTCGGCGCTCTCCGCGATGCCCGAGTAACCGCGCACGTCGGACATGAGGACGGTGACGTTCAGGCGTTCGGTCCGATCGACCGCCCCGCGGTCCCTGCGGAGCTTGTCCGCCAGTCCGCTCGGCAGGAGCCGGGACAACGTCTCGCCCTGCTCCTCGCGGCGCAGGATCGCGGTGTGCAGCATGCGCAGCCGGCGCAGCGCGCTCTGCCGCCCCTTGCTCGCGCCGTCGGCGAGGTCGAGGAAGAGCTGCTCGATCGCGGCGTTCACCGCCTCCGGCGTGTCTCCACTGGCCAAGGCGATCGCCTTGACCGGTCTCCCCTCGGCGACCTGGCGGAGCAGGCTCTCCTTCGCCTCGGACAGCGCGCCCTCGTCGCGGGCGGGGTCCATGAGCTCTCGCACGATCATCGGGTCGATCAGGGATCCGCCGGTGGCGACCGCGCGGATCGCCCGGCCGAGCAGCCCGGCGTCCGAAACGCGGTCCTTGAGGAGGTAGGCGTAGCCCGCCGCGCCGTCCCCCAGCAGCCGGACGGCGTACTCGGGGTCGTCGTACTGGCTGAGCACGACCGTGCCGGTTCCCGGCAGCCGCCTGCGCACCTCGCGCGCGGCCTCGATGCCCTCGTCCTGGAAGGTGGGCGGCATCCGGATGTCGGTGACGATGACCTGCGGGCGCAGCCGCACCGCGGCCGCGACCAGTTCGTCGTAGTCGGCCGCGAGCCCCACGACCTCGAGGGCGGGGTCGCGGGCGAGCAGAGCGCGCACCCCTTCGCGGACGATGAGGTTGTCGTCCGCGAGCACCAGCGTGATCCGATCCACGAGCTGATTAGATATCGGCCGCATCCCCGCCAGAAAGGGTGCTGGGACGACGGATAGGGGATGCTGGCACCCCCGCACGGTGGCAGGGTGACGCCCTCGTATGAGGCGACCGCGATTCCTACCGTCGAGACCATGCACGTCACATCGCACATCACGTCCGTTTCCTGGATCCCGTCCGAGGCCGTCAAGGGCTACACCAAGCCGGCCTTCACGATGGGCATCGCCCACTACGACGAGCCGCCCCCCGACTCGATCGACGACCTGGCCGCCCTGCGCGCGGCCGACGCGTTCCGCTTCGCCCATCGGCTGGAGGCCTGGGCCGAGTTCGACGGCGGCGCACTCGTGGACCACGGCGTCGACGGCGGCCTGATCATGGGGTCGACCACCGTACGGCTCGGCCCGCTCGGCGTGACCTTCGCCGCCTTCTCGCTGCCGGACCTGCGCTCCGAGCCCGAGATCGGTGACGGGTGGATCCGCTTCACCCAGACCGTCGGAGGCCGCACGGCGATGCCGCTCCCCCGGCGGAGCTCCCGCCCGCCGTACATGCGACTGCAGTCCCCGTTCGTGTGGACCACGCTGTCGCTGACGCTCCACGCCGACGGCCGGGCCGTGGGCGCGCTGAACGGCGCGAGTCCGTTCCCCCGGCACTGGGTCTACGACGCCGACGACATGCTCGCCATGAAGGCCGGCCTCACCGACTACAAGACGTGGGCGGGCCAGGAGGGAACCGAGAGCACACCCTGGGGTGACGAGGACTCGCCGGTCCTGGTCACCGCCGCGGAGACCGCCCTGGAGCGCGAGATGTCGGCGCTCATCATGCGGGGCGGCCGCAAGCCCGTGATCCGGACGCTCGAGGCCGGGTCCGTGCTGGTCCGCCAAGGCGAGCCGGGGTCGTCGCTGTTCCTGCTCCTCGACGGGGTCCTCACCGTCGACGTGGACGGCAAGGCGCTGCCCGAACTGGGCCCCGGGGCCATCCTGGGCGAGCGCGCGGTGCTCGAAGGCGGCCTCCGTACGGCCACGCTGACCGCGACCACACCCGTCCGGGTCGCCGAGGCCTCCCCCGACGCCGTCGACCGCACCGCCCTGGCCCGCCTCGCGGAAGGCCATCGCCGAGAGGACTTGCTCGCGTGAGACTCGCCCTGCTCGGCGTGCGGGGCTCGACGCCCGCGCCCGGTCCGGAGTTCGTCCGATACGGCGGGCACACCAGTTGCGTCGCCGTCCTGCCCGACGACTCCGACGTCCCCCGGCTGGTGCTCGACGCGGGCACCGGCCTGCGGGGGCTGGGCCGGCTGCTCGGCGGGACGCCGTTCCGCGGCTCGATCATGCTCACCCATCTCCATTGGGACCATCTGCAGGGCCTGCCCTTCTGCCCCCCGATCGACCGGCCGGACGCCCGCGTCGACCTCTACCTGCCCTGTGACGGCGATCCGCGGAGGCTTCTGGCCCGGGTCATGTCGCCGCCGCACTTCCCGATCGATCCCGGGGGGCTCCGTGGGGACTGGCGGTTCCTCAGGTCGGGCGACGGCCCTGTCGAGGGGCACACCGTTGAGGGGTACACCGTGCGGGTCGCCGAGATCGCGCACAAGGGAGGGCTGACCCACGGGATCCGGGTCGAGGGCGACGGCGTCTCCGTGGCCTATCTTCCCGACCACTGCCCCCAGATCGAGTCGGCGGCCGCCGAGAAACTCGCGTCGGGAGTCGACCTCCTGCTCCACGACGGCCAGTACCTCTCCGCCGAGCAGGCGACCGCCGACGCGTACGGCCATGCCACCGTCGGCGACGCGGTCGCCTTCGCGCAGCGCTGTGGGGCTCGGCGGCTCGTCCTGACCCACCACGCGCCGGGCCGTACGGACGAGGACCTGGACGCTCTGGGGGCCACCGGCATTGAGCTGGCCCGGCAGGGCGACGTCATCTCCGCCGGAACGCCGTGACGCGGACACCGCCCTGGGTTCGGTGAACGGATCGTGGTCGAATGGAGCGGTGAAGGTTCGGATCGGAATATCGGCGACCACGCGCGCCGACCGCTTCGCCGAGACGGTCGACCTGGCTGAGGCTCTCGGAGTCGACTCCCTGTGGTTGTCCGAGATCGTCCTCGGCTCGTCGGTCGAGCCGGTGGTCGGCATGGGCTACGCCCTGGCCAGGACGACGAGGCTGAAGGTCGGCACGGGTGTCGCGATCCTGCCCGGCCGGCATCCGGTGCTGGTCGCCAAACAACTCCTCTCGCTGGCCGCCCTCGCGCCCAAGAGGGTGCTGCCCGCCTTCGGGCTGACGCCCGCACGTCCCCGGGAGCGGGCCTTCTTCCCCGTTCCCGGAGAGTCGCGCGGCGCCGTCTTCGACGAGTCGATGGAGTTGCTGCGTCTGCTGCTCCGGCAGGAGCGGGTGACGTTCAAGGGCGAGTTCCACACCGTCGAGGACGTGGGCGTCGGCCCGCTCCCGGCGAGACCGCTCGACATCTGGCTCGGCGGAAGCGGCCCCCGGGCGCTGCGCCGGGTCGGCCGCTTCGGCGACGGCTGGCTGGCCAGTTTCGTCACCCCGGAGGAGGCGGGCACGGCTCGGGCGACCATCCGGGCGCACGCCGCCGAAGCGGGCCGCGAGATCGAGGAGGACCACTACGGGGTCAGCTTCGCCGTCGCGACGCAGGGCGTCTCCGAGGACCTGGCCGCCGCCGTCCTGCGCCGCCGCCCAGACGCCGATCTCGCGGCGTTCGTTCCCGAAGGCTGGCAGGCCGCCCGCGATCTGATCGAGCGCTACGTGGCTCAGGGCATCACCAAGTTCGTCGTACGGCCGGCCGGGCCCGCACCCTCGATGGAGCGGTTCCTGCACGACTTCGCGCGCGAACTCAAGCCCATGGAGACCTGATTCCGGGCCCGTTGAAAACCAGATGCCGGGCCGCTGAGCCGTGCCTGACAATCGAGCCATGCGTCACTGGCCCCTGTTCGGTCTCCGTCTGACCACGCCGCGCCTCGAATTGCGACTGCCCTCGCTCGACGATCTGGACGCGATCGTGGACCGCGCCCTCGAAGGCGTGCACGAGCCCGGTTACATGCCGTTCCTCTATCCCTGGACCGAGGTGCCCGCGGACACGCTGCCGCGAGTCACGATCCAGCACCACTTGGAGGCCCTGGCCGCCTGGCGGCCGGATAACTGGCGGGCCAACTTCATCGTGGTGCACGACGGCCAGGTCATCGGCTCCCAGGGCTTGGCCGGGCTCGAATTCGCGAACAGCCGGGAGGTCTCGTCCGGCTCCTGGCTGGGGCTCGCCTGGCATGGAAAGGGCCTCGGCACCGAGATGCGCGCCGCCGTCCTGCACTTCGCCTTCGAAGGGCTGGGCGCGGAGTCCGCCATCTCCTCCGCCTTCGTGGACAACCCCGCCTCACTCGCGGTCTCCCGCAAGCTGGGCTACCGGGAGGACGGGATCAACACCCGGGTGGTCCAGGGCAAGCGGCGCATCGACCAACGGCTGCGCCTGGAACGGGGAGACTTCGTGAGCCCGGTCCCCGTGAAGATCCACGGCCTCGACGGCTGCCGCGACCAGTTCGGCCTCTGAGCGGATTCTCTCTGGACGGGAGTCCGGGACCGAAGGTTACGATGCGCCGATGTCGAACATCTCGAAACGCGACAGACGATTACAGCGGTACTGGGATCGGCAGGCGGCCACCTACGACCGGCAACTGGCATTCGTGGAGCGGCGCTTCTTCTCCGACACCCGCGGATGGCTGTGCGCGCAGGCGGTGGGCGACACGCTCGAGGTCGCGATCGGCACCGGCCTGAACCTCGCGCACTACTCCGGCGACGTCCGCCTGACCGGCGTGGAATGGAGTCCCTCCATGCTCGCCATGGCGCGGGACCGAGCACGCGACCTCGGCCGGCCGGTCGATCTCAAGCAGGGGGACGCCCGCGACCTCGACTTTCCCGACGGGCGTTTCGACACCGTCGTCTGCACGTTCGCGCTGTGCGGAATCTCCGATGAAGGTGCCGCGCTCATCGAGATGGCGCGGGTGCTGCGGCCGGGTGGCCTCCTGCTCCTCGCCGACCACGTGGAGTCGTCGGCGTGGCCGATCCGCGCGTTGCAGGTCCTGGTGGACGCCTTCAGCGTCCCGCTGTACGGCGAGCACTACCGCCGCCGTCCCCTGCGACGGGTCCGTGCGCTGGGATTCACGGTGGAATCACACGAGCGCTTCAAATACGGACTCGTCGAGCGCCTGTCGGCCCGCAAGCCCGCAGAAGGCTGACCGTCACCGGGACGCCGAAGGGCGGGCTGTCGTGGAGGCGACCCGAGCCTTACCGATGCGGATGTTTCGCTCAACCGAATCGGGTAGGTGGCTGTGCGACGAAGGGAGAGAACATGACACCGGATCTTTGGTCGTATCCCAACGGCGTGTACGACACCGGACAAGCGGCGGATGTCGTGGGCTACGACGTCGAAGCCACCGACGGCAAAATCGGGTCGGTCGACGATGCGACCTACGAGGTCGGCCAGAGTTACCTCATCGTCGACACCGGTCCTTGGATCTTCGGCAAGAAGGTCATGCTGCCCGCGAGCGTGGTCACGCAGATCGACCCCGGAGAGCGGAAGATCTTCGTGGGCCGGACCAAGCAGGAGATCAAGAACGCTCCCGAGTTCGACGAGTCGGCCTTCAAGGAGTCGGCTTACCGGAACACCCTCGGCGAGTACTACGGGCGCTTCCCCTACTGGGGCGCTCCGTAAGCTCGATCGATCTCCATGAGAAGCGCGAGAAGGGGCCGCACCCATCGGGTGTGGCCCCTTCTCGCGCGTTCACGACGCCGGATACGGCTGGTTCCGGTCTGTCCCGGTCGGTTCCGGTCGGTCACGGCCAGGTGATGTCCGGCGAGGGCGAGGTGGGCGCGATGACGCGGAGCCGTTCAAGCAGGGACAGGAACGTCGACGCGTACGGCGAAGGCGCCACGACCGACGCGACCCGGTCCCAGTCGACCTGTTCCCGCATGGCGCGGACCACGGGGAGCAACGCACCGTAGTCGCAACTGTGCTCGGAGAGCGGGAGGATCCAGGAGATCACCAGGTCGGTGGCCTCCAGAACGGGCAGGCTGAGCGCGGCCGTGTTGATCATCTCCGCACGGGCGATCATGGCCTCGGTCACCGGCCTGTCGGCGATCGAGTAGATCATGTCGACCAGCACGCCGTCCTCGTCGAACGCCTTGACCAGCCAGTCCTCCGGCGGCCTCGCCGTACGGAAGCCGAGGTTCTCCAGGGTCTTGAACGCGAGCGGGACGTCCTCCTCGATCAGAGCGAAGTCGACGTCGTGCAACGAGGGCGCGGCGCCGCGCGCGTAACCCGCGCAGCCGCCCGCGAGGGCGAACCGCACGCCGGCCTCCTTGAGGCCGGAACCGGCGCGCTTGAGCGTTTCGAGGATCGCGTCGGTGACAGCGTGACCGTGACTACTCACTCACGTCGCTTGCCCCGGTATGTTCGTCGCAAACAATCCCGGGTAGGGCGCGTCGCATGACCGACACCCTCCGAGAAATTCAGCGCGCCCACGGCCGCTCGGTGAAGGCCTCCGATGGATGACCGGGCCGAACCGCTGTCGAATCCCGAGGAGAATCCGAAGGAACGGCTGGACCGTGAGCTCATCGAGCTCCTACAGGGCCTGAGGGTCGCGGCGACCGGCGTCCAGGTGCTGTTCGCCTTCCTCCTGACACTGCCCTTCTCGGCCGGCTTCAACAAGATCGACAAGGCGGGTCACTGGTTGTTCCTCGTCGCCGTCGTCACCGCCGCGCTCGCCTCCATCTGCCTGATCGCGCCCGCCACCCAGCATCGGATCCTGTTCCGGTCGGGGCTGAAGGCTCTGCTGCTGCGTCGCGCCAATCGGCTGGGCGTGGTGGGCGGGATCGCACTGGCGATCTCCATGGTGTGCTCGACGAGCCTGGTCGTCGACACCCTGACCGGCCTGTGGCCCGCGGTGGTCATCGCCGCGGCGATCGCCGCGCTCAGCGCCTGGCTGTGGTTCTTCCAGCCCCTTGTCTCGCTTCTGCGCGCACGCGACCGGGACCAGGACCAGGACCAGTAGTGGAACACCGTAGAGCGTGCTCCTCGTTCGAGGGGAAATACCTGAATGCGGTCGAAGGAGTTCACGTGCCCGGCCCGCTTAAAGCAAACGTCTACCAATCGGCGTTCACCGGTAAAAACGGAAACACTCGCGGCCTGAGGATGTTATGAGGTCATTTGTCAGGGCAGTGGAGGGCCATGGCTACACTGCTCTGGCTCATCGCCGTCGTACTCGTGATCGCCGGGATCTACGTCATCCTGGCCCGTCGGGACATCCTCTGGGGGATCGTCCTCATCGTCCTCGGGTTCCTCGTCGGCCCCGGAGGCGTCAGCATCTTCAATCCATAGAAATCACCCCCTGAACACGGACTAACGGCGGCCGGAGTCAGCCGGCCGCCGTCCTACTCGGTCTCCACGGGAAACCACGGGAAACCACGGAGAACCGCGGGGAACATGACGGGAAAGCATGAGGCCGCCCGGTCGAATATCCCGGACGGCCTTTCGTATTGCCTTCGTACGGCCTGCGCGTACCGGATCGGTCAGTGCACACCCTCGCCGTCGAGGCAGTAGACGACGTAGGAGTGCCCGATGACGGGCAACGCGACGTTGCGCACGCGGATCCCGCCCGGCGTCATGCCCTTCTCCGTGCCCAGGTGCGCGTGACCGTGGACGATGAGGTCGGCCCCCTCGGCGTCGGCCGCCTCGGCGAGCAGATAGCTGCCGAGGAACGGATAGATCTCCGGCGGCTCGCCTGCGAGCGTGTCCTTGACCGGCGAGTAGTGGCTGAGCACCACCCTGTGGTCGGCGTCCAGGTTCTTGAGCGCGTGGCGCCACCGCTCGGCGATCTCCTTGGTGTGCCGTACGAACGCCTTGGTCTCCGGCTCGCCGAACTCGCTGGCGCACTTGCCGGCGAATCCGCCGCCGAAGCCCTTGCCTCCCGCGACGCCGAGCCGTGTCCCGTCGAGGGGGATCACCACCGCGTCGTCGTCGAGCACGATGATCCCCGCGTCGCGCAGCATCGCGGCGATCTCGCGGTCGGCGTCGGAATGGTAGTCGTGGTTGCCGAGGACCGCGACCACGGGAATGGGCAGGTCGCCGAGTTCGTCGGCGACGACCTGGCCCTCCTCGATCGTGCCGTGCCTGGTCAGGTCGCCCCCCACGAGGAGGACCTCGGCCCGGTGCTCGATCCCCTCGAGCTTCTTGCGGTAGTGGCCCCGGATGTCCTCGCCGAGGTGGATGTCCGCCACCGCGGCGATGCGCAACGCTCTCACAGGTGCTCCTCCTCCCCCGGGTCGCTTACCTCCAGGAGTTGGACCTCGTTGTGGACCGTCAGGCCGGGAGCCGCCTCACGGGCGACGTCCTCGATGCCGTGCCTGCGCTCTTCGCAGGAAACCTGACCACGAAGGAACACCTGGTCCCCGCGTACGTCCACACGGATGCCCAACTCGTTGGTGCGTTCGTCCTCCGCGAGAGCCCGCTGGATCCGGGCCGCCACGTACTGCGGCGTCTCCATGACTTCCCCCTCACCCTGTACGGCTATCGCTGCCCGACCCATACCGCATAAAACGCAGCGGTTTGAGATGTAATTACGGGGAAATGGACTGTCCAGACCTTGGTGCCTAAGACGCAGGTACCTCCGTGGCACGAACATGCCTGCCGGAGGAGCGTTCTTGGGAATGGGTCACGCGTCTTCTTCGCATCTCGGTGAGACTCCACTCCCGATCCGGCGACTTCACGATCGTTTCGGCCACGTCGTGCACGACCCCCACCGGCCCGGCCACCGGGCACCCTCACCTGGGCTCCGTGATCCCCGAGCCAGGTGCTCGACACCGCCCCTCACGGAGGAACCCCAGTGAAGATCGCCATGATCTCGGAACACGCCAGCCCCCTAGCCGTTCCCGGCGCGGTGGACGCCGGTGGACAGAACGTCCATGTCGGCGCCCTCGCGCGAGAGATCGCCGGCCTCGGCCACGAGGTCACCGTCTACACCCGCAAGGACCGCGAGGACGTCCCCGACATCGTCGAGATCGGGCCGGGGCTGACCGTGGTGCACGTGCCGGCGGGACCGGCCGCCCCGATCTCCAAGGACGAGATCCTGCCCTGGATCCCCGACTTCGGCGCGTGGCTGCGCGATCGGTGGGTCTTCGACCGGCCGGACGTGGTGCACAGCCATTTCTGGATGAGCGGCGTCGCCGCGCTGGAGGCGGCCGAGCAGGTACGCGCCCCGGTCGTCCACACCTACCACGCCCTCGGCAGCGTCAAGCGGCGCCACCAGGGCCCCGCGGACGCGAGCCCGCGCGACCGGATCAAGGCCGAGGCCTCGATCGGCCGGCGCGCGGACGCGATCATCGCGACCTGCCACGACGAGGTCGACGAGCTGATCCGCATGCGCGTGCCCCGCACATCCACCCGGGTGGTGCCCTGCGGCGTCGACACCGCCGCCTTCAACCACCACGTCGCGCCGCGCGAGCGGCCCAGCCGGCCGCGGCTGTTGTCGGTGAGCAGGCTCGTGCGGCGAAAAGGCGTGGATACGAGCATCGAGGCACTGCGGCGTCTGCCGGACGTCGAACTGGTCGTCGCGGGCGGTCCCGCGGCCTCCGAACTGCATCGCGACGCGGAGGTCACCCGCCTGCGATGGATCGCCGCCCAGGCCGGCGTCGGCGACCGGGTGCGATTCATCGGCCGGATCGGCAGGTCCGAACTGCCCTCGCTCATGCGCTCGGCCGCGGCGCTCGTCTCGGTTCCCTGGTACGAGCCGTTCGGAATGGTCGCGCTTGAAGGGATGGCGTGCGGCGTCCCCGTGGTCGCCTCCGCGGTCGGCGGTCAGAAGGAGACCGTGGTCAACGGCGTGACCGGCCTCCTCGTCCCGCCGCGCCACCCGCGGGCGCTCGCTAAGGCCCTGCGAACCCTCCTCGACGACCCCGTGCGTCGCACGGCGTACGGCATCGCCGGAGCGGACCGGGCCAAGGTCAGGTACGGCTGGGGCCGCATCGCCTCGGAGACGCTCGCCGTCTACGACGAGGTGCTGTCCGCCCGGAGGATCGGGAACGAGGGCGCGGTGGTCATCGGAGCAGGTCCTGCGCCTGTTCGAGGACGTCGTCAACGGTGACGCCCGCGACCCACGAGGCCGATCGGTGCCCGCAGCCGAGGGAGCCCGCGCTCCCTCCGTCGCAGGCCGGGCACTGGATCGTCCAGGAGATCAGCGGCCGGTGCATGCCCCTGCTCAGCGGTCCCCGGCTGATCAGGTCACCGCACCAGTAGACGCCGACCGTCGGCGTGCCGGTGGCGGCGGCGAGATGACGGGGCCCGCTCTCGTTGGAGACGACGAGGTCGCAGGCCGCGTAGAGCGCGGCAAGCCCGCCGACGGAGAGTTCGTCGATCACGACGTGCCCGGGGCGCTTCATCACGGCCGCCACCCGTTCGACGACGTCCCTCTCCGATTCCGTGCCGGTCACGACCACGGGCCGTCCCAGGCGGTCGGCGACCTCGGCGAAGTTTTCGGGAGGCCAGCGACGCCTCGGGTCCGGCGCGCCGGGATGGATCGCCACGAGCCCCTTCGGCAGTCTGCCCAGCCGCCGGTTGAGCTCCGACCAGTCCTCCCTGATGACGGACAGGTGCGGCTCGACGTCCGCGGTCCCCGCGCCGAGAAGCCCGGCGACCTCCAGGGACCGGAGGGTCTCGTGCTGGTGGTCGATGTAGGGGATCCACCTGTCCAGCCGCTCGGCGTCGGGCGCGCACAGGCCGGCGGTGAGCCGCGCACCCAGCCGCCGTACGAACGGGTTGCAGTCGCGACCGCCGCCGTGCATCTGCACCACGACGTCGAACCGGCGGGAGCGCAGATCGTCGTAGACCTCGTCGGGAACGGCGGCGCCGCGGGCGGAGGAGGAGGACACGCCCGAGATGGGCGGCAGGGGCACCACGTCGTGCACAGGACCGGGACGGTTCCGCAGGAAGCGCTCGTGCCAGTCGCGTCCGAGCAGGGTGATCGCGGCGGCGGGATACGCCCTCTTCAGGGCGTCGAAGGCAGGCAGAGCGATCAGCAGGTCGGCCAGGACGCCGGCCGGCAACACCGCGATCCGCTCGACACCCTCGACAAGCAGACCCGTCATGGCGCGAAGCCCCTTCCCGTCCGCGGCTTCGTCCGGTCACCCATCGTGCTCCCCCAACCCCTTCACCTCGTACCGCACTCGCACCCGCCGACCTTCGGTTCTCTCCTCCCCGCCCGACCCGGCATGAGTCCCGGCTACCCCTTGACCTCATGGGCAAACGTCCGGCCGTGACGCTCAGCTTTCGTGCCGTGACGCGGCGACGCCGTGCGTGACCCGTTTCTTCTCGGGTAGAGGGCGCCCATGCCCGGCCGTCCGCGGGCGGCCGGGCCCCGGCGGCGGACCTGAATCGAGAGGATGACGAGGTGAGCCTCAGCGACAAGGTCGTCGTGGTCACAGGAGCCAGCGGTGGTGTGGGCCGCGCGATCGTCCGGCGACTCGGCGGCCAGGGGGCGATCGTCGCGCTGATCGCCCGTGGCGAGGCCGGCCTGGCCGGCGCCGCCGTGGACGTCGGCGTCGGAGGCGGTACGGCGAAGGTCTTCACCGCCGACGTGGCCGACTACGAGCAGGTACGGCAGGCCGCCCAGCGGATCGAGACCGAGATCGGCCCGATCGACGTGTGGATCAACGTCGCCTTCACGACGGTGTTCGCGCCGTTCATGGAGATCAGCCCGGCGGAGTTCGAACGCGTCACCCAGGTGACCTACCTGGGCTACGTGTGGGGGACGCGCGCGGCCCTCGAGGTGATGCGACCGCGGGACAGCGGCGTCATCGTGCAGGCCGGCTCGGCGCTGGCCTACCGCGCCATCCCGCTCCAGTCGGCGTACTGCGGAGCCAAGCACGCGATCAAGGGCTTCACCGAATCGGTCAGGACCGAACTCCTCGCCGCAGGGTCCAGCGTGAAGATCACGATGGTGCAGCTGCCCGCCCTGAACACCCCGCAGTTCGACTGGGGACTGACCCGGTTGCGCAGGCATCCCCAGCCGGTGCCGCCGATCTATCAGCCGGAGGTCGCCGCCCAGGCGGTGCTGTTCGCCGCCGATCATCCGGAACGCAGGGAGTTCTGGGTCGGCGCCACGACGGCGGCCACGATCATGGCCGAGCGGGTCGCCCCCGGCCTGCTCGACCGCTACCTCGGCCGGACCGGGGTGAAGGCCCAGCAGGTGGAGGGCAAGGCGCCCAGTGAGGTGTCGAACCTCTGGGAGCCGGCGGACGACGACGAGGACTACGGCGCGCACGGCGCCTTCGACGACCGCTCGCACCCGCGCAGTGCCCAGGTGTGGCTTTCGCAACATCGCCGCGCGGTGACCGCCGCGGCCACCGGGCTCGCCGCGGCCGCGCTCGTGGGCCTGCGCCGCCGCAGGTGAGGCAGGCTCCCGCCGAACTCGCGGGACGGGGGACTTGAACCGGCCGTCGCGGGAGGTCCTAGCGTTGCGAACGTGATCGGGAAAGACGACGCCGGACGTCGCTGGAGCATCGGCGAGGTGGCGCGGGTGAGCGGGACGACCGTGCGAGCCCTGCGCCACTACGACGAGATCGGCCTGCTGAGCCCGAGTGAACGCACCGCGTCCGGGCACCGCCGCTACACCGAGCTCGATGTGCGCCGGCTGTACCAGGTCCGGGCGCTGCGGAGCCTCGGCGTCTCCCTGGAGGAGATCGCGAGCGTCCTCTCGGACTCCACGGGCGGCCTGGGGGCGATGCGCGATCTGCTCGCGGAGCAGCTGCGCGGGCTGGAGGTGCACGCCACTCAGGTCCGGCAGCTCACCGAGCAGCTTCGCGGGCTGCTCGGTCAGATCGACCGCGCGTCGATGCCCGATCCGGACCAGTTCCTTACGACCCTGGAGATGATCTCTGTGTTCGAGACGTATTTCACGACGGAGCAACGCGAGCAACTGGCACGACGCAGGGCCGAACTCGGCTCGGAGAGCATCGAGGCGGCCAAGAGCGAATGGGCGGGACTCGTCGAGGAACTCCTGCGGCACGTGGAGGAGGACACTCCCGTCGAGGACCCGCAGGTGCGGTCCCTGGTCGCCCGCTGGGACGCGCTGGCAGGCCGGTTCCACGCCGACGGCGGAGACGGCGAGCAGACCAAGGCGGCGGCCCAGCGCATGTGGGACGACAACAGTGAGGAGATCGGGCGCAGCCTGCCGTGGCCCACCGACCGGATGCGTGACCTGGTCCGGTATCTGGAGCGGGTCCGGCAAGCCGGTTGACCTGCCGGACGGCTCAGGGACGGGAGCGGCCCGCCGCGATCGTCCGCGGCGGACCGCTCCCGTCCGGGAAACCCGCTGAATCAGAAGGCGTCGGTGTCCCTTCGCTCCTCGTAGACGCGGTGGTGGCGGATCACTTCATCTGTGGGCTCGACGGTCCTCACGGCGGCCGCCCGGCGTACCGTGCTCAGCCGCCAGATGCCGAAGAGCAGGCCGGCGAGGCCGCCCAGCATGAGGATCGTTCCGATCACCTGAATGTCCACTCCGGCGACGGCGAAGTCGACGGCCCAAGTGAGGATGGCCCCCAGCATGATGAGGATGATGCTTCCGGCGATGGTCATGGCGCAGTCCCTCCTTCGCCCTCTGCTCTATCCCCTGCACGGAAGTCAAACGTCGGCATGAGTCCGCGTCACCGGGCAGCATTGCCTTTATGACGGTTATGCCAGTTGTGGTGATGGGACTCATGGGTGCGGGGAAGAGCACGGTGGCCGGCCTGCTCGCCCGGACGCTCGGCCGTCCCATGAGAGACAGCGACGCCGACCTCGAGAGCCGCTACGGCACGACCGCCGCCACGATGGCCGCCGACGTGGGCCCCGGCGAACTGCACGCGCGTGAGGCGCTGGTGCTGAAGGACGCCCTGGCCGCCGACCCCGTCCCGGTGATCGCCGCGGCGGCGAGCACGGTCGACGATCCGGACTCGCGGAGCCTGCTGGCCCCGGCGTTCGTGGTGTTCCTCGACGGGCCGCCGGCCGTCCTGGCCGAACGCATGCGGTCGAGCCCCCACCGGCCGCATTTCAAGCCCGACCTGGTCGAGATGCTCGCCGAGCAGCGCGCCCGGCGCCTGCCGCACTTCCAGGAGGTGGCCGACCTCACGGTGGACACCGCGGCCAACACCCCCGAGGAGATCGCCGGCATCGTTCTGGCGAGGCTCGGCGGCGAGCCTGGCGAGCGAATATGACGGTCGGACATGACGGTCGGACATGACGGTCAGGCGTGACGCTCAGGCATGACCGTCGGCGGTGACGCCCGCGCGGCGCGTCACCACCACGGCGAGCACGACGAGCACGGTGAGGACGACCCCGGCGGTCAGCACGGGCACGCCGGTGAAGGTGCCCGCGAGCACGAGGACCACGGCGGAGGGCGCCAGCAGATTGTGCAGGTGGCCGACCTGGTGCGGATGGTGCTGCAGCCACCACACGGCGAGCAGGAAGACCGCCACCGGGACGGTCACGACCGCCCCGGACACCACCCCGTCACCGGTGGAGTGGTCCGTGGCGAGGTCGACGGCGGCGGACAGCCCCGCCCCGACGGCGGCCGCCGACGCGAAGATCAGGTAGTGGCCGTAGCCCCAGATGAAGGCCGACCGGTTGGAGGTCAGGAACCGGTGGGCGGGCTTGGCGAAGTACAGCCACCACATCGCGAACACGATGAGCAGCCCTCCCGCCGCCACGCCGTACAGACCCGCGGTCGCGTGCCTCGTGTCGACGGCCTCCTGAACGGCGAGAGTCGCCGCGAGGATCGACTCACCGAGAACGATCAGTGTGAACAGGCCGTAGCGCTCGGCGATGTGATGCGGGTGCCATGCCGTGCTGTGCCTGCGCTCGGCCCACAACGGGACCGCGAGATCGGCGCACGCGAGGAACAGCCACACCCACGGCCGCGCCCCGGACGGGAGAGCCAGCATCGCGACCCATCCCGCCTCCACGACCGTGACCCCGGCCGCGTATCGCAGCGCGGTCCCGCGGCCCTCCCGATCGGAGACGGCGGCGCGCAGCCAGTTGGCCACCAGAGCCGTGCGCATCACGACGTATCCCAGGACCGCGATGGTGAAGTCGCGCTGGTCGAACGCCCTCGGGATGCCCGCCGCGAGGATCAGCGCGCCGGTGATCTGGACCAGCGCGGCGATCCGGTACGGCACGTCGTCGGTGTCGTAGGCGGAGGCGAACCAGGAGAAGTTCATCCACGCCCACCAGATGGCGAAGAACGTCATGACGTAGCTGACCAGACCGTCGCCGAAGTGCCCGGTCGTGAGCGCGTGGTGCAGTCCGCCCGCCGCCTGCGCGACCGCGACGACGAAGCACAGGTCGAACAGCAACTCCAGCGGGGTGGCCGCGCGCAACGACTCGGTGACGTCCCGGGCGGTCATCCGGCGTCGGCGTGGCGGCGTGGTCGCCAGCGTCTCCTGGCTCATCGGCGACCAGGTCTCCTCTCCGCAAGGTGGCTCGCGGGCGCCGTACGGCGGGCAGCCTGAAGGCCGCGAGCACAGCCGGTGAAAGCGCACTCATCATAGGGACGCGAGACGATCCGGCCCAGCCCGCGCGGGCACGGGGATGCGGCCCGGGGCGGCCCGTCAATGCGGCCCGGGGATGCGGCCTAGTCCAGCGCCCTGCGCGGGTGGCGGCCGTCGACGTAGCCGATGAACGGCGGGCAGATGTTGTAGCCGAGCAGTTCCTGCATCCGCTCCGGCAGGTCCCGCACGATGTCCCTCGGCACGGCGAGCAGGTGGTTCTCCTGCGGGCGCAGCCAGGAGGCCGCGTAGTGCAGGACCACGCCGAGACGCGGCCGGTCGGTGCGGTTGGCGCCGCCGCCGTGCCACAGGGTGCCGAGATAGATGAGCGCGGAGCCGGCCGGCATCTCCGCCCCGATGGTCGGCGTCCCGGGCCCCGGCCGCTCCTCACCCCAGCGGTGGCTGCCGGGAACGAGCCGGGTGGCTCCGTTCGCCTCCGTGAAGTCGTCGAGCGGCAACATCACGTTGATCACCATCTCGCGATGGGGGCGCGGGACGGGATAGACCCCGTCGTCCGGGTGGAGCGCCTGCGCCGTCTCCCCCGGCCCGATCTCGATGCCGGTGGGCGCGCTCAACTGGTAGTGCCCGAGGAAGTGGTCGAGCACCGCGAGCACGAGCGGATGGGTCGCCGGTCCGTCGAACCTCCGCGTCTTGGCGAACAGCGCGTAGACCCGCCGGGTGCGGTCGCCCTCGAAGTTGTTCCGCCCGAAAGGCGTGCTCTCGAGAATGGCCCGAAGCTCCGCCCTGGCGTCCGCGACCTCCTCCGGGCTCAGCAGGTCCGGGACGATCACGTAGCCGTGGCGGTCGAGTTCGTCCACCACCGTCGCCGCTTCAGGCAGAGTCACAGATCGAGACTAATCATCCGGAACAAAGTTCGGTAGCCATGTCACCGGATCGATCCGCCTCATCCGCCTCGGTCAGGAGGAGATCATCTGACTCCCGATCCGCTCCTGGGCGGTGAGCAGGTCGCACAGTTCCTCCGCGTCCTCTCCCGACGCGGTCATGATCAGGCCCCTGTCCATCTCCACCCGGGACAGCGACCGCCTCATCCGGGTCGCGTACCAGCGCCCCGCGTCACTTCTCCAGATCGACCAATGGCTTCCGTACTCACTGCGCAACTGACTCCACGCGAGATCCTCGGCTGAGATCGGCACTGCCATCACCTCCAGGCTCGGTGCCAGGAAGCAGCAGTGTGCTCGTCCGGACACGAATGGTAGTGAGAAGCGACCTCCCCCGTCTGGAGCCCCCGCCACCGTGGGCACGACGAAGATCTTCCGTTGGATGCGCTGACTTCACCTGATCTTGGTGTGCCGGAAATGACACGGGTATTCGGAGAAGGTTAGGGATCAGGTCATTTGGGGTTACCTGTCCGGGTAATCGGCTGGGTCACCATCGCGGCAAGGTGCAGTGCTCGTTCCTGCGGCTCCCGGGATGGAACATGAGGATCGTACGGCTGGCCAACTTCATCGCCCCCCGATCGGGAGGCCTCCGCACCGCCCTGAACGAACTGGGCGCGGGCTACGAGGCCGCCGGGCACGAAGCGGTGCTGGTGATTCCCGGACCCGAGGCCGGCAGGCGCGACACACCCTCGGGACAGATCATCACGGTGCCGGGTCCCGTCGTCCCGGGGTCGGGCGGCTACCGGGTCATCACCGCGCGCCGGTCGCTGCGCCGGCTGCTCGACGACCTCGCTCCCGACCGGCTGGAGGTCTCCGACCGCACCACGCTCCGGTGGACGGGACGCTGGGCCCGCTCGCGGGGTGTGCGGTCGCTCATGGTCTCGCACGAGAGCCTCGACGGCCTGCTGCGCCTGTTCGCCCCGCGCTTCCTGCCCGCGTTCCCCGGCTCGGGCGACGCGCGGGCCGAGCGGATCGTCCGAGGGCTCGCGGACCGCCTCAACCGGCGGACGGCGGCCGACTTCGACATGGTGGTCTGCACGACGGAATGGGCTGCGGCCGAATTCAGGCGGCTGAACGTGCCCAACCTGATGCGCGTCCCCCTCGGCGTCGACCTGGCCCGGTTCTCCCCCGCGCGGCACGACCCCGAGTTTCGCCGCCGGTTCGCCGCGCCCGGCGAACCGCTGCTCGTCCACTGCAGCAGGCTTTCACCCGAGAAGCGACCCGACCGGCCCATCGAGGCGTTGCGCGAACTCCGCCGCCGGGGCGTGCCCGCCGTACTGGTCGTGGCGGGGGACGGACCGCGGCGGGCGGCGCTGGAGGCGCGGGCGCACGGGCTGCCGGTCCGGTTCCTCGGGCACGTCTCCGACCGCGACCTCCTCGCGCGACTGCTCGCCACGGCGGACGTCGCCATCGCGCCCGGCCCCATCGAGACCTTCGGGCTGGCCGCGCTCGAGGCCCTGGCGAGCGGAACCCCCGTCGTCGTGTCGCGGGCGAGCGCACTGCCCGAGGTCATCGGCGAGTCCGGGGTCGCGGTCGGCGACGACCCGGGCGAGTACGCCGACGCGGTGCGACTGCTCCTGGCCGGCGAGGAACGGCATCGCCGTGACCGCGCCCGCCGCCAGGCCGAGCGCTTCGACTGGCCGGGCTCCGCGGACGGGTTCCTGCGCGCCCACGGGCTCGCGAACCTGATCGGAGGTCGACGCTAGTGGCAACCCGACTCGTGGCGCTGGGTGACTCGGTCACCGCGGGACTCGGCGACCCCCTCCCCGGGGGCGGTTGGCGCGGCTACGCGGCCATCCTGGCCGACGCGCTCGGCCCGCACGGGCAGGTGGAGTTCAGCAACGTCGCCACGTCCGGGGCGACGTCCCGCGACCTCGCCGCGGACCAGCTTCCCCGCGCCCTGTCCCTGCGCCCCACGCTCGCCACGGTGCTGGCGGGGGTGAACGACACACTGCGCGGCACGTTCGAACTTACGGCGATCGCGTCCGACATCGAGGAGGTGGTCGGAGGGCTGCGCCGCACGGGCGCCACCGTGCTCACCATCCGCCTGCCCGACCCGGGACTGATGCTGGGCATCCCCGACCTCGTCCGGCGGCCCCTCACCCGCCGGGTCCGGGCGATCAACACGATCCTCGACCACGTCGCCCGCCGGTACGACACGGTCCACGTCGACCCGGCCTGCCATCCGGCTCTGTACGAGCGGCGGATGTGGGGGGTCGACCGGCTCCACCCGAGCGAGCGCGGCCACCGCCTGCTCGCCCGGCTCATCGCCACCGAACTGGTCGCACGCGGCGTCCCCCTGGACGCGATGCCCGACGCGGAACCCAGCGGCGCGAACCCCTCCGCCTGGGCGAGCGCGCGCTGGATGGCCGTCGAAGGCACCGGGTGGGTGGTGCGCCGCTCCCGCGACTTCCTGCCCGAACTCGCCCGTCTCGTCCTCAGCGAGGCATGGCACGACGTCCGCGGCCGGGCGGCCCTGCTCGACCAGCGGTTCCACACCGATCTCGATCACGCCCTGCGGCACCTCGGCGCGCGTCCCGTCGTGACCGGCCCGCGGCGAACGCCCTCTCCCTCCCCGCACGTCGCTACGGAAGATGCCTGCCCATGAGAGTCGCCATCGTCTCGGAGTCCTTCCTCCCTCAGGTCAACGGGGTCACCAACTCGGTCTGCCGCGTCCTGGAACATCTCGAACACCACGGCCACGAGGCGATGGTGGTCGCGCCGGGCCGCGGCCCGGCGGACTACGCGGGCTTTCCCGTGCGGACCACCCCGGCCTTCCGCCTGCCGTTCTACCGCTCGTTCCGGGTCGGCCTGCCCAGCGGCGAGATCATGTCGTCGCTCGAGGCGTTCGAGCCCGACGTCGTTCACCTCGCCTCCCCCACCGTGGTGGGAGCGTCCGGCATGACGGCCGCAGCCCGGCTCGGCGTCCCCGCCGTCGCCGTCTTCCAGACCGATCTCGCCGGCTTCGCCCGCCAGTACGGCATGCGGGGCGCCGACGCGGCCATCTGGAGTTGGCTGCGCCACATCCACGTCCGCGCCGCCCGCACGCTCGCCCCCTCCTCGGCGACGATGAGCGAGCTCAACGCGCATGGGATCCCGCGGCTGTCCCTGTGGGGCCGGGGCGTCGACCTCGACAGGTTCAACCCCGGGCACCGCTCGGAACGGCTCCGCCGTGAGCTGGCTCCCAACGGTGAGGTCATCGTCGGCTACGTGGGCCGTCTGGCGGCCGACAAGCGCGTCCACCTGCTGGCCAGGCTGGCCGATCTGCCGGGGGTCAAGCTGGTCGTCGTGGGAGACGGCCCCGCCGCCCGGAGCCTGCGACGCCGCATCCCGGAGGCGGTCTTCTGCGGGCTCCGCACCGGCACGGAGCTCTCGGAGATCCTGGCCTCGTTCGACGTCTTCGTGCACACGGGCGCGAACGAGACGTACTGCCAGGCCGTACAGGAGGCGTTGGCCGCCGGGGTCCCGGTCGTCGCCGCGGCGGCGGGCGGCCCGCTCGACCTCGTCCAGCCCGGGCACAACGGGCTGCTCTACCCGTCCGGCTCCCCCGAGGCGATGCGCGACGCCGTCGCCCACCTCGTGGCCGACAACGAGGCGCGGGCGCGGATGAGCGGCAACGCACGCGCGTCCGTGCTCCACCGCACGTGGAGCGCCCTGTGCGCTCAGCTCGTCGGCCACTACGAGAGCGCGGTCGCGGAGGACTTCCAGCCGCACGAGGACGCCTGGTCCCCGCGGATGGCCGACCCGTCCGAAGCGCACGCGAGCACCTGATTTCCGGGCGGATGTCACGCTTTTCGCGGCTCGTTTCGTCTCGGAAGTGAAAGGCGCCCGACAGGGGCGCCGGAAGCAGAGAAGAGACGACATGACCACCACGAAAGGCACCCAGCAGATCGTCGTCCTGGGCGCCGGCTACACCGGAATGCTCGCCGCGATCCGCGTGGCGGGGCGCACCCGACGTCACGGCGGGCACGTCACGCTGGTCAACCCCTCCAGCCGGTTCACCGAGCGGCTGCGCATGCACCAGATCGCCACCGGCCAGTCGCTGGGGGACTTCCAGATCCCGGACGTGCTCGACGGCACCGGCGCCGACTTCGTCCAGGGCTGGGCGACCGCCATCGACCCCGACGCCCGCGAGGTCACCGTGACGACGTCCGACGGGACGCGTGTCCTGCCGTACGACCGGCTGGTCTACGCCCTCGGCGGCAAGGCCGACCGCGCGATGGTCCCGGGAGCGGACGAGCACGCCCACACTCTCGACGATCCCGCGGCCGCGGCCCGGCTGGCCTCCAGGCTGGCCGAGATCGCGCGGACCGGCGGCACCGTGGCGGTCTGCGGAGCGGGCCTCACCGGCGTCGAGGCCGTCACCGAGATCGCCGAGTCCTTCCCCTCCGTACGGACCGTCCTGATCAGCCGCGACGTGCCCGGCGCGATGATGGGCGAACGCGCCCGCGCGTACCTGAACCGGGCCCTGGAGCGCCTCCACGTCGAGGTCCGGTCCGGGGTGGAGATCACCAAGGTGCTGCCCGACGCGGTCGAACTGTCGGGAGGCGAAATGGTGCACTCGGACGCCACCCTGTGGACGACCGGTGTCCGCGCCGCGCCGCTGGCCGCGCGCTCCGGCGTCACCACCGACGATCACGACCGGATCGTCGTCGACGCCACGCTGCGCTCGGTCTCCCACCCCTCGATCTACGCCGTCGGCGACGCCGCCGCCGTGCGTCAGGCGTACGGAGTGATGCACGGCACCTGCCAGAGCGGCCTGCCGACGGCCGTGCACGCCGCCGACGCGATCGGCGGGGAACTGCGCGGCAGGCGGCCGGGGGCGTTCCGGTTCGGCTACCTCCACCAGCCCGTCAGCCTGGGCAGGAAGGACGCGGTCATCCAGTTCACCCGCGCCGACGACACCCCTCGCCGGTGGCACCTCACCGGCAGGCGCGCGATCGCCTACAAGGAGTTCGTCTCGAGCAGCCCGATGACGACCTACCGGCTGTCGAAGCTGTTCCCCCTCCCCAGCCGCGCGCTCTGGTCACGCGGCGGGCGCGGCAACCCCGCGCCGCGAGTCTGACGTGCGGCGCCGGGGCCGCACGGCGTGCTCGGGCGCGACTTCGCCCAGGTGCGCAGGCTCGCCGAGGGCCCGGACGCCGATCGGCAGGGACCTAGCAGCACTGCCAGGTGAACAGCGCCTTGTCGAAGCGCCGGGCGGCGAGGTCCTCCGGCCGGATCAGCCAGTAGAGCGTGCCGGCGTCTCCCCACATCATGTTCGCGCGGTCGTCGGAGTCGAACTGCGCGAGCAACGCCCATCTCCCGGCCTCCTCCCGGAGTCGCGGATCACGCCAGTCCACACCGCCGAGGGCGACCTGCGCCACCTCGTACTCCACGTCTCCCTGTACGGGAGCCGCGTAGCCGCCCACCCGATGGCCGATGTCCCCGGACGGGGGGAGCCTCCTGCGGAACGACCGCGCCGACACGGGATGGTCCTCGATCGTCTCAGGCTCGCCTCCGAACGCCTCGGCCAGGACCGGGTGGGTGGGCGTCGGGACCGTCACGACGGCGTGCGCCCGAAGGGGCACATAGGGATAGGGCTCGATCCCCTCCGGCGCCTGGCGCGGCGACGTCTCGGCTCCGGCCGGAACATGGAGGACGCGGGCCCCCGCCTGGGTCTCGGGGTCCCAGTGGCCGACGGTCTCCTCGCCGCCGTCGATCTGGCCGTCGAAGTAGAAGAACGACAGGACCCCGTCGGCCGGGAGCCCGTCCGGGTCCGCCGGTTCCAGAGCCGAGCAGTCCAGGGCCGCGACGAACGTCAACGGCCCCCGGTCCTCCCATACGGGCCAGGCGACGTCCGGCGGAAGCCGGGGATCGCCGCCGAGGTGTCCGACCACCCGGTCCCCGTCCTCCGCGTGGGTGAGCCGCAGGCCCGCCCTGAGCAGGGAGATCCAGGTGTCGGCGACATCTGCGGGAAGGTGGCTTCGTGCCAGGTCGGCCAGGCTCTCCCTGGTCGCTTCGCGGACTTCGGCTAGATCGTCCATGGTGTACGGATATTACGGGCTTCGGTCGGATGACTCTCAGTCCAGGAAGACGTAGTAGGAATCCACGGCCGGTTGACCGGTGTAGTTCGGCCCGGCGCCGTCGTCGGATCCCAGGTATCGATAGGGCAGGTCGCCGCCACCGCCGCTCCGGCAGGTGATCCGGCGGCGCCGCGAGTCGTAGGCGAACCCCGACGACCTGAGGACCGCGCTGAGGCGCCGTCCCGCCGGCGAACCGTCCTCCAGCCGGATGCACCGCATGTCGAAGTCGCCGACGAACAGGCCGTCGCCCGCCAGCCACGTGGGGATCCGGGAGAGCACCCCCAGTTTGTCGCCGACGTAGTGCAGACCGTGGACGCAGGTGATCAGATCGAACGGCTCATCGGGCTCCCACGAGGTGATCGATGCGGTGATCAGCCGCAGCCGCGGCGGCCGGGAGGGACCGGCGAAGAAGTCGACCAGGTCCACCCCCACGATCTCCGCCTCGTCTCCGAGTTCATGCGAGGCCTCGATGAGAGCCCGTGCCGTACCGCAACAGAGGTCGAGCCATCGCACCACCGGCCGGGCAGGTGACCGGGAGCGCAGGACGTCCAGCACGTCGAGGCCCAGCGCGCGGCCGTAGCCGTTGGAGCCGGTCAGGCCGCGTTCGCGGTTCATCGTGCGGTTGGCCACCACCGCGGAGCGCTCCAGCGTCTGGTCGTCGAGCAGTCGCACCGTCGAACCCCTTCCTGGACGGCGATCGGCCGATCACCGTGGCCCGCCCCATCACACCATCGCCCTACCCCGGCTCACGGTCCGGCCTGAGGGGAGCCCTCGGCGGCCTCCCGGCCACGGCGCAACCTGGCCAGCCAGGCCGGTGACCGCCGGCCCGGCCCGAGGCGGTAGGCGTCGAGCAGCCAGTCGCCCAGTCGGTCGCGGTCGATGACGACCACATCGTGATCCCGCGCCATCCTGGCCGCCTCCGCGCTGAGGTGATGCGAGGTGATCAGGACACCGCGATGGTCCCGGTACGGCCTGGCCTGCAGGGCCCCGACGAAGTCACGCACCTGTCCGGGGCCCACCGCACGCGTGTAGTACTTGCACTGGATCGCGTAACGCGCGCCGTCCGGAGCGACGCCGAGCACGTCGACGCCCCGGTCTCCCGCTCCCCCGATAACGGCCACCTTGCGGAAGCCGTCCCGGCGCAACAACTCGGCGGCGAGTTCCTCGAAGCGCCGTGGATCGAGCCGGTCGAGCCCGGCCCTGCGCAGCGCGTCCCTGCGGTAGCTCGCCCCCATTCGGCGGACCATGAGAAAGGCGGCGACCGGCAGGACGACGACCACGGCGGCGATCGTGAGCAATAACACCCACCCCATGGCTCTCACGGCCTCGGTCACCGCGATGAGCACGACCACGACGGCCGACGCCCACAGCACGCCGCTTCCGCGGGCTCCTCTCCTGCCGCGCCGCCGGTTCCGCACTGGTGATCTACGCCTCGCCATCGAGACCTCCAGGATCGGGGAAGACCCTGCCGAGTCTGATCGGCTCGACCGACAAAACCGTGCTCACAGCCCTTGATCACGCGAGCGGGAAGGAGGCCGTCTCCTTCCACAGCGCTCCGTCGTAGGTCTCCAGCGCCACGGCACGGACGCGAGTGATCACCGGCAGTCGTCCGGCCAGCTCGGCCTCGATCATGTCCTGGACGTCGGATGGCACGCCGTCGGCCACGGTCAGGTGCGGCATGACGTCCTCGAACCGCCCGCCGTACGGCGGAGCCTCCGGCCAGCGCGCCGCGACCGCCTCGGTCAGCTCCCGGAACGGGGCGTCGGGATCGGGAGCCAGGTAGATCACGTCGGGGAAGCGGCCGCAGGCGGAGAACCGCGCCTCGAACGTGGCATGGGCGACGAACACCTCCCCCAGCGCGGTCACGACCTCGGCGTCGACACGGCCGGCGTCCAGGAAGGGGTAGAGCACCGTCACGTGCGCGGGAACCCCATGGGCGGCGGAGGAGTCGAACCGTCGCCGCCAGGCGCCCACCACGGCTTCCGCCTCGGGCACGTGAACCACGAGCGCGGTCTGTCCCGGCAGGAACTCCGCCACCGGACACCTCTCAGTCGGTCAGGGATGCAGCGGATCTTCAGCCTTTACCGTTACCACGCGAAGGCTCCCCATGGGATATGTCCGATCAATCCGTGAACCACGCACAGAACTGACGAGTACGGGCAGGAGCGTCACGATCCTCGGCGAGGGCGCTCTCGTGACGGACGAGGGCCGCGGATGCCGGGCACGAAAAGACCGGCGCACCCCTCGATTGAACGAGGAATGCGCCGGTCATATGCGAAGTGCGCCGCCAGGGACTCGAACCCCGGACCCGCTGATTAAGAGTCAGCTGCTCTAACCAACTGAGCTAGCGGCGCCTGCGACGTGGGTAACCTTAGCAGCCCCGAGGACGGCACGCACATCGGAAATCAGGTGCGGGAGTTCTCGCAAAGGGCGCCATGACAGGCTCAGCTGCTGCTCCACGCACCGCTGGAGAAGGGGACCGGAGTACCCCTCTTGCCGGGACCGTCGCCCCACTTGGTCACCACGTACTCCACCGGGATGTGCCCCTGGGAGCTGCCGACGGTGAGCGTGTCGGGGTTCCAGCTGGCGCCCACGAGATCGGCGAAGGTCTTGCCGTCGATGTCGAGCATGACGCCGTCGCTCGAGGGAGTGCCGGGACCGCGGTCGCCGATGAAGAACTTGGCCCTGCGGCCGTTGTAGATGACATAGCCCTCGGTGCCGAGCGGCCAACTGGGGCTGGCGAACAGACCCTGCTGCATGGGCTTGCCGATCGCGGGCTGCCCAGTGTCTCCCAGACGGCCGGAGCCGTCGTCCCAGAAGTATGAACCGCTCGTCGAGCCCCGCAGGAGAACCTGCTCGTTCTCGACGCCGGCCGGAGCGGCGGCGAGGGTTTCGTTCAGCGCCGGCTTCACGACCGGTGCGGCACCCATGATGGAGGCGCCGATGATGGCGGCGCACGCCACGCTGGTCACGGACGACACGGTCCGGTGGGCGCGCACCTCGCGGACACCCTTGCCGAGCAGGTCACGGACGGCGTTGGTACACAGGCCGGCTACGGCCTTGGTACGCGGATCGAGAAAGGTCTTCATGGAAAGCCTGGGGATCTTTCGTGAGACGACGGATGAGCGACTTTGCGTCGGCGATCGAACCTTGCGGTTCGGACTGGCCGTGGACGCGGGTCGCTTGGCCGGGCGAGATGAGTCGATCGCCCGTGAGACACACGCTCAGGCGCGGAAGCTATGAGGACCGGCCGTGAGGCCGCCGTATGTCAGACGTGGTCCGAAAGGATCTGGAGCGAAGTCCGCAGGTGGGGTCACCCACCGCTGATCTCTTCTCCTGCACTAGCCGCCACCGGTCGGTAGCAATTGGGACTCTACAAGACAAGTCAGGATAGAACCAAGTAAATCCCCCATAACACCCAGAAGATCTACCGCTTCTCCCAAGGGGAGACCACGAGCTCAGACGGCCACAGGGCCTGATTCATCGCGGCAGAAGCCCCCATCACCTGAGTACGACGGCGTATCGAGGCAAAGCCCTCCAGGCAAAGAGCAAGTCAGGGGCTCGGTCAGGAAAGAGGGTGGGCACACATCGGCATGGAGAGGGTAAAAGCGGCCAGGGTAAACGGGCTCGTCAGGCCACGTCTCGTCACCGCCCCGATTGGGCAAAGCCCACAGGGCCGACCACGCCGATCGTCGAACCTCGCGCGAGAAGGGATGGGCGCCTCGCCGCATCGGCCGCCATCCGCCCGCCTCACCTCGCCTCGCCTCGCCTCGCCTCGCGAGCATGGGCGTCGCCGGAGGTGCGGGAGCAGCGGGGGCGCGGAGGTAGCGGGGGCGCGGAGGT
>NZ_BOOO01000030.1 GCF_016863275.1 Planotetraspora mira
AGCGGGCGTGCGGAGGTAACGGGGGCGCGGGAGCAGCGGGCGTGCGGAGGTAACGGGGGTGTGGGGGTAGCGAGGGTGTGGGGGTGGCGGGGGGTGCGGGGGTAGACGACGGCAGGGCCGGCCGGGGAGAACGACCAACCGGTCAGCGGCCGCATGGGTTCCAGGGGCCCTGCTCGTGGCGGACGACCACGGGCCGCCGCCTACGCCTCTTCGGGCATAAAAAACGCCGAGGCCGGACAGTCCCCCAACTGTCCGGCCTCGGCTGAAAGCGGTTCCGCCAGGCATGCCCTCCCCAAAGGCACCGGCAGGCCCCCGCTTATTGTCGGACGCGGTTCCCCCTCCGCGTCCTTCGGTAAAGCTTCAACTGGTCTTCTCGACCTGCTACCACACTAGCGCCGTGGTTGTCATGAACTCGTCATCGACAGGTGGATTTTCGGCCTACATCCGGCGTTGACCAGGTGCGACACGGTCAAGCGACACCCCCCACGACGGAGCCGGGCCCCTGGAATCCCCGATTTCCCGCCCACGAAACCCACTCAGAGGAACCACTCGGAAGAGCACCCGGCGGAGCGGTGTGGAACGCGTCACATACACGCGTCACATACACGTGTCACCCATGCGTAGCCCTTCGGCCGCTCCGACGACCGAAGGAGCGACGCGGGACTACCCGTTGAGGATGATGCGGACCTCGGTGCCCCGCTCGAGAGAACGGCTCACGATGCAGTGCCGCTCGTGGACCCGCTGCGCCACCGACTCGAAGACCTCCCTGGCCTCCTCGGACGGCGCCTCGACGTCGTAGGTGACCGTGACGGACTCCAGTTGGGTGGGGCCCGCCTTCTCGGACGTCACATCCATGGCCAGCCGTACGAGCCGGTGGCCCCGCTGGGCGGTGAGGGGCTCGACGGTCATGATGTTGCATCCGCCCACGGCCGCGAGCAGCAGTTCCAGAGGACTGAACTGGCCCTCCGACGTGCCCATGGTGATCTCCGCGCCCCGATTGTTCCGGGCGACGAATCCATCTTCGGTGCGCTCAACGTGGACGAATGCCATGACGTCACCCTACTTGGGGAGCATCGACCTCGGCCGCGTAGCCGCGATCAACGCCCGGCGGCTTCTCCGATCGCGCCCGCGTCGCGAAGGGTGTCCCTGATCGTCTCTCTGAGGGCGTACCCGAGGCCGTGCACGGTGTGGATCAACCGGGGCTCGCCCGCCGCCTCCGTCTTCCTGCGCAGGTAGCGGATGTAGACCTCCAGCGAATTGGACGCGGGGCGGAAGGCCTGCCCCCAGATCCGCTCCAGGATGACCTTGCGCGTGAGCACCTGTCCGCCGTTGCGGATCAACAGGTCGAGCAGGGCGTATTCCGTCCTCGTCAGGTCGATGACCCGGCCGCCTCTCCTCGCCTGCCTGCTCTCCGGCAGCAACGTCAGATCGGCGAAGCCCGCGGCCGGCTCCGCCGGGCCCGTACGGCGCAGCAGCGCCCGGACACGGGCCAGCAGTTCCTCTACGGCGAACGGCTTGACCAGGTAGTCGTCGGCGCCCGCGTCGAGCCCTGCCACACGGTCCCCGACCTCTTCCAGCGCGGTCAGCATGAGCACCGGGACCCGGTTGCCCTTCTCCCGCAGCCTCCGGCAGACCTCCAGACCGTCGACCCGCGGCATCAGCACGTCGAGCAGCACGAGTTCAGGTGTGCCGCCGCTGATCGCGGCGAGCGCCGACTCACCGTCATCGGCGGTCGTGACGCGGTATCCCTCCCCGCGGAGGGCGCGCGCGATCGCGTCGCGTACGTCCGGATCGTCGTCCACGACCAGCATCCGTGTCTTGGCCACCACGCCATCCTGGCCTGAGACGATGAGAAGTTCATGAAGGAACGCCGCAGGCCGGCGTCCGTATCCGCGCCGCACCAGCCGATCGCGCCCCCGGCCACGGGTGACTCGTTCAGATCCGCCTCATATCCATCGGCGATGGTCGGGGGATGGCACACACCGACTTGACGGGCGCGGCCCCGGCGGACCGCTCACGGGCAGGTACGGCTCGCGCCTCCACGACGTGGCTCTGGCCGGCGATCTTCTGGCTGGGAGCGGCCGCGGCACTCGTGCCCTGGGCGGTCCACTCGGGTGGCCGCTTCACCGCCGACCCCCTCGTCGGCACCGGCAGGCTGGCCGGGATGCTCGCCGGATACCTCATCGCGGTCCAGCTCATCCTCATGAGCAGGGTCCTGGACACGCGGCTCATCTCGGTCTGGCACCGCAGGCTGGGGGCCGCCGTTTTCGCGTTCATCACCGCGCACATCGTCTTCAGCACCGTCGGCCACGCCGCCGGGAGAAGCCTGGCGGACCAGACGATGAGATTCGTCTACGGCTATCCCTGGCTCCTCGCGGCCTACGTCGGCACGGCCCTGATCGTGATGATCGGCCTGACCTCGATCCGCGCGATCAAGCGGCGGATGCGCTACGAGACCTGGTACTACCTGCATCTGTACGCCTACCTGGGAACCGCGCTGGCGTTCGCCCACACGATCATGATCTCCACCGACATCAAGGGGATCGCCAGGGTCTTCTGGATCGTCCTGTACGGCACGGCCCTCACGCTGGCCGTCTGGCGGCGGATCGTACGGCCGGCCAGACTGGTCGCACGGCACGGCTTCCGGGTCTCCGACGTGGTCCGGGAGACGCCGGACGTCACCTCGATCCACATCGGCGGCCGCCGGATGCGCGAGTTCCAGGTCAAGCCGGGCCAGTTCCTGTGGCTGCGGTTCCTCACGCGGAGCGACTGGGGGCAGGCCCACCCCTTCTCCCTGTCGGCCGCTCCCGACGGGCGCCGCCTGCGCGTGACGGTCAAGGCGCTCGGCGACCACACCCGCGGGCTGCAGGGGGTCCAGGTCGGCACCCGGGTCGTGGTGGAGGGCCCGTACGGGAGCTTCACGGCCGGCGCACGCGTCAACAAGGACGTCCTGATGATCGCGGCGGGCATCGGGATCACGCCGATCAGGGCCCTGCTCGAGGAGATGCCGCCGGGGACGGTCGTCCTCTACCGGGCCAGGTCGGGCAGCGAGGTGGTCTTCCGCGACGAGCTCGACGAACTGGCCAGGTCACGCGGCGCGCGCCTGGTCTACCTGCTGGACGACGACGGACGGGAGAACGGCGGGCGGAGCGACACTCCTGAGGACACCGACGGCCGGCACATCCCGGAGGAGCTCACCGCACCGGGGCTGGCCCGGCTCGTACCCGGCATCGGGAACCGCGACGTCTACCTGTGCGGTCCCCCCGGTCTCGTCCGCCGGGTCCACGCGGAGCTGCGCAAGGCGGGCGTCCGCGACCGGCACGTCCACTACGACCCCTTCGAGCTCTAGGCGCCCGACCGCGAGTGGGCCTCAGGCGTCAGGATGCTTGGACAGGTAGTCGACGTAGACGGGTCGCAGGGCGTCGCCGAGCTCCCCCTCCCCCGCCGCCATCGCATCGCTGAGCAGCGCGGACACCCGGCTGAGATCGTTCGCCGTCTCATCGGAGTTGCCGCTGGCCGCCTCGGCGGCCGGGATCAGCTTCAGCAGGTCCCAGAGGAAACCGAAATCGCCGTGCCGTACGGCGTAGTGCACGGCGCGGTCGTGCAACTCCTTGGCCGACAACGAATCGAGCTCTTCCACGTCCATCCACACTCACCCCAAAAATTGTGATTGCCCCAAGCCGTGCCGGTTATGCCCATGGCAGAGAAAAGGGTAGTCAGAGACCACGATCCCTTTGCCGACGGCCCTCTCCTCGGAACGCGCGGATCGCGCCCGTCGAGCACGCACGCGACCCATTCGCCCCACCTTGTAGACATTTGGAAGCCACCTATATGAAACGCGCATGAACTTCGGCGGAACACCTGTTTGCCGGGGCTTGACCTGCGTCGATGTTTTCTGTTTCGGTTTGTCGCTATGCCGTCTCCCCGGAAACGCCCTCCCGCTTCGCGCATCGCGCCGGCCGCCGGGAGAAACGCACAGTGACGCACGCGACGCCCGTGCCACTGGAAAGAACCGAGCGCGCCGAGCCCGCTTCCCCTCCGCATGCCCGGAAGCGGACCGACATCGAGGGGTTGCGCGCGGTCGCGGTGACGCTCGTCGTACTGAGCCACTCCGGGGTGGCCCTGTTCGCCGGTGGTTACATCGGAGTCGACGTCTTTTTCGTGATCTCCGGCTTCCTGATCACCTCACTGCTGCTGCGCGAACTCGACACCACCGGCCGCATCTCGATCCGGCGCTTCTACGCGCGGCGGGCCCTGCGGCTCCTGCCGGCCTCCACCATCGTGGTCGTGTTCACCGTGATCGGCTCCTGGCTGTGGCTCACGCCGGTCAGATTCGCCGAATACACCAAGGACGCCCTGGCCAGCACGCTCTACGCGATCAACTTCCGGCTGGCGATCACCGGCACCGACTACCTGCAGGAGGGGGCCCCGCCCTCGCCGTTCCAGCACTTCTGGTCACTGGCCGTCGAGGAGCAGTTCTACCTCGTCTGGCCCCTCCTGCTGATCGTCTCCGCCTGGCTGCTCAGCAGGGGCGGCCGCAGCAGCCGGACGCGGTACCTGGCGGTGCCGCTCGTCGTCTTGTCAGCCGTGTCGCTCCTGCTGAGCATCGTGGACACCCCGCGCTCGGCCCCCTGGGCGTACTTCGGCTCGCACACCCGCATCTGGGAGTTGGGCGCGGGAGCGCTCGTCGCTCTGGCCGCCGCGCGACTCGCGCGCACTCCCGGCCGGATCGCCGCGGCCATGACGTGGGTGGGCCTGGCGGCGATCGTCGTCGCGGCGGTGGTCTACGACAACGACACCCCCTTCCCCGGCTATCACGCGATCCTGCCGGTGGCCGGCACCGCCCTCGTCATCGCGGGCGGCACCGCGGCGGCACGCGCCGACGCCCGGCTGCTGCTGGGACTGGCGCCCTTCCAGCGCATCGGCGGCCTGTCCTACGGGTGGTACCTCTGGCACTGGCCGCTCCTGGTCATCGGCCCCGCCGCACTCGGCCTCCACGGCACGCTCAAGGTCAATCTCGCGCTCTGCGGCCTCGGCCTGATCCTGGCCGCCGTCACCCTTTACCTGGTGGAGAACCCGGTCCGCTTCCACCGCGCCTTCAAGAACCGGCCGGGACGGGCCATCTCCCTCGGAGTCACCCTGTCCGCGGGCGCGGCGGTGATCGCCCTGGTCGCGGCCACCCTGCCCCCCTCGATCCCGTACGGCCCGCCGGTCGCGGACCTGCCGAGCGCGATGGCGTCGGCGCCGGACGCCGAGGCGTTCCTGAAGTCCACGATCGCGGGCGGCGTCCCGCCGGAGCGGCTTCCCGGCAACCTGACGCCCTCCCTCACCAAGGTGAAGGACGACAAGGCGATCGTCTACGACGACGGCTGCCACGTGGGCTACGACGACGTCTCGATGCCCGAGTGCGCGTTCGGCGACCTCACATCGAGCAAGGTGGTCGTCCTCTTCGGCGACTCGCACGCGGCGAGCTGGTTCCCCGCCATGGACAGGCTCGCCCGCGAGAACCACTGGAAGCTCTACTCGTGGACCAAGGCCTCGTGCAAGGTCTCCTCGATCACGCTGGTCCGCACCGGCAAGGCGTACGAAAGCTGCGACACCTGGCGTAAGCAGACGATCGCGAGGATCAAGAAGCTCCATCCCGCGCTGGTCGTCATGTCCTCGTCGGAGGACGGGACGATCTTCCCCAAGAACACCGACAACGCCGCCGCCTGGGGCGCGGGTTTCGCGAACACGCTGAAGCAGATCAACGCCCGCGGCACGAAGATGACGCTGATCCAGGACATCCCCTGGCCCAACAGTGACGCGCCCGAGTGCCTCGCCCAGAACCCCCGGGTCCTGACCCTGTGCACGAACAAGCTGCCGAAGGCCCTGCACTCACCGGCCCGCCGCAGCGCCATCGCCGACGCGGCGAAGAAGGCCAAGATCAAGGTGATCGACCCGACCGCGTGGTTCTGCGGTACGGCCGGCACCTGTCCGCCGGTCGTCGGCAACCTGCTCGTCTACCGGGACGAGGGCCACATGACCAAGCAGTACGCCCAGCTCCTCGCACCGATCCTCATGGCCCGTCTGCCGAAGGTCTGAGCGATCCGAGGAGGCCGGTCCCGGAGAACCCGCCCCGCCGCGCCGGGACCGCCGAACTATACGATCAAAACGTGTCAGCGAGGCGGGTCACCGGGGGTGCGCCGCGGGTGGCCGGGCAGGCTTGCCGGGCGGAGGGCGGGGCGAGCATGCTTGTCCGTCTCAGCCGCCTGGCACCGTCTTTTCCGATCATGGAAGGATCCCCCCTTTGAAGATCATCCTTAAGGTATTGATCGTCGCCGGAGCGCTGTGGGTGTCCACGCAGCTAGTGGACGGCATCACGGTCAACACCGGCAGCGCGGCCAAGCAGGCGGGCACCCTGATCGCCGTGGCGCTCATCTTCGGTCTCGTCAACGCGGTGCTCAAGCCGATCATCAAGACCATCGGGTGCGCCTTCTACGTGTTGACGCTGGGCCTGTTCGCCCTCGTCGTCAACGCCGCTCTGCTTCTGCTCACAAGCTGGGTGGCCGACAAGGTCGACCTTCCGTTCCACGTCAGCGGGTTCCTGGCCGCCTTCTGGGGCGCGATCATCGTGGGCGTGATCAGCTGGGTTCTCAACATGATCCTCGGTGACGACTGACATCACCCTCGACGGCACCACGCTGACCTGCGAACAGGTCGGCGCGGTGGCCCGTGGCGAGGCCCGGGTCGCGGTCGGCTCCACCGCCGCGGCCCAGGCCGCTTGGCGCGCCTCCAGCCAGTTGCACGGCCCCGTGTACGGCCGGACGACGGGCGTCGGGGCCAACAAGGACGTGGCTGTGCACGAGCAGGGGCTCGACCTGGTGCGCAGTCACGCCGGCGGAGCCGGGCCGATGGTCGAGGAGGAACGGGCCCGGGCGATGCTGGTGATCCGCCTCAACCAGATCCTCCGCGGCGGGTCGGGCGTCAATCCCGGAGTCCTCCCCGTTCTCGCGTACGCGATCAATGGGGGCTTCACTCCTCCCGTCCGCCTCTACGGCGCCATCGGCACGGGCGACCTCACCGCCCTGTCCACGGCCGCCCTCTGCCTCACGGGCGAGGTCCCCTGGCGACGCGCCTCATGGTCGCCGGAGAAGGAGCCGTCGTTCGCCCTGTCCGGCTCCGACGCCTTGCCGTTCATGAGCGCCAACGCCATGACGCTGGGCGACGCCGCGTTGGCGTGCGCGGGGCTCCGCCCGCTTCTCGAGGCCTCCATCGGGGTGGCCGCCCAGTCCTGGCGCGCCGTGGACGCGTCGGACGAGCCCCTGGAACAGCCCGTGCAGGACGCCCGGCGCCATCCCGGCCAGGCCAGGGTGGCCACGCGGCTGCGCCGCCTGCTCGTCCCCGGACCGTCCCCCCGCCTCCAGGACCCCTACGGTTACCGCGCGCTGCCACAGGTCCACGGGGCGGCCTTCGACGCGCTGGACACGGCCGAGCAGGTGGTCACGACCGACATGAACTCCGCGGCGGAGAACCCGCTCATCGCGGGCGGCAGGGCCTGGCACAACGGCAACTTCCACACCGCGCCGGTGGCACTCGCCCTCGACGGGCTGCGCGCCGCGCTCGTACAGACCGCGTCGTTGTCCACCGCGAGGCTGGCCACCATGATGGAGCCCGCCTACACCGGCCTGATCCCGTTCCTCGCCGACCGGCCGGGCGCCTCGGGGGCGCTCATCCTCGAGTACGTCGCCTATGACGCCCTGGCCACGCTGCGGAATCTCGCCGCCCCTGTGACGCTGGGGGGCGCGGTCCTTTCGCGCAGTGTGGAGGACCACGCCGGGTTCGGCACCCAGGCCGCGCGGGCGTGCCTCGCCACGCGGGAGCCGTACGAGATCGTCCTGGCCTGCGAGCTGGTCGCGGCCGTGCGCGCGCAACGGCAGCGCGGGCGTTCCAGTGACGTGCCGCTCGACCCGCGCATGGAGGACCGGCCCCTCGACGCCGACATCGAGGCCGCACGGACGGCGCTGCCGGCCTTCGCCTAGATCGCGTCCGGCTTGACCGACACGCGCTCGCGCAGGCCGGGTTCCTGGACGATGCGGCGGCGGTGGACCTTTCCTTCCGAGGCGGCGACGACGAGCCGGACGGCGGCGCGGACGATGCCGTCGAGGTCCCAGTTCACGGTCGTCAGGCCGAGGAGCTCCGACATCGGATGGTCGTCGTATCCCATCACCGCGACGTCGTCCGGCACCGACAACCCGAGCTCGGCGACGGCCTTGTAGACGCCGTAGGCGATCGAGTCGGAGAAGCAGAACACGGCGGTCGGCCGGTCGGCCCGGGTCAGGAGCCCGGCCGCGACGCCCGCCGAGTCGGCGAGGCTCTGCCCGGCCGACCTGACGTCGATGTCCAGGCCGAGGCGCTCGGCCTCCGCGATCACGTGGACGTCGGCGGGGCGGTCGGGGGTGCTCGGCCGGGTCGGGGTGAGCACCGCGACGCGGCGGTGGCCCTTGTCCCTGAGGTACTCCAGCGCCATCGTGACCCCGCGCCGGTTGTCGAAGACCACCTCTGCCGCGGTGTGCCCGTGCAGCAGGGCGTCGCCGATGGCCACGACGGGCAGGGAGTCGGCCAGATCGGCCCAGAACCTGGCCGCCGGGTCCACCGGCTGCACGATCAGCCCGTCGACCCGCTGGTCCCTGAGCTGGAGGGCGAGCGTGCGCTCCCTGGCCGGGTCGCCCGCGGCGTCGAGGATGAGCGCGTATCTGTCCTTGTCGCGCAGCGCGCGGCCGATGCCGACCGCGAGGGACTGCTGCCACAGGTCCTCCAGCGAGCCGCAGAGGAGACCGATCATCCCCGTGCGGCCGCTGGCGAGGGCCCGGGCGATCGGGTCGGCCTCGTATCCCAGCTCCGCGGCGGCCCGCCGTACCCGCTGGATGGTCTCCTCGGACACCTGCATGCCCCGCAGGGCGTAGCTCACCGCGGCGGGTGACAGGCCGGTCGCCTGCGCCACTTCGCGAATCGTCGCGCGCTTACGCTGAGCCACGCGGTAACCCTATGCCGGACAGGCGTTCACGTCTTGACACCTCACGAGGTGAAGCGGTTCACTGAAACGTATCAGTGAAGCGATTCAGAGCCTTGACACGGGTGTTCCCTTCCGATTACATGTATTATCAGTCGGGAATAGGGGCAACGAAGGAGGTGACGATGAGCATCGACGTGCACCAGCATCTGTGGACGCCGTCGTTCCTCGACGCCCTGCGCCGCCGGGCCGAGCCGCCGCTCCTCGACGGCTGGACGCTGATCCTGGACGGTGAGGCCCCCTACGAGGTCGACCCCGGCGCGCACGACCTGGACTCCAGGCTCAAGCTCAACGCCGATCTCGACCTCGCGCTCGTCTCGTTGTCGAGCCCTCTCGGAATCGAGCACCTGCCGCCCGCCGAGGCGTGGCCGCTGATCGACGCCTACCACTCCGGTGCCCGCGACCTGCCTGCGCCGTTCGGGGCCTGGGCCGCCGCGCCGGTCACCGACGTCGACGCCGTACGGCTCTCGCGGACCCTCGACCAGGGGTTCCGCGGTCTCCAGTTACCCGCCACCGCCCTGGGGGACGCCGAGGGACTCTCGGTCGTGGCCCCGCTGCTCGACGTGCTGGAGGAGCGCGGTCTGCCGCTGTTCGTCCACCCCGGGCCGGCGGCCACGCCGGAAGGCCCGTCCTGGTGGGCCGCGGTCGTGCCGTACGTCCAGCAGATGCACGCCTCGTGGTACGCATTCCAGGCGTTCGGCCGGCCCAGGCACCCCCGCCTGAAGGTCTGCTTCGCCCTGCTCGCCGGTCTGGCGCCCCTTCACTCGGAGCGCCAGATCAACCGCGGCGGCTCCGGCCGGGGGCGCGTGGACGCGAACCTGTTCGTCGAGACCTCGTCCTACGGGCCGCGGGCCATCGACGCCATGGTCCGCGAACTCGGCATCGACGTCGTCGTCAACGGCTCGGATCTTCCGTACGCGGAGGCCCCGTCGCCCGAGTTCGGCGAAGCCGCCCGCCACGCCATCCGCGTGAGCAATCCCGATCGCATGTTGAAACGAAAGGAGTCGCAGTCATGAGCACCCCCACCGTCCAGGTCACCGCGAGCTGTGCTCCTTTCGAGCAGCTACCCGCCCGCGCGCTCGACCGCCGCGAGCTGTCGGAGCTGGTCAACGAGCTGGCCGAGCAGCCCGAGCTGTGGAAGGAGCAGCTCAACTTCGAGGGCGCCGAGGACGGCGGCCGCCACTACGCGTCGCTCTACCGGGACTCCTATGTGGACGTGTGGCTGCTGTGCTGGCGCCCGGAGGACGACACGGGCTGGCACGACCACGACATCTCCTCGGGAGCCGTGCGCGTGGTGACCGGCGAGCTCAAGGAGTGCAACCCCCGAATCGGCGGCGAGCACCTGGAGACGGCCGTCACCGAGGGTGAGTCGTTCACGTTCGGCCCCGACCACATCCACCGCCTGACCGGTGCGGAGCACGGGAGCGTGTCGATCCACGCCTACTCCCCGCCCCTGTGGCGCCTCGGGCAGTACTCCATCAACCCGGACGGGATGATGCGCCGTCTGTCCGTCAGCTACGCCGACGAACTCCGCCCCCTAGACCCCGCCTAACCCCTCCCTCAGTTTGGCCGTGATCATGCGCACCTTCGGAAATGTGCCCCGTGAGCTGCTCAGACATCTCTCGTGATCATGCACACCTTCGGGGAAACCACCGCTGAGCTGGACACACATGGGCCGTGATCATGCACAGGTTCTGGAAATGCCGCATTGACCTGCCGATACGCATTTCGTGATCATGCACGGATTCGGGTCGATGCATGTTGACCTGCGAAAACGCGCAGCGTGATCATGCACGATCCGCACGACACTCGAGGGCTCGTCCGTGCATGATCACGACCGACATATGGCCGGCTCAGCGGCGGCTTCTCCGAAGGTGTGCATGATCACGAGATGTATAAGGGCACGCCAACGGCCATACGTACGAATGCGTGCATGATCACGACTGGCGTACGGCCAGCTCAGGGGCGGTTTCCCCGAAGGTGCGCATGATCACGCGAGATGTCTGAGCAGCTCACGGGGCACATTTCCGAAGGTGTGCATGATCACGGCCAAGCACGAGGGGTGAAGGGTTAGGGGAGGATGCAGCAGGTGGTGCAGGGGTCTTCGGGGCGGATGGTCACCCAGAGGCAGCAGGTGCGGCGGCGGTAGCCGTCCTCATGGGGGACCATCAGGCCGTCCACCGGGGGGCCGATCTCCGCGAGGAGTGCCGCCGCCTGGCCGTAGGGGCCGAGTTCGAGCAGCGGGCCGACGAACGCCTCCGCGGTCGACCCCCACAGGGTGCGCTCCCCCACCCTGGCCAGCGCGCCGAGGGCCCGGATGACCGGCCGCTGCCCGTCGAGCAGCGCCTCCCTGATCGCCGCGCCCAGGCTGTCCACGACCGTCGTGCCGGGGGCGCCCGCCATCGGGTCGCCGGGAAGGACGGCTACGGTCACCTTCTCGGCCGCGATGGTCACCCCCGCCTCGGACGACCGTACGAGGGTGTCCTCGAGCCGCATCAACGGCACGCGCCGCCCGAGCCCCCAGCCGAGAGCCATCGGCAACGTGTGCCAGTAGCCGTAGGTCTTCCACAGCAGCGCCGCGGCCACGTGGCGGGGGGCGTCCCACCGGTCCGCCGTCTCCCTCACCAGGCCGGCCAGCTCCCCGTACGGCTCCCGCACCAACTCTGAGGCACGGATCCATTCACGGGAGTATTCGGTGACGAGCCCGGGAAGCACGCCGATGGTGCCGTCTCTTTCCTCCGCGAGGCTTTCGAGACTCTCGGTGAGAGCTCCAAGGGGCACGGCTTCTCCGCTCGCTTAGGCAAGGCTTACCTAAAGCTTAGACGCTCGTGTCACCTCGCCGGCGACCGGTCAGTCCGTTCCCGACGGGCTGCCGGACGATGGTGTGACCGTCCCCGGCCCCGCCGTCCCGACAGCCGCCACGGCCGCGAGGTCCCTTGGTGCCGGACGGCCGGCGAGCGCGCCGAACCCGAGTTGGATGACGCAGACGCCGAGGCCCGCGAGCAGAGGCGCGGTCCAGTCACCGGTGGCCTGGTGAATCAGGCCGAAGGCCACAGGACCGAGCGCGGCGAGCGTGTAGCCGCTCGATTGGGCGACGGCCGACAGCGCGGTCACCGACGCCGGATCGGGCGCCCGCAGAGTGATGATCAGCAGGGCCAGGGCGATCGAGGCGCCCTGCCCGAGGCCCAGGACGATCATCCAGAGCCACGGCAGCGTCGCAGGGGCGAGCAGGACGCCGACGTATCCGACCATGGTGAGGACGGCGGCCACGGTCACATGAGGCACCTGGGAACGCGCCCTGCCCGCGTGCACGGGCATGGTGAGGGTCGCGGCGATCTGCGCCAGGTTCGTGAGGCCGAGCATGTACCCGGCCTCATCGGCGGAGAGCCCCGCGTCCTGGAAGATCGTCGGAAGCCAGGCGAGCATGACGTAGAAGGTCAGCGACTGCAGCCCCATGAAGGACATGACCACCCACGTGGTCCTGCTCCTCAGCAGAGCGCGGTATCGCCCACGGCCCGCGCTCCGGACGCCACCAGCGGGACGCCGGAACGCCTGCGGCGCCCACAGGAGCGCGGCCGCCAGCGCGAGCACGGCGACCGAGCCCGCGGCCGTGCGCCAGCCGTGCTCCCTGGCCAGCGGCACCATGACGGACGACGTCACCGCCGCTCCCGCCACCAGGCACGAGACGTAGACGCCGGTGAAGAGCCCCACCCGGGAGGGGAAGTGCTGCTTGACCAGGCCGGGCATGGCCACATTCATGATCGCGATGGCCGTGCCGGCCAGGGCGGCGCCGACGTACAGGGTGACGAGGCCTCCCGCGCTCCGCACGATGACGCCCGTGGCCAGGATGAGCAGGCCGACGAGCAGCGTGCGGTCGAGGCCGAGCCTGGTGGACAGGGCGGGGGCCAGCGGGCCCAGCAGCCCGAGACAGAGCACCATCACCGTGGTGATCGCCCCGCCCTCGGCCGGGGTGAGGGCGAGATCCCCCATGATGTCGTTCAGGAGCGGGGAGACGCCTGCGAGCGCGGGCCGGAGGTTCCATGCCGCCAGGACGAACCCAACGACGAGCAACACCCGACCACGATTACCCATGGTCAACCATAAACACCATCAATACCCTAAAGCCCCCCAACCACCCCACCCCTCCCCCGTGATCATGCACAGGTTCGGTGACACTCAGCCCCACCTGCGCAAACTTCGCCCGTGATCATGCACAGGTTCGGGAACACTTCGTCCCACCTGCACAAACTCCCGCCATGATCATGCGCAGGTTCGCGCACACCCGCCCTGACATGCGCGAACCCGTGCCGTGATCATGCATTCAGAAGGGGTACCTGGCGATGTCCCCCTGCATCGTGACCCACTGCGTGTGCGTGAAGGCGTCCATGTTGGCCCTGCCTCCGCCAAAGCGGGACCCGGTTCCCGACGCACCCAGCCCACCGAAGGGGGCGACGGCCTCGTCGTCCACCGTCTGGTCGTTGATGTGCACGATGCCCGTGGGGATGAGGTCGGCGAGAGCCAGGCCCTTCATGACGTCCCGCGTCAGGATGCCGAGCGACAGGCCGTACTCGCTGTCTCCGGCCAGCGCCGCCGCCTCCTCGATCGTGGAGAACGGCATGACCGGCGCGACCGGCCCGAAGACCTCGTTCGCGTACGCGGGCGCCTCGGTCGTCAGGTCGGCGAGGACCGTGGGCCGATAGAACAGCCCCTCGTACGTGCCGCCTGCCGCGAGCCGCGCACCGACGTCCACGCTGCCGGTGACCAGGGCGTGGACCTTGTCGCGCTGCCGCGCGTCGATCAGGGGGCCCAGGGCGACCTGCCCGGTGGCCGGATCGCCGACCGGCATGTGGTCGGCCTTGGCCGCCAGCCGTGCCACGTATTCCTCCTGGAGGGAGGAGTGCACGAGATGCCGGCCGGCGGTCATGCAGATCTGGCCCTGGTGGAAGAACGAGCCCCACGCCCCGGCCGAGACGGCGAGGTCGAGGTCCGCGTCGTCGAGGACGATCAGCGCGGAGTTGCCGCCCAGTTCCAGGTGCGCCCTCTTCAGCAGGCGGCCGCACATCTCCCCGACCCTTCGGCCCGCAGCCGTGGACCCGGTGAAGGAGATGACCGGGATGTGCGGATCGCCCACGAGGGCCTCTCCGACGTCGGGGCCGCCGGGAAGCACGTGGAGCACGCCCGGAGGCAGCCCCGCCTCCTCGAAGACGCGGGCGATCGACACGCCTCCGCCCACCGCCGTACGGGGGTCCGGCTTGAGGACGACCGCGTTGCCGAGGGCGAGGGCGGGCGCGACCGATCGGATGCCGAGGATGAGCGGGACGTTGAACGGCGCGATCACACCGACCACGCCGACGGGCACGCGGCGGGCCAGACTGAGTCGCGGCCTCCCCGTCGGAAGGATCTCCCCCGGAGGCTGGGACGCCAGGGCGGCCGCCTCGTAGCACTCCGAGGCGGCGACGGCGGTCTCGAACGCGGCCTTGCCGGGAATCGAACCGGTCTCGCGGATGATCCAGCCCTGGATCTCCTCCGCGTGCTCCTCGAACAGCCGGCCCGCCCTGCGCAGGACGGCGGCCCGCTCCTCGAACGTGGCGGCGCCCCATCCACGCTGGGCCGCGTTCGCCTGTACGGCGGCGGCCGCGACGTCGTCGGGATCCGCGACGCCCACGCGGCCGATCTCGTTTCCGGTCGCCGGCTCCATGACGGGAGAGTCACCGGCCCTCGACGTCACCCATTCACCGCCGAAGATCGATCCTGCCCAGATCTTCGTGTCCATTAATGTCATGAAAAATCCTCCTAAGGGGGAAACTCGGAGTCGGGAACGACCGCGACATCCAGGAGAATCGGCTCCTCGCGGGAACCGCCGACGGCACGATCTCGTCGAGAGCGGTCACCAGATCGTCGTAAGACTCGAGGCGTACGGCCGGACAGCCGAACGAGCGCGCCATGTCCGACAGGCTGACCTCGGTGAACGGCGGCCAGGGCACCCGGCCTCGCTTGTTCTTCTCCGCCAGCCGGTCCATGACGGCGTAACGGCCGTTCGCCGGCACTACGAAGATCGCCCCGACCCGGTAGTGCGCCTCGCTCCACAGCGCCTGGATCCCGTAGATCGCCGAGCCGTCCCCCACGACGCCACGACCGGCCGGTCCGGTACGACCGAGGACGACCCGCACGCGACGGGGAAGGCCAGAGGGGCGCCCACCAGAACACACATGCGTAAGGAGCGGTTCATCGACACTCCATTTTGTTCGCTCAGCGAACGACAGTTCTTGTACGGAACGTACTGTGGAAGCTACGCCCGCCTCTAAAGCGCGTCAATGAAGAAATGGATCATTCTTCCGGAATGGCGTTCGCTGTGAGAACATCGGTTCTGAATGCGAACAATCACGAGACGCTAGAGTTCCTGGTCGGGAGGTGGGGCGGCCCATGGCCGAGGAGTACGTCCAGTCGCTTGCTCGGGGCCTGGCGGTGATTCGGGCGTTCGACGCGACCAGCCCGGAACTCACGCTCAGCGACGTCGCGCGCAAGACCGATCTGACAAGAGCCGCCGCGCGGCGTTTCCTGCTCACTCTGGTCGGGCTGGGCTACGTGCGGACCGACGGACGACTCTTCTCGCTGTCACCGCGCATCCTCGAGCTCGGCTACGCCTACCTCTCGAGTCTTTCGCTCCCCGAGGTCGCCCTCCCACACCTGGAGCGGCTCGTCGCCGAGGTACACGAGTCGGCGTCCGTCTCGGTGCTCGACGACGGTGACGTCGTCTACGTCGCCCGCGTTCCCACCGCGAGGATCATGCGGGTGACGATCGCCATCGGCACCCGCTTCCCCGCCTACTGCACCTCGATGGGCCGCGTGCTCCTGGCGTGGCTCTCCCCCGACGAACTCGACGCGTCTCTCGAACGCTCCCCGCTGGAACGCCTCACCCCGCGGACGACGACCTCGCCGGCGGCCCTGCGGGCGGAGCTCGACCGGGTCAGGGCGCAGGGCTGGGCGATGGTGGACCAGGAACTCGAGGAGGGCCTGCGCTCGATCGCGGCGCCGATCAGGGATCGCAGCGGGCGCGTGGTCGCGGCGGTGAACGTGTCCTCCCATGCCAGCCGCACGACACTCGAGGCGGTCCGCAGGGACCTGCTCCCGCCGCTTCTCGCCACCGCCGCCCGCGTCGAGGCCGATCTGCACGCCACCGGCTCGACCGACTCCGCGGCACGGCGCTGATCGCCCGTCCCGGTGACGTCGGCGGGAACGGGTACGGAGGCCTGCCGGCCTGGTCGCCTGAGCCGCCGGCCACGGCCGCGTCGTAGAACGTGAAGCCGGCTCGCGTCAAGATCTCTGGTGGCTTTTTGTCGGTCGGGACGCTCACACTGCACTTATGGCGGCCACTCCTCCTGGCACGGAACGACGGGACCCCCACGACGACCCCGAGGACCCCGAGGGCGCGGACTCCCCCTCCGATCCACAGAAGGACGCACCCGTCCTCGCGGACATGACCTCCTTCACCTGGATTCGCCATGGGGACACGATGGCGGGCATCGGTTTCCTCACGGTCGCGCGCCGCCTGCCCAACCTGATCAGGCAGGCACTCGGCATGGCCTGGCAGGCCAGCCCGCGCGACACCACGACGACCGTGACGCTGAGCCTGCTCGGGGGCGTCTTCACGGCCTTCGGCCTGCTCGCCACCACGGGCGTGCTGACGGCGCTGTTCGAGGCGGGCCCGACACCCGACCGCATCCGTGCGGCGCTGCCCAGCCTCGTGCTCGTCGGTGTGGCGGCGACCATCAGGACCGTTCTCCAGGCCGGCGCCGGGTGGGCGCAGGCCAGGCTCGGCCCGCAGGTCAACCGGATCGCGGAGGAGCGGCTCTACGGCCTGACCAGCCAGGTCGACCTCGTGTGCTTCGACGACCCGGAGTTCCACGACTCTCTGCAGCGGGCGCGGATACGAGGCATGGACTCGGCCGACACGGTCGTGTACACCGCGATCGACACCCTCACCGGAGCCATCGGCATCGCGGCGGCGGCGGGAGTGCTGGGTGTGCTGCATCCCGTGTTGCTGCCACTGCTCCTGCTGGCCGTCCTTCCCGACGCCTGGGCGGCGGTGCGGTCGGCCAGGATGAGCTACGCGACCGACCTGCTGCTCGTGCCGCAGCGGCGCCGCAAGTGGATCGTCACGGAGTTGCTGGCGGACAAGGACACCGCCGCCGAGGTCCGGACGTTCACCATGCGCGACTTCCTCCTGAGGATGTACGACGGCATCGCCAGATCGGAGCAGAAGGTCCTGCTCGACCTGGCCAGGCGGCAGGCGTCCGCTCGCGTCGCCGGCGAGGGCCTCGGCGGGATCGGCCAGGGCGTGGTCTTCGTGGCACTCGGCGTGCTCCTCGCGGTGGGTGCGGTGCCGCTCGCCGTGGCCGGCACCGCGGTGCTCGCCATCCGTTCCGGGCAGTCGTCACTCGCCAACTTCATGTACGCGACCAACCGGCTCTACGAGGAGGGGTTGTACTTCACCGACTTCCTCGACTTCGCCGCCGAGGCCGAGTCGCGGATCCCCGCCGGGCGGACGGACGAGATGCCCTCGGAGTTCGACCGGATCGTGGTCGAGGACGTCACCTTCAGCTACCCGGGCGCCGACTCCCCGACGCTCCGCGGGGTCTCCGTGCACATCGAGCGCGGCGAGGTCGTGGCCCTCGTCGGAGAGAACGGATCGGGCAAGACCACGCTGGCGAAGATCCTCGCCGGGCTCTACGACCCGGACGGCGGCCGCGTCCTGTGGGACTCGACCGACGTGCGGAAGGTGGACCCGGACGAGCTGAGAGGCAACATCGCCGTCATCGCCCAGGATCACACCCGCTGGCCGCTGACCGCCCGCCACAACATCACGATGGGCATGGACAAGCCCGAGGATGCGATCATCAGGGCCGCCGAGGTGGCCGGCGCCGACCAGGTCATCGCCGAGCTTCCGCACGGCTATCGCACGCTTCTCGACCGCCGGTTCAAGGACGGGCAGGAGTTGTCCGGCGGCCAGTGGCAGCGGATCGCCGTCGCCCGGGGGTTCTACCGGGACGCCCCTCTGCTGATCTGCGACGAGCCGACGGCCGCGCTGGACGCCCGGGCCGAGCACGCGCTGTTCGAGCGGATCAGGCGGCACGCAGACGGCCGGACGGTCGTGCTGATCACGCATCGGCTGGCGAGTGTGCGCTATGCCGACCGGATCTACGTCCTCGACCACGGCAAGGTCCTCGAGCACGGAACGCACGACGAGCTCATCACCCTCGACGGCCTCTACGCCGATCTCTACAACCTCCAAGCCCAGGCCTACCTTCCCCGGGCTTGATCACGAACTTGTGCATGATCACGGTTAGCCGAGGTGGTCGGCCAGATAGCGGCGGACCAGGCGCTTGCATTCGGCGATCAGGTCCGGGTCGCCGTCGGGGTGGGCACGGAAGGCGAGCTTCAAGACCGCGTCCGCAGCCTCGACGGCCACCAGGAACGCCCGCGCCGTGTCCTCCCCCCGCGGCAGTCCGAGCACATCGGTGGTCAGCGAGCGCAGCCGGTCGGCCACCACGACGTTGTTCTCCAGCGCCGCATCCAGCATCCGTTGCGTGCCGGGCAGACCGGGACCGCCAGGCGTCGCCTGCACCTCGCCGAAGTCGACGACGCCGAATCCGGGCACCGTCCGCTTCATCCGCACGAACTCGTCGATGCCGAGATCGACCACGTCGGTCCAGCCCGAGGGCGACGAGACGGCCAGCCTCGTGGCCACGCTGTCGAGGAAGGCGTCGAGGTTGCGCAGCGCGAGCGCCTTGACCAGCCCCTGCTTGTCGGGGAAGAACTGGTAGAAGGTCCCGATCGGCACCTCCGCCCGGCGCGCGACCTCCTTCGTGGTCAGCGCGTCGTACCCCGCCTCGTCGAGCAGCCGGGCGCACTCGTCCAGCATCCGCTCGACTCGCTCCTGACTTCGACGCTGGGCTGGCCGGCGACGCAGTGTTCCACCCGTGGCGTCCGTCATTCCGCTATTGTCTCCCGATTCGGCGGATGGCAGATTAACATGAGCTTCACTCATGTAACGGCGCACAGGAGGCGGCCATGTTCCTCTGGGGTACGGCTACCGCGTCCTATCAGATCGAAGGGGCCGCCCACGAGGACGGCAAGGGCCCGTCGATCTGGGACACCTTCTCCCACGAACCCGGCCGGACCCGCGACGGCCACACCGGCGACGTCGCCTGCGACCACTACCACCGGTGGCCCGAGGACGTGGCGCTGATCAAGGAAGCCGGCCTGAACGCCTATCGCTTCTCGATCTCCTGGCCACGCGTCCAACCGTCCGGACGCGGCGCGGTCAACCAGGCGGGCCTCGACTTCTACGACCGACTGGTGGACGCGTTGTGCGAGAAGGGCATCGTCCCCACGCCCACGCTCTTCCACTGGGACCTGCCCCAGGCCCTCGAAGACGAGGGCGGCTGGCTCAATCGCGATATATCCGCATACTTCGCGGACTACGCCGCCATCGTGGCCGACCGACTCTCCGACCGCGTCACGACGTGGATCACGCTCAACGAGCCCTTCATCCACATGGTCTTCGGTTACGCCCTGGGCATCCACGCCCCCGGCAAGGCCCTCTTCCTCGACGCCCTCCCCGCGGCCCATCATCAACTGCTCGGGCACGGCCTGGCCGTACAGGCTTTGCGCGGCGGCGGCGCCGAACGCGTGCTGATCACCAACAACTGCACACCGGTGTGGCCCGCCTCCGGCTCCGCCGAGGACCTGGCCGCCGCCGAGGCGTACGACACCCTGCACAACCGGCTGTTCAACGACCCCCTCTTTTTCGGCACATATCCCGATTTTTCGGCGTACGGCATCACCGACCTGGACTTCGTCCGTACCGGAGACCTGGAGACCATCGCCCAACCCCTCGACGGCCTCGGGATCAACTACTACAACCCCACCCGGATCGCAGGACCGGGCTCTGACGGCCTGCCGTTCACCGACGCGGGCATCACCGGCCACCCGACGACGGCCTTCGGCTGGCCCGTGGTCCCCGACGGCCTGCGCGAGTTGCTCGTCACCTTCAAGGCCCGGTACGGCACGGCGCTCCCGCCCGTCTACATCACGGAGAACGGCTGCTCCTACGAGGGCGTCGACGACCAGGAGCGGATCGCCTTCCTCGACGGCCACATCGCGGCCGTACGGCAGGCCCAGGCCGAGGGCGTGGACGTCCGGGGCTACTTCGTGTGGTCGCTGCTCGACAACTTCGAGTGGGCCGAGGGTTACCACCAGCGGTTCGGCCTGGTCCACGTCGACTTCGACACCCAGGAGCGCACGCCGAAGGCGTCCTACCACTGGCTCAGGGAGTTCCTCGCGAATCAGGGCTGACGAGCCCTCAGAGCACCGAGACGTGCACGTGGTCGTAGTGGTTGGCCGTGGTGCCGCCGCGGTCCTCCATCATCTTCCAGCCGCCCCCGGTGCGCATGTCGTAGATGCGCTGCTGCCAGATGATGTACATGATCCCGTACTGGCCGGCGTGACTGATGCACCACTGAGCCAGGGCGTCACCGCGCTCCTTGGCCACGGCGTCCGGCAGGCGGCCGCCCGAGCTCATCATGAAGTCGCAGGCCCTGCCCTTGCCGTGCTCGCCCGGGTCGCCGACGCGCAGACATCCCACGCCGAACGGCATGGGGAACTGCGACATGATCGCGGCCCGCACGTTCACCAGGCGGCTGGTCAGGCCCGACGCCGAGCCGGGGGTCTGAATGCCGAACTTGGCCATGCGCCGCTCGACGTCACGCCGCTGGGCCTGGAGTTCCTTGATGTTCTTCCGCAGCTTGGCGATCTCCGCGTCGGCGTCCTCGGTGGCCTTCTTGTGCTCCGCGATGAGCCGTTTGACGGTGTTGAGCTGCTCGGTCGTCTGGTTGGAGAGATACGACATCGTGGAGACGGTGCCGAGGTCGATCCGCATGCTGAACAACTGCGAGTCGTTGAGACCGCCGCCCATGTACGACGTCTGGGCGAAGTCACCCACCCGCTCCTCGGCCGCACGAAGATCGCTCTTGAGGTTCTTCGCCCGCGATGACGCCTTCTTGACGGCGGTCTGCGCGTCTTCGAGGCTGACGATCTCGCCGCGATAGGCCTTGGTGAGCTCGGCGGCCTGCTTGGTCAGCTTGGCCAGCGAGGCCTGGTCGTCCGGCGCGGCCTGTGCGGAGGGCACCGCGAACGTCCCGAGCAACGCGGTGGTCACAACCGCCAACCCAATCAGGCGCCTCGGTCGCACGCGGCCTCCAATCCCATTCGGACCGAAACTATAGAAGGCGATCTTTACGCCTGCTACCGGAACGGGAGAAACTCATGCCCCATTAAGGAGGAATCTCACACTTTTTAACCATTTGTGAGGATTTTCCCTTGGGGGAGTCGTGACCAACTCGTGACTTACACGAGTCCTGACGTGACTTGCGGGTGATCTGACCGCAAGCGAGATTCGGGTGATCGTTCCCTACGAAGGGCCGTATCCATGTCCCGAAGACTGATCTTGTCAGTCCTTGCGGCCGGCGCACTGCTCGCGCCACTCATGCCGACCGCCGGTGCACAGGCCGTCACCACCGACCCCCTTCCACCCACGGACCGGATCGAGCTCTACGAACTGGACAGCCAGGCCGGGACCGCCGGCACGCTGGCCCAGAAGGGCTTCGACATCGTTCAGCAGAAGGCCACGGGCGACAAGGAGCACATCGAGCTCACCGCCACCCCGATCGAGCTGAAGAAGTTGCAGACCCTCGGCTACCGGCCGCAGCCGGTCCGCAACCCCCAGGGCCAGACCCAGTTGCAGGCGGCCCGGGCACAGGCCGCCGGCGGGTACACCGTGTGGCGGTCCTACTCCGAGAAGGGCGGCATCGCCGACCAGCTCCGCGCCATCAGCGACGGCAACAAGGACATCGCGAAGCTGCAGTCGATCGGCAAGACCATCCAGGGCAAGGACATCCTCGCCGTCAAGCTGACCAAGCTCGCCCGGGTTCTGCCCGATGGGACCAGGCCGGCGGTGCTCTACTCGGCGACCCAGCACGCGCGCGAGTGGATCTCCACCGAGGTCGACATGCGCCTGCTGAAGTACCTGGTGGCCAACAAGTCCAAGCCGGACGTCAGCAAGCTGCTGTCCACGACCGAGGTGTGGTTCGTGCCGGTGGCCAACCCGGACGGCTACGACTTCACCTTCACCGAGGGCAACCGCCTGTGGCGCAAGAACCTGCGCGACAACGACGGCGACCGTGAGATCACCGGCAACGACGGCGTCGACCCCAACCGGAACTTCCCCACCAAGTGGGGCTACGACGACGAGGGGTCGTCCGGCGTCTTCAGCAGCGAGACCTACCGTGGTACGGCCCCGGCCTCAGAGCCGGAGACGAGGGCCATGGACGGGCTGCTCAAGCGCCTGCGCCCCAAGGCCCAGGTCAACTACCACTCCTTCGGCCCGTTGCTGCTCTACCCCCAGGGCTGGCAGGTCGCCACCAAGACCGCCGACGACCCCGTCTACCTGGCGCTGACCGGAACCGACGAGAACCCGGCCGTCCCCGGGTTCGACCCGGGCGTGGCCGCCGAGCTGTACACGACCAACGGCGAGACCACCGACCACGCGCACGCGAAGTACGGCACGCTCGCGTGGACTCCCGAGCTCGAGGAGGGCTGCGAGGGCTGCGGGTTCGTCTTCCCCGACGACGAGGCGCTGGTCCAGGCCGAGTTCGAGAAGCAGCTTCCCTTCGCGCTCGACATCCTCAAGTCGGCGCCGAACCTGAGCGAGCCGGTCAGCCACCTCGGCAACACCGTGCCCGACTTCGTGGTCGACAAGTTCGGCGTGAGCTACGGCAAGGACCAGGTCGTCCAGGTGGACGCTCAGCGCAGGCTCGGCCCCGTCCTGCTCCGGTACCAGATCAACGGCGGGATCGCGCGGGTCGCCTCCACCTCCGAGTGGAAGGGCGGCGAGCGTTACGGCGACGGCTACGACACCTACTTCCACCAGCTCCGCGGCACGGTCAAGGGCGCCAAGCCCGGCGACAACGTGAAGGTGTGGTTCACCTCGCTCACCGGCAAGAGCGAGTCGTTCACCTACAAGGTGTCGGGTGACATCGGCGGCAAGGTCCTCATCGTCGCGGCCGAGGACGTCACCGGCGCGAGCCCGGTCCAGGGCGTGACCGAGGCCAAGTACGCCGACGACTACGCCACGGCGCTGTCGAAGGCCGGCTACAGCTCCGACGTCTACGACGTGGACAAGAACGGCCGCACCGCACCCCACCCGCTGGGCGTGCTCAGCCACTACAAGGCCGTCGTCTGGGAAACGGGCGACGACATCATCCCGCGCGCGGCCACCCAGCCGGGCGGCACCGCCGCGAATCTCGCCGAGGCGCTCGAACTGGCCTTCCGCGACTACCTCAACGAGGGCGGCAAGCTCCTCGCCACCGGCAAGTACGCCCTGTACGCGCAGAACGTCAACAACGCGTACTGGTACGAGCCCGACTACCCGGGCCAGCCCGAGTGCACCACGGGGACCAAGCCCCCGTGCCTCGCGCTGAGCAACGACTTCGTGCAGTACTACCTGGGCGCCTACACCTTCGTGGACGGCGGCGGCCAGGACGGCGACGGGAACACCCTCCCGCTCAAGGGCACGGGAGGCGCGTTCAACGGCTTCCTCGGCACGCTGAACGGCGGGGACTCGGCGAACAACCAGGACCACACCTCGACCTTCGTGACGACCTCCTCGGTGTTGCCGCAGAAGACGTTCCCGCAGTTCGCCAGTTCGGCGCCGCTGAAGTGGCAGTACAGCTCGGGAGCACCCTTCAGCCCGCACACCGGCGCATGGGACGCGCAGAGCGGCCAGGCCGACGTGTCCTGGAAGCGCCTGACCCGTACGGTCGACCTGACCGGGAAGACCAGCGGGAACCTGTCGTTCTGGACGTCGTACAACACCGAGCCGAACTGGGACTTCCTGACCGTCGAGGCGCACACCGTGGGCCAGGACGACTGGACGACCCTGCCCGACGCCAACGGGCACACCTCGGGCGAGCCCGGCGACAGTTGCGCCGCCGGCTGGGTGGACATCCATCCGTCCACCGCGCACTACCAAACCTTCGACGGCGCGACCTCGTGCACCGGCACCGGCACCACCGGCTCCTGGCACGCGGCCTCCGGTTCGTCGAACGGCTGGCAGCAGTGGTCGATCGACCTGACCGCGTACGCGGGCAAGCAGGTCGAGGTGTCGATCTCCTACATCAGCGACTGGGGCACCCAGGGCCTCGGCGTCTGGGTCGACGACTCGAAGGTCACGGCCGACGGCGCGACCGTCTCCGAGACCTCCTTCGAGGGCGACCTCGGTGGCTGGACGGTCGCGGGGCCGCCCGCCGACTCGTCCGAGGCTCCCAACGACTGGTCGCGCAGCGACCAGTCACTCGAGGACGGCGCCGGCATCACCACCAAGGACACGGTCTACTTCGGCTTCGGCGCCGAAGGAGCGACCACCCAGGCGATGCGGACCGACCTGGTCAAGCGCTCGATGGCCCACCTGCTCCACCCCACCCTCCCGTAGTCCCGCACCCGTACGGCTCCCGCTCCCTCAGGGGCGGGAGCCGTACGGCTCTCCGGGCGCCCGGCTCAGGTCGGCGAGCCGTACCCGCCGCATGCGACACCCGCTCCCAAGCCCCCGGCGCCGGGGTATTGCCAACGACCGACAGAACATGATTCGGTCTCACTGAGCGCGCGGGGACTTGTGACGTCCGGCGCGCGAGAACAGACTTGTCCAAGCAAGCGTTCGCTCAAATTCGTGAGGCGCGCCCGACCAGGAGGCAGGGACATGCTTCAGCACGACACGCTATTCATCGGGGGCGATTGGGTCGCCCCCGCGGGCACCGGCACCATCGACGTCATCTCCCCCCACACCGAGGAGGTCGTCGGGCGCGTGCCGGACGGCACCCCCGCCGACATGGACCGGGCGGTGGCCGCCGCACGCGAGGCCTTCGACAACGGACCCTGGCCGCGCATGAGCATGGCCGAGCGCGCCGCGGTCGTCGGGAAACTGGCGGAGATCTACGCGTCCCGTCAGGCGGAACTCGCCGACGTCATCACCCTCGAGATGGGTTCCCCCATCACGTTCTCGCAGCTCGCGCAGGCTCCCCAGCCGCTCGGCATGCTGCAGTACTTCGCCGGGCTCGGCGCCACGTTCCCCGAGGAGGAGGAGCGGCCCGGGACGTTCGGGCCGGTCACCATCCGCCGCGAGCCCGTCGGCGTCGTCGCCGCGATCGTGCCGTGGAACGTCCCCCAGTTCGTGATCATGACCAAGCTGGCCCCCGCACTCGTCGCGGGCTGCACGGTCGTGATCAAGCCGGCCCCGGAGACGCCGCTCGACTCCTACCTGCTCGCCGAGATGATCAAGGAGTCGGGGATCCCCGACGGCGTGGTCAACATCGTGGCCGCCGGTCGCGAGGCCGGCGAGCACCTGGTCTCCCACCCCGGCGTCGACAAGGTCGCCTTCACCGGCTCGACCGCCGCGGGCCGCCGCATCGCCTCGATCTGCGGCGAGCAGCTCAAGCGCTGCACGCTGGAGCTGGGCGGGAAGTCGGCCGCGATCATCCTCGACGACTGCGACCTGCCCTCGGCGATGGGCTTCCTGTCGATCGCCTCCCTCATGAACAACGGCCAGGCCTGCGTCGCCCAGACCCGCATCCTGGCCTCGCGGCACCGGTACGACGAGGTCGTCCAGGCCGTGGCCGACATGGTCACCGGCCAGGCCGTCGGCGACCCGTCGGACCCCGCCACCGGGATCGGCCCTCTGGTCGCCAAGCGTCAGCAGGAGCGGGTCGAGGGCTATATCCGGGCCGGTCTCGACGAGGGCGCCAAGCCGGTGGTCGGCGGCCTCGACCGGCCGTTCGACCGGGGATGGTACGTCGCGCCGACCGTGTTCGCCGGCGCGACGAACGACATGCGCATCGCCCGTGAGGAGATCTTCGGGCCGGTCCTGACCGTGATCCCCTACGAGGACGAGGGCGACGCGATCAGAATCGCCAACGACAGCGACTACGGCCTGTCCGGCACGGTCTGGACGGCGGACACCGACCACGGTGTGGACGTCGCCCGCCAGGTCCGCACCGGGACCTACGGCGTCAACATGATGAACACCATGGACCCGAACACGCCGTTCGGCGGTTACAAGGCCAGCGGGCTCGGCCGTGAACTCGGCCCCGAGGGCCTGTCGGCGTACCTGGAGTACAAGTCGATCGCCCGCCTGGGCTGAGGATGAGCACTTCCCGGTCCTGTACGGCCTGCCGTACAGGACCGGGAAGATCGCCCAGCGCGCCCCCGCGACGCTGGGCCACACCCGCAGGTGTGCGCCGACCCCCCTTGATCGGCGGTCTGGATCCCCAAGGGACCCCTACGTTCACATAGACGACCCTTATTGGGATTTGGTTCGCGAAATCCACCGGCCAATTTTCCGGATCAGCTCAGGAGTCGCCGCCGCCTCGGCATGGCCGTACCCCGGCTCGATCCACAACTCCTTCGGCTCCTTGGCGCCTTCGTACAGCTGATGGGCGTGGTCCAGCGGGAAGAACGGGTCGGCGTCCCCGTGGACGATCAGCAACGGCGTCGGCGCGATCAGCGCGGCGGCCTCATGAGGCGGCAGCGGAACGGGATCCCACGTCCCGGTCGAGATCCGGGTGCGCTTGGCCAGCCGGGCCGCGAGACGTCCCGACCACTGCTCGATCGCCCAGTGGACCTGCCGCATCGGGCGGGTCCCCCGGTAGTACCAGCGGGCCGGGGCGCTGACCGCCACCACCGCGTCCACTCCCCCGTGCAGCCCCGCGTGCCGTACGGCCACGGCGGCCCCCATGGAGAAGCCCACGGTCACGACCCGTTCGTAGCCGATCGAGCGGGCGTGCTTCACGGCCGCGTCGAGGTCGAGGACCTCAAGGTCGCCGACGGTGGAGACGCCGCCGGAACGTCCATGACCCCGGAAGTCGAACGAGAGCACGCCGCCGAAACCGGACAGGACATGGACGATGCGCCGCGTGGGACGCTCCCGCCACGAGCCCGTGAACCCGTGGGCGACGACGACGCCGAGATCGAGCGAACCGTTGGGCGTGTGCGACGCGTCGATCCTGATTCCGTCGGCCGTCCGCAACATCGCCCCGAAGGCAGGAGCAAAACCCATGCCGCCGACCTTATTTCCTCCCCCACTCCGATCTCAGAAGCCACCCCCACCCCACTCCCCGTGATCATGCACAGGTTCGCCCACAGGGCACCTGACGGGCCAAAACACTCCGCGTGATCATGCACAGGTTCGGAGAAACCCCTCGCCACCTGCCCGAATCCGATTCGTGATCATGCGCAGATTCGTAAGAATCCCCACGACCTGCGGCTTCATCGGCCGTGATCATGCAATCGGCGGCGGCCACCGGCCGCGAACAGACCTCGCCGATCACGGCCATCGCCCACCCACCCGCCCGCCCGTAGGAAACGCGTAGCGAACCCGTAGCGAATACGCCGCTAAAACCGCAGGTCGTGGGGATTCCCGCTTCCACGGCACATGGTGGTAACGGGGATCAACTAAAATCGAATGGCCGCACTCCGCGGCGGATGTCCGTCTCGCCGAAGTTCCGGGACGCGGACGACACCCCGACGAACTAGAGCGAGACTCCACTATGCCTTTGAACAGCCGCGACGACCTGCGGAACATCGCGATCATCGCGCACGTCGACCATGGCAAGACCACGCTGGTGGACGCCATGTTGTGGCAGTCCGGGGCGTTCCGCGCCAACCAGGACGTCGACGAGCGCGTCATGGACTCCAATGACCTCGAGCGCGAGAAGGGCATCACCATTCTCGCGAAGAACACCGCGGTCAAGCACGGCGGAATGACTCTGAACATCATCGACACCCCCGGTCACGCCGACTTCGGCGGAGAGGTCGAGCGCGGCCTGTCCATGGTCGACGGCGTCGTCCTCCTGGTGGACGCCTCCGAGGGGCCGCTCCCCCAGACGCGCTTCGTGCTGCGCAAGGCCTTCGCCGCCAAGCTCCCGGTGATCTTGTGCATCAACAAGGTGGACCGGCCCGACGCCCGGATCGCCGAGGTCGTCGACGAGGTCTACGAGCTCTTCCTCGACCTCGACGCCACCGAGGAGCAGATCGACTTCCCCATCGTCTACGCCTCGGCCAAGGCCGGGCGGGCCTCGCTCAACCGGCCGCAGGACGGCGGCATGCCGGACGCCGACAACCTCGAGCCACTGTTCGAGACGATCACCAAGACGATCCCGGCTCCCCTCTACGACCCGACCGCCCCGCTCCAGGCGCACGTCACCAACCTCGACGCCTCCAGCTACCTGGGCCGGATCGCACTCTGCCGGGTCCACCACGGCACGATCAAGAAGGGGCAGCAGGTCGCCTGGTGCCGTACCGACGGCACGATCCAGCGGGTGAAGATCTCCGAGCTGCTCATGACCGACGCGCTGGAGCGCAAGCCCGCCGAGGAGGCGGGCCCGGGCGACATCATCGCCATCGCCGGCATCCCCGACATCATGATCGGCGAGACGCTGGCCGACCCGGACGACCCGCGGCCCCTGCCGCTGATCACGGTCGACGAGCCGGCGATCTCGATGACGATCGGCACCAACACCAGCCCGCTGGTCGGCAAGGTCAAGGGCTCCAAGGTCACCGCACGGATGGTCAAGGACCGGCTCGAGAAGGAACTGGTCGGAAACGTCTCGCTGCGCGTGATCCCCACCGAGCGCCCCGACACCTGGGAGGTCCAGGGCCGTGGTGAGCTCGCGCTGGCCATCCTGGTCGAGCAGATGCGCCGCGAGGGCTACGAGCTGACCGTCGGCAAGCCGCAGGTCGTGACCAAGCTCGTCGACGGCAAGGTGCACGAGCCGGTCGAGCGGCTCACCGTCGACTGCCCCGAGGAGTACCTGGGGGCCGTGACCCAGCTGCTGGCCGTACGCAAGGGCCGCATGGAGCACATGACGAACCACGGCACCGGCTGGATCCGCATGGAGTTCGTGGTTCCCGCACGTGGCCTGATCGGCTTCCGTACGGAGTTCCTCACCGAGACCCGGGGAACCGGCCTGGTCCACCACGTGTTCGACGCCTACGAGCCGTGGTTCGGCGAGCTGCGGACCCGCAACAACGGCTCCCTCGTCGCCGACCGGTCGGGCCCCGTCACCCCCTTCGCGATGCTGAACCTGCAGGAGCGCGGGACGCTGTTCGTCTCCCCCACCACCGAGGTCTACGAGGGCATGATCGTCGGCGAGAACTCGCGCTCCGACGACATGGACGTGAACATCACCAAGGAGAAGAAACTCACGAACATGCGCTCGTCCACCAGCGACGAGACGGAGAAGGTGATCCCGCCGCGCTCCCTGTCGCTGGAGCAGGCGCTGGAGTTCATCCGTGACGACGAGTGCGTGGAGATCACGCCGGAGACCGTCCGCATCCGCAAGGTCGTGCTCGACGCGGCCAGCCGCGGCCGCGCAACCGCGCGGGCCAAGCGCGTCAACTGACCCGGCGAACGGCCGGCCCCGGCGAGCGGCGCTCAGTCGAGCAAGGGCCCTGGTCGTGAGCCGGCGCCAAGCCATGCGACGACGCCCCTCGTGAACATGCCACCGTGCATGATCACGGGGGGCGTTTGCGCTGTTCAGACACCTTGCCGGCGAATGCGCGCATGATCACGGACAGAGTCCGTCCAGGTCAGAGGCTGGTTCCACGAATCCGTGCATGATCACGATCGGAGTCTGCGCAGGTCAGAGCCCAATCTACGAACCTGTGCATGATCATGCGGAGCGTTCGCGCTGTTCAGACACCTTGCCCACGAATCTGTGCATGATCACGCGGAGAAGGGGCGGGAGTCGGCAAGGTGGGGGCAAACGACGCTCTATGAGCGGCGTTTCCGGAGCTCTTCCCCGGTACGGACCGTGCTCTCCTGTGCCAGGTCACGAGCGCATACGGAGGAGCCGTCCATGCTTCGGAAAACCCATCTCGCCCTGGCCGCCAACCTCGCCATCTGCGTCGGCACGGGTGTCCTCGCACACGCCGAACCGGCCCGTCCTCCCGCGGGCCCGTCGGCCATCGCCGTGATCAAGGACACCGCCGGGACCGCGCTCGGCACCCTGCGGATCGAGCGATACGACATGACCAAGTCGCGGGTCACGGTCAACGTCCGCGGTCTGGCTCCCGGATTCCACGGCCTCCACATCCACACCGCGGGCGTGTGCGACCCGCGGGCGGTGGACGCGACCACGGGCAGCCCGTTCTCCAGCGCGGGCGCCCACCTCGACCCCAGCCCGAGTTCGTACGGCATGGCCGCCGGCAACCTGCCCTCGCTGCTCGTGGCCGGGGACGGCACCGGCAACGCGTCCTTCGTGACCGACCGGTTCGCCATCGCACAACTGGCGGACACCGACGGCAGCGCGGTCGTCGTGCACGCGAAGGCCGACAACTTCGCCAACATCCCCACGCGCTACACCCACGCCTCCGACACGACGGGCGCCATGGGGCCGGACGCGACCACGCTCAAGACCGGGGACGCGGGCGACCGGGTGGGTTGCGGCGTGATCAGGGTCCTCACCTGACGATCAGCTGAGGTGGATCCGCAGCCAGTCGACCAGCGGGGTCAATGAGCGCCACGTGACACGGACCCGGTCGAGGACCTCCGGCGTGTTCAGCCACAACTCCGGCTCGAACCGGCGGCCGGCGTGCAGCGACTTGTGCCGGAGCAACTCCAGACGGGGGTGGCCCTCAGGCGTGCCTCGCGGCCGGGTCTTGAGGCGATCGCCGCCAACGGTCAGCTCCGGCGGCAACTCCGCGATCGCGGACTCGAGCCCGCCGCCCGCCACATCGTCGTCGAGCGCGTCCCGGTAGCGGACGATCTGATCTCCCCCCGCCCACCAGCCACCGGCCACGTAGAGCCCCTCGGCGTCGAGTTGCACGTAGTAGCCGATGCCGTCGACCCCCACCTGCACGTACGCGCCCTGGTGGGTCTTGTAGGGCGACTTGTCCTTCGCGAAGCGCACATCCCGGTTGGGCCGGAACAGATGCGGCGTCCCGAACTCGGGGGCCAACTCGTCCATCAACGCCAGCATCGGCGCCTTCACCGCGCTGTCGTAGAGACCCTTGTTGGCCGCCCAGTACGACTTGGAGTTGTCGGCCACGAGGCCCTCGTAGAAAATGAGCGCCTCATCAGGAAACCCGCTGAATCCCATGGCACCCACCTTCGCACGCCCCGCCGACAACCAGGCCGGGGCGGAGGCGGCAGGCGGTCAGCGCCGCCGTCTCGCGGTGCCGAAGATCGAGCGGGTGATCTCCCTGCCGAGCGCCGACGCGGCGGAGCGGGCGAGCGACTTGAAGGCCGACGAACCGAGAACTCCCTCCAGCACCGACTTCTCCTCGTGCCGCCGCGACTCAGGCTCCCGTGGAGGCGCGCCGTACGTGTCGGTGGAGGTGGACGTGGACGTGGGCGCGGCCAGGCGGGCGCTGAGCATCTCGTAGGCCGACTCGCGGTCGATCGCCGTGCCGTACTTGGCGAGGAGCGGGGAGGCCGCGACGACTCCACCGACCACGGCCGGGTCCGAGGGCGCCATCAGCGACTGCGGGGCGCACAGGCGGGTCCAGGCGACCGGTGTGGGGGCCCCCGTCTCCGAGAGCACGGTGACGACCGCCTCCCCGATGCCGAGCTCCGTGAGCAGCCGCTGCAGGTCGTACGCCGACTCGGGAAAGGTCGAGACGGTGGCCTTCAACGCCTTGGCGTCCTGCGGCGTGAACGCCCGCAGGGCGTGCTGCACCCGGGCGCCGAGCTGGGCCAGCACGTCGGCCGGCACGTCCTTGGGCGTCTGGGTGACGAGGAAGACGCCGACGCCCTTCGAGCGGATCAGCCGCACGGTCTGTGTGATCGACTCCAGGAACGCCTTGGAGGCGTCGCTGAACAGCAGGTGGGCCTCGTCGAAGAAGAACACGAGTTTGGGCTTGTCCGGGTCGCCCACCTCGGGCAGCGCCTCGAACAGGTCCGCGAGCAGCCACATCAGGAACGTGGAGAACAACCGCGGCCGGTCCTGTACGGCAGGCAGTTCCAGGATGGAGACGACGCCCCGGCCGTCCGGCGCCTGTCGCAGCAGATCGCGGGCGTCGAACTCCGGCTCGCCGAAGAACGCGTCCGCGCCCTGCGCCTGGAAGTTGACCACGGCGCGCAGGATGACGCCCGCCGTCGCCGACGACAGGCCGCCGATGCCCTTCAGCACCTCGGGCGTCTCGGTCAGGTACGTGATGATCGCGACGAGGTCCTTCAGGTCGAGCAGTGGCATGCCGTGCTTGTCGGCGAAGTAGAAGACCAGCCCGAGTGACGACTCCTGCGTCTCGTTGAGCCCGAGAACCTTGGAGAGCAGGGTGGGCCCGAAGGCCGTCATGGTGGCGCGCAGCGGGATGCCTTCTCCCATGCCTCCCAGGGAGAAGAACTCCACGGGGCAGGCCCGCCCCGACCAGGACTGGCCCACCTCGGCCGCCCTCTGCGCGGTGCGGTCGGAGGGGACGCCCGGCGAGGCCATCCCCGACAGGTCGCCCTTGACGTCGGCGAGGAAGACCGGCACGCCCTGTGCGGACAACTGCTCGGCCATGAGCTGGAGCGTCTTGGTCTTGCCCGTACCGGTCGCCCCGGCGACCAGCCCATGCCGGTTCATCATCGCGAGAGGGATCCGGATCGGCGACGAAGGATCGGCCGTGCCGTCGTCCTTCACCAGCGCGCCCAGTTCCAGCGCCGGTCCCGGGAAGTCGTAGCCCTTCATCCGTTGTGGTACGCCTTTCCGGGAGTGAGGCTGCCGATGAGCTCGGAGACCGTCACGTACGTGAACTTCTTCCGGTCCAACTCGTCGAGGAGACGCGGGAGCGCCTCGACGGTCGTGGGGTGGATGTCGTGCATCAGCACGATGTCGCCTGGTTTGGCCTCGCCGGAGCGCTTGGCCACGAGTCCGGCGTTGCGGTCCCGCCAGTCGAGGGTGTCCAGGTCCCACATGATCTGGGCGAGTCCCTCCTGCTTCGCCATCGCCTCCACCTCGTGGTTGGTCGACCCGTACGGCGGGCGCATCACCCGCATCCGGACGCCGGCGACCTGCTGGATCACGTCCTGCGTGCGCTGGAGCTCACGCCGGAGCGCCCCTTCCGACAGCCCCACGAGCGAGGGGTGGTCCCACGAGTGGTTGCCCAGCTCGTGCCCCTCGGAGACCATCCGCCTGACGAAGTCGCGGGTGCCGTCGGTGACCATCTGGCCCAGCATGAAGAACGTGGCACGGGCACGGTGGGCGGCCAGGGTGTCCAGCACGTGGCCCGTGTTGTCTCCCGGCCCGTCGTCGAAGGTCAGCGCCACGCATTTCAGCTGACGGCAGTCGATGTTCCGGGGTGGCGGGGCCACCGGCATCCGCGGGCCGGGCCAGCCGTGCTGCCGGGCCGCCAGCCTGCTGCCGAAGACCTGGGCGTCGAACTGGCCGCCCACGCGGAACGCGTGGTGCGACTTCGAGGACGGACTCGGGACCGCGGACGACCTGGCCTCACCACATCCTGCGGCAAGGATCAACGACAGCAGCACCAATCCGATCCGCATACGACCCCCCGGAGAGCTCGGGGGGTGCGGAAGCTACGGATGCCCCTTGACCCCTTCCCCCCGGAGAACCTTGGCCAGGTCTTCCCACCAGGGCGGCTCGTGTGCCTTGAGCTCGGCATATCGCCGGGCGACCCGGATGGCGCATCCGACAGGGTCCGTACCCAGGTGCCGGCATTTCACGGCACCCTCCCGCCAACGGTAAAGACCCTCCCGGAAGCTGACGACCAGGCCGATCCACACCGAGAGGGTCACGTCGTCACCGATCTCGTACGCGTCGGGAACCCCGAGCACGGCGAGCTCCGCGCGGAGTTTCTCCAGCGCGGCCTGCGACTCACTCACCCGCCACCACCCGCTGCCGGACACTCACGATCCGTTGCCGAAGAGAGCAACACAAAAAGGGATGTACCCAACCTTGAGCCGGCCCTCGCACACTCATGGTGTAATCATGAGACTCCGGAGCGTTACCGCGCAGGCGTACCCGTCAGTCATCAAGCCGTTCAGCGGGTTCGGTGACCACCATGACGAACCGGAGCGGGACGCCGCCCTCGTTCGCGTAGCGGTGGGGCCGGTCGGCACTGAAGACGACCGCTTCGTCCTTCCCCACGATGTGGCTCTTGCCGTACAGGCTGAGAGTGAGCTCGCCCTCGATGACCGTGATCATCTCGCGGGTCCCGGCGGGGTGCGCGTCACCGTCGTGCAGCTCACCCGGGCCGAGGTGCCAGTCCCACAGCTCGAGGATCGCGGGGGCGTCGGTGCCGACGAGCAGCCGCGCGGAGCCGCCCCCACTGTGCTCGAACGTGACCACCTCGGACGCGTGGACGACGCGCACGACGGGGGTGTCGGAAACCTCGACCAGCCGTCCCACGGTCACGCCGAGCGCGTCGCCGATCCGGCTGAGGGTGTTCACGCTGGGGTTGGTCCTGCCCTGTTCTATCTGGATGAGCATGCCGCGGCTGACGTTCGACCGCGCGGCGAGCTCGTCGAGCGTCATGCCGCGGTGCGCGCGCTGGCCGCGGACATTGGCCGCGATGGCCGCGGCGAGGGTCTCCGGATCCGGCATGAGTACAGTCTAGTGATTCACATATACAATCCATTGCACTATTGAAATGTCCGTTGAGAGGCGATCAGGTGACAGCGGCTGCACTGGCGACGGCGTGCGCGGTGATCTTCGGGACGGCCGACTTCTTCGGAGGTCTCGCCACCAGGCGCTCGCGCGTGCTCGCGGTCGTCGTGTTCTCCCAGCTCGGGGGGTTGTTGCTGATCGCGGCGCTGCTCGCCTTCCTGCCGGGGACCCTGAGTCCCGCGGCCCTGCTGTGGGGAATGGCGTCGGGCGTGGCCGGCGCCGTCGGAATCGTGATGTTCTACCGAGGCCTGGCCACCGGCGTGATGTCGGTGGTCGCCCCCACCACCGCCATCGCCTCGATGGCGGTGCCGGTGCTGTTCGGCCTGATAACCGGCGAGCGCCCGTCCATTCCGGCCCTCGTGGGCGTGCTCCTCGGCCTGTTCGCGGTGACCCTGGTCAGCCGGTCCCCGAACGACCCCGCCGCCGGATCCCGGGCCGGCTCGATCCTCAACGCCCTCGCTTCCGGCGCCGGGTTCGGCGGCTTCTTCATCCTGCTGAAGCTGGCTCCGGAGGACGCCGGGGTCTGGCCGCTCCTCGGCGCCCGCATCGCGTCGATCACGCTGGTCGCGCTGCTCGCGGTCGCGACGCGCAGAAGTCTCCGCCCCATCCCGGGGACGCTGACGGTGACCATCGCCGCCGGGCTGCTCGACATGGCCGCCAACGTGCTCTATCTCTTCGCCGCACAGCGCGGCCTGCTGAGCCTGATCGCCGTCCTGGTGTCGCTCTACCCCGCGAGCACCCTGCTGCTGGCGCGATACGTGCTCGGCGAGCGGCTGAGCCCGGTGCAGATCACCGGGGTCGGCTTCGCCCTGGGCGCCGTCGCCCTCATCGCCGCGTCCTGACCCCGGACATGCCGGTACGGCTGCCGCGACGCGACAGCCGTACCAGGGGACCGCGGAGGAGGTAGACGATCTCAGGCGGCTACGGCGGGCTCGGGGACGCGGACCACGCCCTCTTCACGCGCGTAGCCCTCGAGCATCCCGCGAAGCTGCCGGCGCCCGCGGTGGAGCCGGGACATCACCGTTCCGATGGGGGTTCCCATCCGGTCGGCGATCTCCTTGTAGGCGAACCCCTCGACGTCGGCGAGGTAGACGGCCATGCGGAACTCCTCGGGGAGGGACCGCAGGGCGTCCATCACGACGCTGTCGGGCAACTGGTCGAGAGCCTCGTTCTCCGCCGAGCGCAGGCCGGTCGAGGTGTGGGACTCGGCGGCGGCGAGCTGCCAGTCCTCGATGTCCTCGGCCGTGGAGAGCTTCGGCGAGCGCTGCTTCTTCCGGTAGTCGTTGATGAAGTTGTTGGTCAGGATCCGGTGCAGCCACGCCTTGAGGTTCGTGCCCTCGCGGAACTGGTGGTAGGAGGTGTACGCCTTCGCCACGGTCTCCTGGACCAGGTCCTCCGCGTCGGCCGGGTTACGGGTGAGCCGCATGGCGGACGCGTAGAGCTGACCGGTAACCGGGACGACGTCGCGCTCGAACCACGCGTGTCGCTGCTCTTCAGTCATCGAGATCATCTCTTCCCCCTACGGAACTTCTCCCCCGTTACCCGTCCGGCATTGACCCATGCGAGTAGGCCTGGTTCATTTGCGGTCCCGAGCCATCGTCCCAGGCGAACCGTAAGCACGGTGTTAAATGTTTTACCTGTTCAGCGGGGTCGCTCAGGCTGGGTGCCCGGCACGGGCAGGTCACGTGCGGGCCGGACGAATCTCAGTAGCGTAACACTCCAGCCTCAATCCGGCGTAAAGTGTGGCAAACCTCACTCGCTAGAGTATCGGCATGAAACACGTGGACCGGCATGATCCCGGCATTAGAGCATGGGCCGCCGACGCCATCCTGGCCGTGGAAGCCGACGCGAACCGCAGTTGTGACACGCACCTGCATGTGTTCCCCCTCCCCTCTCACTGGGGTGTGGACCTCTACTTGAAAGACGAGTCCGTACACCCGACCGGTTCACTCAAACATCGGCTCGCCCGTTCTCTTTTCCTGTACGGCCTGGCCAACGGGTGGATCGGGCCCACGACGACGGTCATCGAGGCGTCCAGCGGATCGACCGCGGTCAGCGAGGCCTACTTCGCGCGGCTACTGGGCCTGCCGTTCATCGCCGTGATGCCGGCCACCACGTCGCCGGAGAAGCGGGAGATCATCGAGTTCTACGGCGGCAAGTGCCACCTCGTCTCCGACCCCGGGGCGATCTACGAGGAGTCCCGGAGGCTCGCCGAGGAGACCGGCGGCCACTACATGGACCAGTTCACCTACGCCGAGCGGGCCACCGACTGGCGGGGCAACAACAACATCGCCGAGAGCATCTTCCAGCAGATGTCCCATGAACGGCACTCGGAGCCGGCGTGGATCGTGGTGGGAGCGGGCACCGGGGGCACGTCCGCGACGATCGGCCGCTACATCAGGTATCGCCGCCACTCGACCCGCCTGTGCGTCGCCGACCCGGAAGGCTCGGCGTTCTTCCCGTCGTGGATCTCGGGAGACGATCTCACGGGCCCCGGGTCCCGGATCGAGGGAATCGGACGGCCCCGCGTCGAGCCGTCGTTCCTGCCCACGGTCATCGACCGGATGACCCACGTGCCCGACGCCGTGTCCGTCGCCGCCATGCACTGGGTGAAAGAGGTCACACGCCGCGACGTCGGCGGCTCGACCGGCACCAATGTCGCGGCGTCCATGGAGATCGTCAAGGAGATGCGCGCCCGGGGTGAGCGGGGCAGCGTCGTCACGTTGATCTGCGACGGCGGCGAGCGCTACCGCGACACCTACGGGAACGACCGGTGGCTCGCCGACAGGGGCATCGACATCGAGCCCCACCTCGCCGACTTCCGCAGGTCCCTGCTGAGCTGACCCCGAACGACCGCGGGGCCGGCCCGGGCCCCGCGGCGAGGGTCTTCGTCAGTCGCCGAGGATCGCGTCGACGAACACCTCGGGGTCGAACGGGGCCAGATCGTCGGGGCCCTCGCCGAGCCCCACGAGCTTGACGGGGACGCCCAGCTCACGCTGGACCGAGATCACGATGCCGCCCTTGGCGGTGCCGTCGAGCTTGGTCAGCGCGATGCCCGTGATGTTGACCACCTCGGCGAACACCTGAGCCTGGCGCATGCCGTTCTGGCCCGTGGTCGCGTCGAGGACCAGCAGCACCTCGTCGACCAGCGCCCGCTTCTCGATCACTCGCTTGACCTTGCCGAGCTCGTCCATCAGGCCGGTCTTGGTGTGCAGACGCCCGGCGGTGTCGACGATGACGGTGTCGACGTGGTCCTCGAAGCCCTTGGCCACGGCGTCGAACGCGACGGACGCCGGGTCACCGCCCTCCGGTCCGCGGACCACGGTCGCCCCCACCCGGTCGCCCCAGGTCTGGAGCTGGTCCGCCGCCGCGGCGCGGAACGTGTCCGCCGCCCCGAGGACGACCTTGTTCCCATCGCCGATCAGCACCCGGGCGAGCTTGCCCGACGTGGTGGTCTTACCTGTGCCGTTGACCCCGACGACCAGGACCACAGCAGGGCGTTCGCCGTGCGGGCGGACGTGCAGGGTGCGGTCGAGCTCAGGAGCGATCTGGGTGAGAAGCTCCTCGCGCAACATCGCCCGGACCTCGCTCGGCGTGCGGGTGCCGAGGACCTTCACCTTCGTACGGAGGTCCTCGACGATGGCCCGGGTCGGGGCCACACCGACGTCGGCGGTGATCAGGTTCTCCTCGATCTCGTCCCAGACCTCGTCGTCGAGCCGGTCACGCGAGAGCAGCTCGAGCAGGCCCTTGCCGAACGCGCTCTGCGAACGGGCCAGGCGTCCGCGCAGCCGCACCATCCGGCCTGCGGACGGCGGCGGGACCTCGATCTCCGGTGCCTTGACGAGCTCCTCGGCGGGGGCCGGAGGCGGCAACGTCGTGGTCAGGCCGCCTTCTTGTTCGCCGAGGCCGCCGCCTTGCGGCTCTTCGACGCCCGGGGCGCGCGGCGCCGGAGGCGCCTCCACCGTGGGGCGGTCCTTGGCCTTGGGCCGGAAGAGTAGGAACAGGCCACCGACCGCCAGCACGGCGACGACGGCCACGATCACGATGACGCCGAGGTAACCATCCACAAGATGCAGTTTCCCAGACACACCGCACTGCTCCGGTCACCGAAGCCCATCCCGCGAGGGGCGCGGCGTTGTCTGGACTGAGGAGCGAGTGGGGAGCGAGGAACGAGCGACCCCGAGTGACGAGGGAAGACGACGCCAAAAAAGGCGCCCCGAGCCCGCCTCGCCGGAGGCGAGGCCGGTCAACCCGCGTGCTCGCGCAGGCGCTGGCTCACCACCTGGGTGACGCCGTCTCCTCGCATGGAGACGCCGTACAGCGCGTCGGCGATCTCCATCGTCCGCTTCTGGTGGGTGATGACGATGAGCTGCGAACTCTGGCGCAGTTCCTCGAAGAGGGTCAGCAGACGCTGGGTGTTGGTGTCGTCCAGCGCGGCCTCGACCTCGTCCATCACGTAGAAGGGCGACGGACGGGCCTTGAAGATCGAGATGAGGAACGCCACGGCGGTCAGCGACCGCTCGCCGCCGGACAGCAGCGACAGCCGCTTGACCTTCTTGCCGGGCGGGCGGGCCTCGACCTCGACTCCCGTGGTGAGCATGTCGGACGGGTCGGTCAGCAGCAGGCGGCCCTCGCCGCCGGGGAAGACCCGCTCGAAGATCTGGGAGAACTCCCGGGCCACGTCCTCGTAGGCCGCGGAGAAGACCTGCTCGACCCTGTCGTCGACCTCCTTGACGACGAGCAGGAGATCCCTGCGGGTCTTCTTGAGGTCTTCGAGCTGCGAGGTGAGGAAGGCGTGCCGCTCTTCCAACGCGGCGAACTCCTCCAGGGCGAGCGGGTTGACCTTGCCCAGCTGGGTCATCTGCTTGTCGGCGGCTCTGGCCCGCTTCTCCTGCTCCTCCCGGACGTACGGCACCGGAGGGTCGCCGGGCACCGGGACGGCCGGGCCGTACTCGGAGATCAGCGGTTCCAGCTCGACGCCGTACTCCTCGAGGGCCCGCTGTTCCATCTGCTCGAGCCGCAGGCGCTGTTCCGTCCTGGCCATCTCGCTGCCGTGGGCACGGTTGACCAGCGTGTCCAGCTCCGAGCTGAGCGCACGGACGCGGAGCCGTATCGCCTTGAGCTCCGCGTCGATCTCGCCGCGCGCCCGCTCCGCCTCGTCACGCTCGTCCGCGGCCCGCGTGAGTGAGGCGTCCAGCGCCTTCAGGGCGATCTGCGCCGCGCCGACGACACCGGCGGCGACTTCGGCCTGCCTGCGGCGTCGCTCTCGCTGGGCCGCCGCACGCGCACGGTCGTCACGTTCCCGGCGGGCGGCGCGCATCAGACCGTCGGCGCGGCCGGCGATGCCCCTGACGCGTTCCTCGGAGGTCCGGACGGTGAGCCTGGCCTCCATCTCGGCCTGGCGCGTCACCCCGACGGCCGCCGCGAGCTCGTCACGCGTGTCGGTGGTCGGCTCGGCCTCCAGCTCCTGGGCGTACTCCGCCTCGGCCAGCTGCTCCTCCAGCTCGACGACCGCCGCCTGGGCCAGCTCGCGGGCCTCTTCCCCGTCCTGTACGGCTTTCGCCAGCCGGGCGGCCTCGTCCTGGGCGGCCTTGACGGCGGCCTCGAGCCGGGCGAGTTCCCTGGCGGCGGTCGCCGCCTTCTGGTCGGCGTCCCGCTGGCGGCTCCGCAGCCGGTCGAGCACGGACTGGGCCGCGTTCAGCCCGGTCTGCGCGCTGTTGATGCCGTTCTGCGCCATGGTGACGTCGTTCTGCGCCTCGGCGACGCGTGCCTGGGACGCGTCGACCGCCAGCTGGGCCTGCCCCTCGGCCGCCACGGCCTCTTCCAGCGCCAGCGCGTGCGCCTCCGCCGCCGTCTCGGCGGCGGCCAGGTCCGCGGCGGCCTCGTCGAGCGCGGCCCGGACCTGAAGCGGCGACGCCACACTGCCGGAACCGCCGTGCGCCGAGTGCGCCCCGAGGACGTCTCCCGAGCGGGTGACGGCTCGCAGGCCCGGATCGGCGTCCACGACCTTCCGCGCCGAAGCGAGATCGTCGACGACGACCACGTCCGACAGCAGCACGTCGACGGTGCCCCTCAGCGCCTCCGGCACGGTGACCAGATCGGCGGCCCATTCCCCGCCGTCGACGGCGGGTCGCGCCGGGGCGGCCTGGCCGTCGGCGGCGATCAGCAGCGCCGTGCGGCCTCCGTCGGCGACGCGCAGGTGCTCAAGGGCGGCCACAGCGGCGTTCAGGGAGTCGACGGTGACGGCGTCGGCCATCAGGACCGCGGCGACGGCCGCCTCGGCCCCCGGCCGGACGGCGAGCATGGTGGCGATCGGGCCGAGGACGCCGGGAAGGTCCGCGCCGAGCAGCGCGGCCGCCCCGTCGACACCTCCGGCGAGGCTCATCTCCAGCGCCTCACGCCGTGCCCGGAGCGCGGCGAGGGCTCGCTGCGACTCCTGGTCGGCGGCCCGTGCCGTACCGACGGCGGACTTGGCGGCGCCGAGCGCCTCACGGGGCGAGGAGGCGGCGGCCTTGACCTGCGCCACGGCGGTTTCGGCGTGTTCGGCCACGCCCCGCGCCGCCTCGACGGCGGCCCTGGCGAGGTCGACGCCCTCCTGGGCCGCTTCGAACTCGGCGAGGAGCTCCGGGTCCGCGGCTGGCTCGCCGAGCTCGTGCGCGTCGCAGTCGGCCTGCGCCCGCTCGGCCCGGTGGTGGGCGTCCTCCACCGCCTTGGTCAGGCGGCCGATCTCGTCACTCGCTGCGCGGGCACGGCTCCTGGCGGACTCCACCTGGCCGCGGAGCCTGGCGAGCGCCTCACGCCGGTCGGCGGCGGCACGGGCGGCGGAGGACAGACGTCGCTCCTCCGAGGCCAGCGCCTCCTCGGCCTCCGCACGGATCTCCACGGCGGCTTCCAGCCGGTCGCGTGCCTCGTCGAGCTCGTCGGACAGCGTCTGTTCCTGCTCCCGGATCTCGGCGGCCTCCCGCTCGAGATCCTCGGGGTCACGGCCGCGGCGCTCGATCGAGGCGGCGTCCGCGGCGTGCCGTCCCCGCTCGACCGCGAGGCTCTCGACGCCGCGGAGCCTCTCCCTGAGCGCCGACAGGCGGTAGAAGGTCTCCTGTACGGCCTTGAGCCGGGGCTGGGCGTCGTTCTCCGCCGCCTCCAGCTCGGCCTCCCGCCGCTGGCCGTTCGCCAGATCGGTCTCGACCTGGGTGCGCCGGGCCAGGACGGCCGCCTCGTCCGCGGCCTCCCGCTGCAGGACCTCGCGCAGATTCACCACGTCGTCGGCGAGCAGGCGCAGGCGCGCGTCGCGCAGGTCGGCCTGGATGACGGCCGCCTTCCGGGCGATCTCCGCCTGCCGTCCCAGCGGTTTGAGCTGGCGGCGCAACTCGGTGGCGAGGTCCTGCACCCGGGTGAGGTTGGCCTGCATCGCGTCGAGCTTGCGAAGCGCCTTCTCCTTGCGCTTGCGGTGCTTGAGGACGCCGGCGGCCTCCTCGATGAACGCGCGGCGCTCCTCCGGGCCAGCGTGGAGCACCTGGTCGAGCTGGCCCTGGCCGACGATGACGTGCATCTCGCGGCCGATGCCGGAGTCGGACAGGAGTTCCTGGATGTCGAGGAGGCGGCAGGTGTCGCCGTTGATGGCGTATTCACTCTGCCCGGACCGGAACATCAGCCGGCTGATCGTCACCTCGGTGTAGTCGATCGGCAGGGCGCCATCGGAGTTGTCGATGGTCAGCGTCACCTCGGCCCGGCCGAGCGGCGGGCGGCTCGAGGTGCCCGCGAAGATCACGTCCTCCATCTTGCCGCCGCGCAGCGACTTGGCGCTGTGCTCGCCCATGACCCACGCGAGGGCGTCGACGACGTTGGACTTGCCCGAGCCGTTGGGGCCGACCACACACGTGATACCGGGCTCGAAACGCAGGGACGTCGCGGAGGCGAAGGATTTGAAGCCGCGCAGGGTGAGCGTCTTCAGATACACACGGCCCCCTCCCAGACGCCAGACTTATCGGGGAAGACTACCGGCCCGGGCAGGCGCGGGACGTCGGATAGACCCCATGACACCGGTTCCGGTGACGCGGTCCCCGACATCGGGCCATACTGCCCTCCCGAAGACCCGCCATGCGTACGGCCGGGCCGCCGGATGTCTCGGGAAATGCCCGTCCTGATCGCCGATGACCCCGCGACGACGATGACCGGGGCCATTCACCAGGCACTGGCGTTCGATAACGAATCGCCAAACGAGCTATCGACCAGTACAGCAAAGGACATTACAGACAATTTGCCGACGCCTGAATGGCGGTCGGACGGTTTCCGCAAATGACAAGGGACGCCTTTGCGGGGCGCCCCTGACAATCCTTCCTGTGGCCGGTCTCTCAAGTGAGAGCCGGCTCGCGATCCTGCAGCCGGACCAGGGTTTCGTCACGAGTTTGCGCTGCTAGCGCGTCGTTCTGTGCCTGGAGCCGGGTGAGTTCTGCCTCCAGATCCCGGATGCGCTGCTGGAGACGGCGCATTTCCGAGACCATTCGAGGGTCAGGACCGCCGACGTGGCCGAGTAGAGCCTTCGCCATAGTAAAGGGTCCTCCACGCTGAGTGACCAGACTGGTTCGCGCACTTCTATTGCCGCGGGAGGGGTGCGCGTGGTTCCTCTCAAGAGTCGCACCGGCAATGGAGGCGGTCAAGTTGAACGCTCCGGACAGATCTGCCGGTGGGCACTCTCGGTAGGTAAATATACCGCATTTGGGTGGTTTGAGGGAAGCCCTATCGCTCTACAAACCCCGCCATACTTCCCTTGGCGTCGCTCCAGCGCTCCACCACCCCCTCCACCTGACCTGGCGTGTCGGCCCCGCGCAACAGCCCGAGAAGTCTCTCGCACGATTCCCGGGGCCCTTCGGCCACGACCTCGACCCTGCCGTCGGCGAGATTCGCCGCCCAGCCCACCAGGCCGAGCTCAAGTGCTCTGGCCCGGGTCCACCATCGGAAGCCGACTCCCTGCACTCGGCCCCGGACCCACGCCGTCAACCTGACCACGTTCACAGTATCTGGCCGGTCCTGGGAGCCGGCCGCCGGGGGACCGTCATGACCTGGCGTTTCTCGGTGTCGGCTGGCACTTCGGGCAGCTGTACGACGACCTGTTCATGAACGCCTCCCGCCGGACGGGCGTCCCGCATCGGGGGCACGGCTCGTCCCGCCTGCCGTACACGGCGAGTGACCGGTCGAAGTAGCCGCTCTCACCGTTGACGTTCACGTACAGGCTGTCGAAGGACGTGCCGCCCTGGCCGAGCGCCTCGGCCATGACCTCGCGGACCGCCGACAACAACTCCGCGATCACGGGGCGGGAGAGCGTCTCCGTCGGACGTGCCCAGTGCAGCCGTGCGCGCCACAACGCCTCGTCCGCGTAGATGTTGCCGACCCCGCTGATCAGCGACTGGTCGAGCAGGGCCCTCTTGATCCCGGTACGGCGGTGCCGCAGCCGGGTCGCGAACTCCGCGTCGTCGAAGGCGCTCTCGAGGGGATCGGCGGCGATGTGCGTGATCGGCTCGGGAACGGGCCTCGGCGACCGCTGGACCATCGGGGCGACCAGGACGTGGCCGAATGTGCGCTGGTCCACGAACCGCAGGTCGGGGCCGCCGTCGGCGAAGCAGAGCCGTACGCGCAGGTGTTTCTCCACCGGCGCGAGGGGGTCCACCACGAGCAACTGGCCGCTCATGCCGAGATGCGCCAGCAGCGCCTCCGCCGCCACAGGGGGCTCAGGGGCGACGGGCGGCTCAGGGGCGTCATCCCCCGCGACCAGGTGTCGCTCCGCCGGGCCGTCGTGCAGCGGCAGCCACAGATACTTGCCGCGGCGTTCGGCCGAGAGCACGGTCCGGCCTTTGAGCTGATCGGGCAGCTCTCCCGCGTTCCGCCGGACCGCGCGGGGATGCAGGACCTCCACCGACGCGATCGTACGGCCGGCCACCCAGCGCTCCAGGCCGCGCCGGACGACTTCCACCTCGGGCAGTTCGGGCATCCTGCTCCTACCTCGTGCCGGTCCCGGGCTCCGTTCGGTCCCGGGCGACGATCTGCGGCGAGCCGTCAGGCTCGGCCGAGCCCCGCGCCCTCGCGAGCGTCCCTGAGCGCGCGGATCGCCGTCCAGGCCGCCTCCGCCGCCTGCTGCTCGGCCTCTTTCTTGCTGCGGCCCGCGCCCGTGCCGTACTGCTGGCCGCCGACGCGCACCGCCGCCACGAACGACTTGGCGTGGTCGGGCCCGCTCTCGTCGACGTGGTACTCCGGGACGCCGAGCATCTCGGCGGCGGTCAGCTCCTGCAGCGAGGTCTTCCAGTCGAGGCCCGCGCCCAGCGACGCCGACCGCGTGATCAGCGGGTCGAACAGCAGGTGGACGACGCGGAACGCCTCGTCCAGGCCCTTGTCGACGTAGACCGTGCCGATCAGGGCCTCCAGGGTGTCGGCCAGGATCGACGACTTGTCACGCCCGCCGGTGCCCTCCTCCCCCCGCCCGAGGCGAAGGTACTTGCCGAGACCGAGGGTCCGCGCCACGTCGGCGAGGGCCCGCATGTTCACGACGGCGGCGCGCAGCTTCGCGAGCTGCCCTTCCGGCAGGTCGGGGTGGCCCCGGTAGAGGGTGTCGGTGACCACCAGGCCCAGCACCGAGTCGCCGAGGAACTCCAGGCGCTCGTTGGTGGGCAGGCCGCCGTTCTCGTAGGCGTAGGAGCGGTGGGTCAGCGCCCGCTCGAGGATCGGGGTGCTGAGCCGCACCTCGATGACCTGGTAAAGCTCTTCCCTGGCGACCTCTACGGCCACCGGTTTTCCCGATGCTGAAGCCACTTCTCTCCTCCTGACTCATGCATGGCAAGGCCGAGCACGGAGGCAGATGGGATCGATGTGAGGCCCGAAGGCGTGGTGGACGCCGGGCCACCGAAGTCGGGGGCCCCGGCGTCCACCACGGCCGCGGGCACGTTAATGCCGGTCTTTCGCTCCAACCGCCACCGCACGCGCCTCTAAGCAAGGTAACGCCGGCCGGGTCGTTTGACGATCCGGCCGGCGTTCCGATCCGCTCAGAGCGCGATCAGGCCGACGGCTCGATGACCTGACGGCGGTTGTAGGTGCCACATGTGGGGCACGCCACGTGCGGGCGCTTCGGTGAACGGCACTGGGGGCAGCTCACGAGTGACACCGCGGCGGCCTTCCACTGGGCCCTGCGGGAGCGGGTGTTGCTCCGCGACATCTTCCGCTTGGGGACGGCCACGTCAACCCTCCTGATCGTCTTTGTTGTCCACAACCAAACCCTGCAGCGACGCCCAGCGTGAATCGAGTTTCTCGTGACCGTGGTCAGGGCCGGCCTCCGCCAGCTTGACCCCGCACTCTGTGCAGAGTCCGGCGCAGTCATCACTGCAGACCGGGCTCAGCGGCAGTGCGAGCACCACCGCGTCACGGAATACCGGCTCGAGATCGAGCAACTCACCATCGAGGAAGAGGTCGTCCTCTCCCCCCGCGCCTCCAGGAAGCGCGTCATCCGCCGAGTAGTAGAAGAGCTCCTGAAAGTCGACCTCGATCTCCGAGGTCAACGGGTCCAGACAGCGTGAGCATTCTCCGTGGAGTGGAGCCCGCGCCGTGCCCGTGACGAGCACGCCCTCCATCACCGCCTCGAGCCGGATGTCCAGCTCGACGTCGGCGTCCTTGGGAACGCCGATCATTCCGACTGCGAGATCCACCGGCGCCGGGAGAACGGGGGTCATCTTGCGCATCGACCCCGGTCGTCGTCCCAGATCATGGGTGGAGATCACCCAAGGGGCTCGGGGGTCGAGGGTGCGCTGAGTCATCCTGCTCTCGTTTAGGCATGGCGAACAACCGCCGTCGTGCAAGGCTGAAAGGAAAGGATACCAGCCCGGCGTCAACCTCTGAGCCGCTCGACGAGCAGCTCCTTCACCAGGTCGGGGACCAGGCCGGAGACGTCGCCGCCGTAGCGGGCGATCTCCTTCAGCCTGCTCGACGACAGGAACGAGTACTCCGGGTTCGTCGACATGAAGAGCGTCTCCACGCCCGACATGCGGTAGTTCAGCTGGGCCATCTGCAACTCGTAGTCGAAGTCGCTGATCGCCCGCAGTCCCTTGACGATCACCGGGATGCCCTGCTGCTTGCAGAAGTCGACCAGAAGCCCGTGGAACTTCTCCACACGGACGTTGCCGTACTCCTTGGTCACCGTGGTGAGCATCTCGATGCGCTCGTCCACCGTGAACAGGCTCTTCTTCTCCACATTGATGAGCACGGCGACGACGAGCTCGTCGTAGAGCCGTGACGTCCGGCCGATGATGTCCAGATGTCCGTTGGTCACAGGGTCGAACGACCCCGGACAGACGACGCGACGCAAAGGCGCACCCCCACGGTTTACGGGTTCCCGGCGGCGCGACCGTACCAAACGGACGCTTCGCCGTACCGACGGACCCTGTCTTCTTCGAACCCACGCGGCCACACCAGGTCCTTCCCCCTGGACTCCCGCTCCACCGCCACAAGGGCGTCCTCCGCCAGCCAGCCGTTGTCCCTGAGCGCCTCCAGCACCCTGACGACCGCCTCGTCCGTGACGGCGTAGGGCGGATCGGCGAAGACGAAGTCGTACGGCTCCTGGCACGGGCGGCCCACCACCCGCTCGGCCTTCTCCGGCGCGAGCACGGCGCCCGGCAGGCCGAGGGAGGCGATGTTCTCCTTGATCGTCCGTACGGCTCTCGCGTCCGACTCGACGAGCAGCGCGTGCGCGGCCCCCCTGCTGAGCGCCTCGAGACCGACGGCCCCGGACCCGGCGTAGAGATCGACCACCCGCAGCCCCCCGAGCGAGCCGAACACCGACCCGACCGTGGCGAACAGGCCTTCCCTGGCCCGGTCGCTGGTGGGCCTGGTCGAACCACCTGGGGGAACGGCGAGCCTGCGGCCTCCGGCGGTCCCTGCGATCACCCGCGTCATCCGTTCATTGTCCCGTCCGCCGCGGCCGTCCCGCTCCGGGGCCCGGTTCCCGCGGAGATCGTCTCAGGTCAAGAGTGGGCAAGCGGGAGCGAGGAATGAGTAAGAGCGGTATCGCGGGGCCTGTGGCATCCGCATGATGAGTTCTGCGGCCTTCAGGTGACCCAGGGGAAGGCCGGCCGACGTGATCGTGAGCCCTTCCGCGCGTCGGCGCCCTCGGCACCTGACCCGAGGGTGGGCCCAGCCGGGGACGGCATTCGGGGGGAGGCCGTCCCATGGCTGGGCCCTGGGTCATTTAAGCGCCCAGGGCCTCGGCGCGTCAGCGCCTGGAACCTATTTGCGGCCTTTCCGAGATCTTCCGCCTTTTAGCGGGTCTTGCAGGGTTCATGCCTTTTCCAGGTACTCTGCCCGCTCGTCGGCGACCATCGCGTCGAGCTCCGCTCGGAGGGCCGGATGGGCCTCCAGATCGGGATCGCCCACCAGCACGGCCATCGCCTCCGTCCGGGCGGCCTCGATCACGTCCTCGTCTCTGAGTAGCTGCAACATCTTCAGCGACGATTTGCGGCCGGACTGGGCCGCGCCGAGCACGTCGCCCTCACGGCGCTGCTCCAGGTCCACCCGCGACAGCTCGAACCCGTCCAGCGTGCCCGCCACCGCGTCCAGCCGGGCGCGTGCGGGGGTTCCCTCCGGAGCCTCGCTCACCAGCAGGCACAATCCCGGCAGGCCGCCCCGCCCGACGCGGCCGCGCAACTGGTGGAGCTGTGAGACGCCGAACCGGTCGGCGTCCATGATGATCATCACGGACGAGTTCGGGACGTCGACGCCCACCTCGATGACCGTGGTGGCCACCAGGACGTCGATCTCGCCCCGGCTGAAGGCCGTCATCACCGCGTCCTTCTCCTCAGGCGGCAGCTTGCCGTGCAGGACCCTGATCCGCAGCCCCTGCAGGGGTCCGCCGGACAGCGCCTCGGCGACGTCCAGGACCGCCAGTGGGGGCCTGCGCTCATCCTCGGAGTCGGCCTTGTCGAGATCGCCCTCGTCGCCCTCCTGGTCACCGATGCGGGGGCAGACGATGTACGCCTGCCGGCCGAGCCCGACCTCCTCGCGTACCCGCTCCCATGTGCGGTCCAGGAATCGCGGCTTCTCGGCCGCGGGCACGACGTGCGTCGAGATCGGCGCGCGGCCCGAGGGCAGCTGGGTGAGGGTGGAGACCTCCAGATCGCCGAAGACGGTCATCGCGACCGTCCGGGGAATGGGGGTCGCGGTCATCACCAGGACGTGCGGCCGGCCGCCGCCGCCCTTCTCGCGCAGGGCGTCGCGCTGCTCCACCCCGAAACGGTGCTGCTCGTCCACCACGACCAGGCCGAGATCGGCGAACTGGACATGCTCCTGGAGCAGGGCGTGGGTCCCCACCACGATCCCGGCGCTGCCGGAGGCGGCGTCGAGCAGCGCGCTCCTGCGCGCGGCGGCGCCCAGCGAGCCGGTCAGCAGGGCGACCGCCGTGCCGCCGAACATGCCTCCGGTGGCGAGGTCGCCCAGCATCTTCACGATCGACCTGTGGTGCTGCTGGGCGAGCACCTCGGTGGGGGCGAGCAGCGCGGCCTGACCGCCGGAGTCGACGACCTGCAGCATGGCCCGCAGCGCCACCACGGTCTTGCCGGCGCCCACCTCCCCCTGGAGGAGCCGGTGCATGGGGTGCTCCAGGGCGAGGTCCGCGGCGATCTCCTCACCGACCGCCAACTGGCCCTCGGTCAGCTGGAACGGCAGCCTCCCCTCGAAGGCCCGCAGGAGCCCGTCCTCGGCCCCCGGCCGCGGTCTGGCCGGCCAGGCGGACGCGGCGAGCCTGCGCCGCACCAGCACGGCCTGCAGGACGAAGGCCTCGTCGAACTTCAGCCGGCGCCTCGCCTTGGACACCTCCCCCATGTCGCGCGGCCGGTGGATCCGGCGCAGCGCGACGTCGAGGGCGGACAGTTCGTGCCGCTCGCGCACCTCGGCCGGCAGCGGATCCTCGAGGCTCAGCACGTCGATCACGGTGCGGACGGCCCGGCGGATCTTCCAGGTGGCCAGCCCCTGTGCCGAGGGATAGATCGGCACGGGCGCGGTCGCGAACTCCTCCACCGTCTCCGGCGTCTCGTCGAACGACTCGTAGTCGGGGTGGGCGAGCGACACCCGCCGCGTCTTCCCGGTCGCGAAGATGTTGACCTTGCCGGAGAACATGGCCTCGGTGCCCGGCGTCAGCCGCTGCTCCGCGACGTACGCCCCTTTGCCGAAGAACGCGAGGTGCAGCTTGTCCCTGCCGTCGGTGACCTGGACGTCGAGCCAGGTGCCCTGCCGGTTCTTCATCGGGCGGCGCATCGCCGCCGACACCTTGCCGACGACCGTCGCGTGCTCGTCGTGTTCGAGCGAGGCGATCGGGGTCAGCTCGCCGCGCTGCGCGTAGCGCCTCGGGTAGTGCCGCAGCAGCTCACCGACCGTGGCTATGCCCAGCGCGCTCTCCAGCGGAGCGGCCGTCTTGTCACCAAGGGCCTTCTTCAGCGGCTCGTCGAACCTTGTCACGGCATCAGTTTCTACCCCGGATCACCGACAATGCGGGTCACTCGACACCGATGAGGATCGGATAACCGCCCTGACCGCCCTCCAGGACGGTCACCTCGATGTCCGGCCGCGTGCCCTCAAGATGGCCCTGTACGGCCCGCAGGACCTCTCCTGGGGCGTCCGCGCCCGTCACGAGCGTCACGAGCTCACTCCCCCCGGACAGCAGGCGACGGGTCACCTCCACGGCCGTGTCGGCGAGAGCCGTACCGATGAGAGCGGCTTCGCCGTCGACGACGCCGAGCACGTCGGCGGGGCCGCAGATCCCCGCACTGGTCATCACCTCACGGTCGGCGACCCAGACGTGACCGTGGCGGGTGTGGCCCGCCGCGTCGGTCATCGCGACGACGTCGTCGTCGAAGCGGCGCAGCGGGTCGTGCACGGCGAGGGCCGCGAGCCCCTGGACCGACGCCTTCGTCGGCAGCACGCTGACCGTGACGCCCTCCTCGCGCGCGACCTCCGCCGCAGCCGCCGCGACGGCCTGGACGCCGCCGTCGTTGGGCAGGACCACGACCTCGGTCCCGGCCTCCCTGATGGCCTGCAGGACGGCCGCGAGCGACGGCGTCGAGCCGGGATCCCGCCGCACGACGACGGCCCCCGCCTGGCGGAACAGCGCGGTGAGGCCGTCGCCGGCCGCGACCGCGACCACGCCCCGCCCGTGGCTCGGTTCGTGCGTGCGCCCGCCGAGGTAGGTGACGCGGATGCGATGCGGACGGCCCACGCCCAGCGCGGCCTCGATCGCGGCGCCCGCGTCGTCCACATGGACGTGGACGTTCCACAGGCCGTCGCCTCCGACGATCACCAGGGAGTCGCCCAGGGCGTCGAGCCCGGTCCTGAGCCGGTCGACGTCGGCCTGCTCGGCGTCGAGGAGGTACATGACCTCGTAGCCCGCCCCCGCCCCCGCGTCCGCCTCGGCGGTGATCTTCTCGGTCGGGGCCGGGACCTCGTGCCTGTCGCTGTAGGCCTCGGAGACGACCTCCGCCAGGCTCTCCAGGATGATCGCCAGCCCGGCGCCTCCCGCGTCCACCACCCCGTTGCGGGCCAGCACGTCGAGCTGCCCCGTGGTCCGGCGCAGAGCCTTGCGCGCCTCCTCGGCCGCCCGCCTCGCGACCTCGGCGAGGTCGTCTGGGGCGTCCCGTACGGCGCCCGCCACCGCCGACAGGACGCTGAGCAGAGTGCCCTCGACGGGACGGACGACCGCGGCCCTGGCCAGCTCCGCCGCCTTGACCAGGCCGTCGCGGAGATCGGCTCCGCGGCCCTCGGCCTGCCTGAGGACCTCGGCCATGCCCCTGATGGCCTGGCTGACGATCACGCCCGAGTTGCCCCTCGCGCCCAGCAGCGCGCCGCGGGCGAGCGTCTGCCAGGTGGTGTCGCTGCCCGCGTCGCGGGGCAGGCCGTCCAGCGCCTCGGCGGCGGAAAGCAGTGTCAGGTGCAGGTTGGTCCCGGTGTCACCATCGGGAACGGGGAACACATTGAGGGCGTCGATCTCCGCCCTGGCCTTGCCGAGGGCGTCCGCGCAGTGCCGGAGCCAGCGCCGCACGGCCGGGGGGTCGAGCACGTCCAGCATCTCTGCCGTCCTTCCTTCCAGACGCGGCGCTCCCCCAATGCGCTACCGTTGGCGGATACGAGATTATCCCCGTTCGCCGGGATCTCCGTTTGGTGTGCAGCGGCTGACATCGGATATCCTCGTCTGGCCAGCCGGTTGTCCCGGCATTGCTCGGATGGGCCGCTCGACGCGGACCGGGCCGATCGACTGATTTGAAGGAGCGATTTACCGTGGCTTCCGTCTGCGACATCTGCGCCAAGAAGCCGATCTTCGGCAACAACGTCTCCCACTCGCACCGCCGTACTCGCCGCCGCTGGAACCCGAACATCCAGACTGTGCGCGCGGTGGTCGACGGGACGCCGAAGCGGCTGAACGTGTGCACCTCCTGCATCAAGGCAGGCAAGGTCACTCGCTGACCCCCAGAGGTTCCGCCGAGCCCGTCACCGCCCGGTGGCGGGCTTTCGCGTTGTGCGCCGTTTTATAGGCCATTTCGGTAACCGGGGCGCCACAGGGCGAAGGCGTGATTAGCATCCGAACCGTGATCACTCGGATAAGCGTTCACGCGACCAGGGGCCAGAAGATCGCCGCCTCGGTCTTCGGGATCATCTTCCTCGGCATCCTCGCAGGCGTCGTCGGCATCGGCGCCCTCGTGTTCTCCGCCTTCGGGGCGGTCGACGCGGAGACCGGCTTCACGGATTCGATCGAGCCCGACAGCGGCGGCGTCCTCTACGGCGGGGCCGTCGTGTTCGCGGCCTTCTTCGCGCTGATCGCGATGGTCGCCGCTGTGGCCGTGGTCATATTCCTGCTGCAGACCTTCCGCGGCCGCGCCACGCTGTCGGGAACGACGCTCGAGCTCACGGGAGCGCTCTCCACCCGCCGTGCCGATCTGGCGAGCGCGCCGGTGCGGATCGACTCGGTCCCCGAGTACGTCCGCGGCGCGGACGACCAGGTGATGTCCACCGGCCGCAGGATCCCCCGGCTGATCGCCGGGAGTACCTCAGGCGGGCTGTTGCGGCTGCGGCTGCACGGCAGAGACCGGGGGCTCCTGCCCCCGGACGAACTGAACGCCCTGGCCGACGCGATCGAGTCGGGCACGCGCCCGGAGCCCGACGCGACCTATGCCGCCCAGGCCGCCGCGATCCTCCGCCGCCTCGCGAGCGATCCGATCGCCCGCCTGACCTGAGCCCGGGTCAGGACCTCCAGCGCCAGCCGTGGTCGACCGGGCCGATGCCCGCCCCGAGAGGGAACCCACGCGCGATCGCCCCTGTGACGTACTCCTTGGCCTGCCGTACCGCACCGGGGACGTCCTCTCCCAGCGCCAGGTAGGAGGCGATGGCGGAGGCGAGCGTGCAGCCGGTGCCGTGGGTGTGCCGGTTGTCGTGCCGTTCCGCGGTGAAGCGGAAGCTCCGGGATCCGTCGGTGAGCAGGTCGACGGGCTCGCCGGGCAGATGCCCGCCCTTGATCAGCGCCCAGGTCGGCCCCAGCGCCAGCACGGCCTCGGCCGCCCGGGGCAGATCACCCTCGTCCTCGACCTTGACGCCCGTGAGCTGCGCGACCTCCCACAGGTTCGGGGTCACGACGGTCGCGACGGGGAGCAGCCGGGTCTTCACCGTGCCCACGGCCTCGGGCGCGAGGAGGGAGTCGCCGTGCTTGGAGACGCCGACCGGGTCCACCACGACGGGCGCGGCGACGCCGGAGAGCACGTCGGCGACGGTCTCCACGAGCGCCGGGGAGGCCAGCATGCCGGTCTTGATCGCCTGGGTGCCGATGTCCCCGAGAACGGAGTCGAGCTGAGCCCGTACCGCCTCGGGGGGGAGCTCCCAGTAACCCTGGACACCCAGCGAGTTCTGGGCCGTCACGGCGGCGATCACGCTCATCCCGTGGACGCCCAGGGCCAGCATCGTCTTGAGGTCGGCCTGGATTCCGGCGCCCCCGCCGGAGTCCGAGCCCGCGATCGTCAGCACACGTGGAGGGGTGGTGGTCATGCCCCCATCAAACCAGGACCGATGGGGATCGCCCGCGTCACGGTCACCGGCTGGAGACGGTGCACTCACCTCCGGCGAGGGAGCATCCGCCGGGTGACCGGAACGAGCCGTACCCGAAGATCGTCACCGTGATGTCACGTCCGCTCCGCAGCGGCCGGCTGGAGACGATCGTGCTCCCCTGCGTTTTCACGCCTCCCTGGTTCGAGTACGCCCCCGCGATCTTGGCCCCGAGGGGGAGGTCGACGGCCCAGGAGTCGAGGTCGGCGGCCTCGTTGTGCACCGTGACCTCTGCCCGGTAGCCCCGAGAGAAGAGCTCGACGCTCACGCGCACCCGGTTCGGGGCGGCCGGCTGGGTGGTCGCCGGCACGGACGCTCCGCCATCGGGAGAGGGAGGAGGAGGCGCGGCGCCGAGCACCGGCGAGGACGCGCTCGGCGTCGTCCCGGCGGGGGTCTGCGTGACGGCACGGGTCGGCGAGTTGCCGGGCTCGGGAACCGCGGTGGTACCCGGAGTGGCCGAGGTGGTCGTGCTGGTGGCAGGGCTGGGTGTGACGCCGGGCGTGGCGCTGTGCGAGACGAGGGGCGTCTGTCCAGCGGAGATCGTGGGAGCGGGGGATGCCGGGCCGTCGCTGGTCTGACGACCGTCCGTGGGGACGGTGTCCGCCGCCTGCTCGGCGCTGCACTGGTTGGGCGCGGCACAACTCGCACCCGACGGCTGGACGGTGAGCTCGGTGCGCCCCGACAACACCCGCACGCCACCGACGATCAGACCCAGGGTCAGCACGACCGAGACGCCCGACACGAGAGCCAGCCTTCGCAGCCCCTTCGAGGGCACGTCGCCCAGTGCGGCGTCACCGCTCAGCCCGGGGCTCCGCCGGGTCTCCTCACCCTCCTGCCGGCCCTCCGTCAGACCGCCGGACCGGATGGCCGCGTCCGTCCCTTCGCCCGGTAAGGGCGGGTGTTCCGCTCCGCCCTGATGTTCTGCCGCGTGGCGACCCATGAGGGTCCTTTCCTGTTGGTGACCGCCTTACTTAATAACAGAGCTAATTAATCCTTGTCACAAAATTCCCCTCATTCTCGGAAGTGATCCCAGCCACCCGAGGCCTCGGCACGCCCGCTGACCTCTGCCTTCGCTTCCCCATCCGCGACGGACACCTGCCCGACGACACGCCAGGAAGGGGGGAGCGGGGCGTCCCGGGGAAAGGTCGCGGCGAGCGCGTGGTCGTCGCCCCCGGTGAGGACCCACTCCAGAGGATCGGCGCCCAGTTCGGCGGCGAGCCGGGCCATCGCCTCGGGCACGGGCAGCGCGCCGGGGTCGAGGACGATCCGCACACCGCTGGCGGTCGCCACGTGGCCGAGATCCTGCAGCAAACCGTCGCTGACGTCGAGCATGGCCGTGGCGCCGAGCCCGGCCGCCTCCGGCCCGCACGCGTACGGCGGGGCCGGCCGGCGGTGGGCCGCCACGAACTCGTCCGCGATCTCCGCAGATCCGGCCTCGGCGCTTCTCTGCTCCGCCGAGAGGTAGGCGAGGCCGGCGGCGGCGTATCCCAACCGGCCCGCGACCGCGACCACGTCGCCCGGCCGCGCGCCCGACCGGGTCACCGGCGTCCGCCCGCCGAGATCGCCGAGGGCGGTCACCCCGATCACCACGGTGTCCGAGCGCGCGATGTCTCCCCCGGCGACCGTGGCCCCGACCAGAGCGCATTCGTCCCGGAAGCCGTCGGTCAGGGCGTCCAGCCACTCGGCCGACGCCTCGCCGGGCAACCCCAGGCCGACCACGATCGCCGTGGGATTCGCCCCCATGGCAACGATGTCGGAAAGATTCTGTGCTGCGGCTTTTCTACCTATGTCGTACCCACTGGACCAATCGCGACGGAAGTGCCTACCCTCAATCAGGAGATCGGTACTCACCACGACCCGTCCATCAGGTGCCTCCAGGATCGCGGCGTCGTCGCCGGGGCCCAGGATCACCCCCGAGCCTTGGGGCAGGCGTCCCGAAATTCGCCTGATCACACCGAATTCACCGAGATCTCCGACTCTGATGACACACCCCTTGTGCATTCGAGGTACGGTTACGCTCCGGCACTGATCTCTATCCGGAGGACGTGATGGTGCAGGCCTACATCCTTATCCAGACCGAGGTCGGCAAGGCCGCCGATGTGGCCGGGCAGATCGCGTCGATCGTGGGCGTCACGCAGGCCGAGGATGTCACCGGCCCCTATGACGTGATCGTCCGGGCCGAGGCCCGGGACGTGGACGAACTCGGCAAGCTCGTCGTGGCCCAGATTCAGGCGGTGGCGGGCATCACACGTACGCTTACGTGTCCGATAGTCCACATTTAGCCCGGTCCGGCGGGCCTCGACAACCGCCGGACAGCCGATCTGGAAGACCATGCCAAGACCAGCCCTGCCCGCTGGGGCGGCGGCCGCACTCGCGGCTCTGACCGTCCTGGCCGGATGTTCCGGTGTCGTGCGCGTCGACCCGCCCACGCCCACGGGCACCGCCGCGGCCGCGTGCGAGAAGCTCGCCGCCGCGCTTCCCCGCAAGCTCGACGGGCTCGACCGCGTCGCGTCCGAGCCCGCCTCGCCGTACGTCGTGGTCTGGGGCGAGGGCGAGATCGCCCTGCGCTGCGGCGTCGACCGGCCCGCCGCGATGGACGCCACCGCCGACGTGTCGGACGTCAACGGCATCGGCTGGTTCAACGATCCGCAGCGGCCGGCGCTGTACACCGCCGTCAACCGCGAGGCGTACGTCGAGGTGACGATCTCCCCCCAGCACAAGCCCGCTGAGGTCCAGGTCGACCTCGCCGGACCCATCAAGGCCGCCATCCCTCAGTGAGTCAGCGCAGCCCGGCCGGCCTGTTGTAGGCGAGCTGGATCAGCCGGTCGACGAGATCGGCGTACGGCAGGCCGCTCGCGGCCCACAACTGCGGGGCGACCGAGAGGGACGTGAAGCCGGGCATGGTGTTGATCTCGTTCAGCACGAGCTCGCCCGACGGCGTGTAGAAGAAGTCGACCCGGGACAGTCCCTCGCATCCGAGCGACTCGAAGGCCTGTACGGCCATGGCCCGCAGCGCCTCGATCGTCTCCTCCGGGATGTCGGCGGGCACGTCGAGCGCCATCTGGTCGGGGTAGTACTTGGCCTCGAAGTCGAAGAACTCGTGCTCGCCCCTGACCAGGACCTCACCGGGGATGCTCGCCTCCGCGGGCGCGTCGCCGAGGGACTCCAGCACGGCGCACTCGATCTCACGGCCGACGATGGCGGCCTCGACCAGCACCTTGGGATCATGGGCCCGGGCGAACTCGACCGCCGCCTCGAGGGACTCGATGTCGTGGGCCTTGGAGATGCCCTGCGACGACCCGGCGCGGGCCGGCTTCACGAAAACCGGCCAGCCGAGCTCCTCGACCTCCTTGAGCACCCGCGCGCGGTCCGTCCGCCAGTCACGGTCACGGACGACGACGAACGGCCCCACGGGCAGCCCGGCCGCCCGCAGAACGAGCTTCATGTAGGCCTTGTCCATGCCGACGGCGCTGGCCAGCACGCCGGACCCCACGTAACGCACCCCGGCCATCTCCAGCAGTCCCTGGATGGTGCCGTCCTCGCCGAAGGGGCCGTGCATGACGGGGAAGACGACGTCGACCTCACCGAGAGACCGCGGGATCTGCCCCGGCTCGAGGGCGACGAGTGAGCCCGACTCGGACGGCAGCGCGAGAGCCGTACCGGACTCCTCGACGGAGGGCAGACGGCCCGCCTCGATCGCATAACTCTGGCTGCCGGAGGCCAGCACCCAGCGCCCGTCCTGGGCGATGCCGATGGGGAACACCTCGTACTTTGAGCGGTCGATCGCCTCAAGCACGCTTCCGGCGCCCATCAGGGAAACGGCGTGCTCGGAGTTGCGTCCTCCGAAGACGACCGCCACACGTATACGCGACCGTGACTCGCGAACCTCGTTCATGATGCCCGAATCTACCGTGTCTGGGGTGCAAAACGGCTTGTCAGCCGCGCGCCGGACTGGTGGAACGCAGCGTGTCGAGCGCCTGGGTGACGTCCATGATGAGGTCGTCGGCGTCCTCGAGCCCGATCGAGAACCGCACGGCTCCCGCGTCGACCCCGGAAAGCGCCTCGTCGGAACGGGCGACCGAGGCGAGGTGCATGACCTTGGTGTGGGTGCCGCCGACGGAGGAGGCGATCCCGGCGAGGCGCAGGCCGTCCGCCAGGGTCATGCCCGCCGAGTACCCGCCGTGAGGGATTACGGTCATGCACGCGCCGAACCGGGTGCCCTCGGGTCCGGAGTCGAAGACGAGCCGGGCGAGTTGGTGAGCGGGGTGGCCCGGCAGACCCGGGTAGTCGACCCGGCGCACGGCCGGGTGCTTGGCCACGGCGGCCGCGACCTCCATCGCCGTCGCGCACATCCGCCGCACGCGCAGGGTCAGCGTCTCCAGGCCCCGGTGCAGGAGGAACGCGTCGTCCGGCGAGAGCGCACCGCCCGTGGCGACACGGACCTCACGGATCTGGGCCATCAGGTCGTGGCGCCCGACCACCACGCCGCCGGTGCTGTCGTCGTGCCCGCCCAGATACTTGGTGGCCGAGTGGACGACCAGGTCAGCGCCGTGCTCGAGCGGACGGCACACGATCGGGGTGGCGGTCGAGGAGTCGACGACGAGCAGGGCCCCCGCCTCGCTGGCTATCCGGTAGAGACCACGGATGTCGGCCACCATCATCGTCGGGTGGGCCAGCGCCTCCGCGTACACGATCTTCGTCGTCGACCGCATCGCGGCGTGGACCCGCCGCAGGTCGGTGTAGTCGACGAAGTCCACGGTCACCCCGAACCGGGACAACACGTCGGTCAGCAGCGCGTACGTCCCCCCGTGCACGGGGGCGGGCGCCACGACGTGCGCCCCGGCGCGGAGGAAGCTCAGGAAGACCGTGTTGATCGCGGCCATTCCCGACGGGAAGGCCTGGCCCGACACGTCATCGGGTGCGGCGGCGCCTTCGAGGGCCGCCACCCCGGCGGCGAAGGCCGCGACGGTCGGGTTGTCGAGGCGGCTGTAGGCGAAACCCGGCATGCGGCCCGCCAGGACGTCGGCGTGCTCGCCGGACGACTCGAAACTCCACGAGGCGGTCCGCCAGACGGGAAGGCCGATCGGGACCTGACGAGGCAGCGGAGGCGAGGGCAGATGGACGGCCCGGGTGTTCTCCCCGGGCCTCTTCCGCGACCGCCTCATGGGGTTCACAGACCGTATCGCTCCGGTTTGGGAGTCCGGTTCATCAGCAGGAGCGCGGCCTCACTGGGCGTCAGACCGTCGTGGACCACTCCCACGACCACCTCGGTGATGGGCATCTCCACATCGTGCTTCCTGGCCAGCTCGAGGACCGACTCGCAGGACTTCACGCCCTCGGCCGTCTGCTTGGTCGCGGCCACGACCTCGGCCAGTGTCATGCCGCGCCCGAGGTTCTCCCCGAAGGTCCGGTTCCTGGACAGGGGCGACGTGCAGGTCGCGATCAGGTCGCCCATCCCCGCGAGACCGGCGAAGGTGTGCTGGTCGGCGCCGAGCGCCCCGCCCAGCCGGGCGATCTCGGCGAGCCCGCGGGTTATCAGCGTGGCCCGGATGTTGTCGCCGAGGCCCATGCCCGCCGCGACGCCCACGGCCAGTGCGATGACGTTCTTGACCGCGCCGCCGAGCTCGACGCCGACGACGTCGGCGTTCGTGTAGGTGCGGAACCACGGCAGGTGGCAGGCGTCCTGGAGCCTGCCGGCCACCTCCTCGTCCGTACAGGCGACGACGGCCGCGGCCGGCTGCCGCCGGGCCAGCTCGGGGACCAGGTTGGGCCCGGAGACCACCGCCACACGGCTCTCCGGCACCTCGGCGACCTCGCAGATGACCTCGCTCATCCGCTTGCCGGTGCCCACCTCGACGCCCTTCATCAGGCTGACCAGCACGGCGCCGGGCGGGATGGCGTCCTTCCACACCGCGAGGTTGCCGCGCAGCGTCTGCGCGGGGACGGCGAGGACGACGAAGTCCGCCCCGTCCATGGCCGCGACGGGATCGGTCGTGGCGCGCAGGGTCTCGGGCAGCTTCACGCCGGGAAGGTATTCGGGGTTCTCGTGCCGATCGTTGATCGCGTCGACGACCTCCGCCCGCCTCCCCCACAGGGCGGTGCTGGTGCCCGCCTCAGCGAGGATCATCGCGAACGTGGTGCCCCACGAGCCTGTACCGAAGACGACCGCCTTGCTCACTGGTCGCTCACCACTCCTCATCGCCCAGGCTCGCGGTCACGTGCCATTCCCTACCGTACGTCGTGCTCAGTCCTGTGCAGCGTTTTTCGGGTCATACGGGACTTCGGGCGCCTTCTCATCCCGGATCCCGGCGAGCAGATCGGTGACCGCCGCCATGATGTCGGCCGTCGCGTCGCGCAGGACCGATCCGCGCAGCGGCAGGCCGGCGTACTTCGACAGGTCGACCGGCGGGCCGGCGACCACGTGGAACGTCTTGCGAGGGAACAGCCGCGGCTTCTTCTCGCCGTACGGCAGGAGCTCCTGGGCACCCCAGTGGGCGATCGGGACCACCGGCACACCCGTCGCGAGGGCCAGCCGTGCCGCGCCCGTCTTGGACGCCATCGGCCACAGGTCGGGGTCGCGGGTGATCGTGCCCTCCGGGTAGAACAGGATGCAGCCGCCCGCCCTGAGCCGCTCCTCCGCGGTCTTGAGCGACTGCGTGGCCTCGGTGCTCCCGCGGTGGACCGGGATGGCCCGCAACTGGGCGACCGCGTGACCGAGCACCGGGACCTTGAAGATCCCCGACTTGGCCAAGATGATCGGCCAGCGACCGGTGTTGTAGAGGTAGTGCGAGAGCAGCACCGGGTCCGACCAGGACAGGTGGTTGGCCGCGATGATCAGGCCGCCCTTGCGCGGGATGTTCTCGCCCCCGCGCCATCTCCGCCTGACGAACAGCAGCGACAGCGGCTTCACGATCAGGACGGCGAGGAACTCCCAGAAGCGGGGCGGGCGCGCACTGCGCCTCGAAGCGGGTGTCCGAGCCTCGCCGGACGGCGACTGCTCCACCTCTCCGGTGGGCTCGCTGGGCTGGCTCACTTCTCCTCCTTCACGGCCGCGTTCGACGGCCGCTGAGTCTCCATGTGTCGCATCGCTGCGCCCCGCCACCTGGCCTCCAGGTCACGCGCGCGCGGCTCAAGTCTCCCGGCTGCGCCGCCGGAATGTCGAGGCGGGATGCTTAAGGTTATGCAGCTCCCTCGATGGTCCATCGTGGTGCCGGTCAAGACTCTCATCCGGGCCAAGACACGGCTGGCCGGTGCGGCCGGGCCGTACCGGGCCGACCTGGCCGTGGCCATCGCGAGCGACACGGTGTCGGCGGCGCTGACCTGCGCTCTCGTGGCCCGCGTCGTGGTGGTGACCGCGGACCCGGTACCGGCGGAACGGCTGGCCGCGCTCGGCGCGCATGTGGTGGACGACCCGGACACGGGGCTCAACGCCGCGTTGCGGGTGGGCGCGGCGGAAGCGGTGCGGCTCGCGCCCGGCGACGCCGTGGGAGCGCTTCAGGCGGACTTGCCGGCGTTGCGGCCGCTGGAGCTGGAACGGGTGCTGACGGCGGCTCTCGACTTCGACGAGTCCTTCGTCCCGGACGCCACCGATGTGGGGACCACCTTCTACGGTGTACGGCCCGGGATCGCGTTCCACCCGAGATTCGGGGGCGAGTCGAGAGCCAGGCACCTGTCGGGCGGAGCGAAGGAGCTGACGCTGGAGGGGATCCCCTCGGTCCGGCGGGACGTCGACACGATCGAGGACCTCGAACAAGCCCAAGCCCTCGGCCTGGGCCCCGCCACCACCCAAATCACCCCCCACATCCTCCGCCCCACCCCTCCGCCGTGATCATGCACACCTTCGTGATCACGGTGCCCGACCAGCCCAACCCTTCGGCGTGATCATGCACACATTCGTGGATGTCAGGCCTGACCTGCCGCAACCCTCTCCGTGATCATGCGCAGATTCGGGATCAACGCGTTCGACCAGCCGAAACATCGACCGTGATCATGCATGCATCCGGCGGACTGCACCCACACACTGCGGGCATCCCGTACGGCACCTGGGCGGACAACGCCGCGAGCGTGATCACGGGAGGCATGCTCCGCATGATCACGCTCGTCGTCTTCCCAGGCAGACCCACGCCCGCGCGAATCTGCGCATGATCACACATGGAGGATCAGCAGGTCGGGAGCGTCACACGCGAACCCGTGCATGATCACGGGCGATGTTTTCCCAGGTGGACCCGGGTAAATCCGAATCTGCGCATGATCACGACCGGGGTTTGGGCTGGTCGGACACCATGATCACGAACCTGTGCATGATCACGGCGGAGGGGGCGGGGGGTTACGCGGGGGTCTCCTCTCGGGCTTGTTTGGGGAGGAGGAAGGCCACCGCGTAGGTGACGATCAGCATTCCGGCCACCACCCAGAGGGTGACCTTCATGGCGTGGTCGAAGGTCGCACCGCTCGGAACGGAGCCCAGCAGATCGAAGAAGACCGTGCCGAGCAGCGCCACGCCGAAGGCGTTCCCCAACTGCTGGACGGCCGTGAGCGTGCCGGACGCCGATCCGGTCTCGTGCTGCTCCACGCCCGCCAGGACGATGTCGAAGAACGGCGCCATCAGCAGGCCCATCCCCACACCGCTGACGATCAGAGCCGGAACGAGTTGCCACGGCGTGACCTCGAGCCCGGCGGAGCTCACGGTGAACAGCACGGCGATCACACCGACGGTCATGATCAAGGTGCCGCCGTGCAGCACCTTCCGCCCGAACCTCTGCACGGCCTGGGCGAGCCCGAATCCGACGATCATGCCGGCCGACCAGGGCACCATCGTCAGTCCCGCCTTCAGCGTGGAGTAGCCGAGCCCGATCTGGGTGTACAGGTTGAAGACCAGCATGAAGCCGGCCATGCCGGAGAAGAACACCGTGCCCGTGAGAAGGCCGCCCGTGAAGGCGCGCTTGCGGAACAGGCTGGGCACGATCAGCGGGTCACCGCCCTGGCGGCTCTTGCGCGACTCGAACCAACCGAACGCCGCGAAGACGACGACCGCCGCCCCGAGCATGACGAACGTCCAGGCGGGCCAGTCGCTCTCACGCCCCTGAACCAGGGGGTAGATCACCAGGAATCCGCCGAGCGAGGCGAGGATGATTCCGGGGATGTCGAGCCTGAGCGGGTGCGGCGACCTCGACTCGGGCAGGTAGCGCATGCCGGCGAGCAGCGCGGCGGCGCCGAGGGGCAGGTTGATGAGGAAGATCATGCGCCAGCCGGTGCCGAAGTAGTCGGCCTCGACGAGCCAGCCGGCCAGAATCGGACCGCCTACGGCTGAGAGCCCCATGACCGGGCCGAACATTCCGAAGGCGGCCTGCATCTCCTTCGGCGGGAACATCTCCTTGATCATCCCCAGACCCTGAGGAAGCATCACCGCGCCGAACAGGCCCTGCATGACGCGAGCGCCGATCAGCATCTCGGGCGACTGCGCGACGGCACAGGCCAGCGACCCGAGGGTGAACCCCACGGCGCCGATCAGGAACATCCGCTTGCGCCCGAAGATGTCACCCAGCCTGCCGCCGGTGATCAGGCCCACGGCCATCGAGAGCGTGTACGCGGCGCCCAGCCACTGGATCGTCGCGGGGGTTCCTCCGAGATCGGCGCGCATGGTGGGCGCGGCGATGTTGGTGACCATGGCGTCAAGCAGGTCCATGACCTCCGCGGCGAGGATCACGAACAGAGCCGCCCAGCGCCACCTGTACGGCACGGCCTCACCGGCCGGCGCCGCGGACGCCGTCACATCGGTGGGATTGACCATCACTCCTCCTGAAACCGAAAGAACACTGTTCACAATGTGCTGAGCACTGTTCTACTATTGAACAGTGCTCAGTGACAAGTTCGGTGTTCTCACGATATATCTCAACTTGAGGAGAGACAAGATATATCTCAAAAAGAAGCGCTGTTCGCCCGCACCGAGCGCCGTTCCCTACGATGGGCGCGACAGCGGGAGGACCTCATGAGTCAGCAGGACGACGTGCCCACACCGCCGTGGGAGCGTCCGCGGAAGCGCCAGGCTCCGGCCAGGATTCCTCTGACCAGGGAGCGGATCGTCGACGCCGCGTTCGTCGTCCTCGACAGGGACGGCTTCGACAAGCTGAGCATGCGCCAGGTGGCGGCCGAGCTCGGCGTCGCCGTGTCGGCGCTGTACGTCCACGTCGACGACAAGGACGAGTTGCTCCGGCTGATGTACAACCGGCTGTTCGAGGGCGTCGATCTGCCGGAGCCCGATCCCGAGACGTGGCAGGAGCAGATCAAGGACTTCGCCCGATCAGGGCGTGAGCGCCTACTGCGTCACCGCGACATGGCCCGGATCTCTATGGCACACGTCCCCTTCACGGTGGAACTGCTCCCGCACATCGAGAAGCTGTTCGCCATCCTCAGGGCCGGCGGCCTGCCCGACAATGTGATGGCGATCGCCGGTGACCTGCTCTCGACGTACATGGACGGCTTCACCCTCGAGGAGAACATGTGGCGGGAGCGCATGAGCGACGCCTCCTGGCAGACGATCAGCACGGAGACGGAGAACTACTTCGCCTCGCTGCCGCCCGACCGCTTCCCGAACCTGGTCGCCCTCGCCGACCTGATGGTGGGCGAGACCAACGACTACCGGTTCGAGTTGGGCCTCGACATCATCGTCCGGGGGCTCGCGTCATACAGCGTGTCCCCGTCCTCCCCCGATGGGGACGAAGCCTCCTGATGTACGGCTGAGCCGTGCCGGCAGGCGGGTCATCGTGAGTAGTCTGATCATGTGCAGGCCACTGTGAAGACCTTCGACGGCGAGACCCGCTCGGGATCGGTTTTCCTCGACGACGGGACGGAGATCCCGTTCGACGCCGCCGCGTTCGACGCCGGGCCGCTGCGGCACCTGCGTTCCGGGCAGCGGGTCAACATCGTCATGACCGGCGAGCGGATCACCTACGTGACGCTTTCCACGTTCCCGCTCCCCGAGACCGGCCCCGATACGGCCTGAGCCCACGGGGAACCGGCCGCAGGAGGGCAGGCCCCGGACAAGCGGAAACGGCGCCCGGGGTTACCGGACGCCGTTTCATGGCTCTGATGATGGTTCCGCTGATTACTTCCTCTTCGAGGACGCCTTGCCCCCGGCGTTGACCTGGTCGCGGAAGTCGGCGCCAGGGCGGAACTTCGGCGCCCAGCTCTCCGCAACCTTGATCGGGTCGCCGGTCGAAGGGTTGCGCGCCGTACGGGCGGGCTTGTGCACCATCTCAAAAGCGCCGAAGCCGGTGATCGAAACCTTGTCACCACTTGCGACGGCCTGCTGGATCGCGTCGAGTACCGCGTTGACGGCCTCTGTGGCCGTCTTCCGGTCACCTACGCGGTCGATGATCGCGTCGACGAGTTCTTTTTTGTTCATTGGTTCCTCCCCCTTACGCGCTTGAAATTAGGGGACGAGGGCGCGGGACTCAATCACCGGGGGGCATGTTTCGCCTGCTCGGCGTGTCGAATGCGCCGTCCAGACAGGCGATGAAGGCGTCCGGCCGGGCGAGCCGCATGGGTTATGTCCCGATATGCCACGTCACAGATGGCGAGCACCGTCGAATCGGGCGCACCGCTTCTCCTGTGGTAAGGCTAGCGCGCCGACACGGCGCTGCGCATCACACAGTCGCCGTGCCAGCAGGCAATATACGCTCTGAAGATCGTTCAGACGGTCGTCGGCAGCCACCGCTGGCGGCCGTTCTCATACTCCGCGATGTCGTCCGCGTGACGCAGAGTGAGCCCGATGTCGTCCAGGCCCTCCATCAGGCGCCACCGCGTGTAGTCGTCGATCTCGAACTCCGCCACCAGATCGCCAAGCCGTACCTGCCGCTCGACGAGGTCGACGGTCACCTCGGCGGCCGGGTCCGCCTCGACCGCGGCCTGGACGCGCTCGACGACGTCGGCGGGGAGCACGACCGGCAGCAGGCCCATCTTCGTGGAGTTGTTCCGGAAGATGTCGCCGAACCTCGCGGAGATGACGACGCGGAAGCCGTACTGCTGGAGCGCCCAGACCGCATGCTCGCGGGAGGATCCGGTGCCGAAGTCGGGGCCGGAGACGAGGATCGAGGCGCCCTCGTAGACCGGGTCGTTCAGGACGAAGGCCGGGTCCTCGCGCCAGGCGGAGAACAGGCCGTTCTCGAAGCCCGTACGGCTGACCTGCTTGAGCCAGACGGCCGGGATGATCTGGTCGGTGTCGACGTTGCTACGGCGCAGCGGCACGGCCCGGCCGGTGTGGGTGGTGAAGGCGTCCATGAGTGTTCTCTCCTAGGAACGGGCCGGGATCAGAGGTCGGCGGGGGCGGTGAGCCGGCCGGTGACGGCGGTCGCGGCGGCGACCTGCGGCGACACCAGGTGGGTCCGTCCGCCCTTGCCCTGACGGCCCTCGAAGTTGCGGTTGGAGGTCGAGGCGCTGCGCTCCCCCGGCTTGAGCGTGTCGGGGTTCATTCCGAGACACATCGAGCAGCCCGCCTCGCGCCACTCGGCGCCGGCGGCCTTGAACACCTCGTGCAGGCCCTCCTCCTCGGCGGCCTTCTTGACCTGCATCGACCCGGGGACGATCAGCGTGCGGGTCACGACCGTGCGGCCGCGCAGGATGTCGGCCGCGGCGCGAAGGTCCTCGATCCGGCCGTTGGTGCAGGACCCGACGAAGACCGTGTCCACCTCGACGTCCCGGAGCGGTGTGCCGGCGGCCAGCCCCATGTATTCCAGCGCCCGCTCCGCGGCGGACCGCTGGACCGGGTCGGCGAAGTCCTCAGGCGACGGTACGGCGGAGCCGATCGGCACACCCTGGCCGGGGTTGGTCCCCCACGTGACGAAGGGCGTCAGCGTCGAGGCGTCGATGTGCACGACCTTGTCGAACTCGGCGTCGTCGTCGGTGCGCAGGCTCTTCCAGTACTCGACGGCCTCGTCCCACGCCGTCCCCGTGGGGGCGTGGGGCCGGCCGCGAAGGTACTCGAACGTCGTCTCGTCGGGCGCGATCATCCCCGCTCGGGCCCCGGCCTCGATCGACATGTTGCAGACCGTCATCCGGCCCTCCATGGAGAGCTTGCGCACGGCCTCGCCGCGGTACTCCACGATGTAGCCCTGGCCGCCGCCCGTGCCGATCTGGGCGATGATGGCGAGGATCAGGTCCTTGGCCGTCACGCCGACCGGCAACTGGCCGGCGACCTCGATCGCCATCGTCTTGGGCCGGTAGGCGGGCAGAGTCTGGGTGGCCAGCACGTGCTCCACCTCGGAGGTGCCGATGCCGAAGGCCAGCGCCCCGAAGGCGCCGTGCGTGGAGGTGTGGGAGTCGCCGCAGACGACCGTCATGCCGGGCTGCGTGAGACCGAACTGGGGGCCGATGATGTGCACGACGCCCTGGCCCGCGTCCCCCATGGGGTGGAGCCGGATGCCGAACTCGGCGGTGTTCTTGCGCAGGGTCTCGACCTGGGTGCGCGACACCAGGTCGGCGATGGGACCGAGCACGGTCGGGACGTTGTGGTCCTCGGTGGCGATCGTGAGGTCGGGACGGCGCACGGTCCGGCCGCTGAGACGCAGGCCGTCGAAGGCCTGCGGGCTGGTCACCTCGTGGATGAGGTGCAGGTCGATGTAGAGCACGTCGGGTTCGCCCTCTGCGCGGCGGACGACATGCTTCTCCCAGACTTTTTCAGCCAGTGTGCGGCCCATGATTGTGACGCCTCCTTGCGCTCTACCCCGGCATCTCTGATGATGAGACGGAAATATCGGGATATGGACACTGTACCCGCTGTGTTCCCGTATTGGGTTTGCATCTCGGATACCGAGACGGCAGTATCGGGGTATGGACAACTCTAGCGGGGTCGGAGTACTCGACAAGGCGGTTCTCGTACTCAACGCCCTGGAGGCGGGCCCCGCTTCCCTCGCACAGCTGGTCCAGGCGACCGGACTTGCCAGGCCCACGGCACACCGGCTCGCGGTGGCGCTGGAGCACCATCGCATCGTCTCCCGCGACACGCAGGGACGATTCGTTCTGGGACCCCGGTTGTCGGAGTTGTCCACCGCGGCGGGAGAGGACCGGCTGCTCGCGGTGGCCGGGCCCGTCCTCATCCACCTCCGCGACCTCACCGGGGAGAGCGCGCAGCTTTACCGCCGCCAGGGGGACGAGCGCGTCTGCGTCGCCGCGGCGGAGCGGGCGAGCGGCCTGCGCGACACGGTTCCCGTCGGGTCGGCGCTGCCGATGACCGCCGGATCCGCGGCGCAGATCCTCCTCGCCTGGGAGGAGCCCGACCGGCTGCACCGCGGGCTGCGGGGAGCCAAGTTCACCGCCGCCACCCTCGCGAGCGTACGCAGGAGGGGCTGGGCCCACAGCGTCGGCGAGCGCGAACAAGGCGTGGCCAGCGTCTCCGCCCCCATCCGCGGCGCCGGCGGCAAGGTGATCGCGGCCGTCTCGGTGTCAGGTCCGATCGAGCGCCTCACCCGCACGCCCGGCCGTATGCACGCCGCCCCCGTCCTCGCCGCGGCCGAGAGGATCACCGAGGCGATGCGGCGGGCTAACTGATTAGAGAGCTGCGGCTGTTGGCCCTAGGCTGGCGGGGTGACAGATCGCATCGAGGCAGCCGCCGCTGAACTGCGTCCCCTGCTCCAAGAATTCATCCTCTGGGCGCCGGCCAACGCACCGGGCAGTGACCCTGACCTCGTGGGCCCGGCCGCGCTGTGGCATCGCCTGGACGTCAAGGGCGACGCAGGGCTGTGGAAACGACAGGATCTGCGCAACCTGCTTCTGGAGCGGATGCCGCAGGCCGTCGAGGATCCCGACGCCGCCGCGGACGGCATGGTGCCGGCCCTCCGGGCGTACTTGACCTTCCTGTCCTCGACCGGCCACCTGTCGGCCGGCTCGGACACGCTGGAGGGCCTGATCGAGGAGCTCGACGAACTCGAGGACGACTTCGTCGACGCGATGGAGGACGCACTCTCCGAGCGGGACTGGGACGAGGAGGAGGACGAGCTCGACGAGGACGAGAGCCTCGGCGACTTCGAGCCCTTCGCCGACGAGATCTCCGACCTCCCCACCATCCGGTTGCGGCCCGACTCCGAGCTGGCCGGGGCCGCCCGCCAGGTCGGGCTCGTCGGCCAGGCGCGCGATCTGGCGCTGTGGGTCGGCACGGGCCGCAAGGTCGGCGAGGAGACCCTGCTCAGCGACGAGGAGGTCGCCGACGCCGTCAAGGTGCTCGGCCTGTCCGAGCCGCAGTCCCTCTGGAACATCTGGAACCTCGCCATCGATCTGGAGTTCATCGCTCCCGACGGCGAAGACACCGTGAGCGTCGACTCCGACACCGCCGCCTGGCCGTTCGAGGACGACGAGGACGCCCTGGACGTCTGGATGCTCGGTCTGCACTCGATCGACTACGGCGACCCCGAACTCGACGACGACGACCTGACACTGGCCCTTTCCGGGCTCACCCGGGCACTGCTGATCAGGGTCCTGCTCAACGGCGGCAGCCGCTCTCTCGACGAGTTGCGAGACGAGCTGGCCGAGGCCACGGCCGAGTACGACGATCTCGGCACGGACGCGTGGGCCGCCGCCGGCGACCCGCTCGCCCCCGTCATCGCCTGGCTCACGGGCTACGGAATGGTCACCGTCGAGGACAGCGATGTCACACTGACGCCGCTCGGCACCGAAGGCGTCGTGCACATGATCGATGAGGCGGACATCGAGGTGGACGCCCGTCCGGCGATCGACGCGATGACGGCCCTCGATCTGCTGTCGTTCAGCGCCGACCTGCCTGAAGAGGAGGCCGACGCCGAGTTCGCCGCCTGGATGGCCCTTCGCGACCCCGGTCGCGCGGCTTCCGAACTCCTGGCCGCCGCCGCGGAGGACGAGGCCGACGCCCTCATCCGGGTCCAGGCGGCCAGCATGGTGGGTTCCCTCGGCGAGGCCGCCGTACCGGCCTGGCGCGAGGCGCTCGAGGAGGCCTCGCTCCGGCCGTACGCCGCGACCCACCTCGCCCAACTCGACGCCGAGGACGCTCTCGAGCCCACCCAGGCGGACACGCACTGGTTGATCCTCGACATGTGGACGATCTCAGCGGGTCTCGGCCGCACCGAGTTCGTGAGCAGCCTCCACGACATCGGCACGGCGCAGACGATCATCGGCCTGCTCGACGTGATCTGGAAGGTCCCTCACCCGCACCTGGAGGAGCTGCTGGAGGCCGTGGGCGACGCCCACCCGGACCAGCAGGTGGGCAAGGCCGCCAAGCGGGCCCTGTTCAAGGCGCGGTCGGGAAAATAGCGCAGGCCGTCGTGCCGTGGGCGTAGAGCTTGCCGTCGTTCGCGCCCACGAGCCGCGCCTCCGCGGTGGCGGTCGTCCTTCCGACGTGCACGGTGTTCGCCTCACAGCGGAGGACTCCGGTGTGGGCGAACGCCGGCCTGATCATGTGGACCCCCAACTGTGTGGTGGTGTAGCCCCGGCCGGCCGGTAGCCGGGTCATCACCGCGCAGCCGAGGGCCGAGTCGAGCAGGGTGGCGTAGTAGCCGCCGTGGATCGAGCCCAGCGGGTTGTACAGGTGCTCACCGGTCTCCCCTTCGAAGATCGCCTTGCCCGGCTCCACGTGAACGAGGGTGAAGCCGAGCGTGCCGGCGATCGGCGGGGGCGGGATCTCCCCGTCGATCAGGGCGCGGAGGAAGTCCAGCCCGCTGAGCTCCCCAGTGGCCGGGGTCGGGGGAAACCAGGAATGCGTTCGCGAGTTGGCGGTCGTCGTCATGGGTCTAAGTTTGGAACCCAGGTGCCGCCGAACGCAATCGAAAGCCGCGGGTTCCCTCAGGCGCGTACCTCCGCTGCGGCGCCTCCCCCCGACCAGTCCGGCAGCGGGCGGTAGATGGCCACCCCCCTGGCCTCCAGTTCGTCCCTGAGCCTGAAGTACTCGTCGCCGAAGGGGTCGGCCCCGCTCAGCGGCATCAGGCTCCGCCTGACGGCCACATCGTGCGGCGCGAGCTCCGCCGCCTCGCGAGCGTGTCCCTGTGCGGGAGCCGTACGGCCATGGCGGAACAGCCACGCGGCGAGCCGCGCGTGCAGGCGCGCGCGGCGCTCCTCCTCCGTCGGGATCCGCAGATGCTCCCGTACGACCTCCGGCGTCAGGCCGGACTCCTCGTCGAGGACCCACCTCCGGAGGGCGTTCTTGGCGTCCTCGGAGGACAGGCCGTTCATCTCACGGAACGTGTCCGTCGCGGTCATGGTGTCCTGCGGCCGCGCGATCCGGCCCTCCTCGTCGATCCATACGACGGTCGGCACGTTGACGACGTTGTAGAGCTCCGCCACCGAGCCCTCGGCGTCGATCAGCGACGGATGCTCCAGGCCCTCGATCCACGGCCGGGCGTCCTCGGGATCACGATCGAGGGAGACGCTGACGACGGTGAGCCCGCTCGGCGAGAGCTCCTCGTGGAGCTCGTCCCACGCGGCCAGGTCATAGCGGCAACCGCACCAGGAGGCCCAGAAGACGAGCGCGATCTTGCTGCCTCGCGCCTCTCGGAGGGAAAAGCCGTCGAGCGTGAAATCCGGCGCCTCGTCCGGGCCGAGCCTCTGGGCCTCGCCAACCGCGATCAGCCGCTCGACGGGATCGACCACCGCGATCCGGCCCAGCAGCCCGGCGAACCCGGCGAGGTCGACACCCTCCGGCGTCTCGACCTCGGCCGCACGGAAAGCGGGTATGCACGCGTCGTCGCGGCACCAGCCATGCGGCTTGCGCACCCACCCGAAGATCGCTTCGCCGTGCGGAACGGTCAGACTCTCGACCCGGTCCTCCCGGCCGTCCATCAGCAACGTGAACACGGACACCTCCATTGGATAGCTTCGCTCTCCAATTATTGGATAGCGGCGCTGTCCAGTCAATGTCGGAGACGGCGGATGATGCCGGACAGCTTGCGAGGCCGCGAAGAGTCGCGATGGACAGCGGGCGGCGGGGTGGGCGCGTGGGCGGGTGAAATGTCGGAAAACAGCGAAAAACCCCCGGACAGGAGCGTCCGAGGGTTCTACCCGAGTTTGTAGCCCCGACCGGATTCGAACCGGCGCTACCGCCTTGAGAGGGCGGCGTCCTAGGCCACTAGACGACGGAGCCTTGCGCAGTGAGTAGTCCCGAGCGGATTCGAACCGCCGCTACCGCCTTGAGAGGGCGGCGTCCTGGGCCACTAGACGACGGGACCTTCGCACTGCATCTTATCCAGCAGAATCCCATGGGGGGATCCAGCTGGGGTACCAGGACTCGAACCTAGACTAGCTGAACCAGAATCAGCCGGGCTGCCAATTACCCCATACCCCATCTGCTCGCGAACCACAGGGGCCGCTTGCGACTCCGAAAGAATAGCCCAGCTTGGGACCCACCACCAAAACGATTCTCGCGCGTCCTGCGATCACAGCGTGAGCTTGACTTATGCGAGGGTGGAACCACACGTCAGCACCCCTGTGAGGAGTCGTCACCGATGACGCCGGATGCGAATCCCTTCTTGAGCACCAGCCCGCTCCCCTACCGGTTGCCTCCGTTCCGGGAGATCAGGGAGGAGCACTACGCGCCGGCGTTCGAGCAGGGCATGGCCGAGCATCTCGCCGAGGTGACGGCGATCGCGGACGATCCGGAGCCGCCGACGTTCGCGAACACCATCGAGGCCCTGGAAAGGTCTGGAGAGCTCCTGGACCGGGTCTCCACGGTCTTCTTCAACCAGGTGTCCTCCGACGCGACTCCGGGCGTTCAGGAGGTCCAGAAGGACATCACGCCCAGGCTGGCCAAGCACGCCGACGCCGTCCACCTCAACGCGAAGCTCTTCGCCCGCATCCAGGCGGTCGAGGCGGCCGATGAGGAGCAGCGCTGGCTGCTCGATCGGTATCTCACGGACTTCACCCGGGCGGGGGCCGTACTCGACCGGGAGGACCAGGAGCGCCTCAGGCTGCTCAACGAGCGGCTCTCCACGCTGGCGACGACGTTCCAGCAGAACCTCCTCGCCGACACCAACGCGCGGGCCGTGGTCGTCGACGACGTCTCGGAGCTCGACGGGCTGTCGGCCGACGCGGTGCAGGGGCTCCAGGAGACCGCGAAGGAGCGCGGCCTCGACGGCGAGTACCTGGTGACACTCGTGCTGCCGACCAGCCAGCCGTACCTCACGGAGCTGACCGACCGGTCGCTGCGGCAGCGGATCCACGAGGCGTCCACCGGACGCGGCGCCGCCAACGCCGGGCTGATCACCGAGATCGCCACGCTACGGCAGGAGCGGGCGGGCCTGCTCGGATACGCGAACCACGCGGAGTACGTCCTGGCCGACCAGACGGCCAAGACGACCCAGGCCGTCACGGACATGCTCGACAGACTCGTTCCCCCGGCCGTCTCGAACGCCCGCAAGGAGCAGTCCGACCTCGAGGAGATCGCCGGACACGCCGTGCAGCCGTGGGACTGGCCCTTCTACGCCGAGAAGGTGCGAAAGGCGCGCTACGACATCGACAGCGCCAGCATGCGGCCGTATTTCGAGCTGAACACCGTCCTGGAGAAGGGCGTCTTCCACGCCGCGACCCGGCTGTACGGCATCACCTTCACCGAGCGGTCCGATCTACACGGATACCACCCGGATGTTCGGGTCTTCGAGGTCTTCAACGAGGACGGCACACCGCTCGGCCTCTTCCTCGGGGACTTCCACGCCAGGGCCTCCAAGCGGGGCGGCGCGTGGATGAACAGCCTGGTCAAGCAGTCGGCGCTCCTGGGCACCGGGCCCGTCGTGGTCAACAACCTCAACATCGTCAAGGGTGAGCCGACCCTGATGACCTTCGACGAGGTCAACACGATGTTCCACGAGTTCGGGCATGCCCTGCACGCCCTGTTCTCCGACGTCAGGTTCCCGCGCTTCTCGGGTACGGCCGTGCCGCGTGACTTCGTGGAGTACCCGTCACAGGTCAACGAGATGTGGGCGACCGATCCGGAGATCCTGGCGAACTACGCGAAGCACTACGAGACCGGCGAGCCCATGCCGCAGGAACTCGTGGACCGCATGCTGGAGGCGCAGAAGTTCAACCAGGGGTTCGCGACCGTGGAGTACCTGGCCGCCACCCTGCTCGACTGGGCCTGGCACACGGCCTACACGGGCGGCGAGGCGGAGCGGTTCGAGGCGGAGGCGCTGAAGCGCGCCGGAGTGGACCTTGCGGCCGTGCCTCCCCGCTATCGGAGCACGTATTTCGCTCACATCTGGGCGAGCGGCTACAGCGCCGGCTACTACTCCTACATCTGGAGCGAAGTGCTCGACGCCGACACGGTGGAGTGGTTCCAGGAGAACGGCGGCCTCCAGCGTGAGAACGGCGACAAGTTCCGGCGGGAGTTGTTGTCGAAGGGCGGCAGCGTCGACGCGCTCACGGCCTTCCGGAACTTCCGCGGACGGGACCCGGAGATCACCCCCCTCCTCACCCGCCGCGGCCTCCTCTAACTGTGCGCAGCGGTGGGTGGTAGTGGTAGCCGCGGGTGACGGTGGCAGCGGTAGGTAACGGTGGTAGCGGTGGGTGATGGGGGTAGCGGTGGGTGATGACGGTAGTGATGGGTGATCATGCACAGGCTCGCGCATGTGCCCCGCGGCCTGCCCAAACCCCGAGCGTGATCATGCACAAGTTCGTAAAGTTGCCCGCTGACCAGCGCAGATCTCAAACGTGATCATGCACGAGTTCGGCCGCGAGGCTCCTGAGCTGCGAACCCCCCGCACGTGATCATGCGCACATTCTTCTAAGCGACCCCTGACCAGGAGCATCATCATTGGTGATCATGCACTCGGCAAGTGCGACCACCGCCGGTCGCTATAGACCACAAGGGCCGCCGAGTGCATGATCACGAACGGCATACGGGCAGCTCATGGCATGCTCCCGCGAACTTGTGCATGATCACGAAAGACGTCCGGCCTGGTCAGGCCTCATGAACAAGAACCTGCGCATGATCACGATTGAGGTCGGTGCAGGTCATGCACCCAAACCCCGAACCTGCGCATGATCACGCCCGGTGTTCGGCCAGCTCAAGGCCTACTTTCACGAACCCGTGCATGATCACGCCCCGGGGAAGGGGGGGATCAGGTGAGTTTGGTCAGGGTGGTGCGGAGGCGGTCGAGGGAGCGGGCTCGGCCGAGGACCTCGATGGACTCGAACAGCGGCAGGCCGACCGTCCTGCCCGTGATCGAGACCCGCACCGGGGCCTGGGCCTTGCCCAGCTTGAGCCCCCGCTCGGCGCCGACCTCCTCCAGAGCGGCCTTGAGCGACTCCGCGTCCCAGCTGACCGTCTCCAGCCGCTCGGCGTAGCCGGAGATGATCTCCGCCGCGCCCGGCTTCATCGCCTTGTCCCAGGACGCCTGGTCGAAGGCGGGCTCCTCCAGGAAGAGGAAGTCGACGTTGGCCGTGATCTCCGAGAGCACCGCGATCCGAGTCTGGGCCAGCTCCGCCACCCTGCCGAACACGCCCCGGTCCCAGGACGGGTCCAGCCACGGCTCGCAGCGGGCGACGAAGATGTCGAGCGGCAGCGCCCGGATGTACTCGCCGTTGAAGGCCCGCAGCTTCTTCTCGTCGAAGAACGCCGGCGACTGGTTGACGTCCTCCAGCCGGAACAGCGGCATCATCTCCGACCAGGGCAGGATCTCGCGGTCGTCACCGGGCGACCAGCCGAGCAACATCAGGTAGTTGACCATCGCCTCCGCGAGGTAGCCCTCGTCCCGGTAGGACTCCAGGGCGACCTTGTCGCGACGCTTGGACAACTTCTGCCGCTTCTCGTTGACGATCACGGGCACGTGCGCCCACTGGGGCGGCTCGGCGCCGAGCGCCTCCCAGAGAAGCTGCTGCTTGGGCGTGTTCGACAGGTGCTCCTCGGCCCGGACGACGCGGTCGATCCGCATCTCCATGTCGTCGACCACGTTGGCGAGGACGAACAGCGGCGAGCCGTCGCCGCGGACGATCACGAAGTCCTCCATGGCCGAGTTCGGGAACTCGACCCGGCCGCGGACCTTGTCCTCCACGACGGTGACGCCGTCGTCGGGCGTGCGGAAGCGAACCGCGCCCTCGGCCAGACCCCGGTCCCGGCAGAAGCCGTCGTAGCCCTGGTGCTCGGAGCCCGTCCTGGCCTTGACCTCGTCGCGCGTGCAGGTGCAGTGGTAGGCGCGCCCGTCCTTCAGCAGCTTCGCCGCGGCCTCGCGGTGCTGCTGCTCGTAGGCCGACTGGAAGTAGGGACCCTCGAAGTGGGGCGAGTCGCCGTTGATGCCGATCCAGGCGAGGGCCGAGATGATGCCCTCCGTCCACTCCGGCCGGTTGCGCGCCGCGTCGGTGTCCTCGATGCGCAGGACGAAGGTGCCGCCGGACTGCTCGGCGAGCGCCCAGTTGAACAGCGCGGAGCGTGCCCCGCCGACGTGGAACATGCCGGTGGGCGAGGGGGCGAAGCGCACCCTAGTCACGTGAGACCACCCGGTTCGTGAGAGTTCCGATTCCTTCGATGCCGATGCTGACCTCGTCGCCGACGGACAGCGGGCCGACCCCGGCGGGAGTGCCCGTCAGGATGACGTCCCCGGGCAGCAGGGTCATGAAGGCGCTGACGTGCGCGATGAGCGCGGGAATGTCGTGGAGCAGCAGCGACGTGCGCGCGCTTTGCCGAAGCTCGCCGTTGACGGTAGTGGTGAGCGCGAGGTCGCTCGGGTCGAGCGAGGTCTCGATCCACGGGCCCAGCGGGCAGAACGTGTCGAAGCCCTTGGCCCGCGTCCACTGACCGTCCTTGGACTGGAGGTCACGGGCGGTCACGTCGTTGGCGCAGGTGTAACCGAAGATCACGTCGAATGCGCGCTCGACCGGCACCTCACGGCACAGCCGCCCGATGACCACGGCGAGTTCGCCCTCGAAGTCGACCCTCTCGGACAGCTTCTCCGGGTACGCGATGGCCTCGCCCGACCCGATCACCGACGTGTTGGGCTTGAGGAACACGATCGGCTCTGCCGGAGCCTCGTTGCCCATCTCCTTGGCGTGGTCGGCGTAGTTGCGGCCGATCGCGATGACCTTGCTCGGCAACATCGGGGCGACCACCCGGACCTCCGCCAGCGGATACCGCTCACCCGTGAGCTGGATCCCGCCGAAGGGATGACCGTCGATCTTGGCGATGACCTGCTCGCCCTCTTCCACCACTCCGAAAGCGACCCCGTCGCCTGTGGAGAACCTCGCGATACGCACGTCACGAGCCTAGTGCCGATCGACGAGTGGTCACACTCGAGTTTCGCTTCGCGGCGAGCCGCCCGCCAGGCCGGGCCGTACGGTCGCCGTAAGGTGGTCCTTGGTGCCCGAGGGGTCACCGGTCAGACGAGCATCGAGTCGTACGGGAGTCCATGTGCCTTCGGTCGTGAAGATCAATGTGCTGACTGTGCCCGGGGAGATGCGCGAGCAACTGGAGAAGCGGTTCGCCAACCGCGCCGGGATGGTCGAGTCCTCCGACGGGTTCGAATGGTTCGAGCTTCTGCGCCCCGTCGAGGGCACGGACCGCTACCTCGTCTACACCCGTTGGCGGAGCGAGGAGGACTTCCAGCGCTGGCAGCAGAGCCAGGCGTTCCAGGCGGGCCACGCCCGGGCGGCGGCGGAGGCCGGCGCGCAGGGCCACGGTCACGGGCAGGCCCAGGGGCAGGGCCACGGTCACGGACAGGGCCCGGCCGCCTCCGGATCGGAGTTGTGGTCCTTCGAGGTCGTCCAGAGCGCCGCGCCCCGCGAGTCCTGATCTCCGCGGCCGGGCCCCGACTCCCTCGCGGGCCGGGCCCGAACGATCAGGCAGTGTGTCCCGCGCGCAGGAGCCCGTACGTCACGGCCTGCTCCAGCGCGTGCCACGAGGCCTCGATGATGTTCTCGTCGACGCCCACGGTCGCCCACTCGCCGGTGGCGTCGCTTGAAGTGATCAGCACGCGGGTGACCGCGTCCGTACCGAGCGTGCCCTCCAGGATGCGCACCTTGAAGTCGACCAGTTGCACCGCCGCGAGCTCCGGGTAGAGCTGCTCGAGGGCCAGCCGTACGGCCTTGTCAAGCGCGTTGACGGGGCCGTTGCCCTCGCCCGTGGCGACGATCCGCTCGCCCTTGGCGTGCAGCTTGACGGTGGCCTCGCTGACGATGTCCCCGGCGGGACGCCGTTCGACGATCACCCGCCACGACTCGACCGAGAAGTGCCGCTTCCGCTCGCCTGAGACCGTGTCGCGCAGCAGGAGCTCGAACGACGCGTCCGCCGCCTCGAACGTGTGCCCGCGGGACTCCAGCTCCTTGACCCGGTCGACGAGCTGGCGGGACTGGTCGCCGCTGAGCTGGTAGCCCAGCTCGCGGCCCTTGAGCTCGACCGACGCCCGGCCGGCCATGTCGGACACCAGCATCCGCATGTCGTTGCCGACCTCCGCGGGGTCGATGTGCTGGTAGAGGTTGGGATCGACCTTGATCGCCGACGCGTGCAGCCCTGCCTTGTGCGCGAACGCCGAGGTCCCGACGTACGGCTGGTGCGAGTTGGGCGTGACGTTGGTCACCTCGGTGATCGCGTGGGCGATGCGCGTCATGTCTCCGAGCGACTGCGCGGGGACGAGGTCGAAACCCTTTTTGAGCTGCAGGTTGGCGACCACCGTGAACAGGTTGGCGTTCCCGGCGCGCTCGCCGTAGCCGTTGGCACAGCCCTGCACGTGGGTCGCGCCGGCCGCGACCGCGGCGAGGGTGTTGGCCACCGCGCAGCCGGTGTCGTCGTGGCAGTGGATGCCGATCCGGGCGCCCGTGCCCACCGCCGCGTGGACGACGCCCGCGAGTTCGTCGGGCAGCATGCCGCCGTTGGTGTCGCAGAGCGCGATCACCGACGCCCCGGCCTCCGCCGCGGTACGGAGGACCTCCAGCGCGTACGCCGGGTTCGATTTGTAGCCGTCGAAGAAGTGCTCGGCGTCGAGGAAGACGCGCTGGCCCTCCGTGCGCAGATGGGAGACCGTGTCGCGGATCATCGCGAGGTTCTCCTCAAGTGTCGTCCGGAGGGCCAGCTCCACGTGCCGGTCGTGGCTCTTGGCGACAAGGGTCACGATCGGCGCGCCGGACTCGCGCAAGGCGGCCACCAATGGATCGTCGGCGGCCTTCACTCCGGCCCGGCGGGTCGCGCCGAACGCGGCGAGTTGCGCGTGCTTCAGGTCGAGCTCTGTTCGGGCCCGCCGGAAGAATTCGGTGTCCTTGGGGTTGGCGCCGGGCCAGCCGCCTTCGATGAAGCCGATGCCGAGGCCGTCCAGGTGCCGCGCGACCGCCAGCTTGTCGGCCACCGTGAGATTGAGCCCCTCCTGCTGGGCGCCGTCACGGAGCGTCGTGTCATACACATGGAAGCCGTCATCGGCCATTGCTCTGTCTCCTTCGCGGGTGTTCATGTCGCCGCGCGCGCTTCCCGGGGTTTCCGGCCAAACAAAAAGACCCCCCACGGACGTGAGAGGTCTGCGCGCCGGCGTTGTCCTTTAGCCGGCGCGCCTGCTGATAATGAGCAGACCGAAGCGCATAGTGCCTTGCAGTCTGCCATACGACTTCAGCATCTGGCACATCGATCTCGAATGACGAGACGGCGGCCTACCGCGACGGCGGCCTTCGGACCGCCGCCGGGGCGGTGTGAACGCGGTGCGAAGCATGTCCGAATCGCCCTGCTTCTCGCGATCGGCGTTGTCTAGGGTGGTCACCATGAAGGCTGCCAATTTCATCGACATCGCCGTGGCCGAGTACGCCGCCTCGCACACCGACCCGCCCGACGACCTGCTGCTCGGCCTGGCGGAGGAGACTCTGCGGATCACCGGCGGGAACGCCGGCATGCAGATCGCCCCCGAGCAGGGCACGCTGCTCACCATGCTCGTCCAGCTCACCGGAGCACGGCAGGCCGTCGAGGCGGGGACCTTCACCGGCTACTCGTCGATCTGCATCGCCCGGGGCCTGCCGTCCGACGGGCACCTTCTGGCCTGCGACGTGAGCGACGAATGGACGTCGATCGCGCGCCGCTACTGGGACAAGGCGGGCGTGGCCGGCAAGATCGAGCTTCGCCTCGGCCCGGCGGCCGAGACGTTGCGGGCACTGCCTCGCGAGGAGTGGATCGACTTCGCGTTCATCGACGCGGACAAGGCCGGCTACCCCGTTTACTACGAGGAGATCCTCGTACGGCTCGCGCCGGGCGGGTTGATCGCCGTGGACAACACGCTGCAGCACGGCAAAATCACCGACGCCTCCAACGGAGGCAATGTGCCGGGGATGCGTGCGTTCAACGACCTCGTGGCGGGTGATTCCCGAGTGACCAGCGTGCTGCTGCCGATCGCCGACGGGCTCACCCTGGTCCGTAAGAACTGACTCCGGCGTGTGCATGATCACGGATGGTGGAAGGCCAGGTCGGCGGCCTTCCACCGAATTCATGCATGATCACGAATGGTGAATGCGCAGGTCACGGATGCTCCTCCCGAACCTGTGCATGATCACCACAAGGGTTGTGGCAGCTCAGCCGCCCTCGCCACGAACCTGTGCATGATCACCACAAGGGTTGTGGCAGCTCAGCAGATCTTGCGGACCCAGTTGTGGGTGTCGGGGCGGGTGCCGAACTGGATGCCCATGAGCTCTTCGCGGATCTTGAGGGTGACCGGGCCGGGGGTGCCGTCGCCGACGGTCCAGCCGCGGTCGGATCCCTTGACCGTGCCCACGGGCGTGACGACGGCGGCCGTCCCGCACGCGAAGACCTCGGTGAGCTCCCCCGACTCGCAGGCCGACTGCCACTCCTCGATGGAGATCTTGCCCTCCTCGGCCTTGACCCCGAGCTCGCCCGCCATGCTCAGGATCGAGTCGCGGGTGATGCCCGGAAGCAGGGTGCCGGTCAGGGCCGGGGTCACGAGGCGGTCGCCGAAGACGAAGAACAGGTTCATCCCGCCCATCTCCTCGACCCAGCGGTGCTCGAAGGCGTCGAGCCAGACCACCTGGTCACAGCCCTCCTCGACGGCCTGGCGCTGGGCGACGAAGGCCGCCGCGTAGTTGCCGCCGCACTTGGCGAACCCGGTGCCGCCGGGAGCCGCCCGGGTGTACTCGGTCGACAGCCAGACCGACACCGGCCGCACGCCGCCGGAGAAGTACGACGCCGCCGGCGAGGCGATCACCATGTACCGGTAGTTCCGCGACGGGTGGTTCACCCCGAGCCCGGCCTGTGTGGCGATCATGAAGGGGCGCAGGTAGAGGCTGTGTCCCTCGGTGGTCGGCACCCAGTCGCGGTCGGTCTGGACGAGCAGTTCGAGCGACTCGACGAAGGTGTCCTCGGGCAGTTCCGGCATCGCCATGCGGAGGGCGGACTGGTTGAAGCGGGCGGCGTTGGCGTACGGGCGGAACGTGACGATCGACCCGTTGGACTGCCGATAGGCCTTGAGACCCTCGAAAAGCTCCTGGGCGTAGTGGAACACCGAGGTCGCGGGGTCGAGGACCAGCGGCCCGTACGGCTCGAGCCTGGCGTCGTGCCAGCCGCGTCCTTCGGTCCAGTCGATGGAGACCATGTGATCGGTGAACGTCTGCCCGAAGCCGGGGTTCGCCAGTACCTGCTCGCGCTCGGCCACGGTGCGGGCCTGCTGGTTGAGCTGCACGTCGAAGCTGAGCTGGGTGGTCATGGCGAGGATCCTTCTCTCTACGTCGTCATCTTCATTGTGCGACGAAGCGGCTAACGAAAACCTAGGGCATCCGATGGGTATGAAAAAGCGCATGGTGGCCCTAACCGGGCCGCCATGCGCTGTGAAGGGGGTGAGCGGCCCGGCTTCAGCCGGCTACTCGTGCGGCGATGTCGTCGCCGATCTCGCGGGTCTGCCTGTCTGATCCGGCCACCTGACGCCCGATCAGGTCGTCGGCCACCGCCTGCTCGACCCGTGCCGCCGCGGCGGCGAGGCCCACGTGGTCGAGGAGCATGGCGACCGACAGGATCGTCGCCGTCGGGTCGGCCTTGCCCTGGCCCGCGATGTCGGGCGCGCTGCCGTGGACCGGCTCGAACATGGACGGCGTGGTCCTGGAGGGGTTGACGTTGCCACTGGCCGCGAGCCCGATGCCGCCCGCGACGGCCGCGCCGATGTCGGTGAGGATGTCGCCGAACAGGTTGTCGGTGACGATCACGTCGAACCGCTGCGGCTGGTTCACGAAGAACATCGACGCCGCGTCGACGTGGCAGTAGTCGGTCGTGACCTCGGGATACTCGACGCTGACCCGATCGACCGTACGGGCCCACAGGTCGCCGGCGAAGGTCAGCACGTTGGTCTTGTGGACCAGGGTGAGCTTGCGGCGCGGCCGTGCCTGCGCCTTGTCGAAGGCGTAACGGACGACGCGCTCGACGCCGAAGGCCGTGTTCAGGGATTCCTGCGTGGCGATCTCCTGCGGCGTGCCGCGGCGCAGGACGCCACCGGCTCCGGCGTACAGGCCCTCGGTGCCCTCGCGGACGACGATCATGTCGATGTCCTCGGGACGGACGCCGCCGAGGGGGGTCTCCACCCCCGGGAAGAGCTTGACCGGGCGCAGGTTCACGTAGTGGTCGAGCTCGAAACGCAGCCGCAGCAGCAGATCGCGCTCCAGGACGCCCGGCGGGACGCTCGGGTCGCCCACCGCGCCGAGCAGGATCGCGTCGAAGCCGCGAAGCTCCTCGAGGACGCCGTCGGGGAGGGTCTCCCCGCTCGCGTGGTAACGCCTGGCTCCCAGGTCGTACTCGACCGTCTCCGTCTTGACGCCCGCTGCGTGAAGGACCTTGAGGCCTTCGGCGACGACCTCGGTGCCGATCCCGTCACCGGGGATCACCGCGAGGCGGATGCTGCTCGACTCCATGCGTGTACCCTACCGGCTCGTCTCGGAGCTCGAACAAACGGTCTCACTATCCGAGCGGCGTCATGGCCACCGCGCGCTCGAAGACGAGGTCGCGCGCGGTGGTGAGCCCGAAGGCCAGGGCGCCGAGGAGCACCGCGTCCGACCCGAGGGTGGAGCTCTCGATCCGCGGCGGCCTGAGGGCCACGAGCGACTCCAGCCGCCCGGCGACGGGCTCGATCAGCAGGTCACCCGCCTGTGCGCCGATCCCCCCGCCGAGCACGACCAACTCGGGGTCGAGGACGGCGGTGACGCCCGCGAGCGCGTGCGCCACGTGATCGGCCTCGGCGGCGACGACCTTCCCCGCGGTCTCGTCGCCCGCCCTGGCCGCGTCGAAGACCTCCTTGGCCGTGGCCGCGACCATGCCGAACCGTCCCGCCGCGGCGACGACCCCGTCGGCCGACGCGACGGACTCGAACATGCCGCGCCCCGGGTTGACCAGCGGATCCCCCTCGCCGACGGGCAGGTAGGAGATCTCCCCTGCCGCCCCCTGGGAGCCGCGGTAGAGCTTGCCGTCGATGACGACGCCCATGCCGATTCCCGTGCCGATGGAGACGTAGACGAAGTGGGACACGCCCTGGCCGAGGCCGTAGGCGCCCTCCCCCACCGCGGCGAGGTCGACGTCGTTCTCCACGACGTACGGCGACTCGGTCACGTCGGCGAGCCGCTCGACCGCCCCTGGCTGCTCCCAGCCGGGGAGATTGGGGGCGAGCCGCAGGATGCCCGTCTCCTTGTCATGGATGCCGGGGGTGCCGAACACGCTGAGCGTGATGTCCGCGCGGGTCATCCCGGCCTCGGCGGTGAGCTGGTCGACGATCCCCGAGAGCTGGGAGAGCACCTCGTCGTAGCTCTCCGCGCGCGACGGCTCGTCCTTGCGCGCGACGATGTCGCCGACCAGGTCGGCGAGCGCGAGCCGGACGTACGCCCTGCCGATGTCGACCGCCAGCACCGAGCCCGCCTGGGGGCGGATCTCGTAGAGCAGCGCGGCACGGCCCGCGTTGCCGGTGCGCAGGCCGACGGGGCGGACCAGCTTGGCACGCTCCAGATCGGCGAGCGCCACGGAGATGGTCGGCTTGGACAACCCGGTGGCCTGAGCGAGCTCCGGCCGGGAGACCTTGCCGAGCCGGAAGATCTCACCGAACACCGCCCGCTCGTTCATCACCCTGAGCAGGCTGGTCGTGTTGGCGGTCCCGCCGCTCATACTCACCACGTTCCCAAGGTTGACATACCCGCCGCGGAAGGCGGGCCAGTTGATCATCAGTGGATCGCCCTGCACCATGCGGCCTCCGCGAACGTGATCTTCCCCAACCCCTAGTCATTCCACCTGATAGTAAATTACCTTTCTTATCAACCCTCCGGGTCGTGAGAAAGGATCGTGTCCAATGCGTCGAGGAATGCTGGCCATATCCGCCGCGGCGCTTCTGCTCGCCGCGGCCTGCGGGAACGGTTCGACCACGGGCGCCACACAGTCCGGGGAGACGGGCGGCGGCGGCAAGACCATCGCCCTCTTCCTGCCCGAGTCGAAGACGACCCGCTACGAAGCCTTCGACCGGCCGCTGTTCGAGGCGAAGGTGAAGGCGCTCTGCGCGGACTGCAAGCTCCTGTACTCCAACGCCGACCAGGACGCCACCAAACAGCAGCAGCAGGTCGAGGCGGCCCTGACCCAGGGCGCCGACGTGCTGGTGCTCGACGCGGTCGACGCTGCGGCCGTGGCGCCGCTGGTCAACCAGGCCAAGCAGAAGAACGTGCCGGTCATCGCGTACGACCGGCTGATCTCCGGCATCGGCTACGAGTACTACGTGTCGTTCAACAACGTCCGGGTCGGCGAGATGCAGGGTCAGGGCCTGCTGGACGCGCTGACCGCCAAGGGGACGGTGGACAAGGGCCAGATCGTGATGATCCACGGCTCGCCGACCGACCCCAGCTCGGCCGACTACAAGAAGGGCGCGCACAACGTCCTCGACGGCAAGGTCAAGATCGGCCGGGAGTTCGACACCCCCGACTGGAGCCCCGACAAGGCGCAGCAGGAGATGGAGCAGGCCATCACCGCCCTCGGCCGTGACAACATCGTGGGCGTCCTGTCCGCCAACGACGGCATGGCCAGCGGCGCGATCGCCGCGATGAAGCGCGCCGGTTACAGCGCCATGCCGCCGATCACCGGTCAGGACTCCGAGCTCGCGGCCGTGCAGCGCATCCTGAGCGGCGACCAGTACATGACCATCTACCTCGACATCAGGGCCGAGGCGGAGAAGTCGGCCGAGCTGGCGGTCTCGGTGGCCAAGGGCGAGAAGCCGGCGGCGCCCACGACCGTGAACAACGGCACCGCGAGTGTCCCGTCGTTCCTGCTCGACCCCATCCCCGTCACCGCGGACAAGATCGCCGGAACCATCGTCAAGGACGGTTTCTACAAGGCGTCCGACATCTGCACTCCGGAGCTCAAGGACGCGTGCGCGAAGGCGGGCATCCAGTAGATGATCTCCGCGAAAGACGTGTCCAAGCGTTACGGCGCGGTCCAGGCTCTCCAGGATGTGAGCCTGGACCTGCACCCCGGCGAGGTGGTCGCCCTGGTCGGGGACAACGGCGCCGGCAAGTCGACACTGGTGAAGGTCATCGCCGGCGTGGTCAGCCCCGACTCCGGAGGCGTCGCGATCGACGGCGAGCCCGCGCACATCGGCGACCCCCATGACGCGCAGCGGCTCGGCATCTCGACCGTCTACCAGGACCTCGCGCTCTGCGAGAACCTCGACGTCGTGGCCAACCTCTTCCTCGGGTCCGAGTTGCGGAAGGGGTCGGTGCTGAGCCACATCCGGATGGAACGATCCGCGCGCGACCTGCTGACCTCCCTCGACGTGCGCATCCGCGACATCAGGGTGCCCGTGGCGATGCTCTCCGGCGGCCAGCGCCAGTCGGTGGCCATCGCCCGCGCGCTGATCGGCGAGCCTCGCCTGGTCATCCTGGACGAGCCGACCGCCGCGCTGGGAGTCGAGCAGACCGCCCAGGTCCTCGACCTCATCAGGCGGCTGCGCGAGCGCGGCCTCGCCGTGCTGCTCATCTCCCACAACCTCGCCGACGTGCGCGCGGTCAGCGACCGCGTCGTCGTGCTGCGCCTCGGCCGCAACGCCGGCGAGTTCCGCACGGCCGACGCCACCCAGGAGTCGATCGTGGCCGCCATCACCGGAGCCGCCGCATGAACGCCGCCACGGTCACGCGCAAGCCGTACACGCCGAAGGAGGCGATCGAGCGACTGCGGCACGGGGATCTCGGCGCCTGGCCGGTGGTCGGCGCCCTGATCGCGATCGCCGTCGTCTTCGGGTCCCTCAACGAGCACTTCCTGTCCCCGGAGAACCTCACCAACCTGGCGCTGCAGATGGCGGCGACGGGGACGATCTCACTCGGCATCATCATGGTGCTGCTGCTGGGCGAGATCGACCTGTCCGCGGGTTCGGTCAGCGGCCTGTGCGCCGTCGTCATGGCCATCCTGTCCGTACGGCAGGGCTGGAACCCGATCCTGGCGATCGTCGTCGCCCTGGCGGCCGGGGCGCTGGTCGGCCTCCTGCACGGGATCATGTTCACCCGGCTCAGGATGCCGTCGTTCGTCGTGACGCTCGCGGGCCTGATCGGCTGGCAGGGCCTGCTGCTCTACCTGCTCGGCGAGGGCGGCATCGTCAACCTGCCCTTCGACGGCTTCGTGGCGAAGCTGAGCGACACGTGGCTGCCGCCCTGGCTGGCCTGGTTCATCGTCGCGTTGCTGGTCCTGGTCTCCGGAGGGTCGAGCCTGATCAACCGGCGACTGCGGCTCGCGGCGGAGCTTCCGGTGCCGCCGGCGTGGTGGACCGCCGTCAAGATCGGCGGCCTCACCGTGGTGCTGGCGGGAGCCGTCCTGGTCATGTCGGCCGACCGGGGCGTGCCGCTCCTGCTGGTGATCTTCGGGACGCTAGTGGTCGCCTTCGACCTCGTGCTCCGGCACACGGCGTTCGGCCGGTGGATGTACGCCGTGGGCGGCAACGTCGAGGCGGCCCGGCGGGCGGGCATCAGCGTGACCCGGATCCGGGTGCTGGCGTTCGTCCTTTCCTCCACGCTGGCGGCGTTCGGCGGCATCCTGTCGGCGAGCCGCCTGTCGGCCGTCAACCAGGGCTCCGGCGGCAGCGACATCCTCCTCATGGCGATCGCCGCGGCGGTCATCGGCGGCACGTCGCTGTTCGGCGGCCGGGGGCGGACCTACGCGGCGCTGCTGGGCATCCTGGTCATCCAGTCGATCACGAACGGCATGTACCTGCTGAGCGTGGACTCCTCCGTCCGGTACATGGTCACCGCGGCGGTCCTCGCCCTCGCTGTGGCCATCGACTCGCTCGCCCGGCGCGGCAGCACCCCGTGAGCGAAACCACGCAACCGCTTCCCTATGTGCTGGGCATCGACTTCGGGGGCACCAAGGTGGCGCTCACCGTGGCACCGCTGAGTGCCGCGGGAGTGCCCCCCGGGGCGGCTTCCGGGGTTTCCGGAGCGGCTCCTGGTGCCGCGCTGGAAGCGGCGCTGGGAACGGCTCCGCCCGTGACACGCCTGGAGACCCGCGGCTTCGAGGGAGCGGCCGAGGTGGTGCGCCGCACCGTGCTGGCCTGCCGCGCCCTGGTCGCCTCACAGGCCGGGGACCTGGTCGCCGTCGGCGTGTCCACCTTCGGCATCGTCCGCGACGGCGTCGTACGGCTCGCGCCCAACGTGCCGGGGTGGGAGGGGCTGCCACTCCCCGGCCTGCTGCGGCAGGAGTTCGGCGGGACGCCGGTGTTCGTCGCCAACGACGTGAAAGCCGCGACGGCCGCCGAACTGCGGTGGGGCAACCTCGCGGGAGTACGTGACGGGATCTACCTCAACCTCGGCACCGGGCTCGCGGCCGGCCTCGTCGTCGACGGCAGGGTGATCCGGGGTGCGCACGGCGCCGCGGGCGAGATCGCCTACCTCGCCCGCCATGCCGACGACCTGCGCGTGCCACGGCCGGCCGACGGGTCCGGCGGGGTGACGACACGGCAGCAGGAGGTGTCCGAGCCCGCCGCGGCCCGGGCGCATCTGGAGGAGTACGTCTCCGGGGTCGCGCTGGCCGGGCGCGGCACCGAACTGCTCGGCAGTCCGGTGACCGCGGCCCAGTTGTTCGAACGCGGCGACGAGCCACGCGTGCGGACCCTGCTCGACGACGCTTTCGACGCGCTGGGGCTCGCCCTGGCCAATCTCTGCGTCACGCTCGATCCGTCCCGCGTCGTCGTCGGGGGCGGCATGATGGGCGCGGCCTCGCTGATCATGCCCCACCTGCGCGAGGCCGTACGGCAGGCCGTGCCGTACCCGCCGGAGATCGTGGCGGCCCGTTTCGTAGACGACGCGCCCCTCTACGGAGCACTCGCCCTGGCACTGGACGGGGACACGCCGGCCGGTTAGACCGGCCGGCCGATCCCCGTGAAGGCCACCCCTCGATCGGGGGAAGCGTCAGCGCTGCGGCGAGCCGCCGTTGTCACGCCGGTCGAGGGCGGTCTGCAGCGCGGCGGTGGCCTCGTCTTCGGCGTCTTCTGGGCGGTTCCAGGGATACATCTCGTACATGGCGGATCTCATCTCCAAGAAAGGAATGCTGGGAGGCGGATTCCGGTCGCGAACCCGGGGCTCATGACTTTCGGGCTCCGGCGCGGATCACGCGTCTTGGAACCGAGAAGCCATTGGCCGGCACACGCCGCACACCGCGGCGGGTCGCCGGCCTGCCATGATCAGGCCCCGCCGCGGCAGGTAAGGAGTACGAACACCTGGCGCGTCATCTCCAGCCAGGTTACCCCAGTATCTTGTAGGACGACCTAGCATCTCACTTGTTGAGACGGAATCCCAAAAGCATCACCGGCCTGACCAGCCACATCCGGCTCTCTCGCATCCCGAGCCCCAGCCGTACCCCTCGGACGGCGTAGCCCTCGGAAGGACGAGCGGAGAAAAACGAACAGGGAGCCGATCGGCGATCGGCTCCCTGCCCCATATGTCCTACGGCGACCGCGTGGCCGCCGGCCGTGCTCAGTCCTCCAGGTCGACCGTACGGCCGCTGTCGGCGCCGATCTCGCCGCCGATCTGCTCCACGACGTCGGACGGGATGGCCGAGTCGACGGTGAGAGCGATGAGGGCCTTGCCGCCCTTCACGTTCCGGGAGACCTGCATGGAGGCGATGTTGACGCCGTGCTCGCCGAGCAGGCGTCCCACGATGCCCACGATGCCGGGCCGGTCGGTGTAGGTGAAGAACGCCAGGTGGTCGGTGGGCTCGATCTCCATCGCGAAGCCGTTGACCTCGACGATCTTGGTGATCTGCCGGGGGCCGGACAGCGTGCCGGAGACCGACACCGTGCGGCCGTCGGCGAGCACGCCCCTGACGGTGATGAGGTTGCGCCAGTCGGGGCTCTCCCCGCTGGTCACCAGCTCGACCACCACGCCGCGGTCCTTCGCGAGCAGCGGGGCGTTGACGTAGGTCACCGCGTCCGTCACGACGTCGGTGAAGACGCCCTTGAGGGCGGCCAGTTCCAGCACGCGGACGTCATGTGCGGCGATCTCCCCGCGCACCTCCACGTCGAGCCTGGTCGCCACCTCGCCCGCGAGGGCGGTGAAGATGCGGCCGAGCCTCTCGGTGAGCGGCAGGCCCGGCTTGACGTCCTCGGCGACGGCGCCGCCCTGGACGTTCACGGCATCCGGGACGAACTCGCCGGCGAGGGCGAGCTTCACGCTGCGGGCGACCTGGGTGCCGGCCTTCTCCTGGGCCTCGTGGGTCGAGGCGCCGAGGTGCGGCGTCACCACGACCCGGTCCAGCTCGAACAGCGGGCTGTCGGTGCAGGGCTCCTTGGCGAACACGTCGATGCCGGCGCCGGCGACGCGGCCCTCCTTGATGGCGGCGTAGAGGGCGTTCTCGTCGATGATGCCGCCGCGGGCGACGTTGATCAGGCGCACGGAGGGCTTGACCAGGTGCAGCTCGCGGTCGCCGATGAGACCGACGGTCTCCTTCGACTTCGGCAGGTGCACGGTGATGAAGTCGGCCTTCTCGAGGACCTCTTCGAGGGAGACGAGCTGCACACCCATCTGGGCGGCGCGGGCCGGCTGCAGGTAGGGGTCGTAGGCGATGAGCTCGACGCCGAACGGCTGCAGGCGCTGCGCGACCAGCTGACCGATCTTCCCGAGGCCGAGGATGCCGACGACCTTGCCGTCGAGCTCGACACCGGTGTACTTGGAGCGCTTCCACTCGCCGTCCTTGAGCGCGGAGTGGCCCTGGGCGACGTTGCGGGCGCTGGCGAGGATGAGCGCGATGGTGTGCTCGGCCGCGCTGGTGATGTTGGAGGTCGGGGCGTTGACCACCATGACACCGGCCTTGGTGGCCGCCTCGACGTCCACGTTGTCGAGGCCGACGCCCGCGCGGGCGACGACCCGCAGCTTCGGCGCCGCGGCCACGGCCTCCGCGTCGATCTGGGTGGCGCTGCGGACGATCACGGCGTCCACGTCGGCGAGCGCGGGCAGCAGCTGCGCCCGGTCCGCGCCGTCGGTATGGCGGACCTCGAAGTCCGCGCCGAGGACGGCGAGACCCGCATCGGAGAGCTCTTCTGCGACAAGTACGACGGGCCTGTTCACTAGTCAGTCCTTCGAAGTGCGACGGCTCGGACACGCGCGAGTCTAGCCGGAGCTTGTGAAAGCTCTCACGAGCGATCCGCCATCCGAGACGGAACCCGTGTCGATTCCGCGAAGACGGGGCTTCACGCGAACGGAGGCGGGGGCTCGTGTGACCACAGTGAGAGGTGAGACCTATGCCGATGTGGGCACTAGTGGGGTTGTTTACCCAACTTGGACCGGTCCTATCCGTACAAGGGTCGTCTTGGTATTGATAGCACCCAATCTTGACGATTAGCCTGCTTAAGCCATGGTTCTCTACCTATCGTTCAGCATATGAGCATCGGGAACCCCTCCCTCGGCGAAGTGCTCGCGCAGCACGGCGGTCCCCAGGAGCTGCTTGCGGCTCTGGCGGAATGGGGCATCCTCGTTGCCGTACGGCCAGACCGCTCCGTGGTGCTTGGGACGACCCAGAACGGCGAGCGGGTTCTGCTGGGCTACACCGGGCCCGCGACTTACGCGCGCCACAACGGCAGCCACTCGCTATCGGTCTGCGACGCCGACACCATCCTCGACATCCAGCGCGTCACCGGTGTCCGGGAGATCGTCATCGACGCGGCCGGTCCCGCTGCGGCGGCCGTGCCGATCGAGGACCTCCAGCGGCATCTCCGGACGACCCGCACCGGCCCGACACCCGCACTGAACAGGCAGTCGGCCCCCGTTCCCGCGGCGTACGCCACGGGAGCAATGGCGGCGATCACGAGTTCGCACCTGCCGCGGAGCGCTCCCGTTCCCGTCCCGGCCCCGGTGTCCTCGTCCTGGGTCCCCGCGCCGCGGCAGCACACGCCTGGCGCCGCGCCCGTGGTCGACCCCAGCTACCGCCGGACGAGTCATCCGATCCTGCCCGCCCTCCGGGTGGCGATCGGAGAGATGCTCCGTGACTTCCCGCTGGTCCACCATGTCTGGATCTCCGAGGCGCGCACCGCCGCCGGAACGTCGGGGATCATGCTGCACGTCAAGGTGCACACGCCCTCCGCGGACGACATCGTCAAGAGCCTGCACCGCCGGGTCCGGGCACAGCTGCCGCAACTCGCGGCCAGCGAGGCGCCCGCGCTCATGGCCCGCGTGGCGGACTCCCACACCGAACGCCGGATGATCGAACTCGGTGCGCACGTCGTCTGCGCCGACGTCACGGACTGACGGCACCGCCTCTCTCGTACCCCGATTGCGATCTAGAAAGCCTTCCGGTCGGGCGCTTGCTCGGCTTGAATGACGGCATGGTTTCCGCGACGGCCAGGCCCCCCTCGAACGTGTCCACCGGCGTGCGCCTCGGGTATGCCGTCGGCTCGTTCTGCTCGGCGAACTTCACGACCATTCCCGGTCTGCTGCTGCTGATCTACATGACCGACGTGCTCGCCGTACCTGCCCTGCTCGCCGGCGTCGTGGTCTTCCTCCCCAAGGCATGGGACCTGATCGCCAACCCGCTCGTCGGTCAGTGGTCGGACCGTACGACGTCGCGGTGGGGGCCGCGGCGACCGTGGCTGCTCGCCGGCGCGGCCGTCCTCCCGCTGTTCTTCGCCCTGATGTTCCTCGGCCCCCCGCTCAAGGGCACCTCGGCCGGGATCTTCGTGGGCGTGATGTTCCTGATCGCGGCCACGGGATTCGCTCTGTACGAGGTTCCGTACAAGGCGATGCCGGCCGAGATGACCAGCAGCTATCACGAGCGGACCTCGTTGCTGCAGTGGCGGATGGTCTTCATCGCCATCTCGATCGGGCTGAGCGGGATCGTCGCGCCGCTCATCGCCGGTCACACCGTGGACGGCTACCGCATGATGGGGATCGTCTTCGCGCTCATCCTGCTCGCCGCCATGATCGGCTCCTTCTACGGCACGGCCCGTGCCCCGTTCACCGGCCAGCAGCAGTCGGCGGGAGGAACACTGCGGGCGCAGGTGCGTGCCGCGCGGACGTCGAAGCCGTTCATGTGGCTGCTCGGGCTCAGCTCCGCTCAGACCCTCGCAGCGGGTGTGATGCTGGCGGGCGCTCCGTACTTCGCGGCGTACACGCTGGACGACCCGGACGCGAAGGTCACGCTCTTCGCCGCTCTCGTCGCGCCCATGCTGGTGACGATGCCGCTGTGGGTGTGGCTGGCCCGCAGGCTCGACAAGCGCGGTGCGATGATCCTCGCCGCGGCGCTGTTCGCGATCGGCGACATCCTGGCCGTCGGGGCTCCCGCTCTGGGCTCGCTGTACGCCCACCTGGCGGTCGTGGTGGTCGGCATCGGTTACGCGGGGCTGCAACTCCTCCAGTTCTCCATGCTCGCCGACGTGATCGCCTATGACGGAGCCGTCAGCGGCGAGCGCAGGGGCGGCGTCTTCACCGGCCTGTGGACCGCGGCCGAGAACGCCGTCGCCGCCTTCGGCGCGACCATCTACGGCGCCACCCTCGCTGTGGGCGGCTTCATCTCCTCCGACCCCGAGAACCCGGTGACCCAGCCGGAGAGCGCGCACACCGCCGTCATCGTCGGCCTCACCGCCATCCCCGCCGTGATCACCATCGCGAGCATCTGGATGACCATGAAGTACGACCTCACCGCCGACCGCCTGGCCGCGATCACCGCGTCGGAGCCGAAGGAGACCTCCGAGACGGCGGCGCCGGAGGCCTGACACCGCCGTCTCGATTGTCAGGCCGGCCTGCGCCGGGGAGCCGGAAGCCGCGACCTGGTGAACACGCCGCAGACGAGCGCGGCGAGCAGCGGAAGCCCCACCACCAGCAGCGCGATCAGGCTCCACGGGACGTCGATCGTGAAAGACGCCGGATGTGCGGAGAGAGGCGCGCCGTCGGCGCCGAACTGCGGCTCGCCTACAGAACTCGCGGTCCGTGGCAGGCGCGCCGCCACCCCTGCCACGAGACCCGCGGCGACACCCAGGGTCACCCCGGTCAGGGAAATGACCAGCGCCTGCCCGGCCTTCACCGCACGCCGGGTCCGCGGCGCGGCTCCCACGGCGGACATCACCGCCAGATCCGGTCTCGCCTCCGCCGCCGCGAGCGCGGTGGCGACGAAGGTCATTCCCAGGACGAGCACGGCCGCGGCCGCGGCCAGCAGGAGGATCCGGAGCGTGTCGTCCGCCGGCCGGGACGCCTCAAGGCGAGTGGTCAGCTGTTGTGGAGAGAGCTTCGCCAACTCCGCGGTGATCCGCTGCGCCGCTTCCGGCGGCACCCGGTAATCCACGGGGTCGACCGCGAGAAACGCTGCCTGCGTGGTGAAACCGTGTTTCCTGATCGCCTCGGGAGAGATGACGACGCGCGCCCAGCCCTGGCCTGTCGCCCGTGCGGCGACGGCGGGCAGGGTCAGATCGTCGGTGTCGTCGGAGGATCCGTCCTGGGTCTGGAGCATGAGGCCGACCTTCCCGTTGTGGACGGCGCCGGGGTCGAGCACGACGGCCTTCCCCGCGCGCAACGCCGCCTCCGCTGAGGGATCAGCACGGCGCAGGACGTAGCGCAGCAGCCGCGCGTCGCCCACGAGCAGGCCGCCGCCACCGCCGGGGTCCACACGCATCGCCCCCATGTAGTCGCCGTCGGGATCTTGGTCCGGCGGCACGACGTCTGCCTGTAGCGGCACGCCCGACCTGGTGGAAGGGATGTCCGCCTCGACGAACGGCACATCAGCGGGGAGTTCGGCACGCATCCGTGCGCGGACCCGGTTCCACAGGTCGGGACCCAGATCCGTGCCCCTGACGAACAGCGCGCCCGCAGGCGCCTGCGGGTACGCATCAGCCCAGGTCGGCGAGTCGGACAGGCCGCTTCGCGACACGACCCCGATCGCCATGAACAGCGTGACGGCGGCCATGATCGCGGATACGGCGGGAACCGTGCGGGCCCGGTTGCGGATCGCGTCCCGCACGGCGAACCTGAGCGGGAACGGCAAGGCGGCCGCCCGACGTCCGGCCCTGGCGATCAGCCACGGCAACGCCGCCACCAGCCCCAGCTGGGTGAGCAGCGCGCCGCTGACGATCCAGGCGACGGCGTACCGCGCGCCTACGACCGTGACGGTGAGGCCGGCGGCGACGAGCGCGAGCCCAAGGGCGGGCCGGCCGGCCCGGTCACGCCCGGGGGCACGCCGGCCGGTGAGCACTGCGACCACGTCCGTACGGCCCGCGCGTTCGGCGGGCGCGAGGGAGGCGAGCAGCCCGGCGACGACGCCCATAGCCATGATGATCGCCACGGCGGTCCAGGGAACGGCGAAGGGATGGGGGATCGTGCCATTCGCGATCGCGATGCGAGTGCTGACGAGAGCCCCCACTCCGACACCCGCCGCCGCGCCGACGACCGCGGCGCCGACGCCGAAGAGCAGCCCGTCGGCCTGCGCGACACCTCTGAGCTGCCCCGGTGAGCCACCTTGTGCGCCGATCAGCGCGAACTCCCGTGCCCTGCGCCGCTGACCCACCGCGAACGCGGGCCCGGCGAGCAGGACGACCTCCAGCAACATCAGCGCGATCCACGGAACGACTTCGAGAACGGACAGCACATCGCCGCTGCTCGACTCCGAAACGATCGTGTCGCCGCGTGTTCCGTCCGGTCCGGCGTATCTGACCACCACCGCGCCCCGCGCGTTGAGCCTCGGGACATCCGCCGAGGAGACGGCCTTCGGCGTGTCGACCATCCACACGGTTCTGCCGCCCGGGCCGCCGTCGTCCAGGTCGCCGACGGACACGGAGCCGGGGAACGCGATGAAGTCGAACGGAGGGCCGACCTGTGGGGTAAGGATGATCCCCACGACGCGGAGCTGCGGTCGCCGATCGATCGCGACGGTCTGACCGATCTTCAGTCCCCTGTCGGCGGCCTCCGAGGATATGACGATCTCCCCAGGTGCGGTGGGCAACCGTCCGTGGACGAGGTAGTAGGTGCCGCCGAAGATCGGATCACGGAGGTCCTGCGACTGGACCATGTCCGACCGGTACCCCTGAGGCGTCCGGTAGCGCACATAGCCCCGGTCGATCTGCACGACGCGCGTCCCGGGGCCGAACATGCCGATCACCTGGTCGGCGGTGAACGGCTTCCCGTCGTCGGGGCCCTCCCAGCTCACGGACGAGCCGTCGCCGGCTTCCTCCTGGACGACGTTGGTCGTCTCGGGGGAGCCGCCGATGATGGCGTCGGCCCGGCCCAGGGGCATCTCCCCCTGGTCCTCCGGACCGAGGGCGCCGGTCATGGCCGTCGCCAGGAACGTCGCGACGGCCACCGGGAGCGCGATCATGGTGAGGATCAGCGCGCTGCGTTTCTTGGAGCGCCAGGCGTTCCTGCGGGAGATCCGGAGCGCGACTCTGAAGGCGCTCATCGGGCGCTCGCCAGGCCTGCCGTGGCCGAGTCGACGATCTGCCCGTCCCTGAGGAAGACGACGCGATCGGCCCATCCGGCATAGCGAGGCTCGTGGGTGACGAGGATGACGGCCGCGCCGGCGTCGGCTCGGGCGCGGAGCAGGCGCAGGATGTCGTCGCCCGTCGCGGTGTCGAGGGCGCCGGTCGGCTCGTCAGCCAGGATGAGCCGCCGCTCCCCCACCAGCGCGCGGGCGATGGCGACCCGCTGACGCTGTCCTCCGGACAGCTCGTCGGGGAAACGTTCTGCCAGGTCCGCGACGCCGATCTCGCCGAGCACGGCCAGGGCCTCCTGCCTCGCCTTCGCCGTACGGACCCCGTCCAGCTCCCTCGGCAACATGACGTTCTCGACGGCGGTCAGCGACGGGATGAGGTTGAGGTCCTGGAAGACGTAACCCACGCGCCTTCTGCGTAGGGCGGCCAGTCGCGAGGGGAGCAGGACGTTGAGGAGTTCGCCCTCCACCATGACCCCTCCGGACGTCGCCCGATCGAGGCCGCCGGCGATGTTGAGCAAGGTGGACTTGCCGGACCCCGACGGCCCCATCACCGCGATGAGCTCACCCGCCGAGACCTTCAGGCTGACCTCTTTCAGCGCGACGACGAACTGCGTACCTTCCACGTGGACACGGCTGACGTCGGCCAACTCCACGACCAGAGCACGCCCCGGATCCTCCTCGGCGACGGGTGGGACGGGGGACGGATCACGATCGATCATTGCTTTTCCTGAGGGTGCTGGAGGGATCTGCGGGAGAGGACGGCCTCGCAGTGGTCGAGCCAGCGCAGCTCGGCCTCGGCCTGGAAGATCTTGGAATCGAGGATCAGCGTCTGTGCGGTGTCGAGTGGAGAGTCCAGACCGCGCTTGCTCCGGGTCAGCTCCTGCAGGGTCCGCATGGTGGCGGTCCGTTGCGCCTGGACGACCCCGGCCACATCGACATCCTGGGTGGTGACCGCCATGGCGAGCTTGATGGCGAGCTCGTCACGCGGCCGCTCGGTCTGCGTGATGGGGGTGGCGAACCACCGCCCGACCTCCGTCGCTCCGTCCGGAGTGATCGAGTAGACGATCCGGCCCTGCTCGTCCTGCTCACCGGGCGCGACGAGACCGTCCCGCTCCATGCGCGCCAGCGTCGTGTAGACCTGGCCGATGTTCAGCGGCCAGGTCGCCCCCGTCGACGCCTCGAACTCGGCGCGCAACTGGTAGCCGTGACGCGACCCCTGGCTGAGCAGAGCGAGCAGTCCGTGCCGGATCGACATGAATACTGAGTATGCATACTCAGTATTCATCCGGCAACCCGCCGGTGAGATATGTCACCCTTCGCGTGCTCCACGGCCACGCGTACAACCCCTGGAGAAAACGTTCCAGGGGCTATCAGAAGGCTGCGTCGGGAGTGGCTCGTGTGATCTCTGAGGCGACCCATCTTGGGCGATATTTCAGAGAGACGAGTGATTTAGCAGGACAAACGTCATCCGAGCGCCCCATAATGGCGATTTGCATCCAGCGTCGAACCCCCACTGGAGAAAGATCGTGAAGAGAGCGCTCGGAGCGATCCTGTGCGTCGGAAGTCTCGCGGCCTGCGGAGGCCAGGCGGCTTCCACCCCCACCACGGCGCCCGTCGCCAACGCGCAGGCCGAGGTCTCCGCCACCCCCACACCGACGCCGTCCCTGTCCCCGTCCCCCTCCCCCAGCGCGACGGCGGGGAAGAACTGCCGGGTCTTCGCGGGAGTGCCGTCCCGCGCTTCTGACGGGAAGGTCCGTGCGGCGGGCTCGCGCGCCGGCTGTGTCGACAAGGCGACCTTCCAGGTCCGCGTCTGGAAGGTCCAGCCGGGGAACGACCGGCTGGCGAAGATCGGTTCGAAGAGCGTCGTGAACGCGCGGGTGACGATCGCCCTTCCCTGCGCGAACGGCCTGTTCTACACGACCGTCTCCGACCAGAAGGGGCACACCGGCACCTCGAAGCAGATCCGCGTGACCTGCCCCGCGCCTCCCACGACCAGCGGCTCGACTCCCTCGGGCGGGACCTCCGGGGGCACCTCGGGCTCGGGTGGAACCTCTACGGGCGGATCCTCAGGCGGATCGTCTTCGTCGGGCGTCGGCACGGCCGTGGAGCAGGAGGTCGTGCGCCTCACCAACGTCGAGCGCGCGAAGGCCGGCTGCCGCCCGCTCAAGGCCAACGCGAAGCTCCGCGCCGCGGCGTTCGGCCATTCGGCCGACATGTCCGCGAAGAACTACTTCGACCACGACTCCAAGGACGGCAGGACGTTCGTCGACCGCATCAAGGCGGCCGGTTACTCGTTCTCCGCGGCCGCCGAGAACATCGCCAAGGGCTACAGCAGCGCCGCCGCCGTCGTGGACGGCTGGATGAACAGCTCTGGGCATCGGGCGAACATTCTGAACTGCACCTATACGGAGATCGGCGTCGGCTACGCCAAGGCCGGCGGGCCGTACTGGACCCAGGACTTCGGCAAGCCCTGACCAAACAGTGGATAACAGCGCCCCAAAAAGGAGAGAATGCAGGGATCTTCTGGACACTCCGCGCGCATGCGTCGGATACTCCAGTCATGAGTTCTCCCCCGGTCCGCGCCTCCGACGGGGATCGCGAGCGCGCGCTCAGCGAGCTTCGCGACCGCGCCGCCGAGGGACGCCTGTCCATGGAGACCTTCGTCGGCCGAGTCGACATGGCGTTGCGGGCACGGAGCCGCGGCGAGTTGGACGAGCTGATCGCCGACCTGCCTCACCGCGGCCGCTGGCGCAGACGCATCACCGAGGCCGTCGGCTCGGTGTCGGATTTCACCCACCGGGTCGAGGCCGCCTGGCGACGGCCCCGTCTTCCTCGCCTGGCCCTGCCTGTGGACAACCGCGCCCGGTACGTCGTGGGCAGGGGAACGACCTGCGATCTCGTGCTGACCGACCTGACGGTCTCCCGGGTCCACGCCGAGTTGCGCAAGGACACCGACGATTCCTGGATGCTGGTCGACCTGGGTTCCATGAACGGGACCAGGCTGAACGGCTGGCGGCTGGCCGGGCCTGCCAGGGTTCGGACGGGCGACGAGATAGCCTTCGGTGACTGCGCCTTCCTGGTGGCCGCACAGGCCTGATCACGCCTTATCCGGGAACAGTTACGCATATTTCCGTATTGAGGCGCCGTCGAGAATTCTCAATGATCGCGAAAGGCCTATCATTGGGGGTTGATTGTGCGGTCATCACGACGAATTTCGATCGCGCTCGCGGGCGCGGTTCTCGTGACGGGGGTCGCGGGTTCCGGCATTCCGGCGAGCGCTCTCGATCCGGCGCCCGGGGTCAGCGACCTGACGCACGACATCGACCAGATCCTCAGCGACCCGCGGCTCACGGTCGCTCAGGCCGGGGTGGTCGTGAAGAGCGCGGAGACGGGCGAGGACCTCTACTCGCTGCACTCGGGCAAGCTGTTCATCCCGGCGTCCAACACGAAGCTGGTCACCTCGTCCGCCGCGGTCGAGACGCTCGGCCTGGACTACCGGTTCAGCACCAGGGTCCTCGCGACATCGAAGCCGGGGCGCTCGATCAAGGGCGACCTCGTGCTCAAGGGAACGGGCGACCCCACCATGCTGGCCGCCGACTACGACGCGCTCGCCGCGAAGGTCGCCAGGTCGGGGGTCAAGGAGGTCACCGGCCGTCTGATCGCCGACGACACCTGGTTCGACGACGTACGGCTCGGCACCGACTGGACCTGGGACGACGAGCCGTACTACTACGCGGGCCAGATCTCAGCGCTGACCACCTCGCCCGACACCGACTACGACGCCGGATCGGTGATCGTCTCGGCGGATCCGGGCAGCGCGCCGGGCAAGCCCGCCAAGATCTCCACCACACCCCCCACCGACTACCTGAAGATCGTCAACAAGGCGGTCACCGGGACGACCACCGACGCGAACATCGTCCGTGAGCACGGCACCAACACCGTCGTGATCACCGGCACCGTGGCCGACCGGTACGAGGACTGGATCTCGGTGTGGGACCCCACGCTCTACACGGCGTCGCTGTTCCGGGCCGCCCTCGCCGAGCACGGAGTGCGCGTCCACGGTCCCACCGTTCGCGGGGCCGCCCCCAGCGGTGCGACGACCGTGGCCGACCATGAATCGATGCCGCTCAGCAAGCTCCTCGTCCCGTTCATGAAGCTGAGCAACAACATGCACGCGGAGATCCTGACCAAGGCGATGGGCCGGAAGGTGTCCGGCCAGGGCACCTGGTCGGCCGGACTCGCGGTCACCTCGGCGTTCGCGCAGGCCAACGGGGTCCCCACGGCACGGCTCCGCGACGGCTCAGGCCTGTCCAGGATCGACGGCCTCACGCCGTCGGGCATCACCTCGCTGCTCGTGACCCTCAAGGGCAAGCCCTGGTTCCAGACCTGGTACGACGCGCTGCCCGTCGCGGGTGAAAGCGAGCGGTTCGTCGGCGGGACGCTCAGCAGCAGGATGGCGGGCACTCCCGCGGCGGGGAACGTGCATGCGAAGACCGGGTCGCTGACCAGCGTCTCGGCGTTGTCGGGCTACGTGACCAGCGCCGACGGCGAGCCCCTCGTCTTCTCCGTGATCTCCAACGGCTACCTCTCCGGGTCGCCCAAGGATCTGGAGGACAAGATCGCCATCCGGCTGGCCGAGTTCAAGCGGTCGACCGCGGTCGACGGGGCTTCGGTCCTCCGGGTGAACCCGCCCGCGGGCGGCGACCTGGAGTGTTCGTGGCTCAAGCCCGTCCAGTGCTGAGCCGTACCGGCGCGGGGTGAGTGAACGCGCGACGCGGCGCCGCCGAGGTCGGCGGCGCCGCGTCGCACTGTGTCACGCCGTGTAACGCTGCCGGCGCGAGCGCCGGCGCTCCGGGCTACTCGCCCTTCAGCCAGCTCATCATCGGGCGCAGCTTGGCACCGGTCTGCTCGATCGGGTGCCCGGCGAGCTCCTCGCGGTACTTGTTGAAGTTGCCCTGGCCGGAGTCGAACTCCTCGACCAGTTCGCGGGCGAAGCGGCCGTCCTGGACCTCGTCGAGGATGCGGCGCATCTCCTTCTTGGTCTCCGGGTTGACCACGCGCGGGCCCCGCGTGTAGCCGCCGTACTCGGCGGTGTCGGAGACCGACCAGTACATCTTGGACAGGCCACCCTCGTACATCAGGTCCACGATCAGCTTCATCTCGTGAAGGCACTCGAAGTAGGCGACCTCGGGCTGGTAGCCCGCCTCGATCAGCGTCTCGAACCCGGCCTTGATGAGCTCGGACACGCCGCCGCAGAGCACGGCCTGCTCGCCGAACAGGTCGGTCTCCGTCTCCTCGGTGAAGGTCGTCTTCAGCGCGCCCGCGCGGGTGCCGCCGATGCCCTTGGCGTACGACAGGACCAGCGGCCACGCGTTGCCGGTGGCGTCGCGCTCGACGGCGACGAGGACGGGAACGCCGCGGCCGGCCGCGTACTGCCGGCGGACGAGGTGGCCCGGGCCCTTGGGCGCGACCATGGCGACGTCGACACCCTCCGGCGCCTCGATGAGGCCGTACCGGATGTTGAGGCCGTGCCCGAAGAACAGGGCGTCACCCTCGACCAGGTTCGGGGCGACGTGCTCGGCGTACAGGTGCCGCTGGATGTGGTCCGGCGCGAGGATCATCGTGAGGTCGGCCTCCTCGACCGCCTCGGAGGGCGTGAGCACGCGCAGGCCGTCGGCCTCCGCCTTCTCGCGGCTCTTCGAGCCCTCGAGCAGCCCCACCCGGACGTCCACACCGGAGTCGCGCAGGCTCAGCGCGTGGGCGTGACCCTGGCTTCCGTATCCGAGGACGGCGACGTGGCGGTCCTGAATGATCGACAGGTCGGCGTCGTCGTCATAGTAGATCTCAGTCACTTGCTTGCCTTTCGGAATCGGATGGTCGCGCTCGCTCGGCACGGGCCCGACCACGTGCGTACGGCTGTGCGGCGCGTACGGCTATGCGATGCGGTCGAGCGCCCGCAGCGAACGATCGGTGATGGAACGGGCACCCCGGCCGACGGCCACCATGCCCGACTGCACAAGCTCCTTGATGCCGTACGGCTCGAGGACCTTGACGAACGCGGCCAGCTTGTCGGTCGTGCCGGTGACCTCGATCGTCACCGCGTCCGGGGCCACGTCGACGCAGCGGGCGCGGAACAGGTTCACCAGCTCCAGGACGTGGGACCGGCTCTCCGAGTCGGTCCTGACCTTGATCAGCATCAGCTCGCGCTGCACCGACTGGACGTTGTCCAATTCAACGATCTTGAGGACGTTGACCAGCTTGTTGAGCTGCTTGGTGACCTGCTCGAGAGGGAGGTCCTCCACGTTGACCACAATGGTCATCCGCGAGATGTCGTGGTGCTCGGTCGGGCCGACGGCCAGGGAGTCGATGTTGAACCCGCGCCGGCTGAACAGCGCGGCGACCCGCGCCAGGACTCCCGGCTTGTTCTCGACCAGCACGGACAGCGTGTGACGGCTCATGCCACCCTCCTCATGGCGCCTTCGGCGCAGGCCCCGTTGCCCCGCTCGCTCATTCTTCGCTCTCCCACTTCGGCGCCATGTCACGGGCGTACTTGATGTCGTCGTTGCTGGTGCCGGCCGCGACCATCGGCCAGACCATCGCGTCCTGATGGACGACGAAGTCGATCACCACAGGCACGTCGTTGATCTCCATGGCCTTGCGGATGGTGGCGTCGACGTCCTCCGGCCGCTCGCAGCGCAGACCGACGCATCCGTATGCCTCGGCCAGCTTCACGAAGTCCGGAATCCTCTTGACCCTCTGCAGGTCGGTGTTGGAGTAACGCTGCTCGTAGAACAGCGTCTGCCACTGCCTGACCATGCCGAGGTTACCGTTGTTGATGAGTGCGATCTTGACCGGCACACCCTCGATCGCGCAGGTGGCGAGCTCCTGGTTGGTCATCTGGAAGCACCCGTCGCCGTCCACGGCCCACACCGTGGCGTCCGGCCGGCCCATCTTGGCGCCCATGGCGGCGGGGACGGCGAAGCCCATCGTGCCCGCGCCGCCCGAGTTGATGAACGACCCCGGGTTCTCGTATCCGATGAACTGCGCGGCCCACATCTGGTGCTGGCCGACGCCCGCCACGTAGAACGCGTCCGGGCCGACGATGGCGCTCAGCCGCTCCATGACGTACTGCGGGGCGAGGGATCCGTCGGCGAACTCCTCATAACCGAGGGGGTAGGTCTTCTTGTAGTCGTTGAGCAGCTTCCACCATTCGGAGTAGTCGCCCCTGCGGCCCTCGTTGTGCTCGTTGCGCATGGTCGTGACCAGGTCGCCGATCACCTCGCGGCAGTCGCCCACGATCGGCACGTCCGCGTGTCGGTTCTTCGAGATCTCCGCCGGGTCGATGTCGGCGTGGATGACCTTGGCGTGCGGCGCGAAGCTGGACAGCTGGCCGGTCACCCGGTCGTCGAACCGCGTGCCCAGCGCGATCAGCAGGTCGGAGCGCTGCAGGGCGCCGACCGCGGAGACGCTGCCGTGCATGCCCGGCATGCCCATGTGCTGGGGGTGGCTGTCGGGGAACGTCCCCCGGGCCATCAGCGTGGTGACGACGGGAATGCCGGTCAGCTCGGCGAGCTCGATCAGCTCGGCCGACGCCCCCGCGCGGTGCACGCCGCCGCCGACGTAAAGGACCGGGCGCTTGGCCTCGATCATCAGCTTCGCGGCCTCACGGATCTGCTTGGAGTGCGGCCGGGTGACGGGACGGTAGCCCGGAAGCTGCATGACCGGCGGCCACGAGAACTCCATCATGTCCTGCAGCGCGTCCTTGGCGATGTCCACCAGCACCGGCCCCGGACGGCCGGTCGACGCGATGTGGAACGCCTCCGCGATGGTCCTGGGGATGTCCGCGGCCTCGGTGACGAGGAAGTTGTGCTTGGTGATCGGCATGGTGATGCCGGAGATGTCCGCCTCTTGGAAGGCGTCGGTCCCGATCAGCTGGGACGCCACCTGGCCCGTGATCGCGACGATCGGCACCGAGTCCATGTAGGCGTCGGCGATCGGGGTGACCAGGTTGGTGGCCCCCGGACCACTGGTCGCCATGCAGACCCCCACCTTGCCGGTGGCCTGGGCATATCCCTCAGCAGCGTGGCCGGCGCCCTGCTCGTGCCGTACAAGCACGTGCCGGACCTTGACCGAGTCGTAGAGGGGATCGTAGGCGGGGAGTACCGCGCCGCCCGGGATCCCGAACACCGTGTCGACCCCAACGTGCTCCAGGGCTCTCACGAGGGCCTGGGCACCTGTCATCTGTTCGGTCATCGGCTCGTTCCTTGTGACTGAGCTTGTCTGCTGGGATTGCGCTGGCATAAAAAACGCCCCAATCCGCTGAGCGGAGCTGGGGCGCGCGCAGGACCGAGACTTCGTCAGGCTGCGCGCCTGCGAAGTACTACGAGGATCCCATCGCGATGCATGGCTACACCATGTCCGATCCCCGGCCCTCACGTCAAATCATCTGGGACGGATATCTCAGCATCCGGGATGGTGCCCGCTATTGCCTCGCCTCCGGCGAGGCAATAGGTCACGCGGTGTTCTGCAGGGATGTGCGCATGAGGGAGTCGACGCCGCGGGCGGCCATGGGGCGTCCGACCAGGTAACCCTGACCACGGGTGCAGCCCATCTCGCGCAGCAGTTCGAGCTGCTCGGGGCGCTCGATTCCCTCCGCGACGACGATCAGGCCGAGATCGTGGCCGAGCCGTACGATCGTTCGGGTCAGCAGGGTGAGGGTCTCGTCCCGCCCGAGGCCGGACACGAACGACGGATCGATCTTGATCATGTCCACGGGCAGCTGGCGGAGGAACGCCAGCGACGCGTAGCCGGTGCCGAAGTCGTCGATGGCCAGCCGTACGCCGAGAGCCCGCAACTGCGACAGCTTGTTGATCGTGTCCTCGGCGTCCTCGACGAGCATCTCCTCGATGACTTCGAGGGTCAGCGCGCTCGCGGGCAGGCCGCTCTCCGCGAGCGCCTGGGAGACGGTCTCGACGAACCGGGGAGCGGTGATCTGGCGTAGGGACAGGTTGAGCGACAGGCCGATGTCGAGCGACGAGGCCCGCCAGGCGGCCACTTCGTTGCACGCCTCGCGGAGGATCCATTCGCTCAGCGGAACGATGAGGCCGGTGTCCTCGGCCGGCCCGAGGAACTGCTCGGGCGGGACGAACGTGCTACCCCGCCACCACCGGACCAGCGCCTCGACCGCCGTGACGCGGGAGGTCGCCAGATCGACGACGGGCTGGTATTCGATGGCGAACTGGTTGTCGAGCAGGGCCCTTTGGAGGTCGGCCGCGATCTCCAGCCGACGTACGACGTCGGCGTGCATGTGGGCGGCGAACACCTCGACCCGCCGGCCGCCCAGTTCCTTCGCGCGGGACATCGCGACGTCGGCGTTGCGGAGGAGGTCGCCCGCGGACAGGCCGTCCTCGGCGAACGCGACGCCCACGCTGGCGGTGAGGGCCATGTCGCGGTCCGCCACCCGGAAGGGCTCGGACGACACCGCGCGCACCAGACGTTCCGCGAGGTCGATCGCGGTCTGGGCGTCCGAGCCGGTGGAGACGCCGCCTTCCAGCAACACCGCGAACTCGTCGCCGCCCCAGCGGGCCAGCGTGTCGTCGGCCCGTACGGCGGAGCGGAGCCTGCGCGCGGCCTGGCCGAGCAGGTAGTCGCCGCTCGCGTGGCCGACCGAGTCGTTGACCCCGGTGAAGCCGTCGAGGTCCAGGAAGATCACAGCGGTACGGCCGGAGCCGCGGCGGGCGAGGACCTCCCGGGCGCGTTCCTCGAAGTAGGCCCGGTTGGGCAGGCCCGTGACACCGTCGTGGAAGGTCAGGTGGGTGACCTGGTTCCGCAGGGCCACCTGATCGCTCATGTCCCGGACGCTGACGAGGATCTGGTCCTCGTTCCTGACGTCTCGCGTGGCGACCGACTCGGTCGGCCGCCAGGTGCCGTCCGCCGCCCGGACCCGGCAGGCGATCCGGCAGGTCCCGGGCCCCTCGGGCCCGACCTCTTCGGCGGCCATGCGCCGCAGCAGCGCCTGGATGCCGGGCACGTCCTCGGGATGGATGTAGTCGAACATCGGGCGGCCGGCGAGATCGTCGGGGCAGTAGCCGTACGTCTCCTGGACGGCCGCGCCGATCTCCCTGATGACGCCGTCGTGATCGCACACGAGAACGAGGTCGCCCGTGTTCTCCGCCAGTTGGCGCAGTTGCCGCTCGCCGACGTCGACGAGGCGGCGCATCCCCGCGGTCTCCACCAGAAGCACGAACAGCCGCCCGAGCAGGACGAGGACGACGGAGGCGGCGATGGCGGACAGGGCCGCGTCCCGGTTGCCGCTGATCGCCTGGACGGCGACCGCGACGGTGGCGACGGCCACGAGCACGAGCGGCGTGGCCGCCGTGAGCGCGATCGGCAGAGGCCGGCGAAGGCGCCGCTGGTCGAGCCACGGCGCGACGGCGAGCACGAGGAACGCGGCCGGCGCGATGAGGACCGTGGCCAGAGGCGGGTCGTCTCCGCTGAGTCTGGCGAGGGCGGTGCTCACCTCGGCCACGGTGATCGCGCCTAGCACGATCACACCGGCGAGACCCACGACGCGGCCTCCCGAGCGGGCGGCGGCCACGGCGGGCGCCACCGCGCAGGCCGCGAACAGGCAGACGATCGGCAGCGCCAGCGTGGAGAAGAACGCTCCGGGCTCCTCCGCCTTCTGGAAGGCGGGGCCGAGGAGGAGGACCCAGCCCACGGTGAAGATCGACGCGGCGCCCAGATAGGCGTCGGCGGCCTGCCGGACCGCGCCCCTGCTGTAGGCGGAGGGAGTCACGGCGACCCCGCAACCGATCGCCATCAACACGGATCCGACGAGAAGCAGCAGGTCAGCGAAGGTGAGAACGAAAGGGGTGCCGTCGGCCGCCGGGCGCAGGCCGATGCCGACGAGCCAGGTCAGCGTCCCCACGGCCAGCCAGCGCCAGGCGGCGGGCCGCGGCCGTTGCCCCGGCTGGGAGCGGAGGGCGGCCAGGAACAGCGAGAAGGCCGCGAGAAGGCCGGCGGCGACGCCCGCCACGGCGGCGATGACGGACGAGGAGCCTCCGCCGATCAACGCGGCGGCGAGCCCCACCGCGCCGAGCCCGGCCGCGGCGGTGAGCGAACCCCTCGGGTTGCGCCTGCCGTCCACGCGAATCGCCCCTGTGTCCCTTGTCTCTGCAGCCGTCTCTGTAGCTGTCTGTGTGGCCGTCTGCGCAACTGTCTGCGCGGCCGTCGCCGCGTGGCCCGATTCGGCGGCGTCGGACACCACCGCGTCCGCTTCCGCCGTCCCCGGTGGCTCCGTGTCCGGTGCCGGTGCCTCCGAAGCCGGTACGTCCGGCGCCGTCGTCTCCGGAGATGGAGCCGCGTCGGCGTCGTCGCGCCCGGCGGGGTGTGATGTCACTGCCCCTCCCGTCCTCGACCCGGCTTTACTCTCCATGTCACATGGCCAGTCTGCGCACAGCCGCCTGATCCGTAAGGCGACAACCCGCGAGTCGTCACCGATCTGATAACCGGCCACGCGCGACGAGGTTCACCGTACGCACTACAGGTCACGGAGCAGCCACGTTCCGGATTCCTTAATGGACCAGTCAGGACCGCCAGTCAAGTCCCTGGTCGCTCGTGTCGTCTCGACGGCGAGCGCTCAGTAATGATCCGTGATCATGTTAGCGAGTCTCTCGCCGGTCACGTATCTGATGACCTGAGCGCGCACGAGTTCTCGTGTCCGCCGTACGGATGCGGGGGTGCTGCCGGCGACATGCGGCGTGATGAAGGCTCCGGGCGCGGTCCACAGGGGATGGTCCGGGGGCAGCGGCTCGGGTGAGGTGACGTCGAGGGCGGCGCGCAGGCGCCCGCTCTCGAGTTCGGCGACCAGAGCGTCGGTGTCGACGACGGTGCCCCGTGCCGCGTTCACGAGCACGGCCCCGTCCCGCATCCGTGCGAGGAAGCGGGCGTCCACCATGCCCACGGTGCCGGCCGTGACGGGGACGAGCAGGACGACGACGTCGGCCGAGGGCAGCAGAGCGGGAAGTTCGTCCTCCCCGTGGACGTTCTCGCGCGCGGTCCTGGCCACGCGGACGACGTCGACCTCGAACCCGGCGAGCCGGCGTTCCACGGCCTCACCGATCGAGCCGTACCCGACGATGAGAACGGTGGCGCCGTCGAGGACGCCGGTGTGGTGGTAGGTCCACTCGCGCCGAGCCTGGGCCGCGGCGAAACCGGGGAACTCCCGGAGCACGGCGATCGCCGCGCCGACGATCCACTCGGCGGTTCCCGCGTCGTGGACGCCACGGGCGTTGCAGAGCATCGCGTGCTCCGGGACATGCGGAAGGTACGCCTCGACGCCCGCGGTCACGGTCTGCAGCAGGCGCAGTCCGGTCATCCGGCCGAGCAACCCGGGGGTGTCGGGCACCGGGATGAGCGGCGGCACCCAGATCTCCACCTCCTCGGGCGGGCCGGGCAGCGCTCCCCTGCCGTCATAGACGGCGCACTCGATCTCCGGAGGATCGTCCGGCGACTCCTTGGGCAAATCGGACAGCACGTCGGCGAGGTCCTGCGAGGCGACCCAGATCTTCACAAGAACAAACCTAGGGAACCTCTGCGGCGAAACGCGAGTATGGAAGGGACGAGGGAGGTCACGAACCATGGTGAATACGGGCCGATTCGCACGATGGGCGTCGCCGGTGGCGCTGGCCGTGGCGATCACGGCGGTGACGGCATGCTCGGCTGCGCCGGAGCGGCCTGGCGGGACCGCGCCGGGTCAGGGCACGACGCCGGGACGCGCGGGCGGGGCCCTGACGCCCGGCCCGCTGGCCGGATCGGCGCCGGCGCAGGTCTCCGGAGCACCGCGCACGCTGGTGACGGATCTCGCCGTGCCCTGGGCCATCGCGTTCCTGCCGGGCGGCGACGCGCTCGTGACGGAGCGGGACTCTGCCAAGGTCGTCCGGGTCACCCCGAAGGGGCAGGTCACGGACGTCGGCGTGATCGACGGCGTATCCCCGAGCGGGGAGGGCGGCCTCCTCGGCGTGGCCGTGTCCCCGAGCTTCGCGACCGATCACTACGTCTTCGTCTACTTCTCGGCCGACGGCGACAACCGGGTGGTCAGGTACCGGTACGACGGCGGCCTGTCCGACCCCGTCCCGCTCGTCACGGGCATCCCGAGGGGGTCGATCCACAACGGGGGGCGCCTGGCCTTCGGCCCCGACGGCTACCTCTATGCGTCGACCGGCGAGACCGGCGAGCGCGGGCTCTCCCAGGACAGGAACTCCCTGGCCGGCAAGATCCTGCGGATGACGGTGGACGGCAAGCCGGCGCCCGGCAACCCCTTCGGCAGCCTGGTCTGGTCGTACGGCCATCGCAACGTCCAGGGGCTGGCCTGGGACTCCAGCGGTCACATGTACGCCACGGAGTTCGGCCAGAACACCTACGACGAGGTCAACCTGATCGAAAAGGGCCACAACTACGGCTGGCCCGATGTCGAGGGCATGGGCGGAGGCGCGGACGGCAAGTACACCGACCCGCTGCTCACCTGGTCGACCGACGAGGCCTCGCCGTCGGGGCTCGCCTACGCCGACGGCTCGCTGTGGGCGGCGGCCCTGCGCGGCCAGCGGCTGTGGCGGATCCCGCTGAGCGCGGACGGCAAGGCCGGACGGCCGGAAGCCCTCTACACCGGGGAGTACGGCCGGCTGCGCGCGGTGACCACCGCTCCGGACGGGACCTTGTGGGTCGGGACCAGCAACAAGGACGGCCGCGGGTCTCCCCGCCGGGGCGACGACCGCATTCTCGTGGTGCCGACCGGGAAGTCGGCCGGCTGATCACGCACGGGCGCCCTGGGGGGCGGGCGCCTGCGCATGATCACGGTCGGTGTAAGTGCAGGTCGGGCGCGATGATCGCGAATTTGCGCATGATCACGAATTGGATCGGCGCAGGTCAAGTGGGCCACACCCGAACCTGTGCATGATCACGACAGGTGTGGGCGCAGGTCAGGCGGGATGTTTCCGAAGGTGTGCATGATCACGCGGGAGGGGCGGGGCAGGTGATCTCGGCTTGGGGGCGGTAGACGGTCGTGAACGACTGGCGGTCGTCGGCCTTCCCCTCCCGCCTGATGACCCGCGTGACCTCTGCCGTGAAGCCCAGCTGCTCGGGAACCGGCACGCAGTCCGGTCCCGCTCCCTCGACCGGCGCGGCGTGGAGGAACCGGGACTTGACCGGCCCACTGATCTGCACGTCGTACCGCTGGGTGCTCCAGAGGGAGATGGTCAACGACGTGTCGCTCGCCGACGCCTGGATCAGCACGCCGTACGGCGAGGCGTTCGTCCACTTCAGGTCCGGCTCCGGGTAGGACACCGTGGCGTCCATCCCGGCCGGATACTGCGGCATGTACACATCAGGGGCCGTGCGCTCGACGTCCGCCATCCCGGCGCGCATCACCGCGTTGAGCATCGTGGTGGCGACCTGGGTCATGCCCGCGACGTCCGAGCCGGCCTTCCCCCGGATCGAGGTGGGCAGGGCGACTCCGCTGAACCCGCCGGCGGCGTCCCGCCTCCCGACGAACTCGTTGAACGAGAACGTCTCCCCCGGCTTGACCAGATGGGTGTTCAGCACGCGCGCGGCGGCCTGGATGTCGGCCACCCGTGGCTGGCAGCAGGCATAGGAGGTCGTGAACTCGCCGACCTTCTCCTTGACGCCCATCTTCGCCGCATCGTCGTCCGTCACGACCGGCGGCGCGCTGACCAGCGTCACCGGCACGGTACGGCTCCCGCCCTCCATCGCCGCGATCACGTCGACGCCGAGCCGTCCGGTGTCCACCCTCTTGCCCGCCCGGGCGTGCACCAGGACCGGCTTGCCGTCCTCGATCGTGAACGTCGCGTTCCTGGCTCCCGCCTCTGCGGCGACCAACCGGTGTTCGAAGCCGACGGCGGCGGCCGCGGCGTCGAACCGCGGCTTCAGGGAGTGTCCCTCCGGCACGAAGGACAGGTGCCCGGCCAGGGTGGCCGGGGGAAGCTGGACGGACTTCGCGCCGACGGTCAGCGTGATCGGCTCGGAGACCGCGCGCTTCGCCCAGGTCACGGCCCGCTGCACGGCGGCTCGGTCGACCTGGGGGTCGTCCTTCACCGCCGCGGCCATGACCGTGACGTTCGGGCTGAGGTAGGCCCGCTGGATGTCCCGGGCCACGACCGTCTTGTCGATCCCGTTGCCCGGGTGCGGGTAGACCGGGACGGGAGTCGTCCCCTTGAACGTGACGTCGCCCTCTTGGGCCGGGTCCTCGAGGGAGGCGCCGATGTCCTTGGCCACGGCGGCCTCCAGCTTGACCTGGTCGACCGAGACGACCGGCGCGAGATGACGGCCTCCGAAGATCGACCCCAGGACCTGCGCGGGGGTGGGGAAACCCGTCGGCGCCTGCCGTACGGTCGCTTCGGCGTCGAACTGGAGACCCGCCTCGTTGGGGTCCACGGGAATGCGGTGGGTGCCCTGCCGGACGACGATGGGCGAGCGGGTCTGGGTGTACAGCTTCTCCTGCAGGCTCAGCACCGCGTCGGACGTGCTCTGCCCGCCGATGTCGACGCCGAGGACCAGGGTGCCGGGCAGGATCCGGCTGGACATGGAGATCGCGGGGATCAGGTAGGCGAGCAGCAGCAGGACGACCAGGCCGACGATCGTGTAGCGCAGCGTCCGCCGCTTCGGCTCGGGTTCCGGCTCCAGCGCGACGGGCTCCTCGATGACCGTCGTGTCGACCACGGGCCACAACTCGACCGGGGACGCGGGCGGAGGGAGGCTGCTGCCCTGCTTGGAGGCCGACGGCCCGGGCGTGGGGTGCGCCGACCTCTCACCGAAGATGTCGGCGGAGACTCCGGGAGGCAGCGAGGACGCGTTCGACCGGACCGGATGCTTCTTGGGCGGATCGGAGGCGGGCACGGCCGACAGCGGATCTGTCGGCGGATCGATGGACGCTCCGGCGTTCCGCACGCCTCGGTCTCCTCCTGCTCAAGGGCCACTCCGTTCAGCCAACCCTAAAGCCTGCCTTTGAGATATGTCATGAAACAACAACGTTCTGTGTGCAAGAAACTCGCGGGTACAACAGCGTCCCCGAACGCCACACAGGCTTCTCGCCGGCACATCTCTCATTCGGGCATGAAAGCCCCGCCGGAGCGGGCTTCCCGCCGCGCGCCGCCCGCCGTCAGGCGAGCCACGCGCGGCGAGTGCGGAACTATCCCTCGACCCCGAGCTTCTCGAGGATGAGCTCGCGGGCCCGGCCGGCGTCGGCCTTGCCGCGGCTGGCCTTCATGACTCCGCCGACCAGGGCGCCCACGGCCGCGATCTTGCCCGATCGCACCTTGTCCGCCGCGTCGGCGTTGCCCGCCAGCACCTGGTCGATGATCGCGGACAGCTCGCCCTCGTCGTTGACGATCCGCAGGCCCCGCTTCTCGACGACGGCCTCCGGCGTGCCCTCTCCGGCCAGCACGCCTTCGAGCACCTGGCGGGCCAGCTTGTCGTTCAACGCCCCCGAGGCCACCAGTTCGGTCACCTTGGCGACGTCGCCGGGCGTGATGGGCAGGTCCGCGAGAGCCGTACCGGACTCGTTGGCCCGGCGGGCCAGCTCGCCCATCCACCACTTGCGCGCGTCGGCGGCCGGAGCCCCGGCCGCGACCGTCGCCTCCACCAGCCCGATGGCGCCGGCGTTGTGCATGGCCGCCATGTCGAGATCGGAGACTCCCCACTCCTCCTGGATGCGCGCCCGCCGTACGGACGGCAGCTCGGGCAGCTCGGCCTTCAGCGTCGCCACCCACGCGGGGTCGGGCGCGATCGGCACCAGGTCGGGCTCGGGGAAGTAGCGGTAGTCCTGCGCCTCCTCCTTGGACCGGCCGGACGTGGTGGCCCCGGTGTCCTCGTGGAAGTGGCGGGTCTCCTGGATGATCCGCCCGCCGTCCGCCAGGATCGCCGCCTGGCGTTCGATCTCACCTCGGACGGACCGCTCGACGCTGCGCAGCGAGTTGACGTTCTTGGTCTCGGTGCGGGTGCCCCACGTCGAGGACCCGCGCGGCATCAGGGACACGTTGACGTCGCAGCGCAGCGAGCCCTCCTCCATCCGGACGTCGGACACGCCGAGAGAGCGCAGGAGCTCACGCAGCTCCGTGACGTAGGCCTTGGCGACCTCGGGAGCGAGCCTGTCGGTTCCCTCGACGGGCTTGGTTACGATCTCGACGAGCGGGATCCCCGCCCGGTTGTAGTCGACGATCGAGTAGTCGGCGCCCTGGATGCGGCCGGTGGCGCCGCCGACGTGGGTGGATTTGCCGGTGTCCTCCTCGAGGTGGACCCGCTCGATCTCCACCCGGACGGTCTTGCCCTCGACCTGGACGTCCAGGTAGCCGTCCGTGCACAGCGGCTCGTCGTACTGGCTGATCTGGTAGTTCTTCGGCATGTCCGGATAGAAGTAGTTCTTCCGGGCGAACCTGCACCACTCCGCGATCGAGCAGTTCAGCGCGAGGCCGATCCTGATGGTCGACTCGATCGCCTTGACGTTGGCCACCGGCAGCGAACCGGGCAGCGCCAGGCAGATCGGGCACACGTGCGTGTTGGGCGGCGCGCCGAACGTCGTCGAGCAACCGCAGAACATCTTCGACACGGTGCCGAGCTCGACGTGCGTCTCCAGCCCCAGCACCGGCTCGAAGCGCTCCAGCGCCTCGTCGTACGGCATGAGCGTCTCAGTGCTGCTCACAGGTAAGCCCGTCCCTTCAATGCGTTCCTCGCATCGGCGATCCGGTCCGCGCACACGGGGGCCGGAACCGCGAGATCGATGTGGTTGACCATGCGTCGTCCCTCCCCTCTAGAGCGCGGGCGCCTTGGACAGCAGGGGCCCGCCCCAGCGGTCGGTGAACGCCTTCTCCACCGCCGCGCCGACGCGGTAGCACCGGTCGTCGCCGAGCACCGGAGCCATGATCTGCAGGCCGACCGGCAGGCCGTCCTCGTCGGCGAGACCGCACGGCACCGAGATCGCGGCGTTGCCCGCGAGGTTGCTCGGGATCGTGCACAGGTCCGCCAGGTACATCGCCATCGGGTCGTCGGCCCGCTCCCCGATCGGGAAGGCGGTCGTCGGCGTGGTCGGCGAGATCAGCACGTCGACCTGGTGGAACGCCGCCTCGAAGTCCCGCGAGATCAGCGTGCGGACCTTCTGCGCCTGGCCGTAGTAGGCGTCGTAGTAGCCCGACGACAGGGCGTAGGTGCCCAGCATGATCCGCCGCTTGACCTCGGGCCCGAATCCGGCGGCCCGGGTGAGCGCCATGACCTCCTCGGCGCTGCGGGTGCCGTCGTCCCCGACGCGCAGGCCGTACCGCATGGCGTCGAAACGGGCGAGGTTGGACGAGCACTCCGAGGGCGCGATCAGGTAGTACGCCGGGAGGGCGTAACCGAACGTCGGGCAGGAGACCTCGACCACCTTGGCCCCGAGGGACTCCAGCAGGTCGACCGTCTCGTGGAACCGGGCGAGGACGCCGGGCTGGTACCCCTCGCCGCCGAACTCCTTGACCACGCCGATGCGCAGCCCGGCGACGTCCCCCTGCCTGGCGGCCTCGACCACCGGCGGGACCGGCGCGTCGATCGAGGTCGAGTCGAACTCGTCGTGACCCGAGAACGCCTCCTGGAGCAGCGCCGCGTCGAGCACGTTGCGGGCGAACGGGCCCGGTGTGTCGAGCGACGACGCGAACGCGATGAGGCCGTATCGGGACGACCCCCCGTAGGTCGGCTTCATTCCGACGATGCCGGTGACGGCGGCGGGCTGGCGGATCGAGCCGCCCGTGTCGGTGCCGGTCGACAGCGGCGCCTGGAAGGAGGCGACGGCCGCGGACGAGCCGCCCGACGAGCCACCCGGGATCCTGGACAGGTCCCACGGGTTGTGCGAGGGCCCGTACGCCGAGTTCTCCGTGGAGGAGCCCATCGCGAACTCGTCGAGGTTGGTCTTGCCGAGGATGATCAGGCCGGCCTCGCGGAGGCGGCGGGTCACCGTCGCGTCGTACGGCGGGCGCCAGCCTTCGAGGATCTTCGACCCGGCGGTCGTCGGCATGTCGTCGGTGGTGAAGATGTCCTTGTGGGCGATGGGCACGCCCGCCAGCGGGCCGAGCCTGTCGCCGTTGGCGATCCGCTCGTCCACCGTGCGCGCCTGCTCGAGCGCCCGCTCCGCGTCCACGTGCAGGAACGCGGAGACCTTGGAGTCGACCTCGGCGATCCGGTCGAGATGGGCCTGCGTGACCTCGACGGCGGAGGCCTCCCGGGAGGCGACGAGCCGTCCCAGCTCCGCGGCGGTCTTGTGGATCAGGCTCATGCTTCCTCCCCGAGGATGCGGGGCACGCGGAACCGGTCGTCCTCGACGGCGGGCGCGCCCGAGAGCGCCTGCTGCGGCGTCAGGCACGGCCGTACCTCGTCGGGACGGAACACGTTGGTCAGCGGCAGTGCGTGCGAAGAGGGCGGGATGTCTCCGGCCGCGACCTCCGCGACGCGGGCGACCGCGCCGACGATCTGGTCGAGCTGGGCGGCGAAGTGGTCGAGCTCCCCCTCGTCCAGCGCCAGCCGGGACAGCCGGGCGAGGTGAGCGACCTCATCGCGGGTTATGGCGGACATGAGTCGTCGAACCCGTTTCATGGATGGAGATTGGACTTTCCCATCCTAGGGCTCGTCTCCGAGCGCGACCGACTCATTAAGGCCGGGCCGTCGAGGCCGGGCAGGTCAATGGGGGGCGAGCCGTACCTGGTCGACGGCGCGCGCGACGAAGGCCGGGCTCAGGCGGGACCGCAGCCAGACGGCGGTCTCCGTGGCGGACATGGGCTTGGCGAGCCACCGGCCCTGACCGGCGGGACAGCCCATCTCGCGCAAAATCGTGGCGATCTCCAGGGACTCCACGCCCTCGGCGACGGCCCGCAGTCCCAGCGAGCCGACCAGGTCGACGATGGATCGGACGATCTGCTCGTCGTCGGCCGACTCCGCCAGCCGCCGGACGAACGACGCGTCGATCTTGACCTCGGAGACGGGCAGCCGCTGGAGGCGGACGAGGGAGGAATAGCCGGTGCCGAAGTCGTCCAGGGAGAGATGGACCCCCATGTCCGCCAGCGTCCTGACGGTGTCGGCGATGTAGGCCTGGTCGGTCATCAGGACCCGTTCGGTGATCTCCAGGCGGATCGCGTCCACCGGCAGGCCGAACTCCTTCAGCCCCGCCTCCAGTTGCTCGGGCAGGTTGGAGTCGAGCAGGTCGCGCGCCGACACGTTCACCGAGATCGGCACGCCGATGCCGGCCTCCCACCACCGCCCGGCCTGGGCCAGCGCCTTCTTGATGACGTACCGGGTGATCTCGCGCATGAGGTACGACTGCTCGGCGAGCGGGATGAACTCGACCGGCGAGACGGGGCCGCGCAGGGGGTGCCACCAGCGCAGCAGGGCCTCGACGCCTTCGACCGTGCCGTCGCTCAACCTGACCTTGGGCTGGTAGTGGAGGTCGAGGTCGCCCGACTCGATGGCCAGCCGCAGATCGCCGAGCAGGCTCAGCCGCTCGGGCGAGTTGCGGTCCTTGTCCGCCACATAGAACTCCACACCCGTCCGGTGCTCCTTGGCCAGGTACATCGCGACGTCCGAGCGTTGCAGCAGCAGTTCGAAGTCGGGCGCGTGGTCGGGGTAGAGCGCGATGCCGATCGAGGCGTCCAGATCGAAGGTCATGCCCTCCAGCCGGACGGGCTGGGTGAGCGCGACCCGTAACCGCGAGGCGACCTCCTTGGCCGCGTGGGCGTCCCTGATGGACGGCAGGAGCACGGCGAACTCGTCTCCGCCGAGGCGGGCGACCACGTCTCCTGGCCGCACGCTGTGGCTGAGCCGATGGGCGACGAGTTGGAGGAGCCGGTCGCCGACCGGGTGGCCCAGCGTGTCGTTGACCTCCTTGAACCGGTCGAGATCGAGGAGCAGCAGGCCGACGCGCTCGTGCTCGCGTGCCTCGGCGAGCGCCTCCATGGTGCGCAGGATGAGCATCTTCCGATTCGGCAGGCCGGTCAGGCCGTCATGGGTGGCCTGGTGGTCACGGCGCAGCGACAGCGTGGCGGTGAAGTGCACCGCCGCGAGGGGCGCCACGAACAGCGGGACCAGGGCCGACGAGTGCGACATCACCACCGCGACCAGGGGCGCGAGCCCGAGGAGCGCGCCGTAGACGAGGGCCTGCGGGCCGATCGACGCCTTGACGACGCGCAGGACCGGCTTGCGCTCGTGGAGAGCGACGGCCGAGCAGACCAGCGATGCCCGGACCACGAAGTAGGCGAACGCGGCCAGGGCGAGGGCCGGGATGTCCATGCCGTCGGGCGTCCAGGGGGCCTTCGGCCGCGGATGGATCCCGAACGCGGCGAACGCGAGGGCCGCCGCCGTGCAGGCCAGCGTCACCTGCCCGATGTTGAACATCACGCGGTGCCACGCCCTGCGGCGCAGCCCACCGCTGACGACCACCGCGACGGCCTGCATCAACGCCGCCGTCGGCAGGCCGTAGTGCATGAGCACCGCGAAGGTGAACATCGCGGACGCCGGGGTGCCGCCGACCAGGGTGGAGGAGCTGACCATGACGGGGCGCAGCTCACCCAGCACGACGAGAACGGCCAACATCCAGAACAACGGGGTCCGCGTGGCGTCCATGAGATCGGCGACGCCGAGCCGTATCTGTCCCGCGATCAGCGCGGCGAAGCCCAGGACGATGACGGCCGTGAAGTAGCCCCACAGGGGCGAGCCGGGGCGCGGCCCGGTGTCGCGCGCGTCGGCTGGAGCAATCTCAGAAGTCACCATGAGACTGCCAGAACGGGCAATCTCGGCAGATGGCCAGAGATTGCTAGATAGCGCCATAGGTCAGAAACCCCCCAAGAGGTCACTATGGGAGGGTACGACCTCTGGGCCACTTCGCGAAACCGGTTGGGCACGGTCAGTTACGGTAGATTTCCTGAGATCCACTGACAAAAGCGGCCCAGATTCGCCGGAACGGTGAAAGTTCCAGCGCGACGCCGGGGCCGGAGCCCCGGCTTCCTGCGGTGATTACGTTTGATGTCCAGCCTTATCAGCGATCAGGCCTCAGGCGTGACGGCAGCGGCCTCCGCCGCCTCCGGGCCGTCCCGGAGGAGCGTCTGGAAGCCCTCCTCGTCGAGGACGGCCACGCCGAGCTTGACCGCCTTGTCGTACTTGGACCCGGGGCTGTCGCCCACCACGACGAAACTGGTCTTCTTGGAGACCGAACTCGAGACCTTGCCGCCGCGGCTGGTGACGGCCTCACTCGCCTCATCGCGGCTGAAACCCGCCAGCGTCCCGGTCACGACGAAGCTCATGCCCTCGAGAGTCTGCGGCAACTGATCGGCGGGCGGCTCGTCCACCATGCTCACACCGGCGGCCCGCCACTTGTCCACGATCTCGCGGTGCCAGTCGACCTCGAACCACTCCTTGATCGTGGCGGCCACGCGCGGGCCGATGCCCTCCACCGCCGCCAACTCCTCCTCTGAGGCGGCGGCGATCGCGTCCATCGAGCGGAACCCGTCGGCCAGCGCCCGTGCGGTCGGCGGCCCGATGTGGCGGATGCTCAGCGCGACCAGCACTCGCCAGAGCGGCTGGGTCTTGGCCCTGTCCATCTGCTCCAGCATCTTCTCCGCGTTCTTGCTGGGCGCCCCCGCGATCGTGGCGAAGAACGAGACGACCTTCGGCTCTCCCGTCTCCGGGTCCGCCTTGGGGAGCCCGGTCTCGACGTCGCGGACCACCGACTTGATCGGCAGCAGCCGGTCCATCGTGAGGTCGAACAGGTCGGCCTCGGTCCGGACCGGCGGCTCCTGCGGAGGAAGCGGCTGCGTGAGCGCCGTGGCGGCGACGTATCCCAGCCCCTCGATGTCGAAGGCGTTGCGCCCGGCGGCGAAGAAGATCCGCTCGCGCAGTTGCGCGGGGCACGCCCGGGCGTTGGGGCAGCGCAGGTCGGCGTCGCCCTCGCGCTCGTAGGCGAGCTCGGTGCCGCACTCGGGGCAGTGGGTCGGCATGACGAAGGCGTGCTCCGACCCGTCCCTGAGGTCGGCCACCGGGCCCACGATCTCCGGGATGACGTCGCCCGCCTTGCGCAACACGATGGTGTCCCCGATCAGCACGCCCTTGCGGACCACCTCCGAGGCGTTGTGCAGCGTGGCCCGCTCCACCGTCGACCCGGCGACCACGACCGGCTTCATCACGCCGTACGGCGTGACGCGCCCCGTCCGGCCCACGCCGACCTGGATGTCGAGGAGTTTGGTCGTGACCTCCTCCGGGGGGTACTTGAACGCGATCGCCCACCGGGGGGCCTTGCTCGTGGAGCCCAGCTGGCGCTGCACGACGATCCTGTCGACCTTCACGACCACGCCGTCGATCTCGTACGCCGGATCGTGGCGATGCTCGTTGTAATAGGCGATGAAGCCGGCGATCTCCTCGAGCGTCCCGACGACCTTGTAGCGGTCGCTGACGGGAAGTCCGAAGGCCGCGAGCCGGTCGTAGGTGTCCGACTGGGTCTTGGGCGGCTCGGTCCCCTCCCACTTGCCCACCCCGTGCACGATCATCCGGAGCGGACGCTGGGCGGTGATCCGCGGATCCTTCTGTCGCAGCGATCCGGCGGCGGAGTTGCGCGGGTTGGCGAACGGCGCCCTTCCCGCGTCCAGGAGCTGCTCGTTGAGCCTCTTGAACCCCTCGACGGGCAGGAAGACCTCGCCCCGCACCTCGAGCAGGTCGGGGACGTCGTCGCCGACCAGCCGCTGGGGCACGTCGCCGATCGTGCGCACGTTGGGCGTCACGTCCTCACCCGTGCGGCCGTCTCCCCGGGTGGCCGCCCTGGTCAGGCGCCCCTTCTCGTAGACGAGCGCGATGGCCAGCCCGTCGATCTTCAGCTCGCACAGGTAGGGCGCGGGGTCGGTCTCGGCGAGCCGCTCGGCCCTCGCCTGCCAGCCCGCCAGATCGGCGTCGTTGAAGGCGTTGTCGAGGCTCTCCATCCGCTGCAGATGCGCGACGGCGGCGAACTCGGTGGAGATCGGCGCGCCGATCTTCTGCGTGGGCGAGTCGGGGGTGCGCAGGTCCGGATGCTCCTCTTCGAGCACCCTGATCTCCCGCATCCACCCGTCGTACTCCGCGTCGCTCACCGTCGGCGAGTCGAGCACGTGGTAGCGCCAGTTGGCGTCCTCGATCAGCTCCGTGAGCTGAGCGTGCCGCTCGCGCGCCTGTGCTGGGGCACCCGCCGCCTCGTTCACCTGATCGGTCACGTCGCCCGTCTCCCCTCATCGACGACCTGTGGAAACCGTATCGCCGACCACCGACATCTCTTCAGGCATCTTCCATCGGCGCCGCGCGCCATCGCCAGACGTGGGCACGGCGGACGCGCCACGCGGCTATTGCGCCGGGTCGTCCCTGAGCACCTTGGCCGCCTCCCGGCACGCGGCCAGGGCCGCCCTGGCGTACCGCGGAGAGGCTCCGGCGAGCCCGCACGCGGGCGTGAGCACGACCTGCCCGGCGAGCAGTGTGGGATCGAACCCGAGCCGCCGCCACAACTCGATCGCCGGCTTGGCGATCACCCCCGCATCGGGGATGCGGGTGTCGGTGCCGGGCACGACTCCCAGGAACAGCGCCGTGCCGGCCTCGATCGCCTCACCGATCGCGTCCTCGTCGCGGTGGCGCAACAACGACATGTCCACGGACACGCCGCGCGCGCCCGCCGTACGGAGCAGCTCGAACGGCGTGCCCGGCGCGCAGCAGTGCACGATCGGGAAGACCCCGGACCCCGTCTCGCCCTCCGGCGTCTCCTCCGTCCGCGGGCCTTCGAGCCACGCCTGTGTGCCGGGGCGCGGCGGGCTGGGCGCGACGGCCGAAAGGACGGTGGCGAGATGCTCGCGGGCGATCACCGGCTCCACGGCACGGAGACGGCCGAACCCCGACGCCGTCGGCACGGTTCCCGCGAGCACCCCGGGCAGCCCCGGCTCGTCGAGCTGGACGACGAGGCGCGCTCCCGGCACCCGGCCGCGGATGTCGGCGACGTGCCTGGCCAGCCCTTCCGCCAAAGAGTCGGTCAGATCCCGTACGGCTCCCGCGTCAGCGAGCACCTTGTCCCCGTACCTGAGCTCGATCGCCCCCGCGAGGGTCCACGGCCCGCAGACCTGGATCTTCAGAGGGCCCTCGTAGCCCTGGGTGGACTCCTCGAGCCCGTCGAGGTCACGGATCAGATGGTCGCGGGCGCGCTTCGCGTCCCGCCCCGGCCTGTCGGCGAACCGCCATCCAGAGGGCTGCACCTCGACGGGCATCTCCACCAGGAGCGCGGCACCCCTGCCGATCATGTCCGCGCCGACGCCCCTCGCGGGAAGCTCGGGCAGATACGGCATGGGCAACTCGTCGAAGGCCACACGAAGGGCTGCGAGGTGATCCTCTTCGGGATACGACCCCACGCCTGTGGCCGTGGCCTCGCCCCACGGATAGTCATTCACGAGGACTAGCTTAGGGACTATGAAACTCACCAAATTGGGCCATGCGTGCTGGCGGTTGGAGAAGGACGGTTCGACGGTCGTCATCGACCCGGGATCTTTCAGCGGAGAGGGCCTGCTCGACGGAGCCGACGCGGTTCTGATCACTCACGAGCACTTCGACCATGTGGACGAGAAGCTGCTGAAGGGCGCGCCGGCCGGTCTCGAGATCTGGACCTGCCAGGCGGTCGCCGACCAGCTCGGCGACATCCCGGCGAAGGTCCAGGTCGTACGGAACACCGACGCCTTCAGCACCGCCGGGTTCGACGTGAAGGTGATCGGCGAATGGCACGCCGTCAACCTGCCCGGCGTGGATCCCATCCAGAACGTCGGTTTCCTGGTGGACGAGGAGGTCTTCTATCCCGGTGACGCGTTGACCGTTCCCGGAGTCGACGTGCCCACGCTGCTCGTGCCGACGACAGGGCCCTGGGTCAAGCTCGCCGAGACGGTCCAGTATCTCCGCGACGTGCGCCCCGGCCGCGCGTATTCCACGCACGACGGCCTCGCCAACGACATCGGCCTGATGCTGATCGACAACTTCCTGGGTATGGAGGCCGACAGCCAGAAGGCCGACTTCCGCCGCGTCCCCATCGGCGAGTCGGTCGAGCTGTCCTAGACGAGCTGTCCTAGTCGAGCCGTCCTAGACGGCCGAGGCGATCGTGGCCGACCCGATCACGGTCTCGCCGTCGTAGAGCACGGCGCCCTGGCCCGGCGCGACACCCGTGGCCGGGGTGTCGAGCTCGATGTGCAGCAGGTCGCCGGACAGCTGGGCGCGGCAGCCGTACACCTCACCGTGCGCGCGCAACTGGACCGTGCAGCGGATCGGCTCGTACGGCTCGGGCACGGGCCCGTTCCACACCGGCCGCTCGCCCACGATGCCGCGCACCTCCAGGGAGGTCCGGGGACCGACCGTGACCGTGTTGGAGACCGGCTCGATCGACAACACGTAACGCGGCCGCCCGTCGCCGGCAGGGCGGTCGATGTGCAGCCCCTTGCGCTGGCCGATGGTGAATCCGAAGGCGCCCTCGTGGCTCCCGACCACCTGGCCCGTGAGCGCGTCGACGATCGGCCCCTCCGACGCGCCCAGGCGCTCGGACAGGAACGCGCGGGTGTCGCCGTCGGCGATGAAACAGACGTCGTGGCTGTCCGGCTTGTCTGCCACGGCGAGCCCCCGGCGAGCGGCCTCCGCCCGCACCTCCGCCTTGGTGGAGTCGCCCAGAGGGAAGATCGCGTGGGCGAGCTGCTTTCGCGTGAGCACCCCCAGCACGTACGACTGGTCCTTGCCCTCGTCGACGCTGCGCCGGAGCACCCCGTCCGAAAGGCGTGCGTGATGGCCCGTGGCGACGGCGTCGAATCCGAGGGCGAGCGCGCGGTCGAGCACCGCCTCGAACTTGATCTTCTCGTTGCAGCGCAGGCACGGGTTGGGCGTGCGGCCCGCGGCGTACTCGTTGACGAAGTCCTCCACCACGTCGTGGTGGAACCGCTCCGCCATGTCCCAGACGTAGAACGGGATGCCGATCACATCGGCGGCCCGCCGGGCGTCACGGGAGTCCTCGAGCGTGCAGCAGCCGCGGGCCCCGGTCCGATACGACTGGGGATTCGACGACAACGCAAGGTGGATGCCGGTCACGTCGTGCCCCGCCTCGGCGATCCTGGCGGCGGCCACGGCGGAGTCCACGCCGCCGGACATGGCGGCGAGCACGCGAAGCCTCTGAGTGGAACTCATAACACTTCGAGATTACCCGTACGGCAGGGCTGATCCGCCGCCGCCGACGGCTCTCGCGCCCGCGTTGGCACCGGGATGATCGACCTGCGAGGATTCAGGGTCATGCGACTGTTCGGGCGCAAGAGCCAGCCGGTCGATCCGGCCGAGGCCATCGCGGACTTCTGGACCTGGTGGCGGCAGACCCGCCCCGAGATCGACGCGTACATCGAGGCGGAGGACACCGAGGCGCTCTCCGAGCTCGTCGGCGCCGCCGTCACCACCCTTGATCCGGCCCTCATCTGGGAAATCGCACCAGGCCGGACGGCACGGCACGCCCTCGTGGTCAGCGCGTCCGGCGATCCCGAGTTGCGCTCCTTCGCGCACAGGTGGGCCCTGGCCGCTCCCCCGGCGGACGATCTCTGGGAGTTCCACCCGTCCCGCCAGGCCAATCCGAGGGCGGCCGAGATGGCCGTCGACGTCGCCGGCAGGGAGTTCGGCCTCGACCGGCTGGTGCTGGGCCTGCGCGTTCCTCCGGGCACGGCCCGGGTCGACGTTTCCGCCTTTCACCCGATATTTCCCGATATCGATGATGAGACCCGGCTGGAGACGACCCTCCTCGCCCTCGACTGGCTCCTGGGCGAGGACGAGGTCGCCCGCTGGGTGGGGGACATCGTCGCGGCCGAGTTCGAACCCATCGACGCCATCCCCGCGATCCACCTTCCCGCCGTCGTCGCCGACGTGGCCGACGGCTTCAAGGCCGACCAGTGGGCCGTGCTCGAAGGCCAGACCGCACAGGGCGCCCGTCTGACGGTGGCGGCCCGCTACCCCCTGCGCCCGGTCGACCATCCGCTCTTCGACCAGCACATCGCGATCAGCCTGCCGTACGAACACGCGGACGGGGACGGGCAGCCGTCCGGGGCGTCCCTGCCGGCGCTGCGCGCCTTCGAGGAGCGTCTCGGCGAGCGGCTCGACAAGCTCGGCTCGGCCGTGCTGGCCGCGCATCTGAGCACCGGGGGCACGCGCGTGCTGCACGTCTACGCCGACCCGTCGAGCGACGCCGCACTCGTGATCAAGGAACTCGTCCTGAGCTGGGCGGAGGGCCGGGCGCGCGTCGACGTGTCCGACGATCCGTCCTGGAGCGCCGTCGCGCACTTCCTGACCTGACCCGACCTGACCTGACCTGACCTGGCCTGCCCTGATCTGGGCCCGGCTCAGCCTCCGGAGACCGAGGTGAGCCCGGCGCGGCGGGCGCGCTCCACGACCATGCCGATGACCTCGGCCACCCGCTCCACGTCGGCCACGGTCGAAGTGTGGCCGAGGGAGAACCGCAGCGAGCCGCGGGCGCGGGCGCCGTCCTGCCCCATCGCCAGGAGCACGTGGGACGGCTGCGCCACACCGGCCGAGCAGGCCGATCCGGTCGAGCACTCCACTCCCCTGGCGTCGAGCAGCATGAGCAACGCGTCGCCCTCGCAGCCGGGGAAGGAGAAGTGGGCGTTCCCCGGCAGCCGCTCGGTGGGATGACCGTTCACGATGACGTCGGGGACGGCCTTGCGCACCCGGCAGATCAGGTCGTCGCGCAGGATGGACAGCCGCTCGGCGGTGTCGGCGCGGCGGTCGACGGCCGCGCGCACGGCGGCCGCGAACCCCGCGATGGCGGGGGCGTCCAGCGTGCCCGACCTGACGTCGCGTTCCTGCCCGCCGCCGTGCAGCACCGGCACCGGGTCGACGCCGCGTGCCAGCAGCAGCGCGCCGACGCCGATGGGACCGCCCACCTTGTGCCCGGAGACCGTCATCGCGTCGACGCCCGACTCGGCGAACGACACGGGGAGTTGGGCGACCGCCTGCACGGCGTCGGTGTGGAACGGGATGCCGTATTCGTGCGCGATCGCGGCGAGCGCCTTGATCGGCTGTACGGTTCCCACCTCGTTGTTGGCCCACATCACGCTCACCAGGGCGACGCCCTCCGGGTCGCGCTCGATGGCGGCGCGAAGCGTGTCGGGGTGCACGCGCCCGTGCTCGTCGACCTCGAGGAGTTCGGCCGTCGCACCGTGGTTTTCGGCCAGCCAATGGGCGGGGTCGAGCGCCGCGTGATGCTCCACCGCACTGACCAGGACCCTCGGCCGCTTCCTGGCCCAGAACAACCCCTTGATCGCCAGGTTGTCGGCCTCGGTGCCGCCGGCGGTGAAGACGACCTCGCTCGGCCGGGCCCCCAGCGCGCTCGCGATCGTCTCCCGGGACTCCTCCACGACACGGCGGGTGCGCCGGCCTGTCGCGTGCAGGGAGGAGGCGTTGCCCACCTGCCCCAACTGCGCGGTCATGGCCTCGAGCGCCTCGGGAAGCATGGGGGTGGTCGAGGCATGGTCCAGATACGCAGTTCCCACGGCCCCTCCAGATTCCTTACCTCAGCCAACCAAGCGTATCCGGGGTTCGGCGACGCTCCATCCCCGGATTTGGCTACTTAACCGTCCAGCCGGTACAGTAACGGCCATGAGGAGGGACGAGCTACTCGACGCGGCGGAATGCCTGCTGGAGGACCAGGGGTCCCAGGGGCTCACGCTGGCCGCCGTGGCCGAGCGTGCCGGCGTCAGCAAGGGCGGTCTCCTCTATCACTTCTCGGGCAAGGAAGCCCTGATCAAGGCCATGATCGAGCGCCTCATCGGCGAATTCGACGCGATGATCGAGGCACAGCACGAGAGCACGTACACAAGGGCCTATCTGAAGGCGACCTTCGAGGCCATCGAGACCGGCAGGCTCAGACGCTGGGCCGTGGTGACGGGGGCGGCGGGTGATCCGGCGCTCCTCGCACCACTGCGGGAGGCGATGGCCCGCTGGCACCGGCACGGCCTCGACGACGAGCCTCATCCGCAGACGTCCCAGATCGTACGGCTGGCGTGCGAGGGCGTCTGGGAGGTCGCCACCCACTGTCCCGCGATCGTCGACTACGGAGCGGTCCGGCAGGGACTTCTCGCCCTGCTCTGAGCCCCTTTGCCGGGCTCTTTTCTGAGCTCTTTTCTGATCCCTTTTTGGTGGTCGCCCCTTCCGGCAAGTCAACCGGTAAGGGCGACCGGCTTCTGTCTGCCCGCTTCACCCGACTCGGAAACCCTGGAAAGGAACCCGTGATGACCCGCGCCCTGAGGAAGGCCCGCTACGGTGCCGTCCTCACGTTCGTCCTGGCCGGCCTTATGTGCGGAACGTTCACCGTGCGCCTTCCCGCGCTGGCGGACCGGCTCCGGTTACCGGAGTCGTCCGTCGGCGTCGCCCTGCTCGCCTGGGGCGTCGGCGCGCTGCTGAGCATGCAGGCGATGCGGGTGGTCATGGCGAGAGTCGGCAGCCGCGGCGTCCTCAGGATCGCGGCCCCGCTCTGCGCGGTCTCGCTGGTGCTCGTCGCCTTCGCCCCCACCTTCCCGCTCATGGTGCTGGCCACCGCCGCCTTCGGAATGGCCTTCGGCGCGGTGGACGTCGCCATGAACGCCCAGGGCTCGGCGGTCGAGCAGGCCTACGGTCACTCGCTGATGAGCGGCATGCACGCGGGCTGGTGCGTGGGCGCGATCTCGGCGGGGCTCGTCGGCACCGTCGCCATCGCGGCCGATCTGTCGCTCACCGCCCACCTGACGGTGATCGCACTGATCTCGCTCCCCGTCGTGGCCGTCCTGAGCCGCACCTACGTGGCGGACCCGGCCACCACGCCCGAGCCGGGTCACTCCCGCAAGAGGCTGCCCGGTGTGATCTACCTTCTCGGTGCGATCACGTTCGGCGCGTTCATGATCGAGGGCATCGTCGCCGACTGGAACGGGCTCTACCTCCTCGACACGCTCCGCGCCCCGGAGGCGCTCGCCGCACTCGGCTACCCGGCCTTCGAGGCGGGCATGCTGCTCGGCCGGCTCTCCGGAGACCGGCTCCGCGGCAAGTTCGGCGCACGCGGGCTGATCCTCTTCTCCGGTGGAGCGACCGCGACCACGTTCCTGCTGGTCGTCGCCGCCCCGTCCGCCCTCGCCGCCGTAGGCGCCATGATCTTCGTCGGCATGGCCGTGGCGACGATCTCGCCGATGGCCCTGTCTCTTGCGGGCACGGCGACGGCGAACCCCGGTCCGGCGATCGCCCAGGCGGGGGCGATGGGCTACGCGGGCCTGCTCCTCGGTCCGGTCGTGATCGGCCTGCTGTCCTCGCTCACCTCGCTGCGGGCCGCCATGGCGACCGCGGTCGTGCTCGGCCTGTTCGTGGCCGGCGCCGCCCGCTTCCTGCCGAAGCCGCTGCCGGTGGTCCTCGGGACGGAGACGCTGACGGAGTTGGAGGAGGAGCCGATGGCGATCGCCGCCTGACCATGGCACGGCGACAGCCGTACGGGATGGGCCCGGAGAAGCGGAAACGGCGCCGCACGTGTCGTGCGGCGCCGCTCCCGTCAGTGCCTGCGTCTGCTCGCGCTGCTGACTATTCGCGCCGGCTACTTGCGCTTCTCGATCTCTTCGGTCAACTGCGGGACGACCTGGAAGAGGTCGCCCACGACGCCGAAGTCGGCGATCTCGAAGATCGGGGCCTCGGAGTCCTTGTTGATCACGACGATGGTCTTCGAGGTCTGCATGCCCGCCCGGTGCTGGATGGCACCGGAGATGCCGGCCGCGACGTAGAGCTGCGGCGACACCGTCTTGCCCGTCTGCCCGACCTGGAACTGGTGCGGATACCAGCCCGCGTCGGTGGCGGCACGCGAGGCGCCGACCGCCGCGCCGAGCGAGTCGGCCAGCTTCTCGATGATCGAGAAGTTCTCGCCGGAGCCGACGCCGCGGCCACCGGAGACCACGATCGCCGCCTCGGTGAGCTCGGGACGGGCGCCCCTCTCCTGCTTGACCCGCTCGACGACCTTCGCTCCGCGAGCGGCGTCCGACAGGGCGATCTCGACCTTCTCCTCGGCGCCCGCGCCAGGCTCGGCCACGGGAGCGGTGGAGTTCGGGCGGACCGCCACGATCGGCGTGCCCTTGGTCACGCGGCTGCGCACGTTGACGCCACCGCCGAAGATCGACTGGTCGGCCACGAAGCCCTCGCCCAGACCCACCGCGTCGGTGATCACACCGGAGTCGGTCTTGATGGCCAGGCGGCCCGCGATCTCCTTGCCCTCGGCCGTGGCGGCGACGAGCACCGCGGCCGGCGAGGCCTCGGACACGAGCTTGGCCAGCAACTCGGCCTTCGGAGCCACGACGTAGTCGGCGATCTCCTCGCTCTCCGCCACGTAGATCTTGCCCGCGCCGTATTCTGCGAGCTTGGCCTTCGCGGCGTCGGTGTAACCGGGGCCGGCCCAGACGGCGGACGGTTCGCCCAGCGACCGCGCCAGGGTCAGCAGTTCGAGGGTGACCTTCTTGACGTCACCGTCGGCGTGCTCGACGAGCACCAGAATCTCACTCATCTCGACGCCCCTCAGACGAACTTCTTCGACGCGAGGAACTCGGCGGCCTTGACGCCGCCGTCGCCCTCGTCCTTGACGACGGTGCCCGCCGCACGGGGCGGCGCGGCCGCGAAGTCCACGACCTCGCTCCACGCGCTCGCCAGACCGACCTGGTCGGCCGAGATCTCCGCGTCGCCGATGGCGAGCGTCTCGACCGGCTTCTTCTTGGCGGCCATGATGCCCTTGAAGGACGGGTACCGCGGCTCGTTGATCTTCTCGACCACGGACACGACGGCGGGCAGCGAGGCCTCCACCTTGTCGTAGCCGTAGTCGGTCACCCGCTGGATCGCGATGGCCGATCCGTCCACCTCGACCTTGTTGGCGAGGGTCAGCTGAGGCGTGCCCAGCCGCTCGGCCAGCATCGCGGCGAGCACGCCGGTGCGGGCGTCGGTCGACTCCGAACCCAGGATCACCAGGTCGAAGCCGATCTTCTTGAGCGTCTCCGCCAGGGCGTAGGAGGTCGACAGGGCGTCCGACCCGCGCAGCGCGTCGTCGCTGAGGTGGACGGCCTTGTCGGCGCCCATCGCGAGCGCCTTGCGGATGGTCTCGGTGGCCTTGGCCGGGCCCATGGAAAGGACGGTCACCTCACCCCCGTGAGCCTCCTTGAGTCGCAGCGCCTCCTCGACGGCGTACTCGTCGAGCTCGTTGACGACGCCGTCGGCGGCGTCGCGGTCGAGCGTCTTGTCATCGGACCTCAGCTTGCGCTCGGTCGCCGTGTCGGGGACCTGCTTCACGCAGACGACGATGTTCATGGCCGGTGGCCGACCTCCCCTTTCCGTACGGCTGACGCCGCGATTTATCGGACGCGCCCGTGGGGGTACGCGCACGTCTTGCAAGACTGCCAGGAGCTCGAAAGCCCGATGACAGCGGGTGGCCCGGAGTTCTCCCTGGTCCCCAGGCGCCATGTTACCCATCGGTAGCTTGGTCGCAAACCTCCGGGCACGGGCGACGTGACCGTGCTCATACCCGGAAGTCCGCTCCCGCCACGATACCGAACTTTATTCCAGAACCTGAAGCCGCCCCCACGCGGCCGCCGTCAACTGGCGACGACGAGGGCGATCAGCAGGAACAGGACGGTGCCTACGGCGAGCAGCAGCGTCGTCGTGCTGAACAGGCTGCTCAGCAGGGCCCAAACGGCCACGACGCCGACGCCGCCCATGACGTCCACGAGCACGCGGGAGCGCGATCTCGCGAGCAGCCCCAGCCCGGCGTCGGTGACGACCCCGATGCCGTACAGCACGAGCATCAGGAGCGAGACCTCGGGCACGTACTGCCGGGCCGCCGCCGCGAAGAGCCCGATGACCAGACTCGAACCGATCACCCAGCGGCGGTGCAGCTTCTGGCGATGCCGGGCTCGCACGTCCTCGATCGATCGCTTCTTCGCGGTGGGCCGCCACTCCTGGGTCCGCGCATCGTTGATCCCGCCGACGGAGGTCACCTCGGCGTCCCGGTGGTCGAGCGGGTGCCGTCCACGCGGCGGGCCCGGATCGGCGTATCCGTTGAAGGGCGGAAGCTCACTCGAGTACAGCGGGGCGGACTGGGCCGGTCGTCTGCCCGCGCCACGGGACTCGGCCGGCTCGGCCACCGCGGGGGCGGCCGCTCCGAGACGTGCGGCGAGTTGCGGCGCGGTCGGCCGGGTTTCCGGATCGGTCCGCAGGCACTCCGCGAGCAGCGGGCCGAGCCAGGAGGGGACACCGGACAGGTCCGGCTCGCGATGGACCACCCGGTAGGCGACCGCCGCCGCCGGTCCGGTCCCGTACGGCTGGCGGCCCGCCGCGGCGAACGCCAGGGTCGCGGCCCAGGCGAAGACGTCCGCCTCCGGGCCGGCGTCACGCCCCTCCAGCACCTCGGGAGCCAGGTAGCCCGGCGTGCCGATCACGGCCCCTGACGCCGTGACCGAGGCGGACTCGAGCGCGCAGGCGATCCCGAAGTCGATCACGTACGGCTCGCCGTCGGCGATGATCACATTGGCCGGTTTCAGATCCCGGTGGACGACCCCCGCCGCGTGGATCGACCCGAGGGCCTCGGAGAGCCCCCGCGCGAGCCGTACGAGCTCGTCGCCCCGGACCGGCCCGTCGGACGCGATCACCGTGTTGAGCGGGCGGCCCTGCACGTAGCGGGTGACGATGTAGGGCCGCGGCCCGGTCAGCGAGGCGTCGAGGACCTCGGCGATGTGAGGCCCGCGCACGCGGCGCATCGTCTCGACCTCGCGGGCGAGCCGGGTGAGCGCGAAGGCGTCGGACGCGACATGGGGATGGAGCACCTTGACCGCGACGGTGTGCCCCCCGGCGTCGAGCGCCAGGTGCACCTCGCCGAATCCGCCGGAGCCCAGCAAGGAGAGCAGGCGATAGGAGCCGAGGTCTTCCTGCGAACTCATCCCGCTCCCTCCGTGCCGGCGCGTCAGTTCCAGAAGCTCAGGAACCCGAGCCCGAGCTTGTCCAGGAGATCGCCGAACAGACCGCTCACGATGTTGGCGACGGTCTGCTTGCCCTGCCGGGTCAACTCGGTGATGACCTCGTGTGGCGGCCGCCACGGCGTCCAGACGGGGCTGGCGGACATCGCCGTCAGCACGGCGAAGAACGCCAGTGCGCCCACGGCGATCGTGACGACCATGGCGGCGCCCGGGCTGCGGATGGAGGAGCTCAGCGTCCTCGCGACGGCCTTGCGCGGCGCGCCGCCTCCGGGCAGGAGGAACAGCCCGGCCACGAAGGCGGCGACGGCGTACGCGGCCGATCGGTCGGTGCTCAGATCCCCGAGGTAATAGAGACCGCCCCACGCGCACACGGCGAACATCGCGGCGAGCGGCACCTGGACCACGGTCATGAGCGCGGCCTTGATCAGCGCCCACGGCGCCCCGACCACGGCGAGAAGAGGGTCGGCGCCGCTGTTGCCCCGGATCGACCGTCGCTCCGCGACACCTTCGAAGAGGTAGTGCGCCACGCGCAGGCACACCGACAGGGCGACGGCGACCAGGGCCATGGTCACCGGGAGGATGCAGGTCAGAGCCACCAGCGCGACGAGCAGAGACGCCGACACGAGCGGATGGCTGCCCCGATAGGGAGTCTTGTGCTGCTCGCCCGCCTGCGGCCGGGACTGCGTGGACGCTCCGCCCGCCGCCTGCCCAGGCGGCGGGACGGTCGCCCGCGGGTCCGGATATCCGGCCACTCGCTGGTCGGGCTGCGGTGGCGGCGGCTGACCGGCCGACGGCCGATAAGCGGCCGGCTGGTACGGCGCGGGCTGGTACGGCGCCGGCTGGTAGGCAGGCGGCTGCTGAGGCTGCAGTTGGTGAGGCTGCGGCTGCTGAGGCTGCGCCGTTCCGTAGCCGGGCGGGGCCTGGCGCGGCCCGGGCGGCTCGCGGCGCGGGCGCTCCTGCCTGACGTAGTTCACCGGAGGGAGCAGGTCGGAGTAACTGTCGTCGGAGGCGTCCGGTCCCTGGCGCCGCTCCGGACGCCCCGGCCAGGTGATGTCGTCGTCGAGGACCCTCGTGCCGTCGGGGACGCGCCCGTTGCCGCCCGCCCCGAGCACCCGGGTGCCGCCGTCCTGCGCGTTCTCGTGCAGCGCGGTCACGGATGGGTCGAGCGTCTGGGTGAGCCTGAGCAACGACCCGGCGGACGGCCGGGATCCGACCTCGGTGGCCAGGGCGAGCCTGAGCCAGGCCCGCAACCACGCCGGCGCCTGGTCGACGTTCGCCTTGCCCTCGAGGATGCGGAAGCAGACCGCCTCGAACGTGCCCGTGCCGAACGGCGGCTTGCCCGTCGCCGCGAAGAACACCGTGGCCGCCAGGGCGTGCACGTCGGCCGCCTGAGTGATCTCCGAGTCCCGGATGATCTCAGGGGCCAGATATCCGGGCGTGCCGACGAACATCCCCGTCTGCGTGAGCCGGGTGGCGTTGACCAGGTGCGCGATGCCGAAGTCGATGACAAGCGGCTCGCCGCCGACCAGCATCACGTTCGCGGGCTTCAGGTCGCGATGGATGACGTCCGCCGCGTGGATGGACGTGAGCGCCTCGCACAGCCCCCGGGCGAGACGGATGATCTCCCGGTCCGGAAGCGGCCCGTCTTCCTGCACGGCCTGCTCCAGCGTGCGGCCGGGCGCGTACCTGGTGACGATGTACGGCATGGCGCCGGTCAGGTCGGCGTCGAGGACCTCGGCCACCCGCCCGCTGCGGACGCGGCGCATGGTCTCGACCTCGCGGGTGAGACGGTCGCGCGCCTTGAGGTCGGAGGCCACATGAGGATGCAGGACCTTGACGGCCACCTCGCGCCCCTCGACGTCCAGCCCGAGGTGGACGACTCCCATGCCGCCCTCGCCCAGCGGGCGTAACAGCCGGTAGGGACCGATTCGTTCCGGAGCCTCAGTAGCCGACATGTCGTCCCCCGTCACCGATACCCCGTCCCGTAAAGCTCCGTCAGACGTTCATGCACAGGTTGAACGTCGACGGGACCCCACAAGTGCCCTGCTATTGGTCTACCCATGACGCTGGTGAGCGCGACCAGCCCCACCAGGGCCGCGAGGACGCCGGCCCCCCAGGCCAGTTTCACCGCGGCCGCGCCGCCCGGCGCCAGCGAAGCAAGCGTGCGCCGCATCTGCCGGCCGGGGCCCTGAACTCCGGGCCCGGCGCAGACGATCAGCAAGCCTACGGCGACGCCCCAGCCCCACGCGGCGGATTCGGGCATCGACCGCGCCAGCAAGGTGAGCAGCACCATCACGAACGCCCCCGGCACCGCGGCGAGCGGCACGAGCAGTGCGGTGATGCCGATCGACTTGATCAGCGAGGCCGGCTCGGCCAGCACCCGGACCACGTCCGCGGCGGCGGCGCCCGCGGGCCGGCGGCTGCTCAGGCGCGGCTGCGCGAGGTCGGCGGCCCTCAGCAGGATGACCGCGGGCAGGGCGATCAGGCACACCCGCAGCGGCGCGATCACCGCAAGGCCCGTCATGGCGATCAGCAGCATCGTGCTCGCCACGCCGTAGGCCTTGGATCGCTGCAGCAGCGCGCCGCCCGTCGATGGAGCCACCCGGGCGGACGGCATCGTGCCCGCCGTGCCCGGCACGCCCGCGTGCGGGGTCCCCATGGCGGGTGACGCCACGTGCGGGGCCGCCCTGAACGGGGGAACCCCGTGGGGTGGCGCGCCGTGAGGGGGCACTTCGTGCGGGGGGACCCGGACGGCCGGCGGGAACGACGCCGGGTGCTGCTGCTGGACCCGGGGCGCCCGCTCGTACGCCTCCGCCGGCTTGGAGCCGGGAGCCTGCTCGTAGAAGGCCTGGCTGGGCTTGGCCGCCTCGCGGAGCTCCTCGGAGGTGACCCTCCTCGTGGGGATGTCCCCCTCGGCCGGAAGCCCGCCCGAGGGGCTGGGACGGCCGGTCGGGCCGGACGGGAGGCCGGCCTTGCGCAGGTCCTCCCCCGTCACCCGGACGGTGGGGAACGGGTCGCCCTGCTGGGCGGCGGGGCCATCGTCGAGAAGCGACACGAACTCCCCGACGGGCGCGGCCGCGGCCGCCGGTGGAGTGACGACCGGAGGCACTCCCGGCGAGGACGACGGGGGCTGCGCGGGCGACGGCGGTGACCACCGCGGCCTTGACGGAACGGAGTGAGCAGAGGGAGTAGGGGCGGTCGCGTGCCCGGGCCGCCCGGAAGGACCGGATACACCTGACGGCCGGCCCTCATCGACCTCCGCCACGGTGGAGATCTCGTCGGGAGGGGTGAACCCGGTGCGGCGCGGCGTCAGACGATCGATCCACTGAAGCAGTTCGGCCGCCGCCGGCCGCTTCGCGGGGTCCCGGTGGAAGGCGGCCCGCAACACGGGCCGGAGCAGTTCGGGCGCGGCCTCCACGTTCGCCTTGCCGGAGGTGATGTTGAAGAAGATCATCTCCAGCGTGCCCTTGCCGAACGGCGGCTGGCCGGTCGCGGCGTACAGCAGCGTGCCGGCCCAGGCGTGGACGTCGACCTCGGACCCGCCCTCCTGGCCTTCGATGATCTCGGGCGCCAGGTAGCCGGGGGTGCCGATGAACATCCCGGTCTGCGTGAGCCGGGTGGCGTCGACGGCCTGGGCGATGCCGAAGTCGATCAGCACCGGCTCCTCGTCGAGCATGAGCACGTTGCCGGGCTTCAGGTCGCGATGGATCACTCCGGCGGCGTGCACGGCGACGAGGGCCTCCGCCACGCCGCGGGCCACCTTGAGCAGGACGTCGAGCGAGAAAGGGCCGTCCTGCTTGACCATCTCGTCGATGGCCCGGCCGGGGACGTAGCGGGTGACGATGTAGGGCCGCCGCCCGGTCACGTCGGCGTCGACGACCTCGGCGATGTGCGAGCCGCGCACCCTGCGCATGGTCTCGACCTCGCGCGACAGCCTTCTGCGCGCGACGTCGTCCCCTGCCACCTCTGGGCGCAGGACCTTGACGGCCACCTGCCTGCCGCGGGCGTCGAGGGCGAGGTGAACCACACCCATGCCGCCTTCTCCGAGCCGCTTCAGCAGCCGGTATGGGCCCAGTCGGTCGTCCTGATTCATGGCCTAAGCACCATACCGACTAAAACACCGTCCATGAGTGAACCATCGCGCCACATTCCTAGTAAGCACAACGCCACAGAATGGTAAGTGGTTTCCCACTAATCGTCACAGAGTGAGCGCGATGACCTCCGCAGCGGTCGCCTCGACCAGCGCTTCTCCGGAAAGCCCCAGCTTGGACCGCCGAACGCCGCTCCCGATCACCACGAATGAGCGACGAGTCACATTTTCATCAACGAGGACGGGCCAGTCGGCGGGCAATCCGATGGGCGTGATGCCCCCGTACTCCATCCCGGTGATCGCCACGGCGTCCGCCTGCGGGGCGAACGACGCCTTGCGGGCGTCCAGGTGCCGGCGGACGACTCCGTTCACGTCGGCGCGCTGGGTCGCCAGCACCATGACGGCGGCGTACCGCGTCTCGCCGCCCCGCTTGGCCGCCACGATCACGCAGTTGGCCGAGTCCTCCAGGGCGACGCCGTAGCGCTCGCAGAACGCGGCCGTGTCCGCCAGTTCCGGATCGATCTCCGCCACGCTGAGCGCCGGGCCCGGCGACTTCGCCTCCGAGATCGCCTTGGCCACCGGGTCCGCGACCAGGTCGAGCCTGTCCACGGCAGGAGTCCATTCGAGCGGCATCTCAGCCCTCCTTCAACACGCGCTGGTGCAGGTCCGTGACCACCTTACGGGCGGACCCGAGGGCTCCCGCCTGCCAGGCGATGAGGTGGGTGAGCCAGTCCCCGGCGAAGTAGACCCGGCCCGCGGGCTCCTGCAGCAGCTTGAACTCGGGGCCGTAGGAGGGCCATCCCACCCAGGCGCCCTCGATGTGCGGCTGCCTGCGCCATGCGATGGAGACGCTGCTCAGCATCTCGGTCCGGTACTTGTCCCCGTGGATGCGCACGCCGTTCTCGATCGCCCGGCGGTGCCGATCCGCGTGCTTCATCGCCGCGTAGGAGTCCGCTTCGGCATTGAGGTTGTAGTAGCCCACCACCAGACCGCGAGCACCGTGGAACCCGTACGACGGGTACCAGATGTGCGAGATGTCGAGGTCGGTCTCGGTGATGCCCCCGTAGATGCGGTCGTCGGTCTCCCACCATCTCCGGCGGTACTCGAATGCGATCTTGCCGGCGGACAACGGCGTGGGTGTCCGCAGCGCGCCGAGCACCTGGGCATCGAGATTGCCCGGAATGCGGGCGAGGACGTGCGGCGGCAGAGCCGCGACGCAGTAGTCCGCCGTGATCGATCCGCCACTGTGGACGACGTCGACGCCCTCCGGCGTGTTCGAGATCTTCGTGACCTGGGTCGAGGTCTTGATCCGGTCGTGTCCGACGGCGTCGGCGAGCTTGCGCACGATGGCGTCCATCCCGCCCACGGGCTGGAACATCGGCATGGACTGCTCGTAGCCGAAGGGGAAGGCCACCGTGCGGCCGAGACCGTAACGGAGCACCTCGGAGAGGGACGGCACCGGGCCGAGGGGCGTTCCGGCGTCGATTCCGGGATCTTTCTGGTAACCCCGGCGGTCGGAGGCGTAGTAGACGTGCTCGTCGTTGAGCGCCCCGAACTCCGAGAGGAAGTCGAGGAGCACCTCCCTGTCCGCCCGGGTCACCGTCCTGTCGAGCGCACCCCTGTCGGTGGCCTTCGCCAGAAGCTCGCTGACGTACCCGTAGGTGTCGGCCCGTGCCGTGCGGGCCCGGACGGGGGCCTTCATCCCGTGGTTGTAGAGGTAGGCGTTGGGGTTGTCGTTGACGAACACCTCGACGGGAACGCCCAGTTCGCGGCAGTAGTCGAGGGTGACCATCCACTGGGCGATGCGCCCGGGACCCGCGTTGAAGTAGACGCCGTCGCCGAACCGGGCCTCCTGGGTCTCGCCGTTGAGCTCAGACACCCGGTCGCCGCCCCTGATGGTGAAACTGCGCCCGCCCACCCGGTCGCGCGCCTCCAGCACCGTGCAGTCGTAGCCGGCCTTACCGAGTTCGTAGGCCGTCGCCAGGCCCGCCACGCCGCCGCCGAGAATCACGACCTTGGCGGCCGCCCTCCCCTTCAACGCGAAGTCGGAGCGCTGCGGGGGGGCGTAGTCGTCTTCCTGTCGGTCGGGGGCGAGGCCGAGAGCGCCCATGGCCGCGTACATGGCCCCCGCCCCGCCGGCGACGCCGAGCCCCACCAGCAGGGCCCGCCGTGAGATCCCGTCACCCTTGGGCATGCTCATGCGCGCACTCCGGAGTACCCCGCTTGACCTGGCATTTCATCGGACGCGATCATGCATTTCGCACATCCCGTCCCACCCGCCACATCGGCAAGCGTGATCATGCAAACCTTCCAGATTCGACCGGCCTCAACGCGTTACGTGATCATGCACCGCGGTCAGCCGTACACCCCGCTGCCGCATGCGATCCGGCCAGCGATGGTGGCGAAGATACCGAAGAGGGACATGATGTCCCAATAATCGTCTGTGGTGAACTCGGTGTGCCTCGGCCCGACCAACCGGGTCCCGGGGATGATCGCGCAGCCCGCCGCGATGTCGGTGGAGTTCCACTCCACACCCAGCGTGTACGGCGGGCTCACCACGTAGGGGTGGAAGGCGGACAGCCGGCCGAGCGCGCGGGCGGTGGCCGCGCGGATGCGGGCCTGGGCGACGCTCGGCGGCAGCAGTTCGGCGGAGAACCTGTCGATCCCCTTCTTCACGGCGACCGTCTCGACGTCACCGAGCAGGTCCCGAGCCTCCTCGCACGCCGCCTCGTCGCCGGTGACGACGACCACGGGCACGCCGAGGGAACCCGCGAGGCCGGCGACCAGGCGTATCTCCCCGCAGATCTCTCCGTTCAGGTAGACGTCGTGGATCTCCTTGCCCATCCACGTGTGGTTGAGCACCCCATGCTGGACACCGGCCCGGGCGTGATATCCGGCGAAGCAGGCCGCGGCGAAGTCGCCTGACAGGCCCTGCCCCATCCGGTGCGGCTTGCCCGGTCCCCTGATCAGCGAGGCCCGCGGGTCGATCAGATCGATCTTGAGGTTCTTGGTCGACCCGTGCGCGTCGTTGATCAGCACCGTGTCCGCGCCGGCGTCGAAGGCCCCCTCGACGACGGCGTTCGCGTCGCCGGTCATCAACTCGCACCCGCGCTCGTAGCCTCGGCCTCCGGCGTGCATCTCCTCGGGATCGGTCAGGCCGGAGACACCCTCCATGTCCACCGACACATAGATCTTCATCCCGCCCCCCAGGTCTCCACCCGCCGCGCCTCGTCCTCCGTCATCAGACCGACGTTGTCCACCATGAAGGCGTCCACCTGCTTGCGCCACTGCTCGGGGATCTCCTCGATCGCCGGCGCGTAACAGTGCTCCAGCCAGCGCGTTGACTCCTTCGACGCCTGGAGGTATTCGGCGGCCTTGGCGAAAAGCGTGTTCTCGATGCCGGGCACGTGCGCGATGCCGTACTCGATCATCTCCTGCCCACCGTACGGAGGCGGGTTCTGCCACTTGCGACCGACCTTGTCGGTCGCGGTGATCGTGGTGTTGAGCGGGCGCCGTTCCACGGCGGCCTGGATCAACTCCTTGTACAGGCACTTGCCGCAGACCCCGCACGCACCGCTGTGAGGCCCGAGGAGGCACCAGCGGACCTGGTCGCGAAGCTCGGAACCCAGGGCGATCCGCATGGTCATGGCCTCGCTGATACCCCCGACGGGCAGCACGATCGGCAAACCCGCCGCCTCGAACAACGTGCCCCACTGCCCACTCGCCGACCACATGGGATTGTCCGGCGTGAATCGATGGACGTAGCGATCGCCGCCGAGCCAGCGCGAGCCGATCTCGTAGCCCATCGCGATGCCGCCCAGGTCCATCTCGTCCGCGAGCAGGAGCGCTCCGGCGGCCACGGCGTGGTGCTCGGTGAATCCCGGCCACGGAAACTTGAGCAGGAATTCCAGGTCGGACTCGACGATCGTGACGTCGCGCCCCGTCTCCCGGGCGAGCCGTGCCGTCACATCGGAGCGGTAGTCGGCCCACCGGTTCGGCACCCGGGGGTGGCTGATCCGCCGGAAATGGATGAAGGGCGCATCGGGGAAGATCGCCGCCACCGCCATCGAGTCGGCGCCGCCGCTGTAGGAGATCGCCAGCTGCGTCCCCGACCGTTGGTCCGCACCCACCGGGCCCGCTTCGACACCCCACCCGTCATGCAGCGCCGCGGCGAGCGCAGGCGAGATCGGCCGATCGAAGGTCACCCTCCGCCTGGTCCACGGAGCGGTCACCGTCCACGCGACCACCGCCAGCAAGTCAGGGTGGACGTCCGGCCCGCGCCCTTCAGAGGGTGGGAGCCGCACCTGACAGGTGTTCGTGCGCAGCTCCAGACGCTGACCGTCCGTGCACGTCCCCGTGAGCTCGTCCTCGGGGTCGAGCAGGAACGTGAGCCGCCAGACGTCCTCGTCAAAAGTCCACTTCACACGCATGCGGGCCTACCTCACAGGTTCCGCGTCGGGCATTCGGGAAGCCAGGGTGTCTATGGCCTGCCAGATGCGCACCTCGCTCTGCAGCACATGGTCGATGGCGCCGGCCCCCTCGGTCGCCAGCCGACGGGCCTGCGCCGCGCCATCGGAAACGCTCTTCACCTTCTGAAGCGATTCCTTCGTCGCATCCCTCAGCCGCACGACCTCATCGCGCAGCGCCGCGACCTCGTGGCGGAGCAGCTCGATCTCCCGCAGGGCATGCTCCGCATCCAGCTTGCGATCGTCCTTGGCCTCCTGGTGGAGCCGCCGGTACTCCTCCCGGAGGCTCCGCACGTCCTGCCGGTGGTCGGCCTTGGTGATATACCTCGCGTCCAGCCGAGACCGGAATGCCCGGCGCAGTCGGGCCGGAACCAGAACGCGTGCAACGAACCGCATCATGGGTCGCAACGATAGACCTGACGAACCGCGCGCTCACACTTATGGAACGAATCAGGCAGACAGCAATTATCGGCCAGTGAAGGTGGGTCTCCGCTTCTCAGAGAAAGCGGTCATCCCCTCCTTGGCGTCCTCCGTGGCGAACAGCCCGGAGAACTGGAGCCGCTCGATCTCCAGACCGGTGTCGAGGTCGGTCTCCAGCCCATGGTCGACCGCCAGTTTGGCCGCCCTGACAGCCGCGACAGGTCCCTCCGCGAAGGTCGCGGCCAACTCCAGGGCCGCGGTGTAGACCTCGCCGTCCGGCACCACCCGGTCCACCAGGCCGAGGGACAGGGCCTCCGCCGCGCCCACGTGCCGTCCGGTGAAGATCAGATCCTTGGCCCTCGAAGGACCGATCAACCGCGGCAGGCGCTGGGTGCCTCCCGCGCCCGGGATGATGCCCAGGGTGATCTCCGGCTGGCCGAGTTTGGCGCTCTCCCCCGCCACGCGGAAGTCGGCGCACAGGGCGAGCTCGCAACCGCCGCCCAGGGCGTACCCGGTGATGGCGGCGATGACGGGCTTGCCGATCCGGGCCACCGCGGTGAAGCAGTCCTGGAGGACCTTGGAGTGAACGGCCATGTCCGCGTAGGACATGACGGCCATCTCCTTGATGTCCGCACCTGCCGCGAACACCCGCTCACCGCCATAGAGGATCACGGCGTGCACGCCGGGGTCGGCGTCGACGAGCCGGGCAGACTCGGCGATCTCCTCCTGAACCTGCCGGTTCAGGGCGTTCATCTTCGGCCGGTCGAGCCGGATGGTCGCGATCCGGTCCACGATCTCCACGCTGACGAACTCACCCATGACACCCTCGTCCTTCCGCCCGCCCGGTCCTGTAACAGACGCCGAGACCGTAACACCATAGATCAGCGGGCCAGCGGGAGCAGGTGCTGGGGCTCGCACGCCTGGGCACGCGAGATGGCTCTGCGGTAGATGCGCTCGTATCCCCGTGCCATCATCGCGACGTCGAAACGCCTCACGGCGTGGGCGCGGACGGCGGCGAAGTCCAGCCCGGCCGCCTCCTCGATCGCCGCGGGCAGTTCCTGCAGGGAGTCCCGTACGAATCCGGTGACGCCGTCGACCACGATCTCGGGGACCGACCCCCGTCTCAACGCCACCACGGGCGTGCCGCAGGCCATGGCCTCGATCATGATCATGCCGAACGGCTCCTCCCACTGGAGGGGGAAGATCAGGCAGTGGGCCTTGGACAACAACTCCCGCTTGAGCTCCGCACCGACCTCCCCCAGGTATTCGACGTCGGGACCGAGAAGCGGCTCGACGTGGGTGTCGAAATAAGCCTGCTCCGCACGCTCGGTCCGTTTGCCGGCCAGCAGGATGCGGCGGCCGGCCGCCCGCGCGGCCTCGATCGCGAGGTGGGCTCCCTTGTCGGGGTTGAACCGTCCCAGCCACAGGACCCAGTCGTCCTTGCGGTCGCGGTAAGGGAACGTGCTCACGTCGACCGCGTTGTGGACCCGGCCGATCCAGTTGAGGTCGGACGCCAGGGCCCGCTGCGCCCACGAGATGGCCACAAGCGAGACCGTCGTCGCCAGCGAGCGATAGAACCGCCCGAACTCACCGGTGACCTCGCCATGACAAGTGACGATCGTCGGCACTCCTCTGCCCCGGGCGCCCAGAGGACCGGCCAGCGAATGATCGTGGATCACGTCGGCCTCGATGTCGTCGAGGAACCGTGCGGCCTGGGCCGCGTGGACCATCTCCGGGATCGCCTCTCCTATGCGCTCCGACGGCGGCTCCTCATAGGTGCGCAGATCGACGCCTTCACCCGCGCCGATCAGCGTCACCCGATGGCCTCGCAGCGTCAGGCCCCGCGCCAGGTCTGCCGTCATCGACTCGATGCCGCCATAGCCTCTCGGCGGGATGTCGTACCAGGGGGGTGCCACCATCGCGATGTGGAGCCCGCCCCCGTCGCCGCCCTCTCCACCCGCCGGCTTCGCCGCGTCGATCTTGGCAGTATCGATCTTGGCAGGATCGATTTTGGCCGCGCCGGTGTGGGCCCTGTCCACCTTTGCTGAGTCGACCGTGGCTGAGTCGACCTTGGCCGTGTCCACCTTGGCCGTGTCCACCTTGGCCGGGTCGATTGCCGCCGGATCGATTGGGCCCGGGTCCATCAAGCGCATCTGGTCCATCTGGCCCATCTGGTCTATCGGGTCCATTGGGTCCATTGGGTCTATCGCGTCCATCGGGCCTCCAGAATCCGCCCCCGCAGAACGGGTCACCCTCTAAATCAGACCTTTTGCCCCTTTCGTCACACTTTGTTCCCGCCTTGCAGCCAAGCCAGGCCCCGGACATGGTCGAAGGAGAGGGGGATCCGAACGATCACGGTCGCCCCCAGGACAGCGTCACCTCACTCGTCGGCCCTGGCGTCCGCTCTGACCGGGCCGGTGCCCGCAAAGCCGCTATACCCGCCCACTCCCCACTACGCCCACTCCGCGCTAGGCCCGTGATCAAGGCGCGTTCGGACCACGCGCGCCCGCCGCTGTGTTGTTCATGGCGTCGGCGGGTGCGGCTCGTGCGGGTAATGGTCTGCGGGAGGTGTGCCGAGGTCCCGTCCGGCTGAACGCCCAGCGGTCCTTACCTTCGGGACGGCGCTCGTAGCGGTGGGGACGGCGATAGCGATCACGGTTGTGGAACTGGCAGGCCGGACCCAGCATCCGCAGGTCCGTCATGCCGCCGTCGGTCCAGTTGTCCGCGTGGTCGATCTGGCACACGGTGGCCGGAAGCGGGCAGCCGTCGACCCAGCAAGTGGCATAACGGGCGAAGACAGCTCGGCGCTGAGCCCAATTGGCCAGGCGCGCCGTACGACCCATATCCAGAACCTGACCGTCGGCATCCATCACCAGCCGCACCAGCGTTGAGGTCCGCGCAAGCCGAGCCACATCATCCGGCGACAACAACTGCCCCGTGGCCAGCAGCAATCCCGGCATCGCCCACCCCAGACCGGACAGGCCCGATTGCCGCTCCCCGGAGGCGGCCCTTGGTCCAGGTTCACGCCCAGGTCCAGGTCCACGTTCAGGGCAACGTTCACCTGGCGGCGCATCCCCATGGCTGTGTCCGTTTACGCGACCGTCCTGTTGGTAGCCGGCAGGACCACCAGCGGGATCGGAGGCGGGATCAGGTGGGTGGTCTTTGGGGAGGGATTCCACATTGACCAGGACGAGCAGCTCAGTGGTGATCTTTTTCTCGAGGAGAGCCATGAGAGCGTCGGCATTGCGAACCCGCAGAGGCCGATCATCATCATCATCGGTCTTCGGTTTGGCATAGGCGTCCAGCCAGGTCCGGAGCCGGGCCGCCGCCTCTCGGGGAAGGCGGAACTCCCCTGCTATTCCGCCCGAACCGGTCGGACGGACCTGTAGATACCGGCCCGCATAGTCGGCGTCCCTCTCCTTGTCCGCCTGCCCCGGGTCCAGCATTTCCCGCAGATATCGGCCCGCCTTGGCCACCTCGGCCGGGGTCGCCCGGTCCGCCAATGAGACGAGGATCGATTCGGCGATCTCCGCCTGCTCATCGGAGAGACCGCTCGTCGCGGCGCAGATCGCACTGACCTGCCCCTCCGACAGACTGCCCTCGGCGAACCGAACTCGGACCACACGCAGACGAGCCAATTCCGTCGCGAGCTTGACCAGGTGGGACGCTGATCCCGCACTCGTTCCGCAGGCTCCCTGAAGCCAGGTCCGAGTGCCGGCATGCCCGTGTGCTTTGGCCTCACCCGCACGATGCACCCGGCCCACCCGGGTGGAGATCGCCGAAATCAATCGGTCTCGGGCGAAAAGCAACTCCTGCGTTTGCTCCAGACAGGTCGATGGCGAGTCGGGCAGTTCGGCCAGCGCTAACGCGGAAAGCACCTCGACAGCTCTGACCACAAGATCATCCGACCCTTCAGACCCGGCAGCCGAAGACCGCGCCTCGGACGAGGGGTGCGGGCCAGAGGCGGACGAGCGTGGGGCGGACGAACTCGAGGTGGACGAGCGTGAGGCGGAGCGGGGCCGGCGCAGGAAAGACCGCATCGGGAGCATCCGGTGCATCCGGTGCAGACGCAGGCGCAGGCGGCTCCGAATCAGTCGAGTCGCAGCCGGGAGAGCCCCGAAAGGACGAGTCGGCGGCAGTCGAATCCGGCCACGGATCAGTCACAGGCGGGGAACTCAATGCCGAACTACCGTCGGACGACCACGACCTCGCCCGGGCCGTCACCTCGGCCCACCACTCTGAACCGCACGGCATTTCCCCTGCACCGAATGAAGATGAGGGGTGCCGCCCTCGTGTTCCGGCCACGCCAACCCCTCTCCATCAAATCGAAAATCTAACCTAATAATCTCACGGAGAGTAGTCATTCCGCTACGATTTTCGAACAGAATTTCTATCTGCTGGCCGGCGGCTTGTTCGGGTAGGTCGGTGGGATTCGGCGCACTCGCTACCGTCGACGGACGGCTGTACGCACACGACGACGTGCAGCCCCATGACGTTCAGATCAATGGAGCGGACTCCGGCCGAGAATTATGGACCGAGTCTAGAGCGGTCGCGATTGACGCCTCGGGGGCCACGGCCGACAACCGCTCGTCGGATACAAGCGGGACCGCGCATGATCACAAACGCTGCTACGGCCAGCCGACACGTACCCATCGAGGCCGCACGGCAACAGCCGCAGACGCGGCTGTACTGCATCGACCTCGATGTGCGGGTACTGCGTGCGGTCGAAGGCAGTGAGGCGGGAGGTCGTGCATGATCACGCTGTTGAGGGGGCAGCGCGAAGCGGCTCATCCGTCACAAACTCACCCCCGTACCGGGTGTGGCGATCTCGCACAACGTCGAGACCGCCACAACCGGCGACGCACCGCCACCCCGCTACCCGCCACCGGCCAGGCGCCGATCGGCGTCACCCGGCGGCCGCTGACCAACGTGCGGTCAGGATCTGGGCTCCTCTAACGGAGGGTTCCGTTGGTCATCCCCGCCGGTTCCTCCGGTGCGGCGACGAGACCGAGCTCCGCGGGCGACGCCATGAGCGGATGGAAGGGCACGACGCGGACGGTGTAGCCGAAGGCCCCCGTGCGGTCCAGCGGCAGGTCTCCGGTGTAGTACGCCCTGCCGTCGTCGTCGACCGAATCGGCCTTGAGGGTCACGTAGGTGGGCGAGATCAACTCGTCGTGCGGTCCGACACGGCCGTAGGCCGCCTGCACCTGGACGTCGTCGGCGGACAACTCACCCAGCGCGATGGTCGCCCGCAACTCCAGTCGCGCCCCGAGCTCGGGAGCGTCCCCGATCCCCGCGGCCTCGACGTGCTCCACCCGGATCCCGGGCCACGCCTGGGTGAGCCTCAGTTTCCACGCGGCGAACTGACGGGCGTTCTCGTATCCGTCCGCCACGAGCGCGCGGGCGGAGCTGGCGGCCGGCGTGTACAGACCGACCACGTAGTCGTGCAACATCCGGCCAGCGAGCACCTTGGGCCCGAGCGAGCTGAGCGTGTGCTTGACCATCTCCAGCCACCGCCGGGGCAGGCCGTCGGCGGCGCGGTCGTAGAAACGGTCGGCGACCTCACGCTCGATGAGGTCGTACAGAGCCGTCGCCTCCAGCTCGTCGCGCCGCTCGGGGTCGGTGACGCCGTCGGCGCTGGGGATGGCCCATCCGTTGTTGCCGTCGAACCACTCGTCCCACCATCCGTCGCGGATGGAGAGGTTGAGGCCGCCGTTGAGCGCGGCCTTCATGCCGGACGTGCCGCAGGCCTCCAGCGGCCGCAGCGGGTTGTTCATCCAGACGTCGGAGCCGGTGACCATGAGCCGGCCGAGGGTCATGTCGTAATCGGGCAGGAAGACGATCCGGTGCCGCACGTCCTCCTGGTCGGCGAACCGGACCATCTGCTGGATGAACTTCTTGCCGCCCTCGTCGGCGGGGTGGGCCTTGCCCGCGATCACGATCTGGACCGGCTTGTCGGGGTCGAGGAGCAGGCTCTTCAGCCTCTCCGGGTCCGACAACATCAGTGTGAGCCGCTTGTAGGACGGCACGCGGCGGGCGAACCCGATCGTCAGCGCGTCGGGATCGAGCGCCTCGTCGACCCAGCCCAGCTCCGCCTCGGCGGCGCCCCGCTGACGCCAGGACTGCTTGATGCGCTTGCGCGCCTCGGTCACCAGGTGGGCCCTGAGCCTGCCCCGGATGGACCAGATATCGGCGTCGGAGAGCTTCCGCACGGCATCCCAGCCCTGCGACATGTCGATCAGGGAGGGCAGCTCGTCGCCCGCGAGCTCCATGACCTCGCGGCCGACCCAGGTCGGGGCGTGGACGCCGTTGGTGATCGAGCCGATCGGCACCTCCTCGACGTCGAAGCCCGGCCACAGGCCCTTGAACATCTCCCGGCTGACCTCGCCGTGGAGCTCGGAGACGCCGTTGACCCGCTGGGCGAGCCGCATGCCCATGACGGCCATGTTGAAGACGGCCGGGTCGGAGTCGGGGCCCTCGGGCTCGGCGCCGAGCTGGAGGATGCGGTCGACGCTCACCGTCGGCCAGGCGTTGGACCCGCCGAACTGCCTGGCGATCATCTCGGTCGGGAACCGGTCGATCCCGGCGGGGACCGGCGTGTGCGTGGTGAACACGGTGCCGGCCCTGACGGCCTCGAGGGCCTCGTCGAAGGACAGGCGCGCCTCGGTGAGCTCACGGATCCGCTCGAGGCCGAGGAATCCCGCGTGGCCCTCGTTGGTGTGGAACACCTCGGGCTCCGGGTGCCCGCTGATCCGGCAGTACGCCCGCAGAGCGCGGACGCCGCCCACGCCGAGCAGCAACTCCTGCATGAGCCGGTGGTCGCCGCCACCGCCGTAGAGACGGTCGGTCACGTCCCTCGCCGCGGCGTCGTTGTCGGAGATGTCGGAGTCCAGCAGCAGCAGCGGGACCCTGCCGACCTGGGCCACCCAGATCTGGGCGTGCAGCGTGCGCGAGCCCGGCAGACCGATCCCGACCCGGGCCGGTGTGCCGTCGGCCTCCTTGAGCAGGGTGAGCGGCAGGCCACCGGGGTCGAGCGACGGGTAGTGCTCCTGCTGCCACCCCTCGGGCGAGAGCGACTGGGAGAAGTAGCCGTGGCGGTACAGCAGGCCGACGCCGAGGATCGGCACGCCGAGGTCGCTCGCCGCCTTCAGGTGGTCGCCCGCCAGGATGCCCAGACCGCCCGAGTACTGCGGGAGGGCGGAGGCGATGCCGTACTCGGGGGAGAAGTAGCCGATGGCGGCGGGGCCGCCTTCCTGCGACTGATACCACCGGGGAGCGGTCATGTACTCACGGAGGTCGTCGGCCGCGTCGGCCAGCCGGCGGAGAAAGCGCCGGTCCTGGGCGAGCTCGCGCAGCCGGTCGGCCTCCACGGCGCCGAGAAGGGCGACGGGGTCGTGGTCCACTCGCTCCCAGACCTCGGGGTCCACCTCGGCGAACAGGTCCATGGTCTCCGGGTGCCAGGACCAGCGGAGATTCCGGACCAGCTCGCCCAGCGGCTCGAGCTGCGAGGGAAGGACGGTGCGGACGGTGAACCTGCGGATAGCTCTCACGGGGCCAGACCCTAGTTACTCAGCGCCACGACGCGCGACCGAAACACTCTGTCCGATACGGGGATGCCCGCGGGCACGACACTCCCCTGGGTTTCTTGCATAAGCGCTCTCACCACTAGCAAACCCGCTCAAACCTCACAAAACTACACTGGCTCAGGTGAATCCCACCGGCGATGCTACGGCCCTCCCACGTGTGCTCGCTCACCACAGAGCGGCCACCCGAACACGCCGTGCAGTCTTTCCGTCGGCAGGGGTAAGAGGGGACTATTGGGGCACTCCCTCTAGGAGCGAAGGTTCCCCGTGACGGGCTCCTCGACGTGCCGCCTCCGGACGGCACGGGCGCGCGACGGCACGACCAGCAGGACACCGCACCACCCCGGCACCACCTGAGCATGATCCGGCGCGGCCAGATCGGCCGCGTCACGTGAACGCTCGGGCAACCCCGGAAATCGACCTGATTGACCAATTGAGAAGATCTTGAAAATCCGGCGGCACCGGGCGTGCCGTCGCTAACGTGAGTGACGATGATCGGAAGAATCCCAATCCAGGACATCCACCCCGTCGTCGACTGCGGGCGCAGGCCCGCGAAGGCGGCCGCGGGTGAGACCTTCGAGATCAGCGCCACCGTGTTCCGCGAGGGACACGACGCCGTGGCCGCCGGGGTCGTGTTGATCGACCCGAGCGGGGCGTCGAGGCGGCTGCTGCGCATGCGGGAGGTCGCTCCGGGCACCGACAAGTGGAGCGTGGAGGTCACGCTGCCGGCCGAGGGCCTGTGGCAGTTCCGCGTCGAGGCGTGGAGTGATCCCATCGCGACGTGGATGCACGACGCGGAGATCAAGATCCCGCGCGGCATGGACGCGGACCTCATGTGCGAGGAGGGGGCCCGACTCTTCGAGCGGGCGGCGAGAGCCGTACGGGCCGTCGACTGCAAGGACGAGGCCGGGGCCGATCCCTGTGGGCACAGGGCCACGCTGCTGGCGATCGCCGAACGTCTACGGGACGACCGCGTCGATCCGCGTGCGCGCTTCACCGTGGCGCAGTTGCCGGAGACGGTCGCGCTGGTCGCGGCGCATCCGCTGCGGGACCTGGTCTCACGGTCCGGCAGAGGCCGGGTGCAGGTGGACAGGCGTCGGGCGCTGTTCGGATCCTGGTACGAGTTCTTCCCCCGGTCGGAGGGGGCGGTGGCCGAAAGGGACAGCGACCCCAAGGTCGCTCCCAAATCAGGAAATTTCCGGACTGCGGCGAAGCGGCTGCCGGCCGTCGCCCAGATGGGGTTCGACATCGTCTATCTGCCGCCGATCCACCCGATCGGCACGCAGTTCCGCAAGGGACGCAACAACACCCTCACCCCGGAGCAGTACGACCCCGGCTCGCCCTGGGCGATCGGCTCCGAGGACGGCGGGCACGACGCAATCCACCCCGACCTCGGGACGTTCGAGGACTTCGACGAATTCGTGGCCAGGGCGAGGGATCTGGGCATGGAGATCGCCCTGGACCTCGCGCTGCAGTGCTCCCCCGACCACCCCTGGGTGAAGGAGCATCCCGAATGGTTCAACATCCGGGCCGACGGGACGATCGCGTACGCCGAGAATCCGCCCAAGAAATACCAGGACATCTATCCGCTGAACTTCGACAAGGACCCCGAGGGGATCTACACCGAGGTCAAGCGGGTGGTACGCCTCTGGATGGATCACGGCGTCCGGATCTTCCGCGTGGACAACCCCCACACCAAGCCGGTGAGCTTCTGGGAACGACTGCTGGCGGACATCAACGCCACCGACCCCGACGTGCTGTTCCTCGCGGAGGCCTTCACCCGGCCCGCGATGCTGCAGACACTCGCCAAGGTCGGGTTCCACCAGTCGTACACCTACTTCACGTGGAAGAACTCCAAGACCGACGTGGAGGACTACCTCGGGGAACTCGCCCAGGAGACCTCGCATTTCCTGCGACCCAACCTGTTCGTCAACACGCCGGACATCCTGCACGAGTACCTGCAACACGGCGGGATGCCCGCCTTCAAGATCAGGGCGGTGCTGGGGGCGCTGATGGCGCCGACCTGGGGCGTCTACTCTGGCTATGAGCTGGCAGAGAACGTCCCGGTACGGCCCGGCAGCGAGGAATACCTCGATAGCGAGAAATATCAGTACAAGGTGCGCGACTGGGCGGCCGCAGAGCGCGAGGGACGGAGTCTTGCCCCGTTCATCACGCAGCTCAATTTGTTGCGAAGAGCTCACCCGGCACTCCAGGAATTGCGTAACCTACGGTTTCATAGCGTCGACCAGCCGGATCTGATCTGCTTCTCCAAGCGACTGCCCGGCGCCTACGACACGGCCACACGACGGCACGGCATAGGCGATGTGGTACTGGCCGTCGTCAATCTGGATCCGTACAACACCCATGAGGCGACTGTCCGGCTGAACATGCCCGCACTCGGTCTCGACTGGCAGGACCAGTTCGTCGTCCATGATGAACTGTCGGGCGAGTCGTACCACTGGGGGCAGGCCGACTTCGTGCGCCTCGACCCGCACGTCAATCCCGCACACGTCTTCACGCTCCGCCACGGGTCAGTGCTCCGCCCGTGAGCGCGGCCCTGCACATCCGGGGAGTCCACAGGTGAGCTCGACACCTCAGCCCAGCCAGCACCAGCCCATCCCGAACACCTTCACGCACGAGAAGCCGCGGGATCAGTACTGGTACAAACGGGCTGTCTTCTATGAGGTGCTTATCCGCGGCTTCGCCGACTCGAACGGGGACGGCACCGGCGACATCCGCGGGCTGATCGACAAGCTGGACTACATCCAGTGGCTCGGCGTCGACTGCCTCTGGCTCCTGCCGCTGTATGAGTCCCCGCTCCGCGACGGCGGATACGACATCGCCGACTTCATGAAGATCCTTCCCGACTTCGGCGACCTGGGCGACTTCGTCAGGCTGGTCGACGAGGCGCACAAGCGCGGCATCCGCGTGATCGCCGACCTCGTCATGAACCACACGAGCGATCAGCACCCCTGGTTCCAGGCGTCCCGCAACGATCCCGAAGGCCCGTACGGCGACTTCTACGTCTGGAGCGACACCGACGAGAAGTACCAGGACGCCCGGATCATCTTCATCGACACCGAGTCCTCCAACTGGAGCTACGACCCGGTGCGGCAGCAGTACTACTGGCACCGCTTCTTCCACCACCAGCCGGACCTCAACTACGAGAACCCGGCCGTGCAGGAAGCCATGCTGGAGGTGCTGCGCTTCTGGCTGGACCTCGGCATCGACGGCTTCCGGATGGACGCCATCCCCTACCTGTTCGAGCAGGAGGGGACCAACTGCGAGAACCTGCCCGAGACCCACGCCTACCTCAAGCGGGTCCGCACGGAGATCGACCGGCTCTATCCCGACCGGGTCCTGCTGGCCGAGGCCAACCAGTGGCCGGCCGACGTGGTGGAGTACTTCGGCGACCCGGTGACCGGGGGCGACGAGTGCCACATGGCCTTCCACTTCCCGCTCATGCCCCGCATCTTCATGGCGGTCCGGCGCGAGTCCCGCTACCCGATCTCGGAGATCCTGGCCCAGACGCCGAAGATCCCCGAGAACTGCCAGTGGGGCATCTTCCTCAGGAACCACGACGAGCTCACGCTCGAGATGGTCACCGACGAAGAGCGCGACTACATGTACTCGGAGTACGCCAAGGACCCGCGTATGCGGGCGAACGTGGGCATCCGCCGCCGCCTGGCGCCGCTGCTCGACAACGACCGCAACCAGATCGAGCTGTTCACCGCCCTGCTGCTCAGCCTGCCCGGGTCCCCCGTGCTCTACTACGGCGACGAGATCGGCATGGGCGACAACATCTGGCTGGGCGACCGCGACGGCGTCCGCACGCCGATGCAGTGGACCCCTGACCGCAACGCGGGCTTCTCCGACTGCGACCCCGGCCGCCTCTACCTGCCGGTCATCATGGACCCGATATACGGGTACCAGGCGATCAACGTCGAGGCCCAGCAGAAGAGCTCCAGCTCGCTGCTGCACTTCACCAAGCGCATGATCGAGATCCGCAAGCGCCACCCGGTGTTCGGCCTGGGCGACTTCACCGAGCTCAACTCATCCAACCCGAGCGTGCTCGCGTTCGTCAGGGAGCTCGGGGACGACCGCGTGTTGTGCGTCAACAACCTCTCGCGCTTCCCGCAGCCGGTGGAGCTCGACCTGCGCAGGTTCGAGGGGTCGATGCCCGTCGAGTGCATGGGCGGAGTTCCTTTCCCGCCGATTGGCGAGCTTCCGTATCTTTTGACGCTTCCGGGGCATGGGTTCTACTGGTTCACACTGCCCGTACCTTCGAGGGCGGTCGGCGCGAAGGAGGAGTGACGACTTCACTTCAGGAGCTCCTGGTCGGCTGGATCACCGGACAGCGGTGGTTCGCCGGCAAGGGGCGCGCGATCGATGACCTGGCCGTCGACACCCTGACCGAGCTGGATCCGGGCGACCCGGCGCTGGTCCACGCCCTCGTGTCCGTACGGCAGGGCGAGCGGACCACGCAGTACCAGATCCCGCTCGGCCTGCGGGCGCAGGTGCCCGACCGGCTGAAGCACGTCCTGATCGGGTCGTGCGACTGGCAGGGCCGCCGGATGTGCGCCTATGACGCCGCCCACGACGCGTCGCTGACGTCCCGGCTGCTGAACGGCATGGACTCCGAGCTGCGGGTGCGGCGGCTCGGGTTCCACCGGGTGCCGGGCACCTCGATCGACACCTCGCAGCGGAGCCTCGTGCTGACCGCCGAGCAGTCCAACACGTCGCTGGTCTACGGCGACATGTACATCCTCAAGCTGTTCCGCCAGATCACGCCCGGCATCAATCCCGAGCTCGAGGTGATCACCGCGCTCGCCGGAGCGGGATCGGCCCACGTCGCCAGGCCGTACGGCTGGATCGAGGCGGAGCTGGACGGCGAGGCCACGACTCTGGCGATCATGCAGGAGTACCTGTCCAACGCCAACGAGGGCTGGACGATGGCGCTCACCAGCGTCCGCGACCTCTACGCCACCGCACAGGGCACGCCGGCGGAGGACGCGGGCGGGGACTTCGCCGCGGAGGCGTTTCGCCTCGGGACGGCGACCGCGGAGGTCCACGCCGAGCTCGCCGAGGCCTTTCCCACGGGAGTGATCGAACCTCCCGAGATCAAACGGATGACCGAGCGCTTCCGGCGGCGCCTGGAGAAGGCCGTCGTCGAGGTGCCCGCTCTGGCCGGGCACGCGCACGTGGCCTACGAGGCGTTCGACCGGCTGGCCGACCTCGACCAGGAGATACCGGTCCAGCGGGTGCACGGCGACTATCACCTCGGCCAGGTCATGCGCACGCCGGCCGACTGGGTGGTGCTCGACTTCGAGGGCGAGCCGGGCCAGCCCCTCGCCGACCGCCGGGCTCTGGACTCACCGCTGCGCGACGTGGCGGGCATGTTGCGCTCGTTCGAATACGCGGCCCGGCATCTGCTGGCAGGTCACCCGCGCGCGGATTCGCTGGAGAGACGGGCGCAGGAGTGGGCGGCGCGGAATCGGGCGGCGTTCCTCGCGGGCTACTCGGAGACCGGTGGCAGGATCCGCGGCCAGGACGCGGTCTTCCTCCGGGCGCTCGAGTTGACCAAGGCCGTGTACGAGGTCGTGTACGAGGCGCGTAACCGTCCCTCGTGGTTGCCCATCCCCCTGTCCGCGTTCAGCTGAGGTCGTCACAGATCTCTGCGTATCTACTGATTTGTTGGGACCTCGGATGGTTCTAGGACAGGGTAAAGAAATGGACTTGGACCGGCTGGCAGGCGGGGCGCACCACGACCCCCACTCGATCCTCGGCGCGCACCTCGAGCAGGACGGCGTGACGATCAGGGCGCTTCGGCCCTTCGCCGAGAAGGTCGAGGCGCTGATCGACGGCCGGCCGCATGAGCTGCACCACACGAGCTTCGGGGTCTTCGAGGTCTCGCTCCCCGGTGTGGACAAGATCCCCGACTACCGGCTGCGGGTCGCGTATCCGGGTGCCGAGCCGTACGAGACGGGTGACCCGTACCGCCACTGGCCGACACTGGGCGAGATCGACCTGCACCTCATCGGCGAGGGACGCCACGAGCGGCTGTGGGAGGTGCTGGGCGCGCGCGTCCTACGCCACGAGGACACCGACGGCACGGCGTTCGCCGTATGGGCGCCCAACGCCCAGGGTGTGCGGGTGATCGGCGACTTCAACCACTGGAACGGCGGCGGGCACCCGATGCGCTCGCTCGGCCGTTCGGGCGTGTGGGAGCTGTTCATCCCCGACATCGGGGCCGGCTCCCGCTACAAGTTCCAGATCCTCGGGATGGACGGCGTGTGGCGGGAGAAGGCCGACCCGATGGCCCGCCGTACCGAGGTGCCCCCGGCGACCGCCTCGATCGTCGAGCAGCCGGACTACGCCTGGCGCGACGAGGAGTGGCTGGCCGACCGCGCGGGCCGCGACGCCCTGGCCGAGCCGATGAGCACCTACGAGGTCCACCTCGGCTCGTGGCGTCCGGGCCTGTCCTATCGGGAACTGGCCACCCAGTTGGTCTCCTATGTGAAGGACATGGGCTTCACGCACGTGGAGTTCCTGCCGGTGGCCGAGCACCCGTTCGGGGGGTCGTGGGGCTACCAGGTGACGTCTTACTTCGCCCCGACGTCGCGGTTCGGCTCGCCCGACGACTTCCGCCACCTGGTCGACGAACTGCACCAGGCGGGCATCGGCGTGATCGTCGACTGGGTCCCCGCGCATTTCCCCATGGACGAGTGGGGGCTCGCGCGCTTCGACGGCACGCCGCTCTACGAGCACGCGGACCCGGCGCGCGGCGAGCACCCCGACTGGGGGACCTACGTCTTCGACTTCGGCCGCCGCGAGGTCCGCAACTTCCTGGTCGCCAACGCATTGTTCTGGCTGAGGGAGTTCCACATCGACGGGCTGCGTGTGGACGCCGTGGCCTCGATGCTCTACCTGGACTACTCGCGCCGCGAGGGCGAGTGGACGCCCAACATCCATGGCGGCAGGGAGAACCTCGACGCGATCGAGTTCCTCAAGGAGATGAACGCCGTCTGCTACCGCGAGGTGCCGGGGATCGTGACGATCGCCGAGGAGTCGACGGCCTGGCCCGGTGTGTCACGACCCGTCCACCTCGGGGGGTTGGGCTTCGGCTTCAAGTGGAACATGGGCTGGATGCACGACACCCTCAACTACCTCGCGCGTGAGCCGGTCTTCCGGCAGTACCACCACCACCAGATGACCTTCTCCCTCATGTACGCGTACTCGGAGAACTTCGTGCTGCCCCTCTCGCACGACGAGGTGGTGCATCTGAAGGGGTCGCTGCTGGGCAAGATGCCCGGTGACGAATGGCAGCGCTTCGCCAATCTCCGGGCGCTCTACGCGTTCATGTGGGCCCACCCCGGCAAGCAACTGCTGTTCATGGGCGGCGAGTTCGGCCAGGGCGCGGAGTGGTCGGAGTCGAAGGGGCTCGACTGGTGGGTGCTCGACTTCGACTTCCACAAGGGTGTGCAGCGCCTGGTCCGTGACCTGAACCGGGTCTACCGGGAGACGCCCGCCCTGTTCACGCAGGACGCCGCCCCGGACGGCTTCCGCTGGATCGACGCCGACGACGCCTCGGGCAACGTCTTCTCCTTCCTGCGGTACGGCACGGACGGCTCGATGCTGGCCTGCATCGCCAACTTCTCCGGTGGGGCGCACGAGAACTACCACCTCGGCCTCCCGGTCGGCGGCCGTTGGGAGGAGATCGTCAACACCGACGCCTACGAGTACGCGGGGAGCGGCGTCGGAAACCTCGGCACCGTGGACGCCGTGGACGTCCCCCACCACGGCCTGCCGTACTCCGCCCGCCTCCGTGTCCCCCCACTCGGCGCCGTCTGGCTGCGAAAGTCACCCCCCTCCCCGTGATCATGCACCCACCGCGTGATGCGCCCACCGCGTGATCATGCACAGGTTCGGCCGCAGCCCCCGCGACCAGCCCCAACCTTGCTCGTGATCATGCACACTCTCGGGCGAACGCCGTCTGACCAGCGGAAACTCCGACCGTGATCATGCGCGGATTCGGTGGATAGCGGGCCGACGTGGCGCTTCGCCGTACGTGATCATGCATGACGTAACCGGGTGCATGATCACGAAGCGTGTCACCCCAGCCAGGGTGCGGTTCACTCGAATCCGTGCATGATCACGGACGCGATAACCCCAGGTCCGGCCACTGATCGACGAATGTGTGCATGATCACCACCAAGGTGGGGGGGCCGCCGTCGCCTATGGTGACATTTATGGACGCGACACAGGCCATCATGGAGACCGTCGACAGGCTTCGGCAACGCCGTACCGCGGCACTCGTGCTGGAGCTCGATCTCACCGAGGGGCTGTCCGAGGGACCGCCCGCCGACCCGCTCGGCGCCTTACTGTCCATGCGCAGGGCCCGACTCACCGACGTGATCTCCGGCCTCAGGCGCGCCCGTACCGATCCCCGGGTCAAGGCCCTGATCGTGAAGATCGGCGGCAACCCTCTGGGCCTGGGCATGGTCCAGGAGTTACGCGCCGCCGTACTGAAGCTGAGGGCCGCGGGAAAGCTGACCATCGCGTTCGCGGAGACGTTCGGCGAGTTCGGCGCCGGGACCGTTCCGTACTACCTGGCCAGCGCGTTCGAGAGGGTGTACCTCCAGCCGTCGGGCGACGTGGGCCTGACCGGCATCGCACTCGAACAGCGCTTCCTGCGGGACGCGCTCGCCAAGGCCGGGGTGGAGTATCAGCTCGGCCAGCGCCATGAGTACAAGACCGCGGCCAACATGTTCACGCAGAACCGCATGACCGAGGCGCACCGCGAGTCCACCGCCCGCATCGCGGAGTCGGTGACCGAGCAGATCACGAAGGGCATCGCCGAAGCCCGCTCGCTCGAGCCCCAGCGGGTGCGCGAGCTCATCGACCAGGGGCCCTTCCTGGGACCGGAGGCGGTGGAGGCCGGCCTGGTGGACGCCCTCAAGTACCGCGACGAGGTGTACGCCGAGGCGGTCAAGGACGGCGCCCATCTGCTGTACGTGTCGAGGTATGCCAAGGCGGCGCTGGCCAAGCGGCTGCCCCACCCCGGCGAGAACGTGATCGCGCTGGTCCACGGCACCGGCGCGATCCGGCTCGGCCGCAGCGGCCGCTCACCGCTCGGTGGCGGCGGCGCCATGGGCTCCGACACGATGTGCGCGGCGCTCCGCTCCGCACGCCGGGACGACAAGGTCAAGGCCATCGTGTTCCGCGTGGACAGCCCTGGCGGGTCGTACGTCGCCTCGGACGCGATCTGGCGTGAGGTCGTGCTCGCCAGGCAGGCCGGCAAACCCGTGATCATCTCGATGGGCGACGTCGCCGCCTCGGGCGGGTACTTCGTCGCGATGGGCGCGGACGTCATCGTCGCGCAGCCGGGCACGCTGACCGGCTCGATCGGCGTGTTCGGCGGCAAGCCGGTCGTCGGCGAGCTGCTGGGCAAGCTCGGCGTGGTCACCGAGGCGGTCTCCGAAGGCACCAACGCCGGCATGTTCTCGCCGGTACGGGAGTTCTCCGACGCCCAGTGGGCCCGGGTCAACAGCTGGCTGGACCGGATCTACGACGACTTCGTCGGCAAGGTGGCGCAGGGGCGCGGCCTGACCAGGGAGCGGGCGCACGAGCTCGCCAGGGGCCGGGTCTGGACGGGGGCCGACGCCCGGGAAGCGGGTCTGGTCGACGAACTCGGCGGCGTCGAGGACGCGCTGAGCCTCGCTCGCAAGAAGGCCGGGCTACCGAAGGGCACCCAAGTACGGACATATCCGCGCATGCATCCGCTGGAGCGGCTGCGCCCACCGGAGTCCAGCGAGGACAGGTCCGCCGCGCTCGCCAAGGTCCGGCTGGAGGCGTGGGGCCCGATGGCCCGGCTGGCAGGCGAACTCGGCCTCCCGGCCTACGGCCCGCTGGTGCTCCCCGGCTGGTGGACGATCCGCTGACCCCCCGGCTCGATCAGGACGGCGGTGCGATGAAGATCCGAACCGCGCACACCGCGGACCTGGACACCGTCACGCTGCGGGAGGCGCGCGCCCTCCTCGACGACGTCTTCGAGGGAGACCTGGGCGATCAGGACTGGGATCACTCCCTGGGCGGCGTCCACGCCCTGGTCTGGGAGGGAGCGGATCTGGTCGCGCACGGGTCCGTCGTCCAGCGGCGTCTGATGCACGGCGGCCGGGCTCTTCGGGTGGGATACGTCGAGGCCGTCGGCGTGCGCGCGGACCTGCGCAGGCACGGGTACGGCGCGGCCGTGATGGCCGCGCTGGAACGGGTGGTCCGCGGCGCGTACGACATGGGTGCGCTGAGCAGCGCGGACGGGGCCCTCGGCTTCTACGCCGCACGCGGCTGGAGGCTCTGGCTCGGGCGGACGTGGGCGCTCACGCCGGACGGGATCCGGCGGACGGAGGAGGACGACGACGGCGTCCACGTCCTGCCGGTGACGGTCACCCCGGACCTGACGGGCGATCTCACATGTGATTGGCGGGACGGCGACCTCTGGTAGCCCTGCCGCCTCGGCCTCCGCCCGGCGTGGGATCACCTTCGTGGTGGTGAAATGCCTCGCCGGCTGCCGGACATGTGCCGGGTGTCAGCTTCCGCGCGAGACGCCGTGACTCGGCGTACGCCAAAGGAGAGAGATGCCGCCCCCTGATGAGAAACGGCGCCGTTTCGAGGCGATCTACGCGGCCAACCACGACCCGGTGCTCGGGTACGTGTTACGCCGCACCGCCAACCCCCACGACGCCGCCGACGTCCTCGCCGAGACGTTCCTGACCGCCTGGCGGCGGCTCGACGACCTGCCGCCGGACGAGCAGACCAGGCCATGGTTGTACGGCGTGGCCCGGCGCGTGCTCGCCAATCACCGAAGGGGCGAACGCCGGCGACTCGCGCTCGGCGACCGGCTCCGGGCCGACCTCGCCGACGAGCATGTCGGCGAGGTGCCGGCGGACCTTCGCCCGGTCGCGGAGGCGCTGGCCGCCCTGCCCGAACGCGACAGGGAACTTCTGACGCTGGTCGGCTGGGAAAACCTGGACGCGGGCCAGATCGCCACCGTGCTCGGCTGCTCGCGCAACGCCGTACGGATCCGGTTGCACCGTGCGCGCCGCCGCTTCACCCGCGAGTTGGAAAGCCGCGGCGCCCTGTTCGAAATGCCGATGCCCGAGGTCCGGGTGGCGAACGGAGACCACACATGAATCCCGAACTGCTGATCAGAAAGGTCGCTTCGGTGACCGACGAGGAGGCCGCCACCATGGTCAGCCCTCTGACCAGGGCGGATCTGGCTGAACGGATCATGGCCACCACCGCCGAGGAGGCGCCGCACGCGGTGAGGCCCCGGCGCGCGCGGGCCGGGCGGCTGCTCCTCTCCGTCGCGGTGGTGGGAGCGACGGCGACCGCGGCGGTCGTCGCACTCTCCTCAGCGGACCCGGGCCAGCAGATCGGACCTGTGCAGGTCGGACCACCCAGCGCCCAAGCCGCTCCGCTGTCCTTCAAACGGGAGGGTGACTACCTGATCGTCACGGTGCAGAACCCGGTCGCCGATCCGGCCCGCTACCAGCAGGAGTTCGCCGAACGCGGGCTGAACGTCCGGCTGAGCATGGCGCCCTCGTCCCCGCAGAAGGCAGGCTCCCTGATCTTCATGGAGGAGGACGGCACCGGCGGCGTGGACACAATCACCGCCGAGGGGGCGTGCGGGCCCTACGCCTGCGCCGTGGGCGTCAAGATCCCGGTGTCCTACAAGGGACATCTCAGTGTCGTCTTCGGGCGGGTCGCGCTGCCGGGCGAGCAGTACGACACCGGCCCGGGGGACGTACCGGGCGAGGGGGTCGGGCTCAGCGACGTGGAGGGGCGCACCGTGGCGGACGTCCTCGCCGAGGCCGCCAGACGGAACATCACCCGGATCGAGTACCGCTACGAGGAGGACGGCTCCGACCAGCCGTACCCGAACGGGATCCCGGCCGACAAGGTCGAGCAAGACTGGTACGTCCACAACGCGCTCGCGGGCAGCGACGGCCAAGTGATCATGTTCGTCGGCCCCGACCCACAGGGTTAGGCCTCCGGGGTGGGCTTGATGCCCGGCACGGGCCGGTAGCGGCCGCGAAGCCGTACCAGCGGGGCCTTCGAGACGTCGACATAGGCGACGCCGAGGACCTGGCCGATGAAGAGCGTGTGGTCGCCCGCCGGGACGACCCGCGTGGTCTCGACCTCGAGTGCGGTGACTCCACCATCGATGACCAGGGCTTCGCTGTGGTCCCCGCGATGGTGGGGAGTGCTCGCGAGAAGCAGTCGGGCGCTGGGCCGTCCGGGGGTGGCGAACCTCGACGCGATCGCCTGCTGGCCGTCGGCGAGGAGGCTGGCCGCCCACCGGTCGTTGCGGAGCAGCACCTCGGTCAGGTAGCTGCTGGAGTCGAGGCTGACCAGGACGAGAGGCGGTTCGAGGGACACCGAAAGGAGCGTGGCCACGGTGGTGCCGAGGTCGTCGCGGCCGTCCTTGACCGTGACCACCCCCACCCCCGCGGGCACCTGCCCCATGGCCTCGGTGAACACGCCCCCCGCCCCTTCCCGTCGTGATCATGCACAGGTTCGGGCGGATGCCCTCCCACCTGCGCGAACCCATGCCGTGATCATGCACATGTTCGCAGACTTGTCCCCCGGCCTGCGTATTTCCAGTCCGTGATCATGCGCAGGTTCTGTGACGTACGGCCTGGCCTGCGATTTCAGTGTTCGTGATCATGCACGGTCGGCCGTGCATGATCACGAACGTTACTTCCCCAGGCCGGCGACCCCATTGACGAATCCGCGCATGATCACGAAATGCGTTCACGCAGGTCACGCCGCCTTTCCGCGAACCTGTGCATGATCACGCGGAAAGGGGCGGGAAAACGGGGGTCGGTGCGGTTAGAGGAGGCCGTTCTGGGTCAGCCAGTCCTTGGCGACCACGGGCGGGTCGTCCTTGTCCACGGAGATCCGCTTCATCAGGGACAACAAGGTTTCCGTGGTGAGCTTGCCCGAGACCGCGTTGAGCGTCGAGGTGACGGTGTCGTCGACCCCGGCCTTGTAGACGAGGGGCGTGACGTTGTCGGAGCCGAACGCGTTCTTGGTGTCCTGCAGCGAGACCAGGTCGTTCAGCACGATCTTGGGGTCGGTGGTGAACACGTTGCCCACCTGGATCGTGCCGCTCTTGATCGCGTCAGCGGTGGTGTCACCCGTCGGCTTCCACTCCTTGAACTCCATGCCGTAGACGTCCTTGAAGTTCTGCTCCTGCCGCTCCTTGAACTCCGGCGGCCCGCCGACGATGTAGTTCTTGGACACCTTGGCCAAGTCCTCGATCGTGGTGAGCTTGTCCTTGGTCGCCGTCTCCTTGGTGACCGTCAGGGAGTTGTTGTCCTGGGCCTCGGAGGGGTCGAGGACCCCGAGCTCGGCCGGAAGCTTGGCCTGCAGCCCGGCGACGATCTCGTCCTTGGTCTTCGCGGTGCTCGTCTTGTCGACGAAGGCCAGCAGCGAGCCGATGTACTCGGGCACGACCGTCAGGCCGCCACTCTTGACCTGGTCGTAGACGACCTCACGAGTGCCGATGTTGGGCTTCTCCTCGACGGTGACGCCCTTGGCCTGGAGAGCCTGCGCGTAGATCGAGCCGAGCAGGATGCTCTCGGGGAAGTTGAACGAGCCGACGACGACCTTGGCCGACGTTCCGGCCGAGCTCGCCGGCGCGTTCGACGGCGTGGCAGAGGTCAGCGGATCGGAACCTCCACACGCGGATAGGGTCAGCGCCGCGGTCACGGCGACCACGGCGGCGGTGAGGATGCGTTTCATCAATAATCCCTTCACAATCGGGAGGTAATAGGGAGATTAGCGGACCTGTCGCACTCCTGGGGAGACGACCACCCGGTTGAGCAGCGTGAAGCCCAACTGGACGGCCAGCGCGAGGAGCGCGATGAGTACCGCTCCCCCGATCACGTCCGAATATGTCTTGGTCGCGAGCCCGTCGATGATGAACCGCCCGAGCCCGCCCAGACCGACGAAGGCCGCCACAGTGGCGGTGGACACCACCTGGATCGCCGACAGCCGGAGACCGAGCAGGATCAGCGGCAGCGCGCTGGGCGTCAGCACCTGGAAAAGGACCTGGCGCCCACGCAGGCCCATGCCGTACGCCGCGTCGCGCAGGTCGGCGTCGACCCCCCGCACACCCTCGTAGGTGTTGACGAGGATCGGGGGGACGGCCAGGACGACCAGGGGAATCAGGACCGGCAGAACGGTCCCCACCCCGATCAGCAGCACGACCAGCACGAGGAGTCCGAGCGTGGGCAGCGCGCGGGCGGCGTTCGCGGAGACCACGACGACGAAGGCGCCGCGGCCGGTGTGACCGATCAGCAGACCCAGTGGAACGGCGATCACCGCCGCGATGAGGAACGCCGCGGCTGAGAACTCGAGGTGCTCGAGGATGCGCGCGGGAATCCCGTCGGGGCCGGACCAGTTGGCGGCGTCACCGAAGAAGTCGATCAGCCAGTTCACGCCGTCCTCCTCCTCGCCCGCGACCACGGGGTGAGCAACCGCTGCGCGAGCACGAGCAGACCGTCGGACAGTACGGCGAGCAGCACGATGAGCACGATCCCCACGACGATCGGCGTGTAGAACTGCCGCTGCCATCCGTCGATGAAGAGGTTGCCCAGACCACCCTGGCCGATCAGCGCGCCCACGCTCACCAGGCTGATGCTGGAGACCGTCGCCACCCGCAGGCCTCCGAGGACCACGGGCACGGCGACCGGCAACTCGACCTGAAGGAGGCGGCGCAGCGGCCGGAAGCCCATCGCCACGGCCGACTGCCGCACGTGCTCCGGCACGGAGCCCAGCCCGTCGACCACGGCGGGGATCAGCACCGCCAGTGTGAAGAAGGTCAGCGGGATGATCACCGTCGACTGGGTGAGCCCGGTGACGGACAGGAATATGGAGAACAACACGAGCGACGGCAGGGAGTAGACGACGTTCATCAGCCCGGCCGTCGGCTGGTAGAGCCAGCGCCACCGCGCGCACGCGACCCCGAGCGGCAGCGCGATGAGCAGCCCGAAGACCACCGGCAGCAACGCCATCACAACGTGGCTCTCCAGAAGCGTCTTGATGGCCGATGGGCCGCCGTTGTCCCAGTTTCTGGCGATCCAGTCCCAGCGGACCAGCGGCTCGTCGTTCATGACTCCGCCCGCTTCGGATCGGTCACCGGGGCCTCTCCGTCAGGCTCGCGAGCCTGCTCGTCCGGCCCCGTGGCGTGCTGGGCGAGGACCTCGTCCAGCGCGTCCCTCGTCGCCACCCCGATCACGCGGCCGTCGCCGTCCACGGCGATCGCCGTGCCGTTCGGCGAGAGCAGCGCCGCGTCCAGCGCCGCGCGCAGCGAGTCCCGCTCGGGGTCGAAGGTTCCGTACGGCAGGAGCCCGCCATTCGATCGCCATCCGAGAGGCCGGGTGTCCTCGTCCACCACGAGGTCGGCGGGAGTGGAGCCGAGCCGTACCCCCTTGGCGGGCACGAACGACAGCCGCCGGATGCCGCGGTCCTTGCCGAGGAACTCGCGGACGAAGTCGTCGGCCGGCTCGCTCAGCAGCGTGGCCGGACCGGCCATCTGGGCCAGGTGTCCGCCGACGCGGAGGACGGCGACCGTGTCCCCCAGCTTGATCGCCTCATCGATGTCGTGGGTGACGAACACGATCGTCTTGTGCAGTTCCGACTGGAGGTGGAGCAACTCCTCCTGAAGGCTCGCCCTGACGATGGGGTCGACGGCGCTGAACGGCTCGTCCATGAGCAGCACGGGCGGATCGGCGGCCAGGGCGCGTGCGACCCCGACACGCTGCTGCTGGCCTCCGGACAGCTGGAAGGGATAACGCCCGGCCAGCCTGGAGTCCAGGCCGACCAACTCCAACAGCTCCATCGCCCGCGCGCGGGCCTTCTTCTTGTCCCAGCCCAGCAGGTACGGCACGGTCGCCACGTTGTCGACGATCTTGCGGTGCGGGAAGAGCCCCGCCTGCTGGATGACGTAGCCGATGCCACGGCGCAACGTCGGCGGATCGATCGCGCGGACGTCCTGGTCGTCGAGCAGGATCCGGCCCGAGGTGGCGTCGATCATGCGATTGATCATTCGGAGCGAGGTGGTCTTCCCGCATCCGGAAGGGCCGACGAAGACCGTGATCGCGCCCGTGGGCGCCTGGAGGCTGAGGTCGTCCACCGCCACCGTTCCATCGGGGTAGCGCTTGGTCACGCCTTCAAATGTGATCACACGTACCTCGTCCCTCGACAGCAAGCGATCACGACAACAGGCCGGGCGACATCGGTGTTCCCGGGATCGACTCCCGTGGGCCTTCTCGGCCGCCGCGCTCACCGTGTGCCGCCCGGTCACATGACGTGCCCGTCAGCCTACGGGGCACTCGTCCGATCTGTCCCGTCCAGTCGATGATTCACCGACATGATCAATATGAGAATTCCAACACCGGAATATCTATCAATAGGGCATCTATTAGTGCGCTCGACCACGTTGTCTTGGCATGATTACTCTCAAGAATCCCTCCAGCCCCTCCACTACGAATCAGAGGAGAGCCGGTCGTGTCCTCATCGCTCACCGGTCAGCGCTCGCGGAGCGAACTGATCGCCGAGCTCTACGAGCGTCACGCCGCCGGGCTGTTCGCGTACTGCCACGACCAGTTGGGCGAGTCGACATCCGCGGGCGACGCACTGGTCGCGGTGTTCACCGGCGTCCCGACGGTCGAACCACCACCCCGTGCCGCCCTGTACGCCCTGGCTCGTCGCGAGATCTACCGCAGGGACGTCAGCTACGCCCTGCCTTCCGTCGACTCCGTCGCCGACCCCGCCACCGCGCTGATCGAGCGGGTCTTCCGTGACATCCGGCCCCACCAGCGCGAGGTGCTGCTGCTGTCGGCCGTCTGCGGGCTGAACACCCCCGAGATCGCCGTCGTCCTCGACGTCGCCGCCGACACCGCGGAGGAGCTCACGTTCGGGGCGCAGCGGCGCTTCGTCCAGACTCTCGAGACCGCGACGGCGGCCGCCCGTTCCGCCCCGTACGTCGCTGCGGACGTGGCGGAGGTCTACGACGCGATCGGGGTCGCCCCGGTCGCGGACATCCTCGCCCGCCTGCCGTGGCGCCGCCCGGTCGCCGCGATACGCGGCCGGGTGTTGTCGTCTCTGATCCTCGAAGAGTCGGGCGTGGGCGACGGCCCCCTCAAACTGTCCGCCAAGAAGTTGTGGCCCACGACTCCCACCTGGCCGTTGCCCCTGAGCAACCCGGACCAGGCGACGGACACCGTCCTGGTGCAGACCGACCCGACCCCGGCATCGGAGGCGCCGGAGCCGAGGCGCAAGGCCAAGCACGAGGCCATGACCCAGCCCATGCCCAAGGTGCGAGGGTCGATCCTCAACGCTCTCGGCGACAGCCGTACGCGCCGGAGGAGGGCACCCGAGCCGGCGCCGGAGGCTTCCGCCCCGGTGCAGGCCGATGCGACCTTCGACGCCTTCCGCCCGGTCGAGCCGGAGCGCGCGCAGGACACCGAGATCTCGACGCCGGTGGCCGAGGCTCTGGTGGGCACGCCACCGGCGCCCCCCGCTCCCACCGAAACGGACCTGCCGCAAAACGAGCCGGCGGCGACCGTAGAGGTCGAGACGCCGGAGCAGCAGGCGGCAAAGCCCGGGGCTCGCCTCAAGAAGCGCAAGAAGGCCAAGTCGGGCGAGCGCCACTACGACTGGTTGTGGGAGCTCGTGGGCTTCCTGATCTGCCTGGCCATCGCCTTGATCGTGTTCTTCAGCGTCCCCACGATCGTCACCCACTAAGCCCGCCGCGATCCAACCCCGCCGCCCCCCGCGCGTGATCATGCACAGGTTCGGAGAGTTGCCCGCCGACCTGCGCAAACCCCGCGCGTGATCATGCGCAGGTTCGTGATCATATTGCATGACCTGCGCAAACACTCGCCGTGATCATGCGCAGATTCGCGATCAAGGCCTCTCACCTGCGACGACGATGTTCGTGATCATGCACGGATGGGGCTTTTCGCGGCACCGCCTCACCCTTGCGACAGGATGAGGCCACTCGTGGGAACCCCCGTACCGGCCGTGACGAGGACGTTCTGTACGCCTGCGACCTGATTGACAGCAGTCCCCCGGATTTGCCGTACGGCTTCCGCTATGCCATTCATGCCGTGAATGTAGGCCTCGCCGAGTTGACCTCCATGCGGATTGACGGGCAGATGACCGTCGATCTCGATGCCGCCGTCCTGAATGAAGTCCTTCGCCTCACCGTGGCCGCAGAATCCGAGTTCCTCGAGCTGATTAAGAACAAATGGCGTGAAATGATCATAAATGATGGCCGTCTGAATTTCTGATGGAGAAAGCCCGGATTTCTCCCACAATTTACGGCCAACTACGCCCATTTCCGGAAGACCACTCATGTCGTCTCGGTAATAGCTCGTCATCATCATCTGCCCCGAGCCCGACCCCTGGGCGGCCGCAGCGATCACCGCGGGTGAGCGACGAAGATCCCTGGCGCGCTCGGTGGTGGTGACCACCAAGGCCACGGCGCCGTCGCTCTCCTGGCAGCAGTCCAGCAGATGCAGCGGATCGACGATCCACTTCGACGCCTGATGCTCGGCCAAAGTGATCGGACGCCCATAGAACCAGGCCGCCGGGTTCGTCGAAGCATGCCGCCGCATGGCCACCGCCACCCGGCCGAAGTCTTCGGACGTAACGCCATATTGGTGCATATACCGGCGCGCGAACATGGCAACCCAGGCCGCAGGCGTTATCAGCCCGTACGGCACATGCCAGCTCATTTCGAGCCCCTGAGAGGACGGCTCGCCACTGAGCCTCGCATTGGGCTGGCCGAAACGCCGGCCCGACCGTTCGTTGAACGCGCGATAACAGACCACGACCTCGGCGGCCCCCGTCGCGACCGCCATTGCGGCATGCAGAACCGTGCCGCAGGCGGCGCCACCGCCGTAATGCACTCGGGAGAAAAAGGACAGATCGCCAATGCCCACCTCGCGGGCGACGGCGATCTCGTCGTTGGAGTCCTGCGTGTAGGTGACCATGCCGTCCACATCGGACGGCGAGAGCCCCGCGTCGTCGAGCGCGGCGAACACCGCTTCGGCGGCGAGTTGCAACTCCGAGCGCCCGGACTCCTTGGAGAACTCCGTCGCGCCGATGCCCGCGACAGCCGTACGGCCGGACAGGGAGCTCATGGACTCACCCCTTCTGCATGATCACGAAAACGGTCGGTGCAGGTCAATGACGTTGATCGCGAAAGTGCGCATGATCACGGCGAGCGTTGCCGCAGGTCACGAGACATGATCACGAACTTGTGCATGATCACGCGCGGGGTTTGGCCAGGTCGGCGGGCAACTCTCCGAACCTGTGCATGATCACGGCGGAGGCGGTGACGTGGGGGCCGAGGCTGACCGCGCCTGTCACCTCGATGACGGCCTCGTCCTCCTCGACGGTCGCCACGGTGCCGGAGAAGGTCAGGGTGTCGCCCGCGTAGGCCGGCACGCCGAGTTTCACCTTGATGCCGCGGAACAGGACCTCGGGGCCGGCCCAGTCGCTGACGTACCTCTCGACCAGGCCGACCGTCGTGAGGATGTTCAGAAAGATGTCCTTCGACCCCTGCGCCTTCGCGATGGCCGGGTCGTGGTGGACCGGCGTGAAGTCCCTCGTCGCGAGAGCGGTCGAGATCACGACCGTGGGCGTCAACTCGATCGTGAGGGGCGGCAGCACGCTTCCGGCGACGACCTGCATCACACCTCCTCCTGAGTCGGGACCCACATCGGCAGGGTCAGCTCGTCGTCCATCTCCTGATACGTCACCCGCACAGGCATGCCGACATACACGTCCTCGATGGGGTATTGCACGATATTTCCGACCATCCGTACCCCCTCGGGAAGCTCCACCACGGCCACCACGAACGGCGTCTCCCGCCCGGGCACGGCCGGATGGTGGTGCACCACGTAGCTGTAGACCGTCCCCGTGCCGCCCGCCACGATGTGCGTCCGCTCGGCCGACCGGCACGAAGGGCAGACCGGTCCCGGCGGGTGCCTCAGCTCTCCGCACGCGCCGCACTTCTGGATCCGCAGCTCACCCTGCCGCACGCCGTCCCAGAAGAACCGGGTGTCGCCGTTCACGGCCGGCGTCAGCGGGTACGGCTCCCGGCTCACCTTCTCGATCGGCCGGAACTTCAGCAGCCGGAACATCATCTCGGCCACCGGTTCGTCGCCCGAGTACCAGGTCACGTTCCAGGTGACGAAGTAGCCCTCTCCGAGCGCGGTCCGCTTGGGGCCCACGGTGTCCAGCAGGCGGGTGCTCGAGGTCAGCTTCTCCCCCATCGCGAGATACCGGTGGTAGGTGTGCTCGCAGTTGGTCGCCACCACGCCCGTGTACCCGGCCTCGTCGAGCGCCTCGAAGACGTCGTCCACCGGTCTCCGCAGCTCCGCGGCCGGTTCCCGCCTCAGCCCCTCCATCGACCACACCTGGATCATCGCCGGAGGGGCGACGGCCTCCGGGCCGGTGTAGAGGGGATTGCGGTCCCCCATCGCCTCGGTCCAGTGGCTGATCATGGTGTCGTTCACGGGGTGGGGCGCCGCGAGGCGCGGACCCTCCCCCGCCGCGACCGCCTTGTCCACGAGCGCCATCAGATGGTCCCGCAGATCGGTCATCGCATCTCCTCGTCCCTTCGAAAGCAGGCCCATCCCGGCAGGTCTCACCCCGCCACATTCATCCCCACAGGTTTCACCCCGGCAGGCTCATCGCGGCGGCTTCGGAAGCTGGAGACCCAGCATGGCGATGAGCTCGCGCTGCACCTCGTTGACGCCGCCCCCGAACGTGAGGACGATCGCCCCCTTGACGCCGCGGTCGACCCGCTCGATCAGGTCCCGCGTCTCCTCGTCTCCGGGGTCGCCGAAGCGGGCCAGGGTGTCGCCCACGATCCGGCCCACGTCCTGCATGCGCTCAGAACCGTAGATCTTGGTGGCGGACGCGTCGGGCGCGCCCAGCCAGCCGAGGTCCATGTTCGCGGCGACCTGCCAGTTCAGCAGTTCGTTCGTCCGGAAGTACGCGTAGACCTGGGCGATCGCCCGCCGCACCGCAGGGTTGTCGTACAGCGGCCTGCCGTCCCGGCCCGGTTTGTTCTTCGCCCACGCCACGAACCTGACGTGGGTGTGCGCGATGTTGCCGGCGGGCCCGAGGGTCACCCGTTCGTGGTTGAGCTGGTTGACGATGAGGTCCCAGCCCTTGTTCTCCGTGCCGACGACCATGGTCGCCGGGACGCGGACGTCGGAGTAGTACGTCGAGTTCGTGTGGTGGCGCCCGTCCATCGTGACGATCGGCGTCCAGGAGAAGCCGGGGTCCGCGCAGTCCACGATCATCATGCTGATCCCGCGGTGCTTGCTCGCCTTCGGGTCGGTGCGGGCGGCCAGCCATATGTACTGGGCGTGGTGCGCCCCCGATGTGAAGATCTTCTGCCCGTTCACGACGTAGTCGTCGCCGTCCCTGACGGCCGTCGTCCGCAACGACGCGAGGTCCGTGCCCGCGCCCGGCTCGCTGTAGCCGATCGCGAAGTGGCAGTCCCCCGCGAGGATGCGCGGCAGGAAGAAGTCCTTCTGCTCGGGGGTGCCGTACTGCATCAGCGTCGGCCCGACGGTCTGCAGCGTGATGATCGGGTAGGGCACCTCGGCCCTGGCGATCTCGTTGGCGAAGATCTGCTGCTCCAGCGGCCCGTACCCGCCGCCGCCGTACTCCTTGGGCCAGCCGAGCCCGAGCTTGCCGTCCCGTCCCAGCCTGCGGCAGTGCTCCATGTACGCCTGGCCGAACGGATCCTGGGCCAGCTTCGCCCGGTCCTCGGCCGTGAGGCAGGCCGCGAAGTACTCCCTGAGCTCGTCTCTGAGCCGCCGCTGCTCCGGGGTCAGTTCGATGTACATCAGACCAGCGCTCCGATCAGGTCGAGCTGGGCCTCCGAGCCGCCGAGGAGGTGGGCGGCGTTCTTGCCCCAGGCGAAGTAGCGGTGCAGCGGATAGGTCACGTCGAGGCCGATGCCTCCGTGCAGGTGCTGGCAGGTGTAGAGGGCCTTGAGGGCGGAATCGGTGGTGTGGAAGGCGGCGATCGCCAGGTCCTCCTCCGCGGGCAGCCCCTGGGCCAGTCGCCAGGCTCCCGACCACACGGCCACGTCGAGCGCCCTGCCCGCGATGTAGACGTCGGCGATCTGCATGGTCACGGCCTGGAACTCGGCCAGCACCCGGTCGAACTGGCGGCGCGTCCTGATGTAGTCGGTCGTCAGCTTGAGCGCCCCCGCCAGCACGCCGGACGCGGTCGCGGTGACGCCGGCGAGCGCGTGCAGCCGGAGCGACTCCCACGCCGCGCCGTCGGCCTCGCCGACCGCCTCTCCGGGAGCGCCGTCCATGGTGATCACCGAGCCCGGCTCGCCCGTCGACAGCGTCACCTCCTGTACGGCCACGGCCCTCGGCTCGACGAGGAAGAGACCGACCCCCGCCCCTTCGACCCGGGCGGGGACGAGGATCCCCGACGCCGCCGCGGCGTGGGAGACGACGGTCGTGCGCCCAGTGATCCTTCCGCCGGCGGCCGTGACCGTCGGCGGTTCCCCCGGATCCGCGCCCGGCTCCCTGAAGGCGAACGTGAGCACCGACTCTCCCTCGGCCAGCGGCGCGAGGGCCTCCTTCTGCGCGGCCGTGCCGTACCGCGAGACGGTCAGAGCGGCGACGAGGCTGGGCAGGACGGGGACGGGCGCGACCCGGGCGCCGGTCTCCCTGAGGATCACCGCCATCTCGACCGCGCCGAGGCCCGCGCCTCCGGCCTCCTCGGGAAGACACGCACCCAGCAGGCCGGCCTGCGCCATCGCCTTCCACGTCTTCGCGTCGTACGGCAGGCCGCTCTTTTCATGGGCCTCGATCCGCGCCTGCGCGGCCTCCCGATCGAGCACGTCGGACGCAAGCGTGCGCAGCTCTGCCTGGGTCTCGTCCACATTGAAGTCCACTGGCCCTCCAGAAGGGCGAACTCGGTCCCGATTTCCGCGCCGTCCCCGGGGCATCGCCGTACGCCCCGGACCCGCCTCCTCGCATACCTGACAGAACCGAAAACTAGAACACATTCTAATCTGTGTCCATAGGGTGATCCCCGGATCGGCTCCCACATCCCCTTGAAACATGAAAAGACATGCAAGGGGCCCGGTATTTGTGACTGGCGAGTAACCACCGGGTCAGACCGGGAATCAGATAACGTGTTCCTATGCGTATCTCGCCTGTCGGCGCGGACGCCCCGGGGCCACATTCCGAGGGGGCATCCGTGGTGGACAGCCATCCGATCTCTCCCACTCCCACACCGGGAGTGCGGACGCGGAGCCAGCACCAAAGGCGCAAGCGCATCGTCCAGGCGGCGGCCGCGCTCGCCTCACGGGGCGGCGTCGAGGCCATGCAGATGCGCACCGTCGCCGAGCGTGCGGGCGTCGCCCTCGGGACCCTCTACCGCTACTTCCCCTCCAAGATGGATCTCGTCGTCGCCGTGGTCGGCGAGGAGATCGACACGCTGGAGTCGAGTATCGAGCGCCGCCCGCCCAGCGCCGCCACACCCGCGGGCCGGGCCGTCGACATCCTGATGCGGGCCACCCGGGGGCTGATGCGCGAGCCGGAGCTCGCCGACGCCCTGATCCGCTCGCTGATCATGGCCGAGGTGGACATACCGTTCGGCGACCGGATGGCCGGGCTGTTGCTGCGGGTCGCGGGAGACGGGCTGACGATGGAGGGCGCGACCGAGGAGCAGTTCGCGCTGGCCGGGTCGTTGTCCGGCGTCTGGGTGCAGGAGTTGCTCGAGATGCTCCGCGGCCGCCGGACCTACGAGCAGGTCCAGCGCAGGATCGAGATCGCCGCCGGGCGGCTCTTCTCCGACTTCTGACCGCTCGGCCGGACGCGTCATCCCACCGCGATGAAGTACTTCGTGGCCGGCTCCAGCGTCAGCCAGTCACCCACGAAGCCTTTCGGCACCACGAAACCGTCGCCGGGACCGAAATCGATCCGCCCGCCGGCCGTGTCCGCCACGGCGACCCGCCCGGTGAGGATGGAGCAGATCTCCGTGTAGGGCCACGGATCCAGCCGTACGGTGCCGGGTTCACCGGTCCAGTAGCCCACCCGGACCGAGTCCGTCGCCGTGTCGAAGCAGCCGAACTCCGCCTCGGCCCATGACGGCGACGCCGAGGCGTAGTCGCTCAGCGGCGGCACGTAGGGAGCCCGGCCGGTCGCGCCCAGCACCGTTATCGCGGAAATGTCCATGGAACCCTCCTAGAGTCGTGGCTCGGATGAAGGTGACGCTCAGCCGCCGGAGTCCGGCCGGGAGTTCAGCGCCAGCAACGACAGCAGCGTGTAGGCGACGTTCGCCGCCGCGATGCCGGTGATCTCGGCATGGTCGTAGGACGGCGAGACCTCGACGACATCGGCGCCGACGATCTCCATGCCGGCCAGCCCGCGCAGGATGACCAGGAGCTCACGCGAGCTCAGGCCGCCGACCTCCGGCGTGCCCGTCCCCGGCGCGTGCGCGGGATCCAGCACGTCGATGTCGATCGAGACGTAGACGGGGCCGTCGCCGAGGCGCGCACGCACCCCGCGAGCGACGTCCGCGGCGCCGCGACCCTCGACGTCGTCGGCCGTGAAGACCTGGAAGCCGAGTTGTTCGTCCTGTTGGAGATCGAGCGAGCTGTACAGGGGGCCGCGGATGCCCACGTGCGCGCAGCGCCGCTCGTCGAGCAGGCCCTCCTCGGCCGCGCGCCGGAACGGCGTGCCGTGCGTGTACGGCTCGCCGAAGTAGGTCTCCCACGTGTCCAGATGCGCGTCGAAGTGCAGGACGGCAACGGGCCCGTGCCGCCGGGCGAGAGCGCGCAACATCGCCAGGGCGATCGTGTGGTCGCCGCCGAGGGCCACGACCTTGGTGCCCCGGCCCAGCAGGTCACTCGCCGCCAGGTCGATCGCCTCGATCGCCGCCTTGATGTCGAAGGGATTGCAGACCACGTCGCCCGCGTCGACGACCTGCTGCTCGGCGAACGGCTCGGCCCGCAACGCGGGATCGAAGGGGCGCAGAAGCCGCGAGGACTGCCGGATGTGCCCCGGCCCGAACCGCGCACCCGGGCGGTAGCTGACCCCGCTGTCGAACGGCACGCCCAGCAGGGCGACGTCGGCGTGGGAGACCTGGTCGAGGCGTGGCAGCCTCGCGAACGTCGACTCGCCGCCGTATCGCGGGACGAGAGAGGCGTCGACCGGACCGATCGGGCCGTCGTCGGTGTGCTCAGGCATGCTCAGGGTCCTTCGGGTACGCGGTTCGGGCAGGGAACTGGCGGCGGCCGTCTCGGCCGCTATCCGCCGAGCCGGTCGAGGGCGTTACGGGTGATCTTCTCGGTGAAGAAGTCGCCCGCGACGAGGCCGTTGACCCACTCGGTGGTCCCGGCGTTGAAGACGGTGCCGCCATTGCGGGTGAACGTCGCCATCATCCCGGATCCGTACTGCCAGGACGGATCGGCGGGATCACCGGTCCGTCCCGTCAGCTCGCGCAGGCCCTGGCTCTCCGACGCGCCGCCGCTGCCGAGCGGCATGGTGCCCGACCAGCGGTCCTCCTCCGCGAGAACCGCCGGGCACATGGCGATGATCTCCAGATTCTCCGGCGCTCCGTCGACGAAGGTCGGGTACGGCTGGCCCTGCCGGAAGGTGTATTCGACCGAGTCGAGCTCGAATGCCGCGATGGTGACGGGCGCGGCGCCGATGACGTCGCCGTAGTACAGATCGGTGCCGTCGAACGCCCAGTGGTTCGGCCGGTAGACGGTGAATCCGCCGGAGGACCTCGGCGCCGCGTTGCCGTACCGGGCGTAGACGCCCGACGAGCCGGTCAGGCCCATCGTCTCGGCGGCAGGCCGGCCGATCGGCGGATAGTCCCAGGCCGTGGTCACCAGATGGGCGTCCGCGGTCTCCGTCACAGGGTCGGCGGCCGGGTCGCGGTAGCAGATCTGCGTGCCGCCGTCGTCGGTGATGCGCACCTGCCAGAAGAAGTTGCCGCCGAACCGCGCCACGTTCCCGCCACTGTCGACGAGGCGGTCGACGGCGTCGCGCATCCGCCACGACCAGTACTCGTCGTGGCCGACAAGGATCACGCAACGGTGACCGGCGAGCACGTCGGGGTCCGCGTCGAGGTCGTGCTGGGTGAGGTAGTCGAGCTCGTAGCCGGCCTCCTCCGCCCACACCACGAACGGACGCTCGTACGTCGCCCAGAACGCGTCGGCGTGATGGCGGGAGTAGCCGTTGTACCGCGCCCACTCGTAGGCCTCGTACCGAGGCTGCCAGAAGGGCGGCGGGGTGAACGAGTTCGACTCCCGGGGCGCCCCCGGAGGCTTGCGCAACATGCCGCGCGCGATCGGCCTGCGTGCGGAGACGACCGGCGCGCCGATGTCGTTGCGGGGATCGTCGCCGATGCCGCGGTACTGGTTCGCACCGCCCCAGTCGTTGTAGGCCATCATCGTGCTGGTCGACAACACGAGCGCGAGGGGCTTCTTGGGCCCGTCGGCGTCCGGCTTGACGACGAAGAAGTGCTCGCGCTCGAACACGGTGCCGTCCGCACGCGTGGTGCGCACCAGCACGAGATAGAAGCCGCTCGACCACGAGGCGTCCACGTCGATCGTGGCGAGGACCGGCCAGCCGCATCCGGTGGCATAACAGTCCGGCGCCGTCGAGGCGTGTTTTCCGGGGACCCCCTCCAGCAGCAACACCGTGCGCGGCCGCGCTCCGTCCCGGACGACCTCGATGTCGAAGGTCTCAGCCGTAGTCGAGCCGTGCAGCCGCACCTGGTCCCCCCGGTGATAGCTGAACCGGTCCGCGTAGCACCACACTTCCGCGTGGGCGGGGTCATCGGTGGGGAACTCCGACGACCAGCCGACAGGTGACCAGGCGTATTCCGGGCGTAGTTGGGTCACGGCGCTACTTCCTTCTCTTTCACTTTCTCTTTCGCCTTCGGCTTGTCCGCCGGCGAATCTTCCGGCGTGGCCTCGGCGCGGATGCGGTCGACGATCTCCGAGGCGCCGCGCTGGCACGCGTCGAGCGTCTCCGGCCGCGCGAGGTACATCCGGGTGAGCAAGCGGCTCGCCTGCCAGGCCGTCCGGTCGGGGCGCGGGCGTGGCGCTCCTCCGTGGATCCGGATGACCGCGAGGGTGCCTCCGGTGAGCGTCCACTGGGCGAACTCCGGCTCGACCGCGACGAACTCGCCCTCCTGTACGGCGCTGCGGACGAGGCGGCGGATCCCCCGGTGCAGTTCGTCGAGCTTGGCCCGCCAGCGTCCGAAGTCGCCGAGCAGCACGTCGTCGGCGTGCAGCCCCAGCAGGTTGTAGGGGCAGCTGAGGATGTGCCGGGCGTCGAGGAACAGGTGGGCCATGAGCCGCTCCGCCGGTGAACCCTCCTGGCGCACGAGCGCCTTCAAAGTCGCCGCCGGCACCTCGATGCTGACCCGGAGCAGGCTGTCGAGGATCTCCTGCTTGGACCCGAAGTGATGGAACAACGAGGGCTGTTGCACGCCGACTGCGGCAGCGATCTCCCGAGTGGTCGTCGCGGCGTATCCCTTGTCGGCGAACAGCGTGGCGGCCTCTCTGAGGATCCGGTGCCGGGTCTCCAGTTGCTCGGCCGAGCGGTTGGGCTCACGTGCTGCCATCGGGGCTGACCTCCAGGGGGAAGTGACAGGCCACGCTCTGCAGTCCGGGTCCGAGGGGCCGCAGTGGCGGCTCGGACGACGCACAGACGTCGGCCGCGTAGGGGCATCGCGTCCGGAACCGGCAGCCGCTCGGCGGGTTGGTCGCGCTCGCGATCTCACCGCCGAGTACCTGATTGCGTCGGGCCCGCTCGCGCGGGGGGTCCGCCACCGGCACCGTGTCGATCAGCGCCCGAGTGTACGGATGCGCCGGGCGCCCGTAAACGATCTCGGCGGGCCCGACCTCGACGAGCTTGCCGAGGTACATCACACCGATCACGTCGGAGATGTAGCGGACGACGGACAGGTCGTGCGAGATGACCACATAGCTGATCGCCGTCTGTCGCTGCAGGTCGCGCATCAGGTTCAGGATCTGCGCCTGGATCGAGACGTCCAGAGCGGACACCGGCTCGTCGGCGACGACGAGTTCGGGCCGCAGCGCGAGGGCCCTGGCCAGTCCGAGCCGTTGCCGCTGACCGCCGGAGAACTCATGGGGGTAGCGGCGCACCGCTCCGCGCGCCATCCCGACCTGACCCAGCAACTCCTCCACGCGTGCCCGCCTTGCGGTCCTGTCCTCGGAGCGCTGGACGCGCATCGGCTCGGCCAGGATGGAGCCCGCCCGCATCCGCGGGTCCATGGCGGCGTATGAGTCCTGGAACATGAACTGGATTCCGCGCAGGAGCCGCTTGCGCCGCGCACCACGCAGGCCGGCGAGATCGTCGCCGTGATACAGCACCCGTCCGGACGTGGGCCGCTCCAGGCCGGCCAGGATGCGGCCGATCGTGGTCTTGCCGCAGCCGGACTCGCCGACGAGGCCGAAGGTCTGCCCTGCCCGGATGCTCAGGCTGACACCGGCGACGGCGCTGACGCTTCCGACCCTGCGCTGGAGCACGCCGCGGTTCACCGGGAACTCCTTGTGCAGGTCGACGAGTTCCACCACGACCGGCGCCTCATCGGACGGCCGGCCGGCCGCGGGCTCGGCCACGGCCGCGCGCGGGGCCGCGCCGACGTGCTCGAGCGGGACGAAGCAGTGGTAGGCATGACCGCCCGCCTCGACGGTCACGGCGGGGAACTCCGCGCGGCACCGGTCGGTCGCCCGGACGCACCGTGGGGCGAAGGCGCAGCCGGTGATGGGCGAGGACAGGTCGGGCGGCTGCCCTGGAATCGTCCGCAACGGCTCGCCGGTGTTCACGGCCCTCTCCGGCAGCGCGTCGAACAGCGCGGCCGTGTACGGATGTCTCTCCCGCCCGTACAACTCGTCGGTCGCCGCCGTCTCCACGATCCGCCCGCCGTACATGACCGCGACCCGGTCGGCGTAGCCGGCGACGACGCCGAGATCGTGGGTCACGAGGACGACGCCCATGTCGAGCTCGCGCCGCAGCCGGTCGATGACACCGAGGATCTGCTTCTGGATGGTGACGTCGAGAGCAGTCGTCGGCTCGTCGGCGATGAGCAGCTTCGGCTCGCAGGCCAGCGCGATCGCGATCATGACCCGCTGCCGCATGCCCCCGGACAACTGATGGGGGTAGTCGTGGACGCGCCGGGCCGCGGCCGGCATGCCGACCTGGTCGAGCACCTCGACCGCACGCGCGGCCGCCTGGCGCCGGGAGACCCGCCGGTGCAGCCGTACGGCCTCGGCGACCTGGTCACCGATCGCCATGGTCGGATTGAGCGACGACATCGGGTCCTGGAAGACCATGCCGATCTCACCGCCACGAACCCGGCGCAACCCGCTTTCCGACAGGGGGACCAGGTCGCGGCCGTCGAGCATGATCCGCCCGCCCGTGATGCGCCCGCCGTGTGGCAGCAACCTCATCACCGACAGGGCCGTCAGCGTCTTGCCGCTGCCGGACTCGCCCACGATCCCGAGGACCTCGCCGCGGTCGACGTGCAGGTCGACGCCATTGACGACGTGCACGGTCGTGTCCCCGGACCGGATCTGGGTGTGCAGGTCCTCGATGCGCAGCAGCCCCGCGGGGGCGGCGGAGACGTTCTGGGTCATGGCGGGTCAGCCCCTAACCGTCCGCAGCCGGGACTCGAAGGAGTCGCGGACCGCGTCGCCGATGAAGTTGAAGGCCACGACCGTCAGCACGATCGCGAGGCCCGGCGGATAGATCAGCCACCAGTAGCCGGAGTAGCTGTAGTTGACACCGTCGGAGAGCATCCCGCCCCAGTCGGCGGCCGGCGGGGGGACGCCGAGCCCGAGGTAACTCATGGCGGCGACCGCGAGGATCGCATCCGCGATCTGGAAGGTCACATTGACCGCGATCGTGCCGATCGCGTTCGGCAGCACATGCTGGAAGAGGTTGTACGGTCCGCCCGCGCCCATGCCGCGAGCCGCCTGGACGTACTCCCTGATCTTGAGAGTAAGCGTCTCCCCGCGGATCAGCCTGGCGGGGATGAGCCAGGAGACCACCGCGATGACGATGATGAGCACCGGCTTGGACGGCCGGAAGATCGTCGCCATCAGCAGGAGGAAGAACAGCGTCGGGATGGACAGCAGGATGTCGGTGACCCGCATCATCAGGCCGTCGACCACGCCTCCGACGTAGCCGGCGATGGCGCCGTAGACGCTGCCGAACAAGGTGGCGATCAGCGCGGCGGCCAGGCCGACCTCAAGCGAGGTCTGACCGCCCGCCATGAGCCGCCCCAGTTCGTCGTATCCCACGCTGTCGGTGCCGACGGGGTGCCCGGCCCCGGGGGGCAGGGTCACCTGGTCGAGATTCGTGTGCACCTGGTCGGTGTGGTAGACCAGCGGCCCCACGAAACAGAACAGGACGATCAGCACCACCAGCACGAGGCCGAGGACCGCCAGCCTGTTCTGCACGAAGACCTTGAGCGCGGCCCTGATCGGCGAGGCGGCCGCGCGGCCCTCCTGCGCCGGGGCGGCGGGGAGGCCGGGTCGGGGCGGCATCTCCGCCTCGGTGAGGGTCATCGGTGTCTCCTCATTGCTGGCCGGCTATCGGGCGGATCGGATGCGGGGGTCGACGACCGCGTACAACAGGTCGGCGAGCAGCGACCCCAGCGCGGTCGCCACGCCGACCACGACGGTGGTGCCGAGCAGGATCGGGTAGTCCTGGGTCTGCGCCGCGCTCCAGAACAGCAGGCCCATTCCGGGGAAGTTGAAGACCGACTCGACCACCAGGGCCCCGCTCACGACGACCGGGATGGTGAGCCCGATCATCGTGATGATCGGCAGGAGCGAGTTCCGCAGGACATGGTGGACCACGACGAGGTTCGTCGAGGCTCCCTTGGCTCGGGCGGTCCGGACGTAGTCCTGGGTCAGCGCCTCGATCGCCGACGACCGGGTGTACCGGGTGAACAACGCGACGGTCACCAGGGTGAGGGTGAGCACCGGCAGCACCAGCCCGGACGGGTGCGTGAGCACGTCGAGGAAGTCTCCCTGGGGCGCCTGGGGCGGCAGCGCCCCGAGGTCGATCGAGAAGACGATCACCAGCAGGATCGACAACCAGAACAGCGGCATCGAGTAGAAGACGAACGCGACACCGGTGACGGCGTAGTCGGTGAGCCGGTTGCGCCTCACCGCCTGGGCCAGCCCGAGCGGCACGGCGACGACCAGGGCGATCAGGTTCGCGATGCCGACGAGCAGGACCGTCTTGGGCAGCCGGTCGGCGATCAGGGCGGCCACGCTCTGGTTCAGCTTGTAGGAGTACCCGAGGTTTCCCGTGGCCAGATGCCCCAGCCACACCACGTACTGCGCCACCAGCGGACGGTCGTACCCGTTCGCGTGGTCGAACGCCGCGATCGCCGCCGGCGTGGCCCTGGGGCCGAGGATCGCCCGGGCCGGGCCGCCGGGCAACAGCCTGGTGAAAACGAACACCACGATGGTCACGCCGAGGACGACGAGCACGCTCTGCCACAGGCGCCGGACGATGAACTTGCTCACGTCGTCATCCCTGCTTCACGAAGTACCACTTCTCCGGGGTGAGCGAAAGGCCGTCGGACGGCTGCGGGATCGCGCCGCCGAGACTGCTCTTGATGGCCGACACCTGGCTCGCTTCGGTCGGCATGAAGAGCATCGGCAACTGCTGGGCGGTGTAGTCCTCCCAATCGGCGAACACGGACGGGTCGTTCTCGGTCGTCGTGGCCTTGACCTTCTCGTCCATGGTCTTGTCGCTGTAGCTGCCCCAGTTGCCGACCGCGCCGGTGGAGAAGGCCACCTCGCCGCTCGGGTAGTTGTCCGGCGCGAACTCCCAGCCGGTGCCCCAGTAGGCCATCTGCCAGGAGCACGCCGCCTCCGACGGCTTGCACGGCGTGGTGACGCCGAAGATGTCGCTGGTGGGCGTCTGCGAGAGGTTGAGTTCGATGCCCACCTGGCTCAGCGCCGACTTGAAGGCGCGCATCTCCTGGTCGACCTCCGGGACGCCGGAGGCGTAGACGAGATCGAAACTGAGCTTCTGCCCGGCCGTGACGCCCGCGCCGCAGTGCCCGCTACCGGTGCCGGGAGAGGCGCAGGTCGACACGCCTCCGGAGGTCACGTTCCAGCCGTTGGCCCGCAGCAGGTCCGCGGCGTGCTTCGGGTCGTACGGATACAGCGGCGTCTTGCCGGCGTCGCTGAGGTAGGGAGAGTCGGGCTTGGTGGGCACCGGGCCGTTGTCCGGCCCTCCGTTGCCGTGCAGGATCGCGTTGATGTACTGCGGCTGGTCGATCAGGCTCTGCATCGCCTGCCGGACGTACAACTGCGAGAACAGCGCGCCCACCTTGGGGTTGTGGAAGTTCATGGGCATCACGTTCATCGACCAGAGGTACCAGGGGTCCACGGTGTAGCCCGTGGCCTGCAGCGCCTTCTCCTGGCCGTGATCGGTCGCCGGGATGTAGCCGTAGGTCAGCTGTCCGGCGCGCAGGGCGTTGAACTCGGCGGCGGCCGACGTGAACGGCTGCTCGACGAACTTGGCCAGGTGTGGCTTGTTCGCCCCCGAGTAGCTCGCGTTGGGGACGAACTCCGCGTACCCGTCGGGCCGGAACGCCGACAGCTTCCACGGCCCGTCGACCACCTGCCATAGCGGGTCGGAGGCGTACGACTGCAACTTGCTCGCCTGGCCGTCGAGGAACTTGTAGACGGCCCGCGCGGACGAGGTCTGCTGGTCGTAGTCACCGACGGCGCCCGCGGCGGAGGTCTTGTCCCAGGCGTGCTGCGGCATCGGGGTGATCTGGCTGAGCTCGTTGAACGTGAACCACGTCGGGTCGACCGGGGCGTCCAGGGTCAGGACGATCTCGTTCGGCTTCGGCGCATCGACCGACTTCACGTCGTCGGGGAAGAACCCGGGGACGTATTCGCCGTAGTTCGCCGAGTTGGCCCGCAGCATGTTGATCCAGAAGGTGACGTCCCTGCTGGTCACCGGCTTGCCGTCCGACCAGTTGTACGGCTTCAGTGTGATGTCGACGACGGTGTTGCCCTTGGTGTACTTGGGCGGCTCGGCCAGGCTCAGATCGTCATTCTCGACGATCTTGTCGCCGTCGCCGAACCAGTACAGCGGCCGCCACATCAGGTACTGGAACTGGTTGATGTTCGAGGTGCTGAAGTACTGCAGGGCATCCAGCGGAAAGATGTAGTTCGGAGGGGTTCCTGGCGCTTCGGCCCATGTGGCCGTGCCCCCCTCCTGCGGTGCGCCGGTCGCCGGAGCGTTCACACCGGCCGAGGGGGCGCCGCCCCCGGTACAGGCGGCGAGAAGCCAGCTCATGACGAGCACGGACGCGATTGCCAGCGATCGGCGACGTAACGGGATTCTGCTCCGCGACGACGGCACGGTCTCCCGCATGGGACCACCTCATGTCTCTTCAGCAGGTGTCGACCAAGGGTCATCGGGCGGAGCCAACCGCCTCCACCCGAGGCCGTGGAGCAGAGAGTAGACCTATCAATTGATAGGGCACAAGGTATCGGCCATCCCTTTTTGCCCGACCCATTTCCGACTGGTTACGCGACCCCACACTACGTTTCACCTGCATTTCCATCACCTGGACGGCACCCTGATCACGTCTTCGCGGTGATTCGGTCCCCGCCGATACATCACGGACTTCCCCTCCGGAGTAGAACGCGTTACATTCCACTGGAATGATGTTCTGACGTGGCGGAGGTCTCGTGGGCAGCCCGGTGATCGTCGAAGCGGTACGGACTCCGATCGGGAAGAGGGGTGGCCTGCTCGCCGGCGTCAAGCCGCAGGCTCTCCTCGGCGCCGCCCTGAAGGGGCTCGTCGACCGGTCGGGCGTCGATCCCACGGCCGTCGAGCAGGTCTTCGCCGGCTGCGTCACCCAGGCGGGCGAGCAGGGCGGTCATGTGGGCCGGCACGCCTGGCTCTACGCGGGCCTGCCGTACGGGGCGGGGGTCACGACGGTCGACGCGCAGTGCGGGTCGTCGCAGCAGGCCGTGCATCTCGTCGCCGCGCTGATCCAGGCGGGCGTCATCGACGTGGGGATCGCGTGCGGCGTGGAGGTCATGAGCCGCCAGCCCCTCGGCAGCAACGTGCTGCCCGCGAAACCGCGGCCGGACGACTGGTCGATCGACCTGCCCGACCAGTTCACCGCCGCCGAACGGATCGCCGGCCGCCGCGCTCTCACCCGCGAGGACCTGGACGCGTTCGGAGCGCGGTCGCAGCAGTTGGCCGCCAAGGCCTGGGCCGACGGCAGGTTCGGCCGTGAGGTGCTCTCCGTGGCCGCTCCCGTGCTCGGCGAGGACGGACAGCCGACGGGCGAGAGCCGTACGGTCACCAGAGACCAGGGACTGCGGGAGACGACGACGGAGGGGCTCGCGCGGTTGCGCCCGGTCCTCGGGGAGAACGGCACGCACACGGCCGGCACGTCGTCACAGGTCTCCGACGGCGCGGCCGCGGTGCTGCTGATGAGCGAGGAGGCGGCCGGACGGCACGGCCTGCGGCCCCGCGCCCGGATCCTCGGGCAGACGCTGGTCGGGTCCGAGCCCTACTACCACCTCGACGGGCCGGTCGACGCGACGGCGAAGGTGCTCGACCGGTCGGGGATGTCGATCGGCGACCTCGACCTGTTCGAGGTCAACGAGGCGTTCGCGGCCATCGTGTTGTCATGGGCGTCGGTCCACCGGCCCGACATGGACCGGGTCAACGTGAACGGCGGCGCGATCGCGCTGGGGCACCCGGTCGGCGCGACGGGCGCACGGCTGGTCACGACGGCGCTGCACGAGCTGGAACGATCGGACTCCTCGACCGCCCTCGTCACGATGTGCGCCGGCGGAGCCCTGGCCACCGCGACCATCCTCGAGCGCATCTGAGACGTCGTCTCCGGAGAAACCCGGGAATCCACAGGAGGTCGGGACTCCGGTCGGGATCTACGGGAGGACTTCCCGTCATACACTCTTAGACATCGGATGTCTAAGAGTCCACGCACGCTGGGATCGCCCCCGCTGACAGGACTCCAAGGAGTGCATGGCGTGGCAGTCACCGACGCGGCGATCGACAGCATCAAGGACATGATCATTTCGGGCGAGCTGGCCCCCGGCGACCGGCTGCCCAAGGAGGCCGACCTGGCCGAGCGCCTCGGCCTGTCCCGCAACTCGCTCCGCGAGGCCGTCCGGGCGCTCGCCCTGATCAACGTCCTCGACGTACGGCAGGGCGACGGCACCTATGTCACGAGCCTGGAACCCCATCTGCTGCTGGATGCGCTGTCGTTCGTGGTCGACTTCCACCTGGACGACACGGTCCTGCAGTTCTTCCAGGTGAGAAGGATCCTGGAGCCGGCGGCCACGGCGATGGCGGCGACCCAGATGGGCGGCGAGGACATCGAGGACCTGCGCAAGATCCTCGACTCCCTTCCGGCGGAGCCGAGCGTCGAGCAGCTCGTGGCCAACGACCTGGAGTTCCACCAGCGGATCGCGGCTGGCTCAGGCAACGCCGTCCTGGCCTCGCTGATCGAGAGCCTGTCGGGGCCGACCACCCGGGCGCGGGTGTGGCGCGGTCTCACCCAGGAGGGCGCCCTGGGCAAGACGCGCGAGCAACACGTGGCCATCTACGAGGCGATCGCCTCGCACCAGCCCGACATCGCGATGGCCTGGGCGACCGTCCACGTGGCCGGGGTCGAGGAGTGGCTCCGCCAGGCCCTGTGAGCCCTTCCTCACCGGGAGGGGCGCTGCCGGCCCGCGATGCTGTTCCGCTGGACCCACGCGGGGTAGAGCGCGGGGATCCGGCTCACCTCGTCGAGCTGAGCGAGATCCTCTTCGGTGAGGGACAGATCGGCCGCCGCGACGTTGTCGGCGAGCTGCTCGGGCCTGCGGACGCCCACGATGACCGAGGTGACGGAGGGCCGCGCCAGGACCCACGCGAGCGCGACGCGTGCGGCGCTGACCTCGTGGCGCGCGGCGACCGTCTTGAGCACGTCGATGACGTCGTAGGCGTGCGTCCGGTCGATCGGGGGGAAGTCGGGGTAGCCCTGCTGCGCGTGCCGCGAGCCCGGGTCGGACGCGCCGGCACGGTCGAACTTCCCGGACAGGAACCCCCCGGCGAGCGGCGCCCACACCATCAGGCCCAGCTCGTGCTCCTCGATCATGGGCAGCAGTTCGTGCTCGAGGTCCCGCCCGACCAGCGAGTAGTACGCCTGCACCGAGACGAATCCCGCCAGATCACGCAACGCCGAGACGCCGAGCGCCTTCGCCACCTGCCACGCGGCGAGGTTCGAACATCCTATGTATCGGATCTTGCCCTGCCGTACGGCGTCGTTCAGTGCACCCAGCGTCTCCTCTATCGGCGTCAGCGGGTCGACGTTGTGGAGCTGGTACAGGTCGATGTGATCGGTCTGCAGCCGGCGCAGGCTGTCCTCCAGGGCCCGAGCCGTGTGGAGACGCGACAGGCCGATCTCGTTGACCCCCGGTCCCACGCGTGCGGCCAGCTTGGTCGCCAGGACGACCTCGTCCCGGCGGCCCTTGAGCGCCCGGCCGAGCATGATCTCGGATTCACCGGCCGAGTAGACGTCCGCGGTGTCGACGAAGTTCACCCCGGCGTCGAGGGCGGCGCCGACGATGCGGTCGGCCTCATCCTGCTCGAGGTGCCCCAGCATGCTGTACAGAGCATGGTCGGCACCTCCGAAGGTCATCGCACCCAGGCAGATCTCCGACACGAGCACGCCAGTACGGCCCAATAGGCGATATTTCATAATTTCCCCCGTCTTTACGAGCTTGCCCTTGAACCCTAGAGACGGAAATCCGGACAATCCATGCGAGAAAGTCCGATTTGTCTGATCGATCGTCCGGAGTTCCCCCTTGGATGCCCTGTCCCACGTCCTGTCCCTGCTGAACGTCGAGAGCGCCGCGCCCTCCCGCTTCGAGGCCGGGGGCCCCTGGGCGCTGAGGTTCCCGGGGGGCTACCGGTACGCGAAGTTCGGCGTGGTGCTGGCGGGCTCCTGCTGGATCTCGCCGAAGGACGCCGCGCCGGCACTGCTGCGGCAGGGGGACTGCTGGATGGTCACCAGCGGCGGGCCGTACGTCATGTCCAGCGACCTGGAGACGCGGGCCGTCGACGCCGTGCCGGTGTTCCTGGCGGCCGAGAGCATCGACCGCGTCCGGTACGGGGACGCGACCGTCGACACCGTCCTGTTCGGCGGAGCCCTCACCTTCGACGAGCACAACGCCAGGCTGCTCCTCGACGTGCTGCCGTCGCTGGTGCACGTCCCCGCGTCGTCCAATCAGGCGGAAGTCCTGCACATGGCGATGCGGCTGCTCGACCAGGAGACGGCCACGCCCGCGCTCGGCTCCGCGTTCATGACCGAACGCATCGTCCACATGGTTTTCGTGCAGGCCCTGCGCACCTACGCCGCCACGATGGCGGCGGACGGCGAGTCGCCGGGCGGCTGGCTCAGCGCTCTGCTCGATCCCCAGATCGGGGGCGCGCTGCGGCTGATGCACGAGGACGCCGCGCGCAAGTGGACGGTCGACGACCTCGCCACCACCGTGGGCATGTCACGGTCGACCTTCGCGGAGAGGTTCAAGGCCGTCGTCGGCTCCACCCCGCTCGACTACCTCATGCGCTGGCGCATGCACGCGGCCAGTCGGGAGTTGCGCGAGACCGACCGGACCGTGCACGCGATCGCCGGCAACTGGGGCTACGGCTCGGAGAGCTCCTTCAGCAACGCGTTCAAACGGGTCATGGGCACCTCGCCCCGGGCCTACCGGAGCAGGGACGCGTCCAGGTCGTCGATGTCGGGCAGTCCGTACCACTCCTGAGCGGTGCCGCCGAAGACCCGCGCACGCTCCGCCTCGGACAGACCCGACGTGAGCTCACCCGCAAGCTCGACCACCTGCGCGTACGACGCGGCGAGCTCGCACACCGGCCAGTCGGAGCCGAACATCACCCGGTCGGGGCCGAAGGAGTCCAGGATGCGGGCCGCGTAAGGCGCGATCTGCGGGGTCTCCCAGTCCGTCCACGACGCCTCGGTCACCAGCCCGGAGAGCTTGCACGCGACGTTCGGCAGCTTGGCCAGCTCGGCGAGCCCGCTCGCCCACGGCTCGATCTCACCGGTGGAGACAGGCGGCTTGGCCCCGTGGTCAAGCACGAAACGCAGGCCGGGCATGTCCCGCACGACGGACAGGGCCGCCGGGATCTGCGGCAGCAGCACCAGCAGGTCGTAGGCCAGTCCCGCCTCGGCGACCGCGCGCAGCCCCGCGCGGACGTCGGAACGGGCGATCCACTCGGGGTCCGCCTCGTCCTGCACCTGATGGCGGATGCCGACGAGCAGCTCTCCCCCGGCCGATCCGCGCAGTCGCTCCACCTGATCGGTCACGCCGGTGGTGAGGTCCACCCACCCGACGACACCGGCGATCAGCCCGTCCGACCCTTCGGCTGTGCCGAGGAACTCGACCGTCTCGCCGAAGTCGGAGACGGTCTGCACGAGGACCGTCCCGCTCACCCCGGCGGCGGCCGTCTCCCGCCTGAGATCCTCCAGCCCGTACGGCTTGCGCACCGGCGCGAGGGCGTCCCCGGACATCCAGGGGTAGGTCCGGCGGGACGGGTCCCAGAGATGGTGATGCGCGTCGATCACGACACGTCTCCTTGTCGTCGTGCGCGGCTGGATCAGACGGACGGTCAGACGGAGAGGAGGTCCGGCCAGAGGTCGTCGGGGACGGACAGGTCGGTCAGGGCCATGTTCTGCTCGACCTCCGCGGCCGAGCGCATGCCGACGACGACCGAGGCCACCGCCGGGTGCCTGAGCGGGAACGCCAGGGCCGCCTGCGGCAGCGTGACCTCGTGCCGTTCGCACACCCGGGCCATGGCCCTGGCCCGCTCCAGCAGCTCCGCGGGAGCGGGCGCGTAGTCGTAGGTGCCGGCGGGGTCGTGGGTGGCGAGCAGCCCGCTGTTGAACACTCCCCCGACGAAGACGGACACACCGCGATCCAGGCACAGCGGCAGGAGTTCCTCCTCGCCCGACCGGTCGAGCAGCGAGTAGCGCCCGGCCAGCAGCACCACGTCGATGTCGGTCTCCCTGACGAGGTCGCCGAGCATCCGCGTCTGGTTCATCCCTGCGCCGATCGCCTTGACGACGCCCTGGGCACGCAACTCGGCCAGCGCGGGATAGGCCTCGGAGAGGGCTTCCTTGTAATGGGCGTCCGGGTCGTGGAGGAGGGCGATGTCGACCGAGTCGAGGCCGAGCCGCTCCAGGGATTCCTCGAGCGAGCGCCGCACGCCGTCGCGGGAGAAGTCCCAGACACGTGTGTGGGTCGCGGGCACGTCGAAGCCCTGGTCGTCACGCCCACCGGCCGAGCTCGGCTCGAGCAGACGGCCCACCTTCGTGGAGACGACGTAGTCCTCCCGCGGCCGGTCCCGCAGCGCCGCGCCGATCCGCCGTTCCGACAGGCCCAGGCCGTAATGGGGGGCGGTGTCGAAGTAGCGGATGCCGGCATCCCACGCGGCGTCGATCGCGGCGGACGCCTCCTCGTCCGAGAGGGCCGAGTAGAGGTTGCCGAGCGGGGCGGAGCCGAATCCGTAGGGGGTGACGTTCATGGGAGCTCCCACACCATGCGAAGGCCGGTCGCGGCCGGGTCGAAGTCGGCGTCGAGCAGCGGGTTGATCCGGGCCTGCCACGCCTGGTCGGCGGGGCTGTCCCGGAGGAAGCGCTGCAGGCTCTCATAGTCGTCGACCTCCACGTAGTGGAACAGGTCGAGTCCGTCGCGCCAAATCCGCCAGGTGTGCACGCCGCCCTCTCGCAGGGCGGCGTCCAGATCCTCCGGGATCACCGCGTGGACCTTCTCGTACTCGTCGACGGCATCCGCCTTGAGCCGGGTGCGCAGAGCGATCCTCTGCATGGGCGAACTCCCTGCTAGCTCGATGTCAGTTCGATCGAGGCCGGAGCCGCAGGCCCTGCATGCCACCGTCGACGGCGATGGCCGTACCGGTGGTGGCGGAGCCGAGCGGGCTGGCCAGGTAGGCGATGGCGTGGGCGATCTCCTGCGCGCTCACGAGCCGCCCCATCGGCTGGCGCTGCTCGAGTGCGGCGCGCTCGGCCACCGGGTCGGTCGCGGCGTCGAGCAGCCGGCCCACCCACGGGGTGTCCGCCGTGCCCGGGTTGACGCAGTTGACCCGGATGCCGTCTTCAACATGATCCGCCGCCATCGCGAGGGTCAACGATAGTACGGCCCCCTTGCTGGCGCTGTAGAGGGCGCGATTCGGCAACCCCGCCGTCGCGGCGATGGAGCACGTGTTGACGATGGCCGCATGACTCGACTGCCGCAGGTACGGCAGAGCCGCCCTGGCCACCCGGACCATGCCCACGACGTTGATGTCCAGGACCCGCAGCCACTCGTCGTCGGGGTTGTCCGCGATCGTGCCCGCAGCCCCGATTCCGGCGTTGTTGACGACGATGTCGAGCCCGCCGAAGTGCTCGGCCGCCGCGGCCACCGCCGTACGGACGGAGGCGTCGTCGGTGACGTCGGCCTTGAGCCCGAGGAACGGCTCCCCCGGGGGGTTGACGTCGAGGCAGGCCACGCGGGCGCCCCGCTCGGCCAGCAGCGTGGCCGTGGCGAGGCCGATCCCCGAACCGCCTCCCGTAACGAGTGCGGTAAGTCCTTCGAATTCGGTGCTCATCGGTCACATCCCTGACGTGTGTGGGCCGCGCGGCTCATGCGGATCTCCAGACGGGCCCGTCCGGGAAGGAGTAGTCCGCGATCGACTCGGAGTGCATGGTGGCGCTGAAGCCGGGGGCGAGCGGCGTCCGGTAGGCGCCGTTCTCGATCACCACGGGCGTCACGAAGTGCTCGTGCAGGTGATCGACGTATTCGATGACCCGGTCGTCCATGGATCCGCTCACCGCGACGTAGTCGAACATCGACAGGTGCTGGACCAGCTCGCACAGGCCGACGCCGCCGGCGTGCGGGCAGACCGGGACGCCGAACTTGGCGGCGAGCAGGAGGATCGCGATGTTCTCGTTCACACCGGCGACGCGGGCGGCGTCCAGCTGGAGGTAGGAGATGGCGCCGGCCTGCAGCAGCTGCTTGAAGATCACCCGGTTCTGGACGTGCTCACCCGTCGCCACCTTGATGGGCGCGATCTCACGGGCGATGGTGGCGTGGCCGAGCACGTCGTCGGGGCTGGTCGGCTCCTCCACCCACCACGGGTCGAACTCGGCGAGCGCCTTGACCCAGGCGACGGCCGCGCCGACGTCCCACCGCTGGTTGGCGTCGACGGCGATGCGGAACCCGGGGCCGCAGACCTCGCGGGCGATCCGCATGCGGCGGATGTCGTCGTCGAGGTCGGCGCCGACCTTCAGCTTGATCTGCGTGAAGCCGTCCTGGATGGCCTCCTTGCAGAGGCGGCGCAGCTTGTCGTCGCTGTAGCCGAGCCAGCCGGGAGAGGTGGTGTACGCCGGGTAGCCGCTCTCCTTGAGCCGCTCGATCCGCTCGGCCCGGCCCGGCTCGGCGGCGCGGAGGATGGCGAGGGCCTCCTCGCGCGTGAGGGCGTCCGAGAGATAGCGGAAGTCGACGAGGTCGACGATCTCCTCGGGCGACATCTCGCTCAGCAGCAGCCAGACCGGCTTGCCCTCCCGCTTGGCCTTGAGGTCCCACAGGGCGTTGACGACCGCGGAGATCGCCATGTGCATGACGCCCTTCTCCGGGCCGAGCCAGCGCAGCTGCGAGTCGCCCACCATGTCGCGGTACAGCGCGCCGAGGTCGTCGACGCTCTTGCCGATGACGTACGGCTCCAGCGCCTTGATGGCGGCCGTCTGGACGTCGTTGCCGCGGCCGATCGTGAAGGCGAACCCGTGGCCCTCGTCGTCGCCGTCACGCAGCACGACGTAGGCCGCCGAGTAGTCGGGGTCGGGATTCATCGCGTCCGAGCCGTCGAGCTCTCTCGACGTCGGGAAGCGGATGTCGTGGGTCTCCATCGCCGTGATCACAGAGGACCCCCGTGCGACGACCTGCTCGGCCGTCATGCCTGGCCGACCGGCTGGCGCTGGCGGCCCAGACCGTCGATCTCGAGCTCCATGACGTCACCCTCGCGCAGGTACGGGTGGTCGGGCATGCCGAGGGCGACCCCCGCCGGCGTACCGGTGTTGATCACGTCGCCGGGCTCGAGGACCATGAACCAGCTCAGGTACCGGATGACCTCGGCCACCCCGAAGATCATGTTCTTGCTGTCGCCGTCCTGGCGGAGCTCACCGTTGACCCACAGCCGCATGCCCAGGCCCTGGGGGTCGGCGACCTCGTCGGCCGTCACCAGCCACGGGCCGAGCGGGTTGAAGGTCTCGCACGACTTGCCCTTGTCCCACTGACCGCCGCGCTCGAGCTGGAACTCTCGCTCGGAGACGTCATTGGAGATCGCGTAGCCCGCGATCACGGCGAGCGCCTCCTCGTGGGACTCGAGGTAGCGGGCGGTCTTGCCGATCACGACCGCGAGCTCGACCTCCCAGTCGGTCTTGACGCTCTTTCTCGGGACCAACACCTCGTCAAAAGGTCCGACGACTGTGTTCGGCGCCTTCATGAAGACGACCGGCTCCTCCGGAATGGCCGCGCCGGACTCGGCGGCGTGGTCACGGAAGTTGAGGCCGATGCACACGACCTTCTCCGGCCGGGCGACGGGCGCCCCGATCCTCAGGCCCTCGGTGTCGACGACGGGCAGGTCGTCTCCGGCGAGCGCGGCGCGGACCCGATCAAGGCCGCCACCGGCCAGGAACGGCCCGTCGATGTCCGCTCCCCCGAGCAGGCCGGTCAGGTCGCGGACGCGGCCTTCGCCGTCCAACACGGCCGGACGTTCCTCACCTATCGCACCAACACGGAGCAGCTTCACAAGGGCCCCCATACATCCGATGTTTTCTCAAGGAGAAGATTCCTGACAGCTGGGGCCGGTGTCAAGTGCGAGGCCTCACACACATCGGATGACCTGCGGGCGAAGGTGCGTCATGTCACCCTCCGGCCACCCCGGCCACACCTTGACGTACGATCCGGAGCCGTAATAGAACACGTTTCAGTAAGAGGTTCGTCACACGGCTGGTATAAACGATCTTCCAGCCCCGGCCTCACCCTCGACACTAGGTGGTCCCATGGATATCAACCTCGTCGACCAGGACCACTACGCGAGCAAGGGGGCCCCGCACGACCAGCTCCGCTGGCTGCGCGAGAACACTCCGGTCTTCTGGCACGAGGGCGACGCCGAGCGGGGCTGGCCCGGATTCTGGGCGCTCACCAAGCACGAGGACGTCGTCCACGTGTCACGGCACTCGGACCTGTTCTCCTCGTCGCAGAAGCTCGCCCTGTTCGACGAGATGCCCGAGCCGCAGCGCGAGCTCCAGCGCATGATGATGCTCAACCAGGACCCGCCGGAGCACACCCGGCGTCGTTCGCTCGTCAACCGGGGTTTCACCCCGCGCGCCATCGGCAAGCTGGAAGACCACATCAGGGAGATCTGCCACCAGCTCGTCGATGAGGCGAAGGCCAAGTCCTCGATCGACTTCGTCACGGACTTCGCGGCCCCGCTGCCGCTGTATGTGATCTGCGAGTTGCTCGGCGCCCCGATCGAGGACCGGGACAAGATCTTCGAGTGGTCCAATCGGATGATCGGCGCCCAGGACCCCGACTACGCCGCCGCCCCGGACGAGGGCCAGAACGCCGCCATGGAGGTCTACGCGTACGCCAACGCGCTGGCCGCGGCCCGCAAGGACGACCCCCAGGACGACATCGTCACCAAGCTGCTCCAGCCGGCCGAGAACGGCGAGACGCTGACCGTCGACGAATTCGACCTGTTCGTGCTGCTCCTCGTCGTGGCGGGCAACGAGACCACGAGGAACGCGGCCTCAGGCGGCATGCTCACTCTCTTCGAGCACCCCGATCAGTGGTCCAGGCTGGTCGCGGACCGCGGCCTGGCGGGGCCTGCGGCCGACGAGATCGTCCGGTGGATCTCGCCGGTCAACCTCTTCCGGCGGACGGCCACGACCGACACGGTCATCCGGGGCCAGGAGATCGCCGAGGGCGACAAGGTCGTCGTCTTCTACACCTCGGCCAACCGCGACGCGGACGTGTTCGAGTCCCCCGACGTCTTCGACATCGGCCGGACCCCCAACCCGCAGATCGGTTTCGGCGGCGGCGGCGCCCACTTCTGCCTCGGCAACCACCTGGCCAAGCTGGAGCTGAGGGTCCTGTTCGAGGTCCTGGCGGAGCGTGTCCCCACCCTCCAGCAGGCCGGAGAGGCCGCCCGCCTCCGGTCCAGCTTCATCAACGGCATCAAATCCCTCCCCGTCACCCTGTAGTCCCCCCTTGGGCGTGACCCCTTGGCATGACCCTTGGGCGTGATCATGCACAGGTTCGTGAATGGACGGCCTGACCTGCGCGTTTCTTGGCCGTGATCATGCACAGGTTCGGCGGCATGCTGTGCGAGCTGGGCTTTTGTTGTTCGTGATCATGCGCAGCTTCGGCGAAACACCGGCCCACCTGCATCGACTCCTTGCGTGATCATGCATGCGCCGTACCGGCCCTGGGACGGCGCGTGCCTTGTTATCCACAGCCCAGGCGGAATCGCGTACGGCCTTGGGCGCGAAGCCGCATGCTGTGCGGCCATGGATCTCATAACGACGGCAGCCGCCCGGGCGCGCGGAATCGACAAGGACGAGCTCACCACGCTCGTCGCCACGGGCGAGATTCACCGGCTCGCGCTCGGGGCCTATTACGCCGGAGACCATCCGCGTGCCCTGGCCGTACGAGCGCAGATCATCGCCGCTATGAGCGGTCCCACAGCGATCATCTGCCGCCGCACGGCCGCGTGGTTGTGGGGCCTCGACGTGCTTCCTCCGGGCAAGGAAAGCCATGACTGGCCGGTGGAACTCCTGGTCGCCGCAGGCGAAAGGACGCGGCCGAGACGTCCCGGCTGCCGAGGATACGAGGCCGAGATCGCCGCCGCGGACCTCACGCTCGTGGGCGGCGTGACGATCACCACTCAAGAACGTACGGCTCTCGACTGCGCGCGTTTTCTGCCGCGACTGGAGGCCGTGGCGGCGCTCGACCAGTTCCTCCGGCGCCGCGTCGAGATCGAGAACCTGCACGAGCGGGCCCTCGCGCTCGCCGGGCAGCGCAACGCGAAGAGGCTGCGCGAGGTCCTGAGACTCGGCGACGCGGGCGCGCAGGCTCCGAGCGAGAGCTGGACCCGTGTGCTGATCATCGACACCGGCCTGCCGAGGCCTGAGACGCAGATACCCGTCATCCTGCCGTCGGGCGCGGAGGTGTTCGTGGACATGGGTTATCCGAGCCATCTGGTCGGCGTCGAATACGACGGGGCGAGACATCACAGCAGCGGCGAGGACAGGGCCCACGACGCGTGGCGGCGCGCTCAGCTTCGGGAATGCGGCTGGAAGCTCGTCATCGTTCGCAAATCCGATGTTCTCGGGCGGCCCGCCGAGTATCTGGAGGACTTGGCCGGAAAACTCCTCTCCAGAGGCTGGCGGCCGTCCAGGGAGAAGATGACGTTCGTCCTCACGCAGTTGCGCATGCTGCGTGACCGCGAGGCAAGGCATCGTCGTTATGCCGCGTGACGCCTGGCGGGGATGGTCGTCCGCGAGTGCATGATCACGACGAAGGTTTTCCCAGGTGGGAGGGTGTTTCTCCGAATCTGCGCATGATCACGACCGGGAAACGCGCAGGTCAGGACGCACATCACCGAAGCTGTGCATGATCACGCCGAAAAGGTGGGGGTTAGGGCCAGGAGGAGTCGTGATCGGGGTCGTGGCCGTCCGCCAGGAGACGGAGATCGGCCTCGACCATCATCGCGATGAGCTCTTCGAACGACACCGTCGGCTCCCAGCCGAGCTGGGTCCTGGCCTTCTTGGGATCCGCACACAGCAGGTCGACCTCCGCCGGCCGGTGCAGGGTCTGGTCGCAGACGACGTGCTGCTCCCAGTCCAGCCCGGCGGCCGTGAACGCGGCCTCCACCAACTCCCGTACGGACCTCGTCCGCCCGGTGCCGATCACGTAGTCCTCGGGTTGGGCCGCGGTCAGCATCAGATGCATGGCACGGGCGTAGTCCCCCGCGTATCCCCAGTCGCGCCGCGCCTCCAGGTTGCCCAGGCGCAGTTCGGTGGCGAGGCCGAGCTTGATCCGTGCCACTCCGAGCGTCACCTTCCGGGTGACGAACTCGGCGCCGCGGCGCGGCGACTCGTGGTTGAAGAGGATGCCCGACACGGCGAACATCCCGTACGACTCCCGGTAGTTCTGCGTCAGGAAGTGCCCGTACGTCTTGGCGACGCCGTACGGGGAGCGGGGGTGGAAGGGTGTGCTCTCGGTCTGCGGCGTCTCCCTGACCTGCCCGAACATTTCAGACGACGAAGCCTGATAAAAGCGGATCTGGTCAGCAGCCGAGCCCCGTGAACCGGTGATCCCGGAACACACCCGGATGGCCTCCAGCATCCGGAGCACTCCCATGCCGGTCACCTCCGCCGTGAGCTCCGCCTGCTCCCACGACATCGGGACGAACGAGATCGCGCCCAGGTTGTAGACCTCGTCGGGCCGCACCTTCTCGACGGCCGAGATCAGCGAGCCCTGGTCGAGCAGATCCCCCCGGACGAGTTGCACATCCTGGAGGAGCTTCCGTACGCGCGACACGCGGGGGTTGGCCTGGCCGCGGACGAGGCCCCAGACCTCATAGCCCTCACTGAGCAGGTGCTCGGCGAGATAAGAGCCGTCCTGACCGGTGATGCCGGTAACAAGCGCGCGCTTGGCCAACGGTCCTCCTCGCTGTGCCCGACCAGCCCGATGAGAGCTATAAGAGGCGAATGTACCGCCCTGCCCGCCTCAGGATGCCATCGTCGCCCACCGTTAGATAGAACGTGTTACACCGAATATCGTTCGGGTAAGCTAACTTCGCAGTTCCGGCGTGGTGCGGGCAACGCGAGGAACAATTCCACCCCAGCTGTCCCATCAAAGGTCAAATGGTAGGGTTCGGTGCCAGCCCCCTAGAGGGCACAGCGGGAAAGAGGTGCCCCTTGGCGGAACGGCTGCGAGTCGCGCTGCTGTCCTATCGCAGCAAGCCCACCTGCGGCGGCCAGGGGGTGTACCTGCGCCACATCAGCCGTGAACTGGTCGCCCTCGGCCACCACGTCGAGGTCTTCTCCGGCCAGCCGTACCCCGAGCTGGACGAGGGCGTGATCCTCAACAAGGTCCCCAGCCTGGACCTCTACAACGACGACGACCCGTTCCGCACGCCGAAGCTGCGCGAGTACCGCGACTGGATCGACGTGCTGGAGGTCGCCACCATGTGGACGGCCGGCTTCCCCGAGCCGCTGACCTTCAGCCTTCGCGCGCGCCGTGAACTGGAAAAGCGCCAGGGCGACTTCGACGTCGTCCAGGACAACCAGACCCTCGGGTACGGCGTGCTCGGGATCAAGAAGTTCTTCCCGGTCGTCGGCACGATCCATCACCCCATCAGCGTCGACCGGCGGATCGAGCTCAAGGCCGCGAAGGGCTGGAAGAAGCTCTCGATGCGCCGCTGGTACGGGTTCGTGCGCATGCAGAGCATCGTCGCCCCGCGGCTGAGCCCGATTCTGACCGTCAGCGAGTCGTCGCTGGCCGACATCCACCGCGACTTCGGCGTTCCCGAGGCCAACATGCGGCTGATCCCCCTCGGCGTCGACACCCGCTTCTTCCACCCCCGGCCGGAGTTGCCCAAGCGACCGGGCTCGATCGTGGCCGTGGCCAGCGCCGACTCCCCGATGAAGGGCGTCGCGACGCTGCTGCGGGCGACCGCCAAGCTCGCCACCGAGCGCGACGTCCACCTCACCGTGGTGAGCAAGCCGACACCCGGCGGGCCCACGGAGAAGCTCGTCTCGGAGCTCTCACTCGGTGAGCACGTCACGTTCGTCCACGGCATCTCGGACGAGGCCCTCGCCGAGCTGATCGCCACGTCGGAGGTGTCGGTCGTCCCCTCGCTGTACGAGGGCTTCTCACTGCCCGCCGTCGAGCACATGGCCTCCGGCACCCCCCTGGTCGCCTCCAGGACGGGCGCCCTCCCCGAGGTCGTCGGCGACGCCGCGATCCAGGTCGAGCCGGGCGATCCCGAGGAACTGGCGGCGGTCCTGCGCCGTCTCCTGGACTCCCCTGAGGAGCGCGAGGCCGTGGGCCGCAAGGGTTACGACCGGGCCATGGAGCGCTACGCCTGGCCCGTCGTCGCCCAGCGCACGGTCGAGGCCTACCGCGAGGCCATCTCAGCGCATGCGGGTCGCACCCGTTGACCTCCGGCCCCACCGGGGCCGCTGAACATGGGGCCCTGCCGTGCGGCGGCCCGAAGACATTGCGATACGAAAGGTGGCGCTAGTGCTGACCGTCGACTTCGATCGGCTGCCCGTCGGACCGGGTGACCGCGTTCTCGATCTCGGCGCCGGTGCGGGCCGGCATGCCTTCGAGGTGCTGCGCAGGGGCGCCGACGTGGTCGCCTTCGACATGGACGCCGCCGAGCTCGAGGGCGTGGCCGCGATGTTCGCGGCGATGGACAAGGAAGGGCAGATCCCCGCGGGAGCCACCGGGGAGACGGTCGTCGGCGACGCGCTCGGCATGCCGTTCCCCGACGCGTCGTTCGACCGCGTCATCGCCGCCGAGATCCTGGAGCACATCCCCGACGACATGGCCGCGATGCGGGAGATCGTCCGGGTCCTCAAGCCGGGCGGACAGGCGGCCATCACGGTCCCGAACTTCATCCCCGAGCGCATCTGCTGGGCCCTTTCCGAGGACTACCACACAGCGCCTGGCGGACATATCCGTATTTATACGTTGGCGGAGCTCCAGGCCAAGCTGAAGTCCTCCGGCCTCGAGGTCGGACCGCACCATCACGCCCACGGCCTGCATTCGCCGTACTGGTGGATCAAATGCGCGGTCGGCGTGAACAACGACGGCCACCCGCTGGCCAAGGCGTACCACGAACTCCTGGTGTGGGACATCATGAAGCGCCCCGCCGCCACCCGGATCGCGGAAGCCGTGCTCAACCCTCTGATCGGGAAGAGTGTGGTGGTCTACGTCCGGAAGCCCGCATGACGGCGGCGCCGTCCGTCCCGGGGGTCATCACCGCCGAGCAGGTGGTCCAGACGGCGCGGAGCATCGCCGCGGTCCAGGACGCCACCGGCGGCATCCCCTGGCCTGAGGGTCACGTCGACGCCTGGAACCACATCGAGTGCCTGATGGCCCTCACCGTGGCCGGGCTCCGCGACGAGGCGCGCAGGGGCTACGACTGGCTCGTACGGCATCAGCGTCCGGACGGCTCCTGGCCGATGAAGCTCGTCGGCGGAGAGGCCTCCGAGACGGGCGGGGAGTCCAACCACGCCGCCTACGTCGCCGTGGGCGTCTGGCACGACCTCCTCGTGACGGGCGACATGGAATTCGCCCGGTCGATGTGGCCCGTGGTCACCAAGGCCCTCGACTTCGTCGTCGATCTCCAGACCACCCGGGGCGAGATCGTGTGGGAGCGGGACACCTCCGGCGAACCCGCCCCCTACGCCCTGCTCACCGGCTCCTCGTCCATCCATCAGGGACTGCGCTGCGGCGTGCTGCTGGCGGAACGGCTGGGCGATCCGCAACCCGACTGGGAGTTGGCGGCCGACCGGCTGGCGCACGTGCTGACGGCGCACCCCGAGGCGTTCGCGGACAAGAGCCGATTCTCGATGGACTGGTACTACCCGATCCTGGGCGGTGCCGTACGCGGCCCGCAGGCGGTCCAGCGGCTCGATCTGGAGTGGGACACGTTCGTGGTCCCCGGACTCGGCGCGCGCTGCGTGTCCGACCAGCCGTGGGTCACCGGGGCCGAGTCGTGCGAGCTGGTCATGACCCTCGACGCGCTCGGGGACGACGAGCGGGCGCTGACGGTGTTCGCGGACATGCAGCATCTGCGGCACGAGGACGGGTCCTACTGGACCGGCTGGCAGTTCGTGAACGGCAAGCACTTCCCGCATGAGCGATCGGGTTACACCGCGGCCGCGGTGATCCTCGCGGCCGACGCCCTTTCGCGGACCACTCCCGGGTCCGGCGTCTTCCGCGACGCGGGGAGCCAGCAGGTGCGGATCACCGGCGAGTGCGGGTGCGAGCGCGCTCACGCCTGATCGCGTGATCACTACGGCTGAGCCGCAGGTCATCGGGCGTGCGCGCGAATCCGTGCATGATCACGCTCGTGGTTCGCGCAGGTGGGACGGCATGCGGCCGAACCTGTGCATGATCACGGGTGGAGGAGCCGCAGGCAGGACGGCGTGTCGCCGAACCTGAGCATGATCACGCGAAGGAGGGGGTGGTGCGTTCGAGGACGCGGAGGGAGCCCACCACTCGGGTCTCCTTGAAGGCTCCGGAGGCGAGCGCACGCAGGTAGACGCGATACGGGGCCTGGCCGCCCATGGCCGGGTCGGGATAGATGTCGTGAAACACCAGGACCCCTCCCACCAGGACGTGGGGCGCCCATCCCTCGTAGTCCCTCGTGACCGGCTCCTCGGAATGGCCGCCGTCGATGAAGAGCATCGCCAGCGGCGTGTTCCAGAATCGGGCCACCGCCGCCGAGCCGCCCACGACCGCGACGACCTCGTCCTCCAGGCCGGCCTCCGCGATGGTCCGCCGGAAGAACGGCAATGAGTCCATCTTCCCGAAGCGGGGGTCCATCAGGTCCGCGTCGTGGTGCTCCCAGCCCGGCTGGATCTCCTCGGAGCCACGGTGGTGGTCCACGGTGAACACCACCGAGCCCGCCTCGCGCGCACCCGCGCCCAGATAGACGGCCGACTTGCCGCAGTAGGTGCCGATCTCGCAGATCGGGCCGCGGGAGCCGTACTGGGCGGCGATCTCGAACAGCGCCAGCCCCTCGGCGGGTGGCATGAAACCCCTCGCCTCCTCGGCAAGGCGGCGGAGATCGTCGGGCATCGTGACGGCCATGTGCTGTCCCTCTGTACGGCTCTCGCGGACGGCCGTTTCGCCGTCGCGGTCGAACCCTACCGAGCCCCGCTCGACCACCGCACACGCACCCGAACAACATTCCATTCGCCTCTTGTCCGCACTGCTGCAACATGTTCTACTTTGCAGCGTGACCCAGCCCAGCGTGAACCGCCGTGCAGGCATCGCGATGGAAGACGAGGAGATCGCCGGGTTCCTGCGCGACGCGCGCAAGCTCCAGCTCGCCACCATCAACGGCGACGGCACCCCCCACCTCGTCACCATGTTCTACGGCCTGAGCGACGGAAAGATCACCTTCTGGACGTACCGCAAGGCCCAGAAGGCGAAGAACATCGACCGCGACTCCAGAGTCACCTGCCTCGTCGAGTCCGGCGACGACTACTTCGATCTGCGCGGCGTCATGGTCTACGGCACGGCCCGCCTCATCGACGACCCGGAAGCGGTCCTCGATGTCGGGATGGACGTCACCCGGCGGATGACGGGCATGGCCGCCCCCGACGGCACGGCTTCCAACGGCGGCGAGGACGGCTCGTTGCGTGAATACGTCGCGCACACCGCCCGCAAGCGGATCGCCTACGTCGTCGAGCCTTCCCGCGTCGTCTCGTGGGATCATCGCAAGCTGCCCGGCGCTAGCGTTGGGTGAGCGCGACCTCACCGGTCGGCGGGAGGTCGGTGGAACGACACGATCTCGGCCGCCGGAGTGAGAGTGCGGACGAGCCACCGTGCGAAGGAGAGCCGGACATGAAGGTCAAGGTCGACTACCTGATCTGCGAAGCGAACGCCGTTTGCATGGGCCTCGCGCCCGAGGTGTTCGAGGTCGATGACGACGACCAGTTGCACGTCCTGCTGCCGGAGCCGCCCGCCGAGATGCTGGACCGAGTGCGTCACGCGGTCCGCTCGTGCCCCAAAGCCGCCTTGACGCTCGAAGACTCATAAGTCGCTCGAAGACTCATAACTCGAAGACGAGTAACCCCCCAGGAGGTCCAATGCGCGGCGCTCTCTTGCACGCGGTCGGCGACGACAAACTCGACATCCGTGACGACTTCACCCTCACGCCCGTCGGCCCGTCCGACGTTCGGGTGAAGATCAAGGCTACGGGTGTCTGCCACTCCGACCTCTCCGTCTTGACAGGCGTCCTGCCCATGCCGCTGCCGGTGATCCCCGGCCACGAGGGCGCGGGCGAGGTCGTCGAGGTCGGGGACCACGTGACCTCCGTCCAGCCAGGGGACCACGTCATCATCAACTGGACTCCGGCCTGCGGGGACTGCCCCAACTGCATCGTCGGCCAGCCGAACCTGTGCACGACCTACGTCATGAAGAGCTTCATGGAGGCCCGCTTCCTCTACGGCGGCCAGACGCCCGCCTTCGGCATGGCGGGCTGCGGCACCTGGGCCGAGGAGATCGTCGTCCCGTGGCAGGGCGCCATCAAGGTGGACCCGGAGGTCCCCTACGAGGCCGCCGCGCTCATCGGGTGCGGCATCACCACGGGCGTCGGCGCCGTCATCAACACGGCGAAGGTACGGCCGGGATCGACGGTCGCGGTCGTCGGCTGCGGCGGTGTGGGCCTGTCGGTGATCCAGGGAGCCCGGGTGTCGGGGGCGACGACGATCCTCGCCATCGACCCGCTCGAGTCGAAGCACGAGCTGGCCAAGAAGGTCGGCGCCACGCACGCGTGCACGCCCGACCAGCTCATGGACGCGATCGGCACGCTCACCGGCGGCCAGGGCTTCGACTACGGCTTCGAGGTCGTCGGCAAGTCCGCCGCGATCATGACCGCCTGGCAGGCCACGCGGCGTGGCGGCGACGTCATCGTCGTGGGCGCGGGGGCGATGGACGACCAGGTGCCGCTGACCGCCTTCGGGCTGCTGTTCGAGGGCAAGAACCTCCTCAGCTCCCTGTACGGCGGCGCGGACGTCCGCAGGGACTTCCCGTTCTTCGCGAACCTCTACAAGGCCGGCAAGCTCGATCTCGAGAGCATGATCAGCTCGCGGATCCGGCTGGCCGACCTCAACGACGCCGTCGCGGCGCTCAAGAGCGGTGAGGTGCTCCGCCAGATCGTCATGTTCGACTGAGCCCGTACGACGTGCCGGCACCCGGCGCGTCGGCCACGGCAACGACGAGAAACGGCTCCGGTCCGGGCCCCCGATGAACCCGGACCGGAGCCGTTTCTCACTCCGTGACGCTCTGGACCGAGGTCACACCTCGGTCCAGCGAGACT